>CACNQT010000049.1 GCA_902622705.1 uncultured Prochlorococcus sp. | reverse complement strand
ATTCAATATTGGATAAATGCACAAAGTTAATACTTTTTAGAAAGGGTTTAACTTTAATTTTGTCTGACGATATTGATTTGAAAACTAACCTTGCTACAGAATTAGCCTCCAATTACGGAAAGAGAGTTTTGCTAGAGACAATTCCTATTGATAATAATGAAATTCTTTGCTCTAGTTATGATTGGTGGATTATGAATTCTTATTCAATACAAATTCCAGAACAAATTATTATTCCTTTACTTCCGATTCCAAATATGTCAGAACCTATTAATGAAATTACAGTCTCTCATAAAAAAAAGCTTTCGCAAGATTGGTTTAGAGACTTCCTACTTCCTCAAGCCAGAATAAAACTTGAAAGATCTATTTCTCCTTTAAGAAGAAATTCAGGTAAGTTAATAATTCTAGATGGAAGAGCTAATAAAAGAAACTGGGGAAGATTACTTTTGCAAAACATTCAACCATCAAAACAAATTAACTATATGCTACCTTTTGATTAGGTTATGATTTATAAATAACTTAACGAAATATGGGAGAAGCAAAAAGGCGAAAAACACTTGGGTTACCTCCAAAAAAAAGTAATACAAAAATTAAATATGATGAGTCTCCAAGATTGGTTGAATGGCTCCCCTTTACAATCAATCAAAGAGATAATCTAATTAAATTAAGTATTAAGGCCAGTTGGTTTGGAATCGGAGGGTTAGTAATCTTATGGATTGTAGTGAGATTTGTAGGCCCTGCTGCTGGGTGGTGGACTTTGGCTGATTCTTTATAAATCTATGCTACTGTTTTTATATCATTAACAGCGATTTTATTACTAGGATTGCTATTTAATGCTTTCATTGAATTAGAACTGACTTCAGTTCCTTCTATTAATTTTTCTTTAACCATGGATTCTACTTTATTTCTAATTTCTAAGTTTTGATCAAGCCAAATAATTGTATTATCTCTTCCTTGTCCAATATTTTCTCCTTCATAGCTATACCAAGCTCCTCTCCTTATTATAATATTAGTCTCTTCTGCTAAATCTAATAAACATCCTGTCGTACTAATACCTTTTCCGAAGAGAATATCAAACTCTGCAATCCTAAATGGTGGCGCAACTTTGTTTTTTGCTACTTTTACTTTTGCTCTTATGCCGTATTCTTCAGTACCTCTTTTAAGAGTTTGAATTCTTCTGATATCAAGTCTCACTGAGGCATAAAATTTTAATGCATTTCCTCCTGTGGTTGTTTCTGGATTGCCGTATGTAACGCCAATTTTTAAGCGTAATTGATTCAGGAATATTACCGTGCAACCAGATTTTCCAATATTTCCTGTTATTTTTCTCATTGCTTGACTCATTAGCCTTGCTTGGCTTCCAATTACGTGATCTCCCATCTCTCCTTCTATCTCGGCTCTTGGAGTTAATGCTGCGACTGAGTCAACTACTACAAGATCTACTGCACTCGATCTTATAAGCTGGTCAACTATTTCTAAAGCCATTTCTCCAGTATCCGGTTGTGAAACTAATAAATTTTCAACATCAACTCCTAAAGATGCTGCATAAACTGGATCGAGTGCATGCTCAGCATCAACAAATGCAGCCACTCCTCCATTTTTTTGGACTTCCGCTATCGCATGAAGCGTTAATGTAGTTTTTCCTGAACTTTCTGGTCCGTAAACTTCTACTACTCTTCCTTTTGGATAGCCTCCTCCTAATGCTAAATCTAAGGTGAGCGCTCCAGTAGATATTGTTTCTACTTTCATTCTTGAGGCGTCGCCAAGTCTCATTATTGATCCTCGCCCAAAATTTCTTTCTATTTGACCTAAGACGAGACTTAATGCCTTGTCTTTTTCTTTTGATTCAGTTTTTTTCCTTTCTTCGAGGCTCATTGTTTGATTTATCGGTTAAAGTTCTTGTAATTATTTTAAATTTGGAAATTTTTATTTAAACCAAACTTCATAAATACAAACTATAGTACATCTGTACTCTAGCTGATTATCTTTAAATTGCAACTAATTCC
>CACNQT010000048.1 GCA_902622705.1 uncultured Prochlorococcus sp. | reverse complement strand
TTGAATTCTGAGTTCAGTAGTATTCTTAGTGTTGAAATTGTTGATGCGCAAAGAAGGATTAAATCACAATTTAATTCTTTTTTGTATCCATTTTCTAAGTTTACGATCGTTAGTTTTGATGCAAGCTCTGTTATCTTGTTAACCTCAAAAGATTCCACTAGGTGATTTGAAATTATTTGAACATTCCCAGTATCTAAAGCTTTTTTCAAAGTGCTTCCTACACTAGAAGAATTGGGCCATTTTTTATCTTTTACTGATGAATTACGGTCAAATCCTCTTGATTGTATAAATGGATAGTTTAATTTTGATTTAACTTTGCTGCCAAAAATATTTTCGTTTTCTGTAAGTGGTATTTCACCAATATATTTGCCGTTTGGGACTTCTTTAATGTCATCTTTTTGTCCATAGATGCCACAAAAATTTTCAATAAAATCATAGTGAGGGGATAGTTCATTGTATGAAATAGGCCAGTTTGGTCCGAATCCGTCTTTTTTGGCCGGATGAAAATCTTCTGAGGAAAGTCTTAATGTAATGCCTCCCCACGTTAATGATCTCCCCCCATATTGTTTACCTTGGGTCCAAAAAAATGGCTTTTTTGGGGGGAAGTCATAAGGATGCTTCAATTCATTTGAATATAAGTCAGGATTATTTTTCCAATAACCAGGATGTTGGCATTGATTGGCATGTTTTTTTGTTAAAACTCCTGAAAATCTTTTTAATGTACTTTTAGGCTCATGATTACTAGCTTCATGCCTTTTAACTTGAGGCCCTGCTTCTATAACTAAAACTTTTACACCCTGCTCTGCCAATGTGAGTGCTGCTATTCCTCCAGTAGCTCCAGAACCAACAACAATTGCATCATAAGGACTTATATCCAAAACCTTGTTCGTGATTTGCTATTTCAATAAATATAGCATTCAGTAAATAATTAATTTTTAGATTTCATCTTAAGAAGTTAGAATTTATTGAAATACTACTCAAATAAATGAGATTTATAATTTTAACTTTTTTAATAATTGTATTAACTTTCCCTTCTAGAAGCTTCGCTGCGTTGGATTATGGTAAACAATCTTTGGTGGGAGCTGATTTTTCTGGATCTGATTTAAAAGGAGCAACTTTCTATCTAACTGATTTGCAAGACGCAAATTTATCAGGTTGTGAGCTCCAAAATGCGACTCTTTATGGAGCAAAATTGAAAGATACTAATTTAAGTAACTCCAACTTAAGAGAGGTAACTTTAGACTCAGCTGTTCTAGATGGAACAGATTTATCAAATACTAACTTGGAGGATTCTTTTGCTTATAGTACCCAGTTTGAAAATGTAAAAATACAAGGCGCAGACTTCACAAATGTTTTTTTGCCAAAAGATATTATTAGGAAATTTTGTGAAAGTGCCACTGGAACTAACCCAATCACAAATAGAGATACAAGAGAAACTTTAGAGTGCGATTACATTTAAATTTATGCACATACTAGTTCTTTTTTAATCTTTCTTTGTTTATAAAGTGATCTTCCAACAGGCCAACCTAAAGTAAATAAATGTCTCATTAAAGAACTGGAGTATTTGAAATGAAAATTGTCTGAGTATTTGATACCAAGTTCTTTAAGAGTGGTTATTAATAAAAATAGATCTTTCTTGTTGCCTTTTTTCATCTCCAATAATATCAATGATTCACTTGATAATTTTTTTTCTAGAACCTTATCATTTTCAGCAAAACCAACTTTAAGTGAATCAAATTTATCAGAATAAAGAGTATAAATTATTCCATCTTTGAATTTATCTATAGAGGTATCTACATTAAACCTTGATGATATTAATGTTTTGTATCCTTTTATGATTTTTCTGTTATTCATACTTAATTAATTTCATTCTGAGATATTTCGTATTTCTCTAACAAATTGTTTACTTCTGCTAGTGCAATCCTCTTTTTACAGGCTGAGTCATATCTATTTACTGCTACTGAAGGTATAGAACCTTTGCTTTTCATTTCCCTTATACCAGTTTCTAAACATTGAAAAGCAACACTTGATAGATCTCTTCCTTCTGCTGCTGCCCAAACTTTCATAAGATAAGTAAGATTTGATGGTACTGAGATTTGTACTTTGTTTGAATTTGAAGTATTTAATGCAATATCATCTAGACTAATTTCTTTAGAGGAAATTGTTTCTTTAACCTTTTTCTTCAAAAATTTTACTTGGCTTATAGCGTCTTCTTTATTCTTTATTTTTTGTTCTATTTCAAATAACTCTTCTTCAGAATTAATTAAAGCTTCTAATGCCCATTTAGCATCATCTTC
>CACNQT010000047.1 GCA_902622705.1 uncultured Prochlorococcus sp. | reverse complement strand
AAGAGGCAGAAGTAAAATCAGAGGAACCAGAAGAAAGTGAAGTTAATGGAGAAACAATAGAGCCAGACTTAAAATCAATTAAACCTAAAAAAAGAACTGTTAAAGATAAAATAATAGACGAAGAACTTGATTCTGATAATAAAGATATTTTAAATTAAATTAAAGAATATTAGATAGTCTTAAATCCAAAAATAGGATATTTTTAGAATAATTCGGTTATTTTTTAATTCAATATAAAGGCTCTTTGGTTTAATATTTTAATTTGAATTATATGAAGGTTGTTATGAATCTAAAGCCACTTCGATAGCTGCTATCAAGTTCTCGTCAAAAGGTTTAACATCTGGTTTGAATCTTGCAATTACTTTACTATCTTTTCCTATTAGAAACTTCTCGAAATTCCATTCAACATCTCCTTCAGGTTCAACTTTGTTAAGGGTTGTGTATGGTTCTGTTGTGTTACCTTTGGCATGAACCTTTTCATAAATTTCAAACTTTACACCATATTTTGTTGTGCAAAAATCTTTTATTTCTGAAAGAGAGTCTGGTTCTTGTTTTCCGAAATCATTACAAGGGAAAGCAAGTATTCTTAGGCCTTTGCCTGAATATAAATCATGTAGCTTTTGAAGATCCTCATACTGAGCAGTATTTCCGCAATAACTGGCTACATTAACAACTAAAACTACTTCCCCTGAATATTGACCTAGTTTTATGGATGATCCGTCAGAGGAAAGAACAGTAGTATTTTGTACGTCAACTTGCATGTCAAAAAAAAATCACCCTTTGAAGATAGCATTGTATGGACTTTATTGTGTTTAATTTATATGATGGTTTTGGTTATTTCTTTTATAAGTTTTAATTTTTTATTTATTTAACCACTATATAATTTAATTATAAAATTAGTTTAAATTTTGGACCCTTTAGACCCACTTACTGAAATTATTAATTCCGGTCAAGGTTTTTCACCTTCAATTGCTTTGGAAAGAATTATTTGGGCAATGATTGGAGTATTTTTTTTAGGAGCAATCTCAAGATCAATAACAAATAGCATTCGTAGCCAAAATTGGTTTGGTAGAAATTTTTTATTTAGTTATTCTAAAGATAAAAAAATTACAGATGATACATCTTCACAACCTTCTCATAATGATGAATAAGTCTTATTTATATGAAAATATCAATTTTTTCTAAAAAGAGAATTTTATTGCTTGGTAGTGGCGAGCTTGGAAAGGAATTAGTAATAGAATCCAAAAGATTAGGATTAGAAGTTATTGCAATTGATAGATATGAAAAAGCACCTGCAATGCAAGTTGCTGATTATTCAAGAGTAATTGATATGGGAGATAAAAATATTTTAAAAAATGTTATTAAAGAATTTAAGCCTGACTATGTTGTCCCAGAAATAGAGGCACTTTCAATTGAGGCCCTAAAAGAACTAGAGGATGAAGGATTCAATATTGTTCCAAACGCCAGAACTGTAGAAATAACAATGAATAGAGATAAAATTAGAGACTTAGCTTCTAGAGATTTAAAAATTAAAACTGCAAAGTTTGATTATATTTTTGAACTTGATGATTTAGAAAAAAAAGCAGATGAAATTGGATTCCCCCTTTTACTTAAGCCTTTAATGAGCTCTTCAGGAAAGGGACAGAGTTTGGTTGAAACAAAAAATGATTTACAAAATGCTTGGAAACAGGCGCAAGCAAATTCAAGAGGAGAAGTGAAAGGTGTAATTATTGAAGAATTTATTGATTTTGATTTTGAGTTTACTCTCTTATCTGTAAGAAAAGAAAATGGTGAAAATATTTTTTGTTTACCAATTGGACATCTTCAATTTAATGGAGACTATCAATGTAGTTGGCAACCTTTAGAGATTAAGGAGTCTTTAATTACTGAAGCCAAGAAAATGGCAAGTAGGATATTAAATAACCTTAATGGAGCTGGATTATACGGAGTAGAGTTTTTTATAAAAGGAAGTGAGGTTATATTTTCAGAATTATCTCCAAGACCACACGACACCGGTATGGTTACATTAGTTAGTCAAAATATTAATGAATTTGAATTACATTTAAGGGCTTTTTTAAATTTACCAATACCGTATATTGATCTAATAGAACCCTCTGCAACTAGAGTTATACTCTCAAACCAAGAGTGTATAAATCCTATTTATGAGGGTCTTAATGAAGCATTAGAATTTGAAAAGACTAAAGTGCTCATATTTGGCAAACCAGTTTCTAAAAAAGGCAGAAGAATGGGTGTTGTACTCTCAACAAATTCTGATATTAATTTGGCTAGAAAAAATGCAGATGAAGCTGCTCTTAAAATAAAAGTTAGTACTACATAAATATTAAATAAAAATAACGAAAAAAATACTTATTTCCTTTGTTTTTGTTAAGTGTCTCTCTGAGTATTATTTGAGTA
>CACNQT010000046.1 GCA_902622705.1 uncultured Prochlorococcus sp. | reverse complement strand
AGTTTTTTATAAGCATTAATAGCAGAATCTTCCAGTAATTTAGAACCAGTTCTTGTAACCATTACTGGGTCAATAATTTTGGTTATTTTGTATGTATTTAATTTCGAAGCAGTATCATTAATTATCCTTTCATTTAATAACATTCCAGTTTTTAAGGCATCAATACCAAAATCAGCAAATAAAGTATCTAACTGATTTAATAAAGTATTCTTCTCTACTGGTTGAACGCATGTAACCTCTATACTATTTTGTGCGGTAATACATGTAATAACAGAACATCCATGTACTTTAAGGGCCATGAAAGTTCTCAAGTCAGCCTGAATGCCTGCTCCACCCCCAGAGTCACTACCGCCTATTGAAAGTGCAATTTTAGAATACATAATTTATTAACACGTTTTTGAAAGTACTATAAGTAAATTTTAATTTAAATCAGAAATCTGAATATGCATTAAAAAAATCTAACTCCAATTCCATAGCTCTCCTGTATAAATATTTGGCCTGATTAATATCATATTTTTCTATATTAGTCTCAATAAGATTTTCAAGTGAATCTGCTAACTTTTCAAAGCTCTCATCAGAATAAGTAATTATCCATTCATTATATTTAGTGTCGAAATCCTCCTCATACAAACTTTTTCCTATCCAAGAATAAAGTCGCATACATGGAGTCATTGCAAACATTATTTCAACGGAGCTTAGTCTTTTGGAAGTATCATCAAGAAAATCTGTATAATTTTTAGTGGCTTTTTTTATATAGTTATTAGACAAATCAATATCCCATTCTTTTGCATACGTTTCATGAAGTATTAACTCCTCTGCAACACCCATTAACAGTTCACTTAACTTCCTTATTGAGTACTTATCTTTTGATTTGGAAACAGCAAGACCATAAGCCCTAGCAAAAGTCTCTAAAAAGAAATAATCTTGAGCTAAATATTCTTGAAATATATTTTTAGGAAGACTTCCATTCTTTAAACCTTGAACAAATTTTGTATTTAAACTTAGTAAAGCAATCTCATAATTATCCTCCCAAAGTTTTTTTGTTATTTTCATTTTTTTGATTTTTATTTATTCTAAAATTTTTTATATTTATTTCCTACAAACTTAATCTTAGTTTTCTAGGATTAAAACAAAAAATTATGAAAGAAATAAATATATTATGGTTTAAGAAAGATTTAAGAATTTTTGATAACGAAGCTCTCTGTGAGGCTATAAAAGATAATGATATTTTACCTATTTATATTATTGAGTTAGATATTTGGAGCCAAAATACTCATTCAAATAGACAATGGCAATTTTGCAAAGAAAGTTTAATAGATTTAAGAAATGCACTTGCTGAGATTGGACAACCATTAATTATTAGGACTGGCAATGTTATTAATATTTTGGATGAAATTAGTACAAAATTTAAAATCAAAGGTATATATAGCCATCAAGAGACCGGAGATTGGCTTACTTATAAAAGAGATCAAAAAGTAAGAGAATGGGCTTTAAGCAAAAATATTATTTGGAAGGAATTTCTACAATTTTCAGTTTTTAGAGGAAATTTAGATAGGAATAATTGGTCTAAAAAGTGGCAAGAAAATTCCGGAAAAAACTTACTTAAAGCTCCCTTAAGAATTAAGTCTATTAACTTAAATATTGGAGAAATACCCTCAGACGAATTTTTTACCTTTAAAAAAGAAACATGTCCAGGAAGAATGCAAGGTGGAAGAAAGAAAGGTTTAGAGAGAATGCAATACTTCTTTAGTAATAAATTAGATTCTTATTCAAAAGATATATCTAGCCCAGAAAAATCATTTGATAGTTGTACTAGACTATCACCATACATTTGTTGGGGATGCATTTCATTAAAAGAAATTTTTAAAGAGGCAAATATATCAAAAAATAATAATTCAAGGATGTTAAAAAGCAGATTAACTTGGCATTGTCATTTTATTCAGAAACTTGAAAGTGAACCAGAACTAGAGTTTAGGGAATACCATCCTTTTTTTAAAAATATTAGAGAAAAAAATAATGAATTACTTTATTCATGGAGTTCAGGTAATACGGGCTTTCCTTTTGTAGATGCATGTATGCGTTCATTAAATTTCAATGGATGGATTAACTTCAGGATGAGAGCGATGTTAATGTCTTTTGCTAGCTATAATTTATGGCTACCATGGCAAGATTCAGGTTCTGAATTAGCAAATAAATTTGTAGATTATGAGCCTGGAATACATTGGAACCAATGCCAAATGCAATCAGGAACTACTTCTATAAATACGAATAGAATTTATAATCCTATTAAGCAGGGAAAAGATCATGATCCTCAAGGAAAATTTATAAAAAAATGGATACCAGAATTAAAGGATATATCACTTAATTTCATTCATGAACCATGGCTATTATCTAGATTTAATCAAGAAGAATATGAACAAATTAATTACATAAGACCAATAATTGACATCCCGAATAGCAC
>CACNQT010000045.1 GCA_902622705.1 uncultured Prochlorococcus sp. | reverse complement strand
CAATAGCATGTTCTATATTTCTTATTTTAATTTCTCTTATTAAGGGATCATCTTTACATGCCTTTTTAGTATTCGCATCTAACATCCGTACGAAAAAATCACCTTGAATATAATCTAAATTAAAACTTCATTATGTTAGAACCGCAAATTTAATTAAAATAAATTATTATTTAAAAAAGAACTTTAATCTTAGCTAACCCTCTCTTCAATTAATCGAGTGGGTTTTTTTTATGGTGTAATATAATCCTAGCATTTACTACTAATTTGGAAGATTCAAAACCTAAGCCTGAGGAAAATAATTCAATCGAATCGTCCCCCAATTTAAATGAAGACAATAAAGATCCTAATGAGGGGAATAAAAAAGAAGAAAATGTTAAGGCATTTACAGAATTTCTAGAGAAAGCAAGTAATCAAGATTCTTCAGAAGAAAAAGTAAAACTTGATTCTGAGTCACAAAAACTAAAAATTGACAAATCACTTTTTAAAAGATTTCTTAATAATGGATTTGATGGCATTTCAACTAATCCAAACTATAAAATGTTGGCATTATTAATAATCCTTTTAATTAATTTGTCTCTATTTTTTGTAATTGGCAATATGGGTAAAGCGTTTTTAAGAAATGCAGGAATTATGGGTTAGAAATTATTTATTTCTTTTTGGATATTCATCTTTACAATTTTGATACTTCAATTGAAACTGTGATATTTTCTTGTCAAATTAATATTTAAATAAAATTTGGATAATAAAGAGTCAGAAAATCCAGTAGTTTATCTTTCTAATTTAGTAAAGAAATTAGATGTAAAAAACAGAAATGGTTTAGTAGCCCTAGCAATAGTAAACCTTTTAGTGATTCTTTTATTTAAATTTTATTTGAAAGGATCTGGATTATTATCTTGAATTTATCTGCTTTAGTATTATTCAGCATTTTCAAATTGCTTTGCTACTCTAAATGCCTTCTTAATTATTAGAAAGCCATCATATGCTCCTGAAAGTAAAGGTAATACTATTAATGGGTTAGGAGAATAATCTGAATAATTTTTCACACCCTCAACATATTTATAACCTGAACATTTAAGAAAGATAAAGCTAAAAAATGTGATACTCCCACAAATGATTGATAAAAAAACACCTTTTTTATCTCCTTCGTAGAATCTGTCTAGACCTAAGGCCCCATCATCCTATTAAGAATATTCCCCTAACAACTGAATTTTTTTTCTGGATTTTGAGCATAATAAAAATATTCACTAAGAACTTAACCTATTTGTATTCAAGATCTGTGATGTCTATATTAATTAATCTTTAAAATAAATTTTTAATGGATTTATTCTAAAATTTACTAAAAATATTAGTCAGTCTTTTAATTAATCATCAGAGATTGTATTTGAATTCAACAAGGAAATTGAAGGCCTTATATAAATAAAAATAGACCCATACATATCCTGCATAATTCTCATTTCTTCGTCTAAATATACAATTGAAACCTGGCAATTTGGCGATTCTTTATTCCAAGGTAACTTATTCCATACCTCTTTAACTGGATACCATCTATCCATAAGTATTTCACTAAATAATGGAATCTTATTAAGTCCATCAACTTTGGAAACTTTTGTCTTTTTTAAGTTCATATCAAGCAAATTATTTCTTAAAACTAAATCACTTGCTAGAGTTATTACTCTTCCACCAAAAGTAGGTAATAGTTTGAACCAACCTAAGATCGGAATTGTTGTTAGTCCAAATATTGTAGTGTCAAAAGTAGATATAAATTCTTTTTTCTCAAAATCAATCTTTTGAGCAATTCTCCCAATAGTTGATATGCCAAAGGACCCTACTTGCAATTGATGTAATTTAAAAAAAAGATTACTTTTAAATTCATCATTTAATGCCTTTTCAATAGCAAGGAAGAAAGGAGAACTTCGAAATAATTCAACATTAGAAAAAATCAATTCCCACTCTCCAGACAATGATTTTTCTGATATTTCAAAACTAAAGTTTTTAAGAGCCTTAATCAATTCATCCATTTCATTAGCTTTTTCCTCATACATAGTAGAAATTAATTTATTTAATCTTTGACCTCTATCTGTAACAGCAGCTATTTTATATATATTTGACTTTATTTCTCCAATTTCTTTCATAACTCTAATACAAGAAATACTAATTAATCTTAGGAATTTAATTTGAAGTTGATGGCAATTTAATAAAGCTGGTAATAAAATCAATTAATATTCTCCCCATCTTTTACCAATATCAAAACCCCATTCAGTGGTTAATCTAATTACTTCATCATGATTCTTGCATTTTGAAAGGGATAACTTTTTACCAGGATTATTTTTTATTAGCTCAGCAATTTGATTAAGTTGTTCAATTTTTTTTAGAAAATTACTTAGATCTTTATCTGACATTTATCTAGGAAGTAAATTTTTGATCATAAGTAAATATGTAATAAAGAACCCAGGCAACACCAATAATCAGAATTGCAATC
>CACNQT010000044.1 GCA_902622705.1 uncultured Prochlorococcus sp. | reverse complement strand
TCTGGCGAACAAGCAGCACAAGGTCTTACTCAAAACTTACACGAAATTGGGATCAAAACAGAACGTTTAAAAACAGGAACTCCAGCAAGAGTTGACAAAAAAAGTATCATTTTTGATGAATTAGATATTCAACCCAGTACTGCAGCTGATAAATATTTTTCGTTTGATCCAGAAATCAAAAATAATATGCCACAAGTTAGTTGTCATATCACAAGAACAACTTCTAAAACACATCAACTCATTCGAGACAATTTACATTTAACCCCCATTTACGGCGGTTTTATTGATAGTAAAGGGCCAAGATATTGTCCATCTATTGAAGATAAAATAGTTAAATTTGCTGATAAAGAATCACATCAAATATTCTTAGAACCAGAAGGAATTAATACCCCTGAAATATATGTGCAAGGATTCTCCACAGGTTTACCAGAAAATATTCAATTAGAACTTTTGAGAACCTTACCCGGATTAAGTGAATGTAAAATGTTGAGACCAGCATATGCTGTTGAGTATGACTATATTCCTGCAACGCAGCTCCAAACATCTCTTGAAACGAAAGAAATTGAATATTTATTTAGCGCTGGACAAATTAATGGAACTACTGGTTATGAAGAAGCAGCAGCACAAGGATTAGTTGCGGGAGTGAATGCTACAAGAAAATTAAACAAAACAGATCCAATAATCTTCACTAGAGAAAGCAGCTATATAGGAACAATGATCAATGATTTAATTACTAAAGATCTCAAAGAACCATACAGAGTCCTCACAAGTAGGAGTGAATATAGGTTAACTCTTAGAGGGGATAATGCAGATAGGAGATTAACCCCATTAGGTTATCAAATCGGTCTAATTGATGAGAAAAGATGGTCGGCATATCAAGAAAAAATGAAACTAATAGAGGAGGAAAAATTAAGATTAAAAAACACCCGTTTAAAAAATACCGATGAAATATCAAAAAAAATAGAATTAGACACGGGATCAAAGATCAAAGGCTCAACAACTTTGAAAGAACTCTTAAAAAGACCAAACTTTCATTATTCAGATCTAATTAAATATAATTTGAATGAAAAAAATCTAGGCTCTTCAATACAAGAAGGTGTTGAAATAGATATTAAATACGAGGGTTACCTTAAAAGACAAAAAAACAACATTGAACAAATAAATCGTCAAAGCTGTAAATCTCTGCCCCAAGAAATAAATTATGAAAAGATAGATACATTATCTTTAGAAGCTAGAGAAAATTTGAATAAGATAAAGCCAAAAAATTTTGGTGATGCTTCAAAAATTCCTGGAGTAAGCAAAGCTGATTTAACAGCATTACTTGTTTGGCTAAAAATAAGAGAAATAAAGAAAGAAAAGGCAAATATTTTTGTCAAAAAAAGTTATCATCATAAGAGCCATACGTCAGAGCACTGAATAATAAACCTTTTCACTCACCAAGAATTTTATGGGAAGAAAAAGCCTCTGCCTTTTTAGTGAAAAATTCATTACCAAAAATATCTGGTCCATGGAAATTAATGCTACTTGGTGATGGAAGTCCAACTAGACATCTACAACTTTTAACTAATCAAGAGACAAAAATTAAATTAATTTCAATGAAAATAGATCCTCTATTCATGCAAGAAGGTCCTAAAGAACTAGATCAATTAAATGGCCCCTTAATTAGAAGACAAGTATGGATTAAAAACAATAATAAAAACTTAGCATGGGCTGAAAGTTGGTGGAATGCAGAACAAGTGAATGAAAATTTAAAAGCCAAAGAAGAACCAATTTGGAAGAATTTAACACAAGACAGATCAGAATTGTTTAGAGAAGTTGACCGAATTTCACTTGTTAAGTCAAATTGGTTAGAAGATCAATTTTGTTTTAAAGGTCCATTCTGGTCAAGAAACTATAGATTTTTTCGAGATAAAAAGCCCCTAACAATTATTAGAGAAGTCTTCAATCCACATTTAGAAAGTTTATTGGGTTATTCAGGAATTAAAGAATTTGAGAAATTATACTCTTCTTCTTCTTGATCTGGGAAGATTTCTTGATTGTGATTTACCTTGCTGGTTTGATTGATCTCTTGATGTATGATTCGCTTTTTCTGAAGCTCTTTGCCATCTTTCAACTTTGAAATCCATTTCATCTGGCCAATCTTCATCTTGACTATATTTCCCATAAGGTAATTTTTTTTGCTCAGGTGTATGTAAATTTTTTGGTTGCCTTAAAGATATTGCTTCTAAAGGTCTTTTTGAATGTAGTTTGGTAGATTCATAAGAATTTGATTCTCTGGAAAATGTCTTAATATCGCTGTTATCATAATAAGAATTCTCATCATTCCAATCATCATTATCCTCATCAAAAAATAAATCCACTTTTTCAGATACCCATCTTCCTACTTTTTTAACACTCTTACTTGTTATTCCTTGAATATCTGAGTTCCTTCTTTTACCTGGCCTAGCACCAGATACTCCATCAACAAATTGTCTTCCAGTTTCGAAAATTTTATCAACCTGTTTATCAACAATATTTTTATCAAAACTATTTCTAAGATTT
>CACNQT010000043.1 GCA_902622705.1 uncultured Prochlorococcus sp. | reverse complement strand
AAAAATAGTATCTTGTATTAACATTCAATAAATAATCTCATTATTTAATGTAAAAAGAAATTTATTTATAAATTTTTTTGTCCATTGTTCTCCAAAAAAAGATTTAAACAATTTATCTGCAGGGTCTTTTTCAAAACTGTACTTATCATATTTAATGTGATTAATCTTTATTTCTTCTGAATTTAAAAATTCATTAACAGGATTCGATTTATAAATGTTCAAATAATTATTTACAAAAGAATAGAATATATTATTTAAATCTCTATCAAGATTTAATTTATTTCCTCTACATATAATCACCCACGGGGAAAAATACTTTTTTGAATCATAAATATTCTTCATTTTATTATTATCAAATTCAGAATATTTTTTCTTAATACTACCTAAACTTGAACAATATTTTTCAAGATACTTGCTTTCTTGAATTAAAGGTTGATAATCAAGTATTGCTAGTAACTTCTGAGAAGTTCCAAACCATAAAATATCAGCTCCTAAAATAGGAATTTCACTATCAAAATTTGGATATGCGACCGTATTAAAAACTTGCAGTTTTTTGCCACCATCTAATCTTGTTAGTCGCCACTTTCTATATTCGGGAGATGAAAAAAGCCAGTTTTTAATAATATATTTTGAGTCTTCATTATGATGTTCTTTGAATTCGCTAGATATTTGTAATTCATGACCATTTAATTCATCAATATTGGTTTTAAGGAAATCAACTAATGAATCAAACATAAATATTAGGACTCGGTACTTCCTTTCCTAACTTTTTTTGTAATATAATTAAATACAATCTTGCCTAAAACAGCAATCAAGTTACCTTCAAGCTCCTTAAACATTTTCATATTGTATGTAAAAGCTTGATTAGCTTCATCAATAATTTGATCAGCAGTTTTTTGATTTATTGGAAGTTGATTCAAAGTAAGGGAATATTCTTCCTTGAATTTCTTTTCATCAGCAATTAATTCAAACTCATAAAAATTTAAACCATCATTTCCCTGCAAATTTAATGCTTTTTTAGCGATCCTTTTCAAGATTTGCCCCCCAGATAAATCTCCTATATAGCGAGTGTAGTGGTGACCAACCAATAACTCTGGCGAATTTTTTGCGACCTCTCGGATTCTTTCAACATACTCTTTTGCTGAATGAGAAATATTAATTTCATTCTTCCAGTTTTCACCAAAATAAAATTTAAGATCATTTACAAGAGTTTCTTTCCTGAATAATGCTTTAAAACCTATAGGTTTTATTACGGGATGTTCCTCATTTACCAGTCTTTCGATTTCTTCTTCCATAGCTTCATAAACAAAATATAAATCACTAATTAATTTTCTATAAGATTTTTTTTCAACAACTCCTTTTAAAAAACAAGCCACAAAGCCAGTATTTTCTGCCATAGTGTGGGATTTTTTTGTCCCTTCTCTTAATTGTCCTGCAAGAGCAATTGCCATATATTTTGAATTATTTATGTAAGTGTATTTAATCTACAAGGAAAATATATAAAACAGCTAATTTTTGTTACCTGAGGATGTTGTAGAGAATAGCTTATAAAGTTCTTTACAAACCAAAAAGAGGTTATCTTTTTGTTGCTTTTGGGGTAGATGAGTGCCAGTCATTTCCCAATCACCGATGGTAGCCACTCTCCATCTCTCCGAGGGAACAATCATACCTCGCATTATTATTCCCAACAATTTCGGAACTCTGCCATTATTATTATTTTCAATTCTTAGTTGTAACAGTATTGCTCTACATTCAATAAGAGGACTCCAACCGGGGAAATGAAACGCAAAATCAATAGTATCTTGCATGGATTCATTATTTGAATTGTCCCAGGGACTAAAGTTTACGCTTGCATCTGGAAAATATTTCCTAAACAAAGCTGCAGTAGAAGCAATTTTATTAGCTATTTCAACATTACTTACATTTGAACTCGCATTCATAAGTAGCTGAGTATTTTTTAGAAAATGACATAATTTGCTTTAACTTGCTTATTAACTACTTTTTCTTTTAATAAAGATGTTGAAATGCTGATCAATAAACTATTATCTATTCACATTTGAATAATAAATTTCTAGTTTTTAAAGAAAATAACTCATCGCAAATTACAATACCTGGAACTTCAATGAGTTTTCTTATATTAATTCAATGCTATGACAAAATTTGAAAAATTAACTTTACCTAATGAAGGCGAAATAATTACTTTTAATCAAGGCAAGCCTAATGTTCCTAATAATCCAATTGTCCCATTTATTAGGGGAGATGGTACTGGAGTTGATATTTGGCCTGCAACTCAAATCGTTCTTGATTCAGCGATTAAAAAAAGCTATGGAGATGAAAGAAAAATTAATTGGTTTAAAGTCTATGCAGGCGATGAAGCTTGTGAACTTTATGGAACATATAACTACCTCCCTCAAGATACTATTGAAGCAATCAAACACTTTGGTGTAGCAATCAAAGGGCCTTTAACAACTCCCATCGGTGGAGGTATTAGATCTCTTAACGTTGCATTAAGGCAAATATTTGACTTATATAGCTGTGTTAGACCATGCAAATATTATTCAGGAACTCCAAGCCCTCACAAAAATC
>CACNQT010000042.1 GCA_902622705.1 uncultured Prochlorococcus sp. | reverse complement strand
TGTTATTTGGAATAAAATAGTCAACTATCCATTGATCAATATCTTGACCACCAATTTTTGACCCTGTTTTACTGATTATTTCAGCAAATCTTATTTTTTGTTTTGAAATTGAGCTAACGTCATTCCCATTAAATCTTAATAATTCGGCTATGGGGCCAGATTTCCCTTCTCCTCCTTCTATTTTGACTATATTCATATCGATTGTGCTTCCTCCAATATCCAATGTCATAATTTTGGAGCCAAATGGTACATTAATTCCTAAACTTGCCGCAGTAGGCTCATCAACTAGTGCTATTTCACCTACAGATATATTTTCACACAGGTTAATTAGCCATTCTCTGTACCCCTTATATGTATCAATTGGAGCAGTTAAAATAAGTCTTTTGACTTCATATTTTTGAGGAATGTTTTCCCATAAAAATTTAAAAAATTTTTCACCACATTCAGCAGGATTTAAAATTTTTGTTTGGTTAATTTTTTCATTAGGATTTCCAATTAATCTTTTAAAATTCGAATGAAAAAATAAATTTGAATTAGAGTTATCTTTCATATTTATTGCACTGATACCAATTTTCAATATTTTTGAAGGCTCTTCAAACCAAACTGCTGTAGGAATAACTCCTGGAGAAGATGTAATATTTGGTATTTCAACTAAAACAGAATTTATATCTTTTTGATCTTGAAAAGCTATAACAGTATTGGTATTCCCTAAATCTATAGCAAGTGTTCCAGATAAAATTTTTTCCATATGAAATGTTTTATGAATCAATTAAGTTCGTTTTGTAATTTATGTTTTGAATCGGCCCAATAAATTGTAAAATATTAATGATACTAAAAAAATTTTAATGAACATATCAAATAACGCGGGAATAGATTCTAATGATCTTGCCAAGAGAGGTGAAAGTTTAATAAGGCAATCAACTAATAGATACTTAACTACAGTTAGAATCGCTTTTAGAGCAAAACAAAGACGTTTTGATGATTTTGATGGACTTTTAGAGGAATCAACGGTTAAGCCTGTCCAAAGATCAATTATTGAACTAAGCGATGAACAAGACCAACCAGATTTACTCCCTGGTTAGTTTTGTTAGAAGAAAAAAAGAGATGGAAATTACGTAGAGATTTAAAAAAAGGTAAATTTTGTTTTTTGATAGGAGTTGATAATTGGTCAATTGAGCTTCAAAAAAGTGAGTTTGAATCTCTTTATATTCTACTTTTAAAAATAAATGTACAACTTTTAGCTATCAAGAATGAATTAATGGATGAAGAGTCTATAAATTTAGTATTAGAACAATTGCCTTGGTTTATTGAGTTAGAAGGAAAAAAGAATGAATGGAGCTTAAGGTTTGTTTTTGAAAGTCAAGACCAAACAAGATCTTTCGAAATGTATTGGCCGATACCAATAGCACAAAATTTATTTTATGAAATAAAAAACATGTGGGAATCAATGGAATAAAAGATAAATAAAATTGGAAATTTTTCAAAATATTTCCCCGTGCTTTAAAAATTTTTTCACAACTTTTCCACAACTATTTAAAAAAAAATATCTAAGGACCTAATGTATGTGGAAAACTTCTAATTTTATAAAATTCTTTATATTTCAGAGACATTTATTATTCGAAAATTAATTTCCTTGAACCCCATATTTATGACTGAATTCTCATTATTCTATAGCCTGAGACTGCCTCTTAATAATGCTTGTTGACGATTTTTTATTTTTGAAGAAAACTAGATCTGTAAGTTTAAATTCCTATAAATTTATTAATATGAAAGAATTAAATTACGATTCAAATCCAATAGTTTTCAATAACAATGATGATGTAATTAGTTTCAAATGTGAACTTCAAGAAAATCTTCAAAAGGCTATGAAAAAATTTGTTGAGGAACATCCTAATTGGGATCAATACAGAATCTTACAAGCTGCTATTGCGGGATTTTTAATGCAAAAAGGATTCCAAAATAGAGATTTAACGAGACTCTATGTTGGAAATATGTTTTCAATGAGTTTTAAGGACTAAAATTTTTATATTTTTTCTAGTAGTATTTTTGCGACATCATTGAGAACAGGTAATATAGATAACCTATTTCCTTTTTTTACAACTAATAACTCATCGTCACTGAACAAAATCTTTAACTCAGGTAGACTTAAAATTTTATTTGACTTAGATATGAACTTTACTTTTACACAATCCCATCTCGGATTATCAGGTTTTGATTTTGGATCAAAATATTTTGAATTTTTATCAAATTGAGTAGGATCAACAATATTTAGATCTATTACCTCCATAAGTCCCACAATACCGGGGGGTTTACAATTCGAATGATAGAAAAAAACTTTATCTCCTTTATTCATTTTTCTCATAAAATTTCGAGCCTGATAATTTCTTATTCCATCCCATAAAGTTACACCGTCATTTTTTAAAGTATCTATGCTGTAAGCATCAGGCTCACTTTTCATTAGCCAGTAATTAATATCAGTCATATCAAGGGATTAAGAGAATATTGCAAATCGTGAATGAATCGTGAATGAAATATAAGATTTGCCTTTATAAAATCATTATCCATTAAAGCTTCTATTTAGGAAAGTGATGGGTGGTATGGGGTCAATTATCCTTGCATGTACGTATATATTCGACCTCATAAATTTCTGTATAAACCCCGCCATTGATACTGAAAAATAGGTTTATCGCATGAAATTTGTTTAATGTAGAACAGT
>CACNQT010000041.1 GCA_902622705.1 uncultured Prochlorococcus sp. | reverse complement strand
TTTGCAGTAATTTTTAAATTAACTTATAATCTCAAAATCTTTTT
Source organism: uncultured Prochlorococcus sp. (assembly GCA_902622705.1). Classification (GTDB taxonomy): domain Bacteria; phylum Cyanobacteriota; class Cyanobacteriia; order PCC-6307; family Cyanobiaceae; genus Prochlorococcus_A. Next base: position 2,848 of record CACNQT010000041.1, on the reverse strand, counting down.
GGTCGAGAAATGAGTGATTTTGTTATCCGCGGTAATAGTATCTACACACCTGTAGATGGCCCAAGTTGGACAGAAGCAGAGGCAAATGCAAATAAATTAGGAGGAAATTTATTAACTATAAATAACTCAGAAGAAAACGATTGGATACATAAGACTTTTAATATAACTTCTAATCCTAATAGTTCCTTTCCTTCTTATTATTGGACTGGATTTAATGATGTTCAAGTAGAAGGTGATTGGGTATGGTCAAGTGGAGAATCAGTAACTTATACAAATTGGTGGGGTACTGACTGGCCCGGTATTGACCCACCTCCATATCCGAATCCTAATGAGAATTATATGGAGCTTGGATGGGTTTCTAATAACCGTTGGAATGATCGACCAAACTCAGATTTAAATAATATCATTGGAGGAATATCAGAAACCAAATTTATCCGCCGTGGAGATTCGGCATATGTAATAGTAGAAGGCCCAACTTGGCAAGAGGCAGAAGCAAATGCTAATAAATTAGGCGGACATCTAGTAACCATTAATGATGCTGAAGAGAATCAGTGGTTGGTTGATAACCTTGCAGGCTATTCTTATTATTACGAAGAAGGTGATAACTGGACTCCGACAACTCAAGATGGTAAAGATTATTTTAAGGATCAATATTGGATAGGCTTTACGCGCAATGGAACTAATTTCTCATGGGTTGATGGAACTAAATGGAATTATTCAAATTTTGGTTCAGGGGAACCAGCATTAAATGGTGATTATGGAGAAATCACATTAGCCCCTAAAAATGCCGATTGGTCAAAAATTGCTGGAAAGTGGAATGACGAAAACAAGGATCATCCTCACTATGGAATCGCAGAAATAAAATTAGCTACTAATAATGATCCCACAGGTCAGCCTGTAATCACAGGGATATTAGCAGTCGGTCAGACATTAACAGCAGATATATCAGGTGTGAGTGATGCCGATAATTTCCAGGGCTGGACACCTACTTATACATATTCATGGAAGAGTTCATCTGATAACAGCACCTGGACTGAGATCGGAACTTCCTCCACTTATGAATTAACTGAATCGGAACAAGGAAAATCCATAAAAGTTGATGTTTCCTATATGGATGGATATGGAACTCAGGAAACTATATCTAGTCTGTCTAAGTATATTTCTGACACTGTAATTCGTGGAAATAGTCTCTATACACTAATTACAGATCCATCCTCCAATAATGGGCCGGGTTGGGATCAAGCTGAGTCTGACTCTAATAAAATCGGAGGAAATTTATTAACTATAAATAACTCAGAAGAAAACGATTGGATACATAAGACTTTTAATATAACTTCTAATCCTAATAGTTCCTTTCCTTCTTATTATTGGACTGGATTTAATGATGTTCAAGTAGAAGGTGATTGGGTATGGTCAAGTGGAGAATCAGTAACTTATACAAATTGGTGGGGTACTGACTGGCCCGGTATTGACCCACCTCCATATCCGAATCCTAATGAGAATTATATGGAGCTTGGATGGGTTTCTAATAACCGTTGGAATGATCGACCAAACTCAGATTTAAATAATATCATTGGAGGAATATCAGAAACCAAATTTATCCGCCGTGGAGATTCGGCATATGTAATAGTAGAAGGCCCAACTTGGCAAGAGGCAGAAGCAAATGCTAATAAATTAGGCGGACATCTAGTAACCATTAATGATGCTGAAGAGAATCAGTGGTTGGTTGATAACCTTGCAGGCTATTCTTATTATTACGAAGAAGGTGATAACTGGACTCCGACAACTCAAGATGGTAAAGATTATTTTAAGGATCAATATTGGATAGGCTTTACGCGCAATGGAACTAATTTCTCATGGGTTGATGGAACTAAATGGAATTATTCAAATTTTGGTTCAGGGGAACCAGCATTAAATGGTGATTATGGAGAAATCACATTAGCCCCTAAAAATGCCGATTGGTCAAAAATTGCTGGAAAGTGGAATGACGAAAACAAGGATCATCCTCACTATGGAATCGCAGAAATAAAATTAGCTACTAATAATGATCCCACAGGTCAGCCTGTAATTAATGGCACTGTTCAAGTAGGCCAAACATTAACTGCCGATATATCAAATGTTAGTGATGCCGATAATTTCCAGGGCTGGACACCTACTTATACATATTCATGGAAGAGCTCTCCTGATAACAGCACATGGAATGAAATAGGAACTGCCTCTACCTATGAGTTAACTGAATCAGATAAAGGCAATTATATAAAAGTTAATGTTTCCTATATGGATGGATATGGAACTTATGAGACTGTTAATTCCGAAACATATAGTGTACTTGATAGTGTGACTGAAAAAGCTGTTATTAATGCAAGTATCTCCATTGAAATACTGAATCACGTCAATATAACAATTATCAATAACGGTAATTCCACTACTTCATTCTCAATCTGGAACTATCTCGCAAGTAATACAGATTTAATTAATAACTATGGTACTGATATCTCTGGAGTTACTAAGCATTATGTTGCTCACGGTTTTAAAGAGGGAAGATCTGCCGATACTTTTGATGAGTGGAGTTATCTTGCCAGTTATACAGACTTAATAAATAACTATGGTACTGATATCTCTGGAGTTACTAAGCATTATGTTGCTCACGGTTTTAAAGAGGGAAGATCTGCCGATACTTTTGATGAGTGGAGTTATCTTGCGAGTTATACAGATTTAATAAATAACTATGGTACTGATATCTCTGGAGTTACTAAGCATTATGTTGCTCACGGTTTTAAAGAGGGAAGATCTGCTGATAATTTTGATGAGTGGAGTTATCTTGCGAGTTATACAGATTTAATTAATG
>CACNQT010000040.1 GCA_902622705.1 uncultured Prochlorococcus sp. | reverse complement strand
CAGGATCCTTAATCTCAAAATTATCGTTGACTTTTTCTTCTTCAAATTGTGGTTGACTTTTAAATTTACTTTTTAGTTCTAAAATTAACCGATCACTCATTTTTTGCCCTATACCAGGTACCGAACAAATTAATTTTTTGTTTTGTTTTTTTACTGCACTGATAACTTCACTAATGGAAAATTTATTTAAAATTCCCATCCCTATTTGAGATCCAACACCTCTAATACTTAAAATTTCAATAAAGAAATTCTTTTGATCCTTTGATGTAAAGCCAAATAATAAATCTGAATCTTCTTTCTTGATATGTTTTATCCAGAGAGTTATGTTTTTATTAGATATCTGATTTGTTTTTAATTTGAGAAAAAAGGATTCTAGTATTTGTATTTCGTATCCTAGTCCTTGACAATTTATTAAAACAAAAAATCTTTGTTTAGTTTGCCATAATTCAACCAACTCTCCATTTATCCAACTAATCAATTAACCACCATCCACTTGACATCCAATTAGTGCACCTGCAGTACCGGCTGCAGGTACGGCCCAAAATCTATCTTTACCCCTAGAAGAGGATAGTGCTAAACCAGCACCAATAATACCTCCAATGACAGAGCCTTCGCTACAGTCATTATCGTCTATTTTTTCAGCTTTACTTGGACCTCCACAAGGTATTACAACGTCTACTTCATAACTTTTTACGTAGCCTGGGTTTGATTTCGTTCCAGGAATGTACTCCTCTCTATATTCAGTTCTTGTACAAGTTACTGACTTTGGAGTTGTTGCATTAACTTGAATAATAGGAGAAAAACAAAATAATAAAACTAAATAGAAAAATTTCACCGTTTTTTGTTTATTCTTTTAGTATTCTATGACCTTTTCATTATTTTGGTAGAAGATATAATAGTTCCTAATAAAACTAATGATGCGCCTAGTAAGAAATTTATGTTTATTATTTCACTAAAAAACAAAATCCCCCAAATTGAACCGAATAAAACTTGTAAATAGTTAATTGTTGAAGCTTCAGAAGCCGGTAAATTTTTTAATCCTATAGTTAAGAAAGTCTGACCTAATTGAGTAAATAAACCAATGCCAATTATCCAAAGTAATTCATTCCAATTTGGCGTAACCCAGTTGATTAATACAATGGGCAATAAAGTTATAAAAGAAACAAGTGGAAAATATTCAATAATTACATAAACATCTTCAGTAAATGAAAGTTTCTTAACTGTAACGTAAGCCAATGCAGTGCAGATTGCTCCAAGAAATGCTATCGAAATCGAAACATTTTCAATTTCAACGTTTATATTTGGCTATAACTTTAAGCTTTAAATTTTTCATTTAATTTTGCCGATATGATTAAGATAATGTTTCATTTTTAAATATGTGAGCTAATTTTATAGTTGATTCAGTTTTTATTCATGAGTAACGAACAAACTCATCCTTTACATGCAACAGACAAGAATATTATAGATTCTCTTATAACAAAAGAAAAACCAGAGGATCTTGACTTAATTAATTTAGCTAGATTAATAAATCGTTATACTAATTTCCCTGGTGAAATTGAAATTAAAAAAGATATTGAAAAAATTTTAAAATTTTGGAAAATTTCTCAAAATGATCTTTTTTCAAAAACAAAAAATATTTGGTCAAAAAGCTTCAGACCCACTAACACAAATAAAGATTTAGTTGGTTCAGGTTTTGATACTTCAAATTGAATTTATCTGCATAATTTCCTTTAATAAATAAATGTCTTCAAATTTATCGAACGTTGAAATCTTGAATATTTTGTTAGAAGGGAGAAACCTTGATGACTTAACTTCAAGATCATTAATGCAAAGATGGCTTAATGATGAAATATCCGATGTACAGACAGGAGCTTTTTTGAGCGCATTGAGAGCTAAAGGTTGTACTGGAGATGAGTTGTGTTCTATGGCTGAGGAACTCTTAAATGTTTGCGAATTGCCAGTACCAAGGCCAAATTTGTACATGGTAGATACTTGTGGAACTGGAGGAGATGGAGCTAATACATTTAATATTTCCACTGCAGTAGCATTTGTAGCTGCATCTTGTGGTGTAAATATCGCTAAACACGGAAATAAAAGTGCTAGTGGAAAAGTCGGTTCTGCGGATGTTTTGTTGAATCTTGGTTTAAATTTAAATTGTTCATTAGAAAAAGTAATCTCTGCCGTCAATGAAATTGGAGTAACTTTTTTGTTTGCGCCTGTTTGGCATAGATCTTTAATAAAACTTGCTCCATTAAGAAAGGCTCTTGGAATAAGGACTGTATTTAATCAACTTGGTCCATTGGTAAATCCCTTAAGGCCGAACGCTCAAGTGTTAGGTGTTGCAACAGAGGATCTTTTAGAACCTATGGGAAGTGCGCTTTTAAAAATGGGTATGGATAGAGTAATAGTAGTTCATGGATCTGGCGGCCTTGATGAAGCCTCTCTTCAAGGAGATAATAAATTAGTACTTGTTGAAAATGGTAAATTACGATTTTCAAAAATAAATATTGCAGATTTTAGTCATGAAAACATATCAAACGAAAAGCTTGTTGTTTCAGATATTGACTCTAATGAAGAAATATTAAAGTCTGTTTTAAATGGTTCCGGGCAAAATCCTCATAAATATGCAGTTGCATTGAATGCCGCATTAGTCCTTTGGACAGCTGGAATAGAGGATGATTTGCATGAAGGCTTTAATAAATCTTTATTTTCAATTAATCAAGGAAATCCTTGGGAAAAATTTTTACTCCTAAAAGCTTATTTATCCTCAGATTAATTAACTTTAATTCATGATTAATTCCTACAAGAAAAATGCAAAATTAGTTTTAAGTAACGGAATTACATTCCCTGGATTTTCTTTTGGAGCTTCAGGTACTGCTGTGGGCGAAATAGTTTTTAATACTGGAATGACCGGATATCAGGAGGTTATTACCGATC
>CACNQT010000039.1 GCA_902622705.1 uncultured Prochlorococcus sp. | reverse complement strand
TAAGTATTTTATGGAGAAAAGAAGTAGGCGATTTGAAATATACAACTAAATAAAACATATTAAAAAGGGATCTCTTCTTGAAAGCTAGATTTAGTTTTAGTCATACCTGTGATTTGGAAGACAACTTGACGTGTAGTTCCGGATCAGTGCCGGTAAATTTAACCATCTTTTGATATAATTAAAAAGCTAAAAATTTAATATTTTTTTGCCTGGAGGGGTGGTCGAGTGGTTTAAGGCTCTAGTCTTGAAAACTAGCGTGTCTGCAAGGGCACCGTGGGTTCGAATCCCACCCCCTCCGTACTAAACAACTGACTTTTCAAGGTACAACTTCTTTTAGGAGTTTTTTTATTGATTAATATCTTGGGCTGATTTCGTTAGATTTCATGAAATTTCACGTAATCATATGAAGAAAAGTGGTCAACTTTCGGTCAACTAAATGTAAACTTATCTTGATTGATAGTCAATCTATAATAAGGGGCAATTAGCTCGTTTTTTATATGGGAAATTATACAAATACCATTAATTGGTTATTTGGTAGAGCTAGAGATTTTTTTGGTCCTGAACCAGGTACTTTAGTGCCATTAAATATTTTGGCGGCTTTTTTTGCTCATGAACACTCCGATGCTTCAATGAGGATATTGCATGGATATACTTCAATTGGATTAATAATTGGGATTTTTAGTACATTCAGTATTCTTGTGAATATTCGTTCAATCTTAAAGAAGATACGCGTTTTTGTTCCTCTTCTCATAATAAATATATGGGCATTTTATACAAATACATGGGTAGCCATAAATGGTATGGGAATCCCGTATGGGAAACAATTCCATATATTTTTAGCAGTTTTAATAATATTTAATTATTCTATTTTTCGTAAATATACCAATTTAAAAGAAACTAGTGACCTAATAATTAAATGAAACGCTTACAACTACCAAAAAATAAATTTGCTCGAGTTGCAATTAATGTGTCCTTTATAGCTATTTGGGAGGAGTTGGCAGGTTTAATAATAGAAATTATTTGGGAAAGAATAGGTGAGCTTGGGTTTTTCAATCAAGACTCATTCCTAGTATTACTTGTGGAAATTTTATTATTGATTTTACCTATTTTATCTTTTACTTATTGGATATGGTGGGGTAAAAACTTTATGGCAAAAAAGATTAAATGAATGCTTATTGCTCCCACTACTAGCTGCACTTGCTTTACCTAGTGGTATTAATGCTGAAGAACTTTCTGAAATAAAAGCCATAAATGTTTATAGTTTATAAAAAATCTTCTATTTACTTTGGCAATGAAATTCTTGATTTGGACAATCATAATTGCAATAATAATTATAGTTTTTATTGTTAATTTATTTGAGAAGAAAAAACCTAGATTATACACATTCGCTTTTTCGGAATATCCTTTGATGAAACCCATAAGGATTGCCACAAAAGGTAAAGGGTTTTTTGATCTAATAAAAATATGGATACTTGGTGTACGATATTGGGAAATAGCAAAAGATTTTGAATATATTTTAAACGGAAATAAATATGTAATACCGGCAGGTTTTAAATTTGATGGTGCAAGTATACCAAAAATCTTCCATCCTTTTGCATCACCAGTTGGTGTACTATTAATACCTGGTCTTGTACACGATTATGCTTACAAATACGGCACATTATTAAAACAAAATAAGAAAGATACCATGGGTATCATATCTCAAAAGAAAGCAGATCAAATCTTTAGAGATATTAATATCAGCGTGAATGATTTCTATCTTGTGAATTACTTAGCATACTGGTCGTTAAGACTATGTGGTTTTCTTGCGTGGAATAAGCATAGAAAAGTTAACGCTAAGATTAAGTAAAAAGCTGAAAAACTAAAGCTATTTTTAAAATAAAAATCTTAATTCTTGCAAAATCCTAATTTTTTAATTGATTTTATTTAATTGCCCTTGTTAATAAATTAAATGAATCGTTTTATAAATTATAGTTGGCCAAAAATTTTGTTAGGTTGAATTGAGTGTCTAGACAATTTCACCATTTTTATTGCAAAAGTTCTTTCTCTGTGAACTTGAACTGACGTGGGAAATGTATATTCATTAAAAGTTAAATTTGCTTTAGCCTGGGGAATATAAAAAGTTGAAATTGAGCCGAATAATATAAACACTCTTTTAACACCTCTTTGTTAGGATAACTTTTATTTGGACTATGAGCAAAGGATTCGCCACAGATAATTTAATATCCAAAAAATCGAAAAAAAAAGTTTTATCTAACGAATCTCAAGGAAGATTAATATCTTGGTCTCCTTGGCCACCAGCTAATTTTCAGACAAGATATCCTGCTTTTCCTTTTGTTCTTACAATTTTGATTATAGTAATAGGGCAATGGTATCTTTCTCTACTAAGGTAACCTGATACTGTTTTTATTTAAAATTTTACATGAATTAAGTTTGAGTATTTATTTTGTTTTTTTCAATCTTATTGTTAGCCCATTTTCAAGCGGCAATAATCCCAATATTGTTAGGCATTAGATCGATCAATAAATTCAAACATTTTAGCAAGAAATCCAAATGTCCCCTATTTCGTTAGATATAACGCATGCCAAGCATTACTTATAAATATTGCTTTGATTATAATTTCATATCTCTTGAGAATATTTCCCATAGTTGAATTAGGCTCAATTATTTTTATATTTACATTGTGTATTTTTATTTATTCGATTTCTCAATGTATTTATGGAGTTGAACCTGAAATTCCCTTAATTAGTAAATCAGTAAGGATGCAAATTTAAAAGATTTATAGATTTACTGACTTTCTTCAGCACTCATTCAAAATAGATTCCCATCTTTGTTGGCTTGCCTTGATTGCTTGCATTGGTGGATTAGCCCCTTCTATTTCAAATGCCTTAATTAATGATTTATTAGCTAAAAGGCCTAATCTTGCTGCCTCTCTTTGCCTAGAGCATACTTTTTGTCTTGATCCCTCTTTTAGGCTATTTTCGATTTCCTTAAGAATCTCACTAGCTTTATTCGATTTTGAATAAAAATCATTCATATAAACATCAAGTGCCGTATTAGCAAAAATTTCAATTGGAGAGATTATTATGACTAAGCACACTATAAAACTTGTAAATACAAATATTTTCATAAGAATCTTAGGTAAATTTTGTGTCTGATCTCTTTAACACTAGATAAAAGGTAATTACGCTTATAGTTCCAGATGGACCTATTAAAACATGCCAAAATTGATCGCCACTAATTGAGAGCCTTGTTCCGAAAAAAGTCGTAAAAAAAATACCAAATATTGGGTAAAGGATGAAAAGCCAATCTTTAAAAACCCTTTGCCAATTTATTATTAAAAAGATACTTATTATTACTTGAAAAAGAAGAGCAATTGTTTTATCAAATAAAAAATATGAGATTATTGAACATAAGGAAATGCAAAAGTTAGTTGTT
>CACNQT010000038.1 GCA_902622705.1 uncultured Prochlorococcus sp. | reverse complement strand
CAAGTTTTTTTGGCTTTTATGCTGTTATCGGGTGGTCTAGGATTAATGGCTATCACAACATTTTTACAAGGTTTCGTTGTAAAGGGGACAAAGCTTAGAACAAGATTAGACAAAGGGAAAACTCTAGATGAATTTGGAGTTGGAGGTATTGGTCGAACTTTTCAAAGCATTGCTATTGCTGCAACTTGTATTATATCTTTTGGTGCAATAGTTTTATATTGTTTTGGATTTGTAGATATTCAGAATAATTGGGAAAGACTTTGGTCTTCGATTTTTCACAGTATATCTGCATACAATAATGCAGGTTTTTCTTTATGGTCAAATAGCCTTCAAGACTACAGAACAAATTTTTTGGTTAATAGTGTGTTTGTTTTTCTCATTGTTATGGGTGGACTGGGATGGCGGGTAATTGACGATATTTGGAGTAATAAAAAAAATCTTTCATATAAAAAATTAAGCCTTCATTCCAGATTAGTTATTAGGACAAGTCTGTCTTTAATATTATTCGGATCATTAGGATTCTTTATCATTGAATCATTGCTAAATAGTCAATTTTTCAATGATTTGAATTTGTTTGAAAAGTTAACATCATCAATCTTTGAAACAGTGAGTGCAAGAACTGCTGGTTTTACAAATTACCCAATCTCATTGAACTCTATCTCAGATACGGGTCTATTGTTATTAATGACACTGATGTTTATTGGAGCGAGTACTGGAGGAACAGGTGGAGGCATAAAAACAACTACATTTATTGCTTTAATGGCCGCAACTAGATCAACTTTAAGAGGTCAAAAAGATGTAATTATTAGCAATAGATTAATTTCAGATAAAGTCATTTTAAAAGCAGTTGGAATCACTGTAGGCTCTTTACTTTTTGTCCTTTTAATGGCAATGCTGTTAAGTACAACTAATACATTTGTTAAAAAAGAATCTTTTACATTCCTGGAAATTCTGTTCACTTGTATATCTGCATTTGCAACAGTTGGTTTTGATATTGGTTTAACTGCAAAATTAAATCATTTTGGCCAATTTATTCTTATTATCGGTATGTTTGTTGGTAGGCTTGGTATCCTCTTACTATTGAGCGCACTTTGGCAGGCTCTTTATAAGAGTAGAATAGATAGACAAAAGAGAATTGGCTATCCTAGGGCTGATCTTTATGTTTAGGATTGACTGAGTTTTATTATGGCTGATTGGTGGCAGTGGTCTCAAAAGAGGGAAAAAGAAGCCCTAACTTTTGCAGTTGTTGGCGTTGGAAGATTTGGAACTGCTGTTTGTAGAGAACTTATAAGTAATGGTGCAGATGTTTTAGCTGCAGATTATTCTGAAAAAGCTATTGATGATTTGAGACAATTGGAACCTTCGATAGAAGCAAGAGTTGTTGATTGTACTGATGAAGAGTCTATGAAGGAATCTGGAATTCTTGAAATGAATACTGTTGTTGTAGGCATAAGTGAACCCATAGAAGCGAGTATAACAACAACACTTATTGCTAAGGATAGCGAGGGTACCAAAGTTAAAAGAGTAATAGCTAGAGCTACGAGTGATTTGCACGAAAAGATGTTAAAAAGGGTTGGTGCAGATAAAGTTGTCTTCCCTTCAAGAATGCAAGGCGAAAGATTAGGTTTAGAATTAGTTAGGCCAAATCTAATCGAAAGATTGGAATTAGATAACCAAACTGGTATAGATGAAATAACTGTTCCAGAAGAATTTATTGGAAGATCTTTAAGAGATTTAAATCTGAGAAAAAATTATTTAGTAAATGTTTTAGCAGCAGGACCTGCTGAAGAATTAACAGTTAATCCTCCTGCAAAATATATTTTGGAAAGGGGAAATATTTTGGTAGTTATGGGAAAAACTGCAGATTTACAGAAATTACCTCAAAATTAATTATTTTTAATCAGATTTTCTATAATATCTTATCCTTTGAGGAGCTTTTTTTAATCTTTTGATGCTTTGTTTTTCAAGTTCGTCTCTAAATTTATCTGTATTTAAAGTATTTTCTGAGACAAAAATTTTGCCTTCTTTTTCAAAATATTTTTTTATACCCTCTTGTATTAAAACTTTTGCCATATTACTTACTGTCCGAGATTCACTATTAGCTAGAATAGTCAGTTGCTCACAAATTAATTCTGGAAGAACTACTTGGATTCTAGGTGATTTAGGCTTCCCATTTGTTGAATTTTGACGGGTAGCCATGAGTCGAAGTGGATAACTGTTACTTATTATTATACACAGTTAGTCAAGGATACTATCTTTGTGTATATTATTAGTAAGGAAATTTATGTCCGTATCAATTAATTGTTTTTTTGCCCCATGAAAAATTCAAGAAAACTGGATTCACCCAATAGGTCGATAATTGACAAAAAGAAAAAAAGATTAGTTAATTCTGATTCTCGCGATAATGAAAATAGTGATGTGTTGGTATCAGCTGTAATTAGTCCATATTTGTTAACCCATCTTCATCAGATTCTTCAACAGTCTGAATATTATGCTCAAAAAGATGGTAGAAAATCTCATGCAGCGAATTTTGCGAAGCTAAGAAAGGTATTATGTTTAGACGCAAGAAGTATGGCAGATGCATCAGCAAAGGAAATAAAAGATACCGATAATGATTTATCTTTTAATAAATATAATAAACAAAATGTAGCTTGAAGTAATAGTCTATTAGTAAAGTATATTTTAAAAAATGTCTAGTAATGCTGAAAAGCTCTATAAGGTAATAGCAAACGATTCCAAAAAAAAACAAAGTTTATTTCTGATAGCTTTGACTAATCCCAAAAAAGCCTTAGATAGAATTTGCGATATCGGCAACGAGTTAAATATTTCTGTCACGAAAGAAGAGGTTATTGAATATTTGGGTACTATTGACGACGAGGCAACTAAAATGTGGTTAGTTAAGGCTCGAGGAGGTCTTTAGTATAAGGTTTAGAATAATTATTGTTTTGATTCGTCGAGGGTTTTATTCTTTTGTTGTATCCACCTCCACCAGCTAGAGTCCAAAAAAACCAATAACTTGGAATTGCAAGAGCTGCAGCTATGAAAATTACTACAATTTGTTCTATTTTTTTCATAATCCAATTTTATTCCACAAAATATTTTTTAGTAAATAAGCTCCGATTTTGTAAATTCTATTTTTAAAACAGTGATTAGATTTGAAGGTGTAAGCAAAATTTATTCTACAGATGTTGTTCTAAAAAATATTAATTGGGAGATCAAGAAAGGAGAAAAAATTGGCTTAGTTGGTTCCAATGGTGCAGGAAAATCAACCCAATTTAAGATCTTAATTGGAGAGGAAGATCAAACAAGTGGAACGATTATCAAAGAGGGAAATCCTAAAATTGTCCATTTAAAGCAGGAGTTAGATTGTAACTTAAATTTTTCAGTGAGAGAAGAATTAGAAAGTTCCTTCAAAGATATAAAAATTGTTGCTCTTAAACTATTGGAAATTGAAAAAAAATTGAAATCATTAGATATAAAAAAACATACTGAGGAACTTCAAAGATCAGT
>CACNQT010000037.1 GCA_902622705.1 uncultured Prochlorococcus sp. | reverse complement strand
CCAATTCTTTATACAGAAACAATATTGAAAATACTTTCATAAATTTGTTCAAACAAGTTCAATCACAATCAAGTTAAATTTTAGTGAAGCAAATAACTTGTGGTTAATTAAAAATTATTTGACTATCTTTAATCTATAAGTAATCTAATATTGAAAAAGAAATTGGATAGCAACAAACTAATTTTAAAACCAGGATTAGAGGGTGTCCCAGTTACTAATTCATCCATCTGTGATATTGACGGCAATAAAGGTAAATTATTGTATAGGGGCTACTCCATTGAGGAACTATCCAAAAAAAGCAGTTTTTTAGAAACTGCTTATCTATTGATTTGGGGTGAATTGCCTACATCTATACAACTTAGAGATTTTGAACAAGAAGTTCAGATGCATCGAAGGTTAAGTTTTAGAGTCAGAGATATGATGAAATGTTTCCCTGCGACAGGTCATCCTATGGACGCTCTTCAGTCTAGCGCAGCTTCTTTGGGACTTTTCTATTCACGTAGAGCAATAGATGATCCCAATTACATCTATAACGCAGTGATAAGACTAATAGCAAAAATACCAACTATGATTGCTGCATTTCAACTTATTAGAAAAGGACAAGACCCTATTCAACCTCGTGATGATTTAACTTACTCATCAAATTTTCTTTACATGCTTACTGAAAAAGAACAAGATCCTATAGCTGCAAAAGTTTTTGATAGATGTCTCATTCTACATGCGGAACATAGTTTAAACGCCAGTACATTCAGCGCTAGAGTGACTGCTAGCACTCTTACAGACCCATATGCTGTAATTGCATCAGCAGTAGGAACCCTTGCTGGCCCACTTCATGGAGGAGCGAATGAAGATGTGATTGCAATGTTAGAAGAAATCAAAACTCCAGAAAATGCTGCTTCTTTTTTAGATAATGCGATAAAAAATAAAAGTAAAATAATGGGCTTCGGTCATAGAGAATATAAAGTCAAAGATCCAAGAGCAATAATTCTTCAAAAGCTGGCAGAAGAGCTATTTATTAGATTTGGAGCAGATGAAATGTATGAAGTTGCTAAATCCTTAGAGTCAGAAGCCATACCAAGACTTGGCCCGAAGGGTATATTCCCTAACGTTGACTTTTACTCTGGTCTTGTTTATAGAAAACTTGGTATTCCTCGTGATTTATTTACTCCAATTTTTGCCATATCTAGAGTTGCAGGTTGGTTAGCTCATTGGAGAGAGCAACTTGGAGCAAATAGAATTTTTAGACCATCTCAAATATATACTGGTTCATCTCCGAGGGATTGGATCAGATTAGAAAATAGAGAATAATATTTGCAGCTTTTCATAAAAAACACACATATTGAGTGTGACGAGTTAATCTATAAAGTAAATAACATCAAAATTTTGGAATACGGACTTGATCTCGAATATAGTTTTAATGAATTCTTAAAGGGTTTTGGCCTTTCTAGTGAGATTGCGCATGTAATTTGGCTCCCTCTGCCTATGCTTTTGGTTTTAGTTGCAGCAGTTGTTGGAGTTTTAGTAACAGTTTGGCTTGAAAGAAAGATTTCTGCTGCTGCTCAACAAAGAATAGGACCTGAATATGCAGGAGCTCTTGGTGTACTCCAACCAATTGCAGATGGTCTTAAGCTATTAGTTAAAGAGGATATTATTCCTGCTAAAGCAGATGGAATTCTCTTCACTGCAGGACCTATATTAGTTCTAGTCCCTGTTATTCTCTCTTGGTTAATTGTTCCTTTTGGACAAAACCTTCTCATAAGTAATGTTGGTATTGGAATATTTCTATGGATTGCTTTAAGTAGTATCCAACCAATTGGCCTTCTCATGAGCGGATATGCATCAAATAACAAATATTCATTATTAGGTGGATTAAGAGCAGCTGCTCAATCTATAAGTTACGAAATACCATTAGCTTTATCTGTACTGGCTATTGTGTTAATGACAAATTCTCTAAGTACTATTGACATCGTTAACCAACAAAGTGGAGCTGGGATACTAAGTTGGAATATTTGGAGACAACCAGTTGGCTTTATAGTTTTTTGGATTTGTGCACTTGCAGAATGCGAACGCCTACCATTTGACTTACCTGAAGCTGAAGAAGAATTAGTTGCTGGCTATCAAACTGAATATGCAGGAATGAAATTCGCATTATTTTACCTTGGTAGCTATATCAATTTAATACTTTCAGCATTATTGGTCTCAATACTTTATTTGGGAGGATGGGGTTTTCCTATACCTGTTGAAGTAATAGCTAAATTGCTTAATTTACCAATTAATGCACCATTCATTCAAGTTTTCACTGCATCAATTGGAATTGTAATGACTGTATTGAAAGCATATCTTTTAGTTTTCATTGCAATATTATTACGTTGGACAACTCCTAGAGTAAGAATAGATCAGCTTTTAGATCTCGGATGGAAGTTTCTTCTTCCAATTTCTCTTGCTAATCTTTTGATAACTGCGGGATTAAAACTTACTTTTCCGCAATTCTTTGGTGGTTAAATTTAAGTATTTTTACTTAAATTTAAAATTATTCCACTAAAATAAGATAACTAAGTAAATTCTTCAAAATGAACAATTTCCTTCAACAAATAAATAGCTATATCAAAGAAGCCTTTAATGCTGGCAAATATTTATATAATGGCATATCGGTAACTTTTGATCATCTTCGAAGAAGACCTGTTACAGTCCAATATCCATATGAAAAATTAATACCTTCTGAAAGATATAGAGGAAGGATACATTATGAATTCGATAAATGTATCGCTTGTGAAGTTTGTGTGAGGGTATGCCCCATCAATCTACCAGTTGTTGATTGGGTTATGAATAAAGAAACAAAAAAAAAGGAACTTAGAAATTATTCAATAGATTTTGGAGTTTGTATATTTTGCGGAAATTGTGTTGAATATTGCCCAACTAATTGTCTATCAATGACAGAAGAATATGAATTAGCTACTTTTGACAGACACAATCTAAATTTTGATAATGTCGCACTTGGTAGGCTACCTACAAACGTCACAACTGATCCATCAGTTAAACCTCTAAGAGAACTTGCCTATCTCCCTAAAGGCGTCATGGACCCTCACGAAATCCCAGCTTCAGATTCTAGAGTTGGTAAATTACCTGAGGAAGTCTATGATTGGATGAGATCTGAATCCAATGACAATAAAGATAAAGTTTCTAATCCAGCTAATTAATTTCCCTTAATTTATGTCCATTGCAATAACAACACAATTTATCTGTTTTACTGTTCTATCCTTAGTTGTCATTATTGGAGCGCTTGGTGTTGTATTTCTCGAAAGTATAGTTTATTCAGCCTTTCTCCTTGGGGGAGTTTTCATGAGTGTGGCTGGATTATATCTTCTTTTAAATGCGAGTTTTGTAGCCGCTGCACAAGTTTTAGTTTATGTGGGTGCAGTGAATGTATTAATAATTTTTGCAATAATGCTAGTTAATAAAAAAGAAGATTTAAAGCCCATCAATGACATTAAATCGAGGAGAATCATATCCACATTAATATGTCTAACCCTACTCAGCCTATTAATTAGAGTTGACTTTACCAATGTATGGAACATATCAAGCCCACAAAATTCCATAAGAGAAGAATCAACTATTAGGATAGGTGAGCATCTATTTAGTGATTATTTACTCCCATTTGAAGTAGCTTCAGTTTTACTTTTAATGGCAATGATTGGAGCTATTGTTTTAGCTAGAAGAGATGTAATGAACAAAGATATTTCAACTGGTTTACCTGTTGATCAAGAGTTAATTGAAAAATCATCAGAAC
>CACNQT010000036.1 GCA_902622705.1 uncultured Prochlorococcus sp. | reverse complement strand
CGGTGCCTGACTAAATGAATGAAAATATTTATTTTTGTTAGGCAGGGATGTTGCCTTTGTGATTTATTAAAAAATAAACTGGCAAAAATAAATCTTAATGAGTTATTCCCTAATCTAGAGGAGCTTAAAGAAATTGATATTGATAGGGTCGATTTATATAAAGATAAATATAAAAAATATGATTATGAAGTACCTGTTATTGCAGTTGAAGGAATTAGGTCCGAGGAGATTATAGAATTGCCTCGCATTTCTCCAAGATTAAAAGATGATCAATTAAAGAATTGGTTTCAAAAAAATATTAGTACCATTCTGGAGAAATAATTTTTTTTATATGAGATCTATAAAATTACATAAACTTTTAGATTTGGTAGGAATTATTCCTTCATTAGATTTAATCGATCATGAAATCAATAATATTTCTTTTAACTCTAAAGAAGTACAAAAAGGAACTTTATTTTTAGGTATGCCTGGTTTAAATGTTGATGGAGGAAAATATTGTATTGAGGCAATTGAAAATGGCGCAGAGGCTGCCATTATTGGGTCTGCTGCAAAAGAGAGAATTGGATCTATTGATCCAGAAAGGATTTTGGTTATAGAGGATAATTTAGATTATATTTTTGGTCAAATTGTCGCTGAGTTTTGGAATAGGCCTTCAAGAAAACTTAAACTTATTGGTGTTACTGGTACTAATGGAAAAACGACAATTACTTTCTTATTGGAATATCTTTTAAAAAAATTAGGGAAAAAGACTGCATTATTTGGGACCTTGTTTAATAGATGGCCTGGCTTCTCAGAAGTGGCTTCTCATACAACTGATTTCGCCGATAAA
Source organism: uncultured Prochlorococcus sp. (assembly GCA_902622705.1). GTDB lineage: Bacteria > Cyanobacteriota > Cyanobacteriia > PCC-6307 > Cyanobiaceae > Prochlorococcus_A. Next base: position 3,082 of record CACNQT010000036.1, on the reverse strand, counting down.
CTTCAAAAGAAATTAAATGCTGCTGTTGAGGCGGAATCTGAATTCGCGATATTAGAGGTAAGTTCTCATTCTATTGCTCAAAAGAGGATATCAGGATGCGAATTTGAGGCGGCTATTTTTACTAATTTAACTCAAGATCATCTTGATTATCACTCAGATATGGAATCTTATTTTCAAACAAAGAGAAAATTGTTTTTCCCACCTTATTTAATAGAAAAGAATGGGATTTGTGTATTAAATCACGATGACCATTGGATATCTAAATTATCGTCTGATCTTGAAAAAAGATCTTCATTAGTGTCTACAAAGATTACTGAAAGTGAATTTGAAAATGATGATTTTTTTTTCGTAACAGATAAAAAATTTACTGAAAGTGGCTCCACTTGTATTTTTCATACACCTAGGGAAAAAATTCAACTTTTTGTTCCACTTGTTGGTGAATTTAATTTAATGAATGCGATTCAAGCAATAACAATTTTGTATAAACTGAATTTTTCTTTAAAAGATTTATCAAATTTAATGCAATCTTTCCCTGGTGCTCCTGGGAGAATGGAGAAAATACAAATTGATGATAATGACGTTTCAAGATCTCTTCCAACAGTAATTGTTGATTATGCCCACACTCCTGATGGATTAAAAAAAGTTTTGCAATCAATTAAAAAACTTTGTGAAGGGAAACTAATAACTGTTTTTGGCTGTGGCGGAGATCGTGATCGTAGTAAAAGGCCTTTGATGGGATCAATAGCTGAAGAGTTGTCTGATCAACTTTTTATAACTTCAGATAATCCAAGATCAGAAGAACCCCAAAAGATAGTAAATGATATTTTGATGGGTATAAAAAAAAGAGAAAAAATAACAATTGAAATTGATAGATTTAAAGCAATAAATGAATCTATTAAATTTGCCAATAAAAAAGATATTGTTTTAATTGCAGGAAAAGGACATGAAGACTACCAAATTCTCAATGATAAAGTTATTAATTTTGATGATAGAAAAATAGCTTACAAATTATTAAAAGAAAAAAATAAATCTCAATAAAATTTCCAAATCGAATAAGAAAGATTTTTACGCAAATCACAAGAAAAGTTTCTTAGAATTAACGGAGTTATCTTTAATAAAATGAAAGGCTTAGCCTTAGTTGTAGGCGCAGGTGGAATTGGAACACAACTAGCTAAAGATCTCAATGAAAGTGAAAAAGATTTAGATGTTGTTTTGTGTGGAAGAAAAAGTGAATTTAATCCTTTTTGGGAATTAGACATAGAGGATTCTCAATCCCTTTTGCAGTTGAAAAATAAAATATCAAATCATCCTTCAAAATTAAGGCTAGTTGTTAATGCTACAGGTAGACTTCATAGTGATTCTCTTCAACCAGAAAAAAGATTACAACATCTTGATAAAAAAAATATGATGGAAAGTTTTTCAATAAATGCCTTTTCTCCTATTTTATTAGCTAAAGCGATTGAAGAATTTATACCAAAAGATTTTGATTTTAATTTTGCAAGTATAAGTGCAAGAGTTGGTAGCATTGGAGATAATCAAACTGGAGGTTGGTATTCATATAGAGCTGCAAAATCTGCGCAAAATCAGTTTTTTAAATCTTTAAGTATTGAATGGGCTAGACGTTTCCCAAAGGCTACTATCACATTGCTTCATCCAGGAACAGTAGATACCGATTTATCTAGACCTTTTCATAAATTTGTTCCAGAACATAAATTATTTAGTAAAGAAAAATCCTCCCAATTCCTGATCAATATTATTAAAAATCAATCACCAGAATCTACAGGAAAATTTATTGCATGGGACAATTCGGAGATATCTTGGTAAACTAAATTTTTTTATATCAATAGATCTTTAAGTCAATATTTTTTTTATTTCTCTAGCAAGTAAATCAATCTCAGCTTCTGTAGTAATTTGATGTACGCATGCTCTAAACCATTTTGGATCTTCTAAAACTCTAATCCAAATTTTCTTTTCTCCAAGTTTCTTTACATATTTATCCTTATCTTTAATATTTTCGATATTAAAACTAACAATCCCATTTAAATATTTTTTTTCTAAAACTAATTCAACACCCTTTGATTGATTTAATTCATCCCAAAGTTTTCCACTTAATTTTTTGATATTTTTGTTTTTTTCTTTTTCATGGCAGTCTTTATCCAAAAGATCTAAAGAATTCCGAAGCCCAGCAAGTAAAGGAATACAAGAGGTAGCTATTTCAAATTTCCTTGCATCATCATGAAAAAGATTATCTGAAGGCTCATAAATACCTTGTTCTTTTTTTAATGATTTCCAACCAATTATTGTTGGATTTGTTTCACGAATAAATCTATCTGAGACATAAATGGCTCCAAGTCCTTCTGGTCCACATGCCCATTTGTGAGAAGTTATTGAATATAAATCAGAATAAAAAACTTCTTTTTCAATATTTATGTGCCCAAAGGTTTGAGCACCATCAACAAGTAAATAAGAGTTTTCTCGATTATTTTTTAATTCGATAGAAATTTGTTTTAAAGGAATTTTATATCCAAAGTTCCATAAGATATGAGAAATAATTAGGATCTTAGTCTTACTATTTAGATTTTTCAAAATCTCTAAAATTATATTTTCGTCGTTTAGATTTTTAATTTTTTGGATTGGCAAAATTTTGAATATTAATTTATTTCTTCTGCAAAATTCTCGACTTGCAGCCACTACTCCAGGATGTTCACAGTCACTTATTAACAACTCTTCTCCCTCTTTTACTTTTATTCCCCAAAAGGGCAAAATCATACCGGAAGAGATATTTTCTGTAAAAGCTAAATTCTTTGAATTGACACCTAATTTTTGCGCAATGATTCTTTTTGTGGTCAATATTTCTTTGTAAATAAAAGGCCACATATCATTGGTAAATGGTCCTAAATCTTGGATAATTTCCCAAGTTTTAACTATTGCTTCTAGAGAAGATTTTGGTAATGGTCCTTGACCGCCATAGTTGAAATAATACTTATTTTTTAATGCGGGTATTTGATCTCTTAGATTGTTTCTCATGGAAATTTATATTATATTTTCAACTCTTGAATTTTTTTAAATATTGCCTACTAAA
>CACNQT010000035.1 GCA_902622705.1 uncultured Prochlorococcus sp. | reverse complement strand
TCTTAGATGAGGCAACAAGTGCATTAGATGCAGAATCAGAAGAGTTTATACCATTAATAAAAAACATCAGGGATGATCGTAAAGTTGTTATTGCTCCACCCTTTACTGCTATTTCAACCTTTTCAAATCATTCTGATTTTGATTATTTAGATATTTCTAGTCAAAATATTCATTGGGAAAATGAGGGAGCATTTACTGCAGAAATATCTCCAAAAATGCTTCTTGAACACAGGGTTTCATATGCAATTGTTGGTCATAGTGAACCAAGGAAATATTTTAGTGAAAGTGATGAACAAATTAATAAGAGAGCAGTTTTTGCGCAATCTAGTGGACTTACGCCGATAGTCTGTGTTGGAGAAACTTTAGAACAAAGAGAGAGAGGTGAAGCAGATAGAGTCATTACTAGACAGGTCGAACAAGGTTTAGAAAATACTGATCCATCAAATCTCATAGTAGCCTATGAACCAATTTGGGCTATTGGTACAGGTAAAACATGTGAGGCTCAAGACGCTAATAAAATATGCTCTTTGATTCGAAAATTGATAGGTTTTAAGGATGTGATTATTCAATATGGAGGATCAGTTAAACCTAATAACATTGACGAGATTATGTCGATGAGTGATATAGATGGAGTATTAGTTGGGGGGGCTTCATTGGATCCTAATAGTTTTGCAAGAATTGCAAATTATCACTAGGAAAAATCCATGGCCAAAAGGCTGGGGAGAAAAAACTTCAATTATGGGAGTTATTAATTTAACTCCTGATTCATTTAGTGATGGAGGAGATTTAAATTCTTCAAAAAAAGTTTTAGATCAAGTTAATCATTTTTTGAATAATGGGGTAGATATTATTGATCTAGGTGCTCAGAGCACGAGGCCTGGAGCTAAAGAAGTTGGATCTAAGATAGAAATAAAAAGGTTGATTCCGTATTTGAAACTAATAAGATCTGAATATCCAGAGATTTTAATTTCTATTGATACATTTAATTCTGAGGTTGCTCACGAAGCTCTTTTAAATGGCGCTAGTTGGATAAATGATGTAACTGGAGGTAGAAGGGATCAGGATATTTTAAATGTTGTTTCACAATTTAATTGCCCTTTTGTTATAACTCATAGTCGTGGGAATAGTCAGAATATGAATAAACTTTCCAAGTATGAGAATGTATTGAGAGATGTTAAACTCTCTCTGGAGAGTTTGATTAAAAATGCTTTGGAAAACAACATATCTAGGAAAAATATAATTGTGGATCCTGGAATTGGATTTTCAAAAGATTTAAATCAAAATCTGGAAATTTTAAGAAACTTAGATGTATTTAAAAACCTAAATTTACCTATTTTAATTGGTGCATCAAGAAAAAGATTTATAGGAGAAGTTTTGAATGAGAATAATCCCAAAGAAAGGGATATTGGAACACTTGCTATAACTTGTCTTTGTTCACACCTGCATATTGATATTGTGAGGGTTCACAATGTAAAACTAAATTATCAAATTCTAAAAGTTGCTGATAGGATTTACAGAAAATAATTAGGTTATTATTCTTTTACACCTTCAATTTTATCCTCTACCTCTTGGTAAAGTTCTTTTAACTGTTCTATATTTTCTTCGGAAGTTTCCCAATATCCTCTACCATTTACTTCTAGTAAGGTACCAACTATCCTTCTAAAACTATTAGGATTTAAATCCATTAATCTTTTTCTCATTTCTTCGTCATTTATGAATGTTTCATTAGTTTCTTCATAAACAAAATTATCTACTTGACCACTTGTAGCACTCCAACCGAGGGTGTAATTAAGTCTATTAGAAAGTTCTCTTACTCCCTCATAACCAGATTTGAGCATACCTTCATACCATTTAGGATTAAGAAGTTTTGTTCTTGAATCTAATCTAATAGTCTCTCCAAGGGTCCTGACTTGAGCATTAGAAGTGGTGGTATCTGCTATATAGCTACTTGGTTCTTTGCCATCATCTCTTAATGTTTTAATTAATTTTGTTGGATCTGAATCAAAATAATGACTTACATCTGTTAATGAAATTTCTGATGAATCAAGGTTCTGAAATGTAACATCTGCTGTTTTCATGACAGATTCAAATACATCTCTTTTTTGATTCATTTCACCTGGATTATCAGCATTAAAAGCATATGTCTTGCGAGATAAATACATTTCTTGTAATTCATTTTCTTCCTCCCAAGTAGAATTTTCTACGGCTAAATTAACATTAGAACTATAGCTGCCACTAGCATTAGAGAATACTCTCGCAGAAGCTTCTCTGATGGAAGTACCTTCTTTTTCTGATTGTTCTAGTGAATGTTTTCTTACAAAATTTGACTCCAAAGGCTCATCAGCTTCTGCTGCTAGTTTGACTGCTTGATCTATTAATGCCATTTGATTGATAAATAGATCCCTAAATACCCCTGAACAGTTGACTACTACATCTATTCTTGGTCTACCTAATTCTTCTAGGGGGATTAATTCTAATTTGTTGATTCTTCCTACAGAGTCTGGTTTTGGCTTTACTCCTACAAACCATAATATTTGTGCTAGTGATTCTCCGTAGGTTTTGATATTGTCAGTACCCCATAAAACGCAGGCTATTGTTTCAGGCCAAGTACCTTGCTCTTGCTTTTGTCTTTCAATTAATTTATCGACAACTGATTTTGCTGCAGCGACTGCTGCTGTAGTTGGAATTGATTGAGGATCAAGTGCATGGATATTTTTACCACTTGGCAAAACACCTGGGTTTCTTATTGGATCTCCTCCTGGTCCTGGTAAAACATAATTGCCATCTAATGCCTTGATGAGGCTATCCATTTCTTTGTCTGCACAGACTTGTTCCAAACAGAAAAGTAAATAATCAAATAACTTATTTAATTCTTTCTGATTGACTTCATTAAATCCATTAAGGTTACATACTCTTAGCCAAGGGGTAGGTAAATTAAGACCAAATACTTTAAGAAAGTCAAACAATTTGGAAAGAAGTGATTTTTCTAAATAAACTCTGCCATCAACAATTTTTAAAGAGTTGACCATCGCAAAAATAGACTCTCTTGCTGTCTTTATGATTTTTTCATTTAACTCTACAAATTTGAGTTCACCTTTATTATTACCATCATAAATTTGTTCAATATTGAGACCCATGGATTCAGCAAGCAGTCCTGGAAGAGATCTTAATCCCTCTTGTTCTCTCTCTAAAGATGCAATATTTACGAGAGTTGCAACAGCTTCTTCTGCTGTTGGAGCTTCTCCAATAGTATGGAGACCGCAAGGTAATAATCTACTTTCAATTTCCATCAATTGTTTATAGATATTACCAACAAATAAATCTCTTTCATCTATTGAAAGTTCTTCTACATCTTTTGAAGGAAGCTCAACATCTTTGTCAAGATTACATTGTTTAGAAGTCTCGATTATTGCATTAACTATTTGAATACCCCTACTATTTTCCCTTAGTTGTTGATAAGAACCAACAAGTTCGCTTAATTCTTTAAGTCCTTTGTAGAGACCTGCATTTTCTGCTGGAGGAGTTAAGTAACTAATGGTTGAAGCATAACCTCTTCTTTTTGCAATTGTTGCTTCAGATGGATTATTAGCAGCATAGTAATACAAATTAGGTAATGATCCAATGAGAGAGTCCGGATAGCATGTCTCGCTCATACCCATCTGTTTACCAGGCATAAATTCAAGTGAACCGTGAGTTCCAAAATGAAGAACAGCATCAGCTCCCCAGATTTTTTCTACATAGGTGTAATAAGCAGCAAAACCGTGATGAGGACTAGCACTTCTTGAATAAAGTAACCTCATTGGATCACCTTCATAACCGAATGTAGGTTGAACGCCTATAAAAACATTTCCAAAATGTTTTCCATAAATAAGTAGATTTTGTCCGTCACTATTAAGGTTTCCAGGAGGTTTACCCCAATTCTCTTCAAGTC
>CACNQT010000034.1 GCA_902622705.1 uncultured Prochlorococcus sp. | reverse complement strand
AATTAATGCTTACGGCACAGATACTGCTGGTGCCACTCAACATTATGTTGCCCATGGTTATAAAGAAGGAAGATCTGCTGATAGCTTTGATGAATGGGCTTACATAGCATCAAATACAGATTTAATTACTGCTTATGGCGCTGATACCTTTGGGGCTACTCAGCATTATGTTACGTTTGGATATTTAGAAGGTAGAAATATTAATTCTTTTGACGCCTCAAAATATATTTCTGCATATAGTGACCTGCAGGCAGCATATGGATCTGATTTGAGTGGTGCAACAGAGCACTATGTGGTTTTTGGTTTTGATGAAGGTAGAGTTTTTTAAATAGGACTACATAATTTGAATAATAAAAAGCTTTACATTCATTTAATTTATTTATGCTAAATATTTTATACGCAAATCCTTATTCGTTATTAGATTACACGTCAGGTTCTTCCAAAAGTATAAGGTTAATTTTGAAAGGATTCTCAAAACTGGGGTGTAATGTTGAGGCAATATTTTGCACCACAAGTTATAGCAAAACAGGCTATTTAAATACATGTGCATTTTTAAATAATTCCAATAGATCAGTAAAACTAAATCACATTAATTGGGATGGAATAAAATGTAATATTATTAATTCAAATCATTGGGATAGAAGAAAATTAAATGATTCTGAACAACGTTTATTTTTAAAAGAAACTATTTCTCTTATTAAGAAAAGAAAAATTGATTTAATAATTAGTTGGGGAAATCTTAGGTTAGAGGAGGAAATTTTTAAAGAAGCAAAAAAACTTGGAGTTAAAATTTGTTTCTATTTGGTTAACCCAAGTTATTTGGGAAAGGATTTTTATCTTAAAGACAATGCTGATTTTGTAATTACTGATAGTAACGCTACTAAGAAACTATATAAAAATTTTATAAAAAATAAGATAAACGTCTTACCAAAATGCGTAGAGGAGATTCCAATCAAAGTTAGTAATAAAAATAAATCAAAAAATTGTTTGATAATTAATCCATCAATAAATAAGGGTTTAGAACCATTGATAAATTTATCAAAAAAACTGTATACTATTGATCCATCAATATCTTTATGGTGTGTTAATGGAAGGGATCAAATTATTGATGATCTTAAATATCTTAGATATCAAATTAATGATTTACCAAAAAACATAAAAATACTTCCTGCATGTAAAGATATTCAAAGTCTTTATGATCATGTAAAAGTAGTACTTTTGCTTTCAATTTGGCATGAAAGTGGCTCTAGAGTGATTCAAGAATCATATGCGAAAGGACTCCCAGTTATTTGTTTTAATACTGGTGGTAATAACGAATATATTAATAAAAATAAAAACGATATTTTTGAAATGCCTAGAACATATTTAGATACAAATAATCGAATAAGAATTAAAAAATGGGATAGTAAGAAAATGGTAGAGAGGATTTCTTTATTAATTGAGGATGTGCAATATTATGATTATTATTCGGGGCAAATTTTAAAAGAAAACAATCCTAAAATTAGAAATAAAGTTTTTTTAAAAGCCTTATCTGTATTTGTTAATTTTATTAAAGGAACAAAAAAGTAAGATAAGTGCATCGATTTGGTATAGTTGTAAAACATTTTTCAATCAATATTAATGACTAGTATCATTAATAATTATATCCTTGGAGAATCATCTGGAGATAATTTTGGGCATAGCGTTTCTTTATCTTCAGATGGAAGCATTGTCGCAATATCAGCACCTTACAACGAAGGAAATCTAACTTCATTTGACATTCCAAATTATGCAATAGTTACTGAAAATACCGAATTTTATTATCAAATTGGGGGAACGCATGACTGGACCATTGATGGCATTTCTTCAACTTTATTTCCTTATGAAGAGAGCATAAAATATGATTTAAAATGGAGAGAAGATCTTTGTGTAAGTCCCTCATTACCATATGAAGAGAATCCTTATATCAGCGTAATTGAAATCAGTAATTTACCTGATGGAAGAAATAATATATTTGGACTCATTTTTGACAATGTTGTAGGTACTTCAGGAGAAACTTATACTGCAAATTATTTAAATGAAGAATGGTCATATAAAGATGATATAGCTTACCTTATTGAAGATTCAAATAATAATTCAACATTAGATAAAAGTGACTTAGTACTATCCGAAATAAATATAATGAATAAATATAATGATTTTGGAGGATTTGATAACGGCAGTTTTGTGCCAAAAGACAGTCTAAATCCAACCGGCTATTCTTCATCAAACGATAGCGGTGATTTAAAAGAATTAAGTTATTTTCTTCAGAAAAAAGGTTTAGATGTAGGAAGCGTAAAAGTTTATCAAAACAATGGTTTCGAATGGATCCAATTAGGTAATGAAATTTTGGGGGATAGGTTTCAAAATCAAAAAGGTGTATCTATTTCTTTGTCAGCAGATGGGACAACGTTAGCAGTTGGCAATCCATTTGCATTGAGTTCTACATTTGATGATACGCGTTCATATGTATCTGTGTATAAATTGAATGATGGGGAATGGTCACAATTTGGTACAGATATAATAAGTTTCGATACTAATGAAGCAATAACCTACGAAGTTACTGTTGAAAGGAAAACGCCATCTCATGATTCTTATGGTTCCGGATCAAATTATGGTTATAAAATTGACAACGAATTCACTGGATATGTAAGTTTACAATCAGGCTTTACATATAAATTCAATCAATCTGATTCAAGTAATTCAAACCATCCCTTAGCCTTTTACCTTGATATAGATAAAGAGACTCCTTTCACAGATAATGTATCAATTATTGGTAATCCAGGAACTGCTGGAGCTTATACACAAATAAGAGTCACAGGTGATACTCCGGAAACATTGTATTACCAATGTGCAAATCATAGTCTAATGGGGGGTGAGATATATAAATATCCAAATGCTGATTATTTTGGGTATTCAACAAGTTTATCCTCCAACGGGAATGTATTAGCTGTTGGTGGATTTTGGGGAGATGCAGAACCAGGTTATGGCTATGGCTATCCTGATGATAATAATGGCTATGTAAATATATATGAAAATGTTGACGGTAACTTTGTCCAAATTGGGGACACATTGGGGAAAAGATTTATAGATGATGAATTTGGATTTTCTGTTGATTTATCCTCGGACGGTTCAATAGTTGCTGTAAGTTCTGCTCAGGGCGGTACAGTTTTTATCTACAAAAGAAGTGGTGACAATTGGATAAAGCACGGAAATACAATCTCATTTATAGATTATGATTCAAATCAAAAATTGGATGATCGAGTAGGAAAAGAAGAGAATGTAGTACAGGTTAAAATGACTGAAGACGGCAAATATATTGCAGTTGGCAGTCCAAATTCAGATGACAATGGTTTGAATTCTGGCATTTTAAAAGTATATAAAGAATCAGATGGCAGTTGGGTTCAAGTTGGTGATGATATTAAAGGTGAAAATTTAAGTCATCTAGGAACTTATATAGATATCGAGGAAGATAACAATGGATTTCTAACTTTAGGTGCATCTGGGACCAAAAACAATGGAGAATCTTATGTAAATGTTTATAAGTTATTTGATTCAGACTGGATCTCTTTTTCAAGTATTGACTCAACCGATAATCAAGATTTTCCTACAAATTCATTAGATATTTCCAACGACGGTAAGACTATTGCTATTGGCACTTCTCATAGCCCTGTTAACGTTATAAACTACGAAGATAATTTCCTAAGTGCTGGATATATTGGATTTCAAGAAGATTTCTCTGGAAACGTTAGAGTTTATGACATCTCCTACGACAATAATGAACTCTTGACAAAGGCTTCCTTTGACGAATGGAGTTATATCGCCAGTTATCCTGATTTAATAAACTGGTTGGGGGATGATACCGCTGGTGCTGCTCAACATTATGTAGTTAATGGATTTCAAGAAGGCAGATCCGCTGATACTTTTGATGAATGGAGCTATCTTGCCAGTTATACAGATTTAATTAATGCCTACGGTACTGATACCGCTGGT
>CACNQT010000033.1 GCA_902622705.1 uncultured Prochlorococcus sp. | reverse complement strand
TAGATGTTTTGTGATTAGAATTTTGAATATTCCTAGAATAAATTGTTAGATTTAGTTAAAAGGATTCCGAACATGCAGATATTAAAAAGGTTACTTTTACCTCTTGAAATATACATATTATTAAGTAGTTTTATATTTACTGAACAGTTTGATAGGAATCTTGAACTAGATGCTATTGGAGATGGCTCAGTAAAGGATTTGTTGAAAATTTCTCATGGTTTTCTGGATGCTTTAACAAATCATGAGCACGCAATTGGGGGCATTTTTTTTGTTTATATTTCCATAGTTATTATTTGGAGATTATTTGGCAAGCCAGGACGATTAGCGACTGATCTTGTCGCACTATTTTTATCTTTATGTTGGATTATTGAATTTGTAATTATGAATTTGTTGCTGGTAGCACCAATTAAAAGTCCAGTTCTTTTAATTACGGAGTTATTATTATTCATTCCCATTATTGTAATTTGTTTTTCTTGGTGGTATTGGAGATTAAACCTTCAAAGAAAAATTAATAAAGCCTCACCCGCGATTATTTTAGAGGAAAAACCTGGAGCTATTGAATATTTCTTTTTTTCAGCGGAGATATTTTTTAATTATTCTCAAGAATCATGTAAAACAACTGCAGCTAAATTTTTGAGGTTAATAAATGGGATTATTGTTTTAGATATATTTGGCTTGACATTATCTAGAGCTGTAGATCTTGCTATAGGATAGAAAAAATTTTTTAAATTGTAATTCCGAGAGGACACCCGCGTTGGCAAAGTGTTGCCTCTTTCTTAAACTACACAGTTTGTTATGAAAATAATTAGGTCAGTTTTTGGCTAAATAATAATAGTTAAGTTTTGATATTTATCACCCTATGGAAATATCTGAGTATTAATTTCTTTGGAAGAATTATTATCAAAAATAATGTTTGAATTTTGAACAGTATGGAAAAATTAGAAAGTCTGATTGAGACATATTATGATTTTCCCAAAAAAGGGATAGCTTTCAAAGACATTCTTGGAATAATTCGAGATCCTGAGGTTTTTAGGGAATTAATTTTTAAAATGTCATCTAATCATGTAATAAAAAATTCTGAAGCGATAATTTCAATAGAGGCAAGGGGTTTTATTTTTGGTTCAGCAATTTCCTTTCTAGCATGCAAACCCATGATCGTTGCAAGAAAGCCAGCAAAGCTTCCAGGCGATCTTATTCAAGAAAACTATAATTTGGAATATGGAAAAAGTTCTCTATCAATACAAAAAGAAGCTCTTAAAAGATTTAAATCTTTCGCAATTGTTGATGACCTTCTGGCGACTGGAGGAACTATTAATTGTGTAGAAAGGTTAATTAACAAAAGTGGTAAGAAAGTATCTGGAAGTATTTCAGTTGTTGAGCTTATAAGTCTTAAAGGGAGAAATAAATTAGACTTTCCAGTCGAATCTATTATTAAAATTTAAACAAACTAAGTTTAAATTTAATCTAAAGGGATTATTTAAAAGTTCTAAATAATTAAGACGATATATTAGATTAAACCCATAGATCCGGCTGTGAAACCAACTATCAAAAAAAATGCAAATTCTGTTAAATCTCTAGGAATAGAATTTACGAAAAGACTTAATTGAGTCATTTAACCTTGTGCTCCTCAGGTTTGTAGATTTTTAAAAATATAACTAAGAATTTTTTTTATTGAGATTAAATCTTATATTCTTCCCTTTTTCTAAAGATTTCAATATTAAATCCAAAAAAAATTTTGAGTAAATTTTATTTAGCTATTTTTTGCTATATTGGATTCAATTAAATATAAATTGATGGAATATAAAAAAAAATCATTATCAAATCTTGATATAAAAAAAGATTATGAAGAGATAGATACAAGATTAGCTTCAGGTTGGTATGTGGATGATATCAATATTCCAAAAAAGAAAATTTATAAAACAAAGCAAACTTCATTTAAAATTTCCAAAAAGCTTAATACATAAAAGCAATTTAAAAACTAAAACTAGGATTAAAAATTTTTTATTTCATCGGTTAATTTAATTTCCTTCTCAATATTTAAAATAAGCTTTCCATTTTTCGAGATATTGATTTGAATTTTTAAAATATCTCTCATAATTCTTCCATTTTTCAATTGAAGACTTGTAAAGTGGTTGCACAACTTGTGAAGAAGAAGGTGTATTTATTTTCCCTCTTTTGTGAGCTGTATTTCTATAATTTTTAATATTTTCGTTCCAACTTATATCTAAGAAATCCAAAATTTTTAAAATATGTTTATCAAAATCTATAATTAATTCTTCATATTTGGAAGTAATAAAGTTCATTTTTAAGTTTTTCTTGTAGTCCAACCAAATATTCATGGTCAGATCATAAATTTCAGAGGCTGATTCTAAATTTCGAAAGTTAGACATTGCATTGTTTGGCTCAAATGCTTGTTGGAAGCATGAAAGGACAGTATCGTATGGATTTCTATGCGTAAAAATTATTTTTGAATTTGGAAATAATAAATTTATAAGAGGCAAGCAGACAGTTTGGAATGGAAATTTATCTATTAATATTTTGGCGTTTTTATTTTCGCAATTATTCTTTAAAATTTCCAAATAGTGAGTTCTTAAAATTTCTAAATCCTTTTTATTAAGTTTATGTAGTTCATCAAGAGAATATTGGAATTTTGATTTTATAATTTGCTCTACTGAATTTATTAATGGTTTTTCTTCTACAACATCAATTTCTGGATGACTTCTTAAAATAGTATCAAGCAATGTAGTGCCTGATCTTGGGAATCCTATCAAAAAAACTGGCGAAAATTCATTTTCCTTTAATTGATTGTTTTCAACAACAAAATTTTTATTATCTAAATTTTTTCTGTAAGTATATATGTAATTTTGAAAGATCTTAGGATTGAAATTTTCATATTTAAGATTAAGTTGACTGTTCTCAAAACATTTAAATGCTTCATCATAATTTCCAACTTTTTCTTCAATAAATGCTTTAAAAGACCAGTAAAGTAGATTTGTTTGATGATCAGTGTTATTTATCCATTCATCAGAAATTTTATCAATTAATTGTTTTGCTTTGAAGTAATCTTTTTCTCTAAAACATATTCTCGCTTGAAACAATAATTTTTCATTTACTATGCTTTTATTTCCCTTCAAATGGCCTAACTTATTTTTTAATTTTTTTAAATTGTTGGTCTTTTCATAAAGTCTAAAGAGATTTCTGTATGCATAACCATAATTCTCATTGATCTGAATTGCGCTAAGAAATAATTCTTCTGCTTCTAATAACTTGTCCAGGTCGATTTTAATTGACCCCAAATTAACATAAGCTAACTCAAATTTAGGATTGTAATTTATAGCTTTTTCAGTAAATTTTTCTGCCTTTATAAGATTGCCCTGTTTTGCTAGAAGAGAACCCAAATTATCATAAGCTAGAAAAAAATCTGATTTTAGTTCAATAGCTTTTCGATAAAATATTTCGGCCTCCTTGTTTTTATTTTTCTTAGATAAGATATTCCCTAAGTTATTTAGTGCCAATGGTGAATTTGGATTTATTTTGAGTGCTTTTTTTAGAAATTGTTCTCCTTCATCAATTTTTCCCAATTCATTTAAAACTGTACCTAAATTGACTAAAGCAGAATCATATTTGGGATTAATTTTAAGAGCATCTCTTAAAAATCCCTCAGCTTCCCTAGAATTTCCTAAATCTTTTAATACACAGGCTAAATTGACTAAAGTATTTATATCTTTTGGCTTAATTTCTAAACTCTTCCTCAAAAAGAATTCCGCTTTTTCAAAATTACCTTCTCCCACGAATATGCTAGCTATATTTGAATATGGCTTTAAATACTTAGGATTTAATTCAATAACTTTATTCAAAATCTTTTTAGCGATATCACTTTTCCCTTTAATTACCATCAAGTTGGATAAGTTGATATATGCCTCTAGGCTATTTGGGAATTTTTTAATTGATTCATCAAATAAAAATTTTGCTTTGTCAAACTGCTTCAAATTTGAGTAAATACTACCAAGATTATTAAATACCCTAGGA
>CACNQT010000032.1 GCA_902622705.1 uncultured Prochlorococcus sp. | reverse complement strand
ATGATTATAGATTAAGTTTCCTGTATGGCTCTTATTTAACTCTTACGAATTTAAAAAAAGAAGACTGGGAAAGAATTTCTATGCAAAAACTATCCCCACTTTTTATTTCAGTTCATGCTACTGATCCCGCCACAAGAGAAAAATTATTAAAAAATAAAAGTGCAGGAGTGATACTTGATCAAATTTCTTGGTTTGAAAAAAACTCTATTCAAATACATGCTCAAATTGTTGTATGTCCAGGTATAAATGACGGAAAAGTTCTTGAAAAATCAATTTTTGAACTTGCAGAATTCCATAAAAAAACTTCTCAAACTGTACTTTCAGTGGCAATAGTTCCTGTAGGACTTACAAAATTTAGACCTCAAAATGATGGATTGAAATCAATAAGTCAAGAATATGCATTAAAAACCATAAAACAAATAGAGAGGATTCAAGCCTCTTTACAAATTAGTCTTGGAACTCGTTTTTGTTGGCTAGCAGACGAATGGTATTTAATAGCAGGTACAAATTTACCCAGTTACAAAACCTACGAAAATATGCCACAAGAATCAAATGGAGTAGGATCAATTAGAAGTTTTCTTAAGATATTAACTATCAAAACTCGTCACTTACCAAAAAAGATAAATAAAATTAGAAAAGTTAGTTGGATTGTAGGAAAATTAGTTTATGAAGCACTTATTCCAATAGTAGAAAAATTAAATCTCATAGATGGATTAACTATTAAATTACACGGTTTACCTAGCATTTATTGGGGTCAAGAACAAGTCGTTACAGGACTTCTAACTGGTGAAGATTTAATTCATGGATTATCTCAAAAGGATCTTGGAGAGGCAATTTTTATTCCATCAATTATGTTAAAGCATAATAGTGAATTATTTTTGGATGACAAAAACATTAGTGAAGTCTCACAAATTCTAAACACAAAAATTCACATTCTTGATAACCCAGATGATATTATTAATACTCTAATTGGTATATCAAAAAGTCAAGAATTCTAGATTATGCATAGTAAGTTAATACGTACATTTTTAATACCATTTTTTTTATTTTTTGACCCTAATATTGCATTATTTAGTCAAAATAAGGATGAAATCAAACGAATCTATTCCTCAAAAGAACAAGAAAATTTAATTAGATATTCAGATATTAATCAAATCATTTTGAACAATAATCAGGAACTTAAGTCGCTAAACGAACTAGTATTATCCTCGAAATTTAATCTCAATAGTAAGTTAGCGAAGAGAAATCCAACCTTAGATTTTAATGTTAATGGATTACCACAATATCAAGCAGGTAGAACCTACAATAGCAACTCTGGAAATACCAAAACTTCACAATTATCAGTCAATCCTTCTTTAACACTGAAATTAGATCTGATTGATCCGCTCAGAGGTAATGAAATCAAAATAGCCAAGTTTAATTATGAAATAGCACAAAATAATTATGACATTAAAAAAAGAGATTTAATCCAAGAGGCAAGAGTTCGATATCATGACCTACAAAAATCATTTGAAGATGTAATAAATAAAGAAATTACTCTAGATTTATCAATTCAAATTCTTAAAGATGCGGAATCAAAGCTAGAAACTGGAATTGGTACAAAGTTCGATGTTCTTGAAGCTAATGCTCAATTAACACGAGATAGACAGTTTCTTAATGAAAAAAAAATTCAACAAAAAATTAATAAGCTTGCACTTAAAGAGATCTTAAATATTAAAGAAGACTTCAATATAGAAAAAAATCAATCTTTAAAAGGCTACTGGACCTACGATCTCGAGGCAAATTTAAAAAATGGATTGCAAAATAATCTATCTTTAAAAAACACTAGTCTTCAAGAAAAAATTAAGCAAACCCAGGCAAAAAATTTCCTTAATGCTAATAAACCAAAAATTTTTATTAGCAATACTTTTTCTTCATCTTTTACTAAAGGTGATTCATTAACTTCAACATTAATAGATAGTAATGAATATGGTTCTTCTTATACAAATACAATTGGCCTAAACTTTTCTTGGAACATCTTTGATGGCGGTCAAAATAAAAATTCTTCTAAATCACAAAATGCCTCTGCCAAGGGAGAGAAATTTTCATATTTCAATATCCAAAATATACTTCAATCAAATATAAATAAAGCACATCTAAATTTAAAATTAAATCAATCAAGAATACTTTCGACATTAGAAGAATCTTCTACTGAAGAATCCTTAAGATTATCTAGATTAAGATATGAAGTGGGGATCTCAACTCTGAAAGATGTTCTCATCAGACAAAAAGAATTGAGCGACGCTAGGTCTAAAAATATTGACGCGATTTATAAATATAATTTAAATTTAGATCAGCTTGAGAGATTAACTTTTCTTAAAATCAATCAAAATTGTACCGATCAATCAATTCATAAAAGTATTGATCAACCTTATTCAATATGTGATATCTAAATGCAAACAGATAAGTTAACAAAAAAACAATTAGAAAAATTAGATTCATTATTTGATTTGGTGAGCCAGCGTCAACTTAAAGACTTTGGAAATATAAGTGCAAGAAATAAATCAGATGGGTCTTTGGTTACAAGTTGTGATTTGTGGAGTGATAAAACTATAGTAAGTGGTCTATCCTCAATTGCGCCAAAAGAGGGAGTTCTTAGCGAAGAAGGAGATAAATTAATTCCACATAGTAATGCGTATTGGATAGTTGACCCACTTGATGGAACAACAAATTTCGCTGCTGGTATTCCATATTGGTCTATATCAGTTGCCAGATTCGTAGCAGGTAAACCTCAATCTTCTTTTTTGATTATTCCTACATTAAAGAAAAAATTTTTATCTATTCAAGGTGAGGGTGTCTGGTTAAACAACACCAAGATTGAGCCTAATATCAATAACCATAGGAGTGAATGCGTATCCTTATGTAGTAGATCTATAAAAATCTTACAAAAAAAACCTAATTCAATATTTCCTGGAAAAATAAGGCTCTTAGGTGTATCAAGTTTAAATCTAATAAGTGTAGCGATGGGACAAACTTTTGGAGCTATTGAGTCAACACCAAAGATATGGGATATTGCAGCAGCCTGGTTATTATTAGAAGAACTTAAATGTTCAATAGAGTGTTTAGAAACAAATCCATTAAATTTAATTCCTGGACAAAACATGAGCAATGTTAATTTTCCATTAATTGCTGGTAGGTCAATAGAAAAAATTAAAGTCTTAAGGCCTTGGGGTAATTTATTATTAGAAAACTAGTTGCATAATAAATAAATAATTGCTTAAATAATTTCTTTATTAGATACAATAAAAAGTAGATTGGATAAGTATTTGAAGAGAATAAATATGCGGAGAAGCTCAACTTGGATACTAAAAAGTTTATGGGGAGCTTGTGAAAGATGGAGCAAATCTGACTGTATTGATTTAAGTGCTGCATTTGCGTACTACACACTACAATCATTTTTTCCTATTCTCCTAATTTCTCTTTCAATAGCATCATGGTTCCTAGGGAAACAAGAAGGTTTAGATCAACAAATAATTTCTGTTGCAGCTCAGATTTTACCTCCTTCTGTAGTTGAATTAGTAGAGACAACCTTATTTAAATTAATTGATCAAGGTTTTGGCGCAGGTATTCTTGGAGCAATGTTTTTGCTTTTTACAGCGGGAAATGCATATTTATCTCTCCAACGAGGTTCAGATAGGCTATGGGAAGACGAACTTCCCTCTAAAAGAGTAAATGCTGCGTGGAGAGAACAAGCATCAAGGTTTCTTCGAAATAGAGTTGAAGCTTTTTTAATAGTATTCTTTATAGGTTTCTTAATGGTATTAGATCAGATTAGTGCGAATCTTAGAATGATACCAAGTAATGTCTTAGAAAATCTTTCAAAATCCAATAATCTAATTTCTCATTTATTACTGAAATTGCCTCTTTTACAAGTTGGTCAATTTGCCATTCCACTAGTTGGCTTTTCTTTAATGGCACTTTTGCTACAAGCTCTCCTACCTAGTAGAAAAGTTCCTTTGAGGCCACTTTTGCCTGGATCTTTTCTTATTGGAATTGGCCTAACCACCTTGAACCTTGCTGTAAGTAAAAGTATTCTCTCTCTAGGAGTAAGATTTCAAGCATATGGATTTA
>CACNQT010000031.1 GCA_902622705.1 uncultured Prochlorococcus sp. | reverse complement strand
CTGATTCACCATTTATGGGTAAATTCTTAACAAAGATAACAAATTAATCTCTAAAAATAAAATCAAACTAGATTTATCAAGGAAAATATATGTTTGTAAATTATAAATTACTTTAAACTAATTAAATCTTATTTTGAAAATTGGAATTTAAGAATTAAACTTAAATTTCATAATTATAAATAATTTTCTACCATTTAATTCATTAATCATGAAGAATATTCTTATTACAGGTGGGACAGGTTATATTGGAAGCCATACTTGTGTGGAGTTAATAGAATCAGGATATAATCCAATTATTATAGATAACTTATCAAATAGTAAAAGGAAAATAGTAGATAGAATAGAAAAAATAACTGGTAAAAAAATTATCTTCGAAAAATGCGATATTAGTGATAAAAAAAATATAGAAAGGATCATAAAAGAATTTAATTGTGAGGCAGTTATTCACTTTGCAGGATTTAAAGCAGTAGGTGAATCACAAACAAACCCTCTTATGTACTACAAGAATAATGTCTCTGGAACTATAAACTTATTAGATGCTATGAAGTCAGCAGGATTAAAAAAAATTGTATTTAGCTCCTCTGCGACTGTATATGGTAAGCCAAAATTCTTACCTTTAACTGAAGACCATCCAGTCTCTCCTGAAAATATTTACGGGAAAACAAAATTAGCCGTTGAAAATATATTAAGAGATATTTTCATTGCAGATCCGGATTGGCGAATATGTATTCTTAGATATTTTAATCCAGTAGGAGCCCATAATAGTGGTTTAATTGGCGATGATCCAAAGGGAATTCCTAATAATCTAATGCCATTTATTTCTCAAGTGGCTGTAGGAAGAAGATCCCATTTAAATATATGGGGCAATGACTACAATACAAATGATGGGACCGGTGTAAGAGATTACATTCATGTCATTGATTTAGCTCAAGGGCATATCAAAGCAATTGAAAAGATAAATTCACTTAAAGGTGCTGTGATAAATTTAGGAACAGGCAGGGGATATTCAGTACTTGAAATGATCCAATCTTTTGAGAAAGCAAGTGCTAAAAAAATTAAATACGAATTTAGACCAAGACGTGATGGAGATATAGAAATAAATTATGCAGATCCATCAAAAGCAAAAGAAATTTTTAATTGGGAGGCGAAGTTAGACATTAATGAAATGTGCAAAGATATTTGGAGATGGCAAAGTATGAATCCAAAAGGGGTTTAATATAAATTAAAAATGTTATCTTAAATATAATTATTTTAAAGAAATTATAATAACTTAGATAAAATTAATAGTATTAAAAGTAGTAAATTTATTTAATTAAATTATTCAACCATTTAATACTCAAATATCTCAATAAAAGTATTTACTTTAATAAATAATTTTATGATGTTAAATTAATGAATTAATTTAAATGATCTATTTTAGGATATTATTATATAAATAACCAAAATTTTAAAAAAGGATTTTCACTAATTTTTTATGTTTAATAAATTCAACAATATGGAAAAGAATACTAAATCAATCCTTTGGGGTTGGTAATTTTCAAGGAGAATCTCATAATTGAAATTTCTAAGGATTTTAATTCGATACTTTGTAAGTCTAGTAGAAACATTTTTTATTAATCGTAGACTAATTTTAAACTTAACCACTAGAGATATAAATAGCAGATACAAAGGCTCAATTTTAGGAATTATATGGTCTTTTTTAAACCCATTGATGATGTTGTGTATATACACTTTCGTTTTCAGTGTAATTTTTAAAGCAAGATGGCCAGGTGGAAGTGAATCAAGAACTGAATTTGCTCTTGTTCTTTTCTCAGGCCTAATAATTTTTAATTTGTTTGCTGAATGCATAAATAGCTCTCCTCATTTAATATCTGGCAATATTAATTATGTGAAGAAAATTAAATTCCCTCTTGAAATTTTACCTTTTGTTTCCTTAGGGGCATCACTTTTCCACTTTGCCGTGAGTTTTATAATTTGGTTAGTATTTTATTTATTAATGTTTGGCATTCCCAGTATTAAGATATTATTTCTTATTTTGATATTAATCCCCTTATTATTTACTATTCTTGGTTTCAGTTGGATTATCTCATCATTGAGTGTTTATTTTAAAGACTTTAATCAATTGGTTTCAATATTTACAACTGTTTTGATGTTCCTGAGTCCGATCTTTTACCCAATAGAAGCTGTTCCAGAAAAATTTAGATTAATAATGCTATTTAATCCAGTAGCAGGGACAATTGAACAGGCTAGGCAAATTCTTATCTGGAATGGTAACTTTGAAGTATTCTCATGGTTAATGAGTTTCACGTTATCATTTTTATTTTCAATTTTGGGCTTCATTTGGTTTAAAAAAATAAAAAGAGGATTTGCCGATGTCATCTGAAGCTGTTATAAATCTCGAAGGGATTAGTAAATATTATGAAATATTTAATACACCCCAAGAAAGATTAAAAAAAATTCTTGTAAGTAAATTAATAAAGAAGAGTGCATTAGATAGAAAATATAAAAAATTTTGGGCTTTAAGGGATATCAATTTATCTATAAACAAATCAGAAAGTGTTGGAATCATAGGTAAAAATGGTTCAGGTAAATCAACACTCTTACAAATAATTTGTGGTTTAGTAAATCAATCCAGCGGAAATATAGAGACCAGGGGCAGAATAGCAGCGCTTCTTGAATTAGGTTCTGGATTTAATCCTGAATTCACAGGAAGAGAGAATATTTATCTTAACGGTAGTCTGCTTGGATTAAGTAGAAAAGAAATAAATTCAATATTAGATAAGATATTAAATTTTGCTGATATAGGTGAATTTATAGATCAACCATTAAAAAGTTATTCTAGTGGTATGGCCATGAGAGTTGCATTCGCTGTACAAGCATTTGTTCAACCTAATATTCTTGTTGTAGATGAAGCTCTTGCAGTTGGAGATGTATTTTTTCAACAAAAATGTTTCGATCATATTAAAAATAATTTGAAAGGGACTACCAAAATCTTTGTTACGCATGATTTAGGTTCTTTAACTACTCTCGCTGAGAGAGTGATAGTACTTGAAAAAGGAAAAATAATTTTTGATGGGGATCCGCATGAAGCAATTAAAATATATAAATCAAATGAGCAAGAAAGAAAGCTTTTTGAGAGAAATTCAAAGGATAAGGAACCTAATGATGTAGAAATAAAATCCACCGAAGAGTTTTTATCATTAGATTCAAAATACAAACTTAAAAATTTTATTAATTCAAATAGTTTAACTGGAGTTATGGATATAGAAATAACTCAGGCTGCTATATTTTCGAATTTTACGCAAACTGATGTAGCTTATCCAGGAGAATCTTTAGAAATTGTTTTTAAAGGTAAAACTCAGAGAAAAGATTTCCAAAAAATTGTATGTGGATTCTTCTTTAGTGATAAATTAGCACAAAATATTTTTGGTCATAACACTTTAATTGAAGATAATACTTTGATAAAAATAAGTGAGTATGAATTCTTAGTGAAAATTAACTTTCAATGGCCAAGAATTAGAAATGGTGAATATTTATTAACAATTGGTATTGGTGAGATTAATCCATTAGACATTGGTCAACACGAAATTAAATGTTGGGCCAATAATATTATATCAATAAATTCAATTACTAAATTTCCCCATGACTCATACTTTACTATTGATAAAGTAAGTTATGAAATTTTTAATTTAAAATAACTTTTTCCAAATTAAATCTTATAAATGATTTCTGAAGAAGTAAAAAAAATTCTTAACATCAAAGATCCCTTTATTGATGAATATAATTTAACTTCATTAATAACTTTTTCTTGCATCATAGAAAATTTTATTGATATATTTAAGCCTGATAATGTAACTGAAATTGGTTGTGAAAGAGGAATAACAACAAATTATCTAAGTAAATTGGGATTAAAAAAAAATTTTAATCTTTATTGTGTGGACCCATGTTTAGAAAATAATAAAAAGTTTGCTAATAAGTCAAACTATAAAGAAACATCTTATGAATTTCTTAAAAGAAAAAAACAGTGTAATTTCATAATTATTGATGGTGATCATAATTATGAAACTGTTCTTATGGAATTACAAATGTTCCATAAAAACAGAGATAAAAGTAAAGGTTTTTTTATTTTAATGCATGATGTTTGCTGGCCATGGGGGAGACGAGACTTATACTATGACCTAAGTAATGTAAAAAATGCAAAGAAAAATATTACAAACACATCAATAGTCTTGGAACATGAAAACTTTGAGAAGGCAGGGTTTGATTCTGGTAGAACATATAGTATGGCAAAAGTATATGGAGGTCCTGAGAATGGAGTTTTAACAGCTTTGGAGGATTTCAAAAAGAATACTCCAGAAATAGATTTCTTTATCATCCCGTCTTGTTATGGGGTTGCCTGTGTTTGGTTAAAAGACAGTACAACAGAAACTCAAAAAAGAGAAATTATTAAGATTAAAGATTCAATTAATTTTCTCTCGAAGACATTATCAAAAATAGAAATAAATAGATTAAGACTTTATCAGGGATTA
>CACNQT010000030.1 GCA_902622705.1 uncultured Prochlorococcus sp. | reverse complement strand
AATGAAACGATATCTGTATCTGACACTGGAGGAGGATCATCTCTGGCTGCTAGTGATTTGAATAGCCTAGATAGCAAGACAAGTGGAACAATTACAACGGATAATGGCCTTGTGACGCTAACAGGAACAGTAGCAGCATTGAACACTGCTTATGGATCTGAAGGACTAACTATACAGGGAGATGAAGCAATAACTATTAGTGATACGACAGTAGATGCAGAAGCCCTTAATAATTTGAATAATTACACCTCAGGAGTAATTAATGCAGATACTTTAACTAAGTTGACAGGAACTCTTGCAGATGTGAATGTAGCTTTTGCAGCGGATGCCGCCAGTTCTGCGACGATAAGTGGTTTAGGAGATCAGGATGTAGAACTAACAGATACAAATGTGTTAGCAGCTGATATGAACACCTTGAACACCTACACGAGCGGAACTGTAGATGCGAGCACAGTTGCAGTGATGGAAGGAACAGTGTCAGCATTGAATACTGCATATGACACTGCAGGAATCAACGGATTAGGAAATGAAGCGGTAACAATTACTGATACCACAGCTCAAGTTGCAGCTTTAGTTACTCTTGACGGCAATACATCTGGAGTTATAGATGCCAGTGCTGCACATACTTTGAACGGAACAGTGGCAAATGCCAACTTAGTTTATGCATCTAATGGATTTACTGGTTTAGGAGCAGAGACAGTAACACTGACTGACACATCTTTAGCCGATGTGGCTGATCTAAACACCTTGAACGGCTATACGACAGGAAATGTTGATGCGAGCAGTATCACTGGTACGATCACAGGAACAATCTCTGCGTTGAACATAGCTTATGCAGCGAGCTCAGCCTTAGGAAATGGAATCAGTGGTTTAGGAAATGAGGCCTTAGTAGTTAGTGATACTGGAACAATTACAGATGTAGCGGCTTTGACTACTTTGAATGGCAATACGACAGGAGCTGTTAATGCAGATGCTGTTGCTGGTTTTAACGCCAGCATATCTGACTTGAATACTATGTATGCAGGTGCTGTAAGTAGTGGAAATGGAATTACGGATATAGGAGATAAGAGTGTCACCATTACAGATACGACAGTCTCTGATGCAAGCACATTAAATACCTTAAATGGCTACACATCAGGAGTCATCACAGCGGATGGCGTAACAGCTCTTACCGGAACAGCCTCAGTACTAAATACATTATTAACAGCAGGAAATGATACAAATCAATTCAGTACAAATTCATTTGCATCACTGGCGACAGCGACAGTAAGCGACAGTACAATGAGCATTGCTCATTTAAATGGAGCGATAGCACAGGCCAATACTGCAACAGGCAAATCAACATTAGCTGCTGGAGCTACTGTCTTCTCTGTAAGTTCTGGAGCAACAATCAATAGCGGAGCTGAAGCTGCATTTGAAACACTGCTTGATAGTGAGACCAAGGGTTTAATAACACTTGCAGATCAGAATCTAACTGTAGATAGTGGATCTATAAGTGTGGCGAATGCAAAATTATTAGCAGCGACAACAACAGGAACAATCACGGCTTCAATAGACACTACAGAATCAGTGGATAGTCTCAAGACTCTGTACGACACAGGTGAGACCAATGCTTATACAATTACGATCACTTCTAATGCCGCTGATACCCAGCTAAGTACAGCAGCAGAATTCAATGCAATTAATAATGCGACCTCAGTTGCGGTTAATGCGACATCTGTAACAGCATTAGCATCATCTGACATAAGTGATATCAAGACATTATTAACAGCAGGAAATGATACAAATCAATTCACTGCAACTTCCTTTAGCTCACTTGCGACGGTAGCAGTTGCTGATAGTACATTGGATGTCTCTGACTTAAACGATTCAATAGCACAGGCGAATACTGCGACGGGAGCCACATCAACTAGCTTTACTATCAGTAGTGGCGGCACCATCAATGGTGGAACAGCAGCTGAATTTACAACACTGCTTGGTTATGAGAGTGGAAGTCAGATAAGTATCTCAAATCAGAACCTAACTGTGGATAGTGGCACGATGACTGTTGCCAATGCGGTTGCTTTCTCAGCTACAACATCAGGAACAGTTACAGGAGAGATCACATCAGGCACGACAATATCTGCGATGTTGGATAGCTCAAGCGGCTTGAAAGATACAGGTACTACAGCTACTCAAGCCTTAACAATTACGGTTGCCTCAGGAGATGCGGAAGCAACAGCGGCGAACTTAACATCTCTATATGGCAAGACAACAGTGGCGGTAGATGCATCAGCAGTTACCGAGATCACAGGAAGTGTTGCTGAGGCGAACATAGTATATGCAGCAGGAGCAAGTGAGATAACAGGGTTAGGAAATGAAACTGTAGTCACCACAGACACTTCACTGTCAGATGTGACGACATTGAATACCCTGGATGGCAAGACAACAGGAACCGTAAATGCAGCGAGCGTAAATTCCATAACAGGAACCCTTGCCAAGTTGTTGACAGCCTATGGATCCAATGGAATCACAGGATTAGATAATGAGAATATTGTTCTTACCGATACTTCAATATCAGTAACTGATTTAAATACTCTTGATGGATACACTTCAGGAACTATTGATGCAAGATCAGTAACAGAAATATCTGGTCCGATATCTCTACTAAATACTGCATACAGTTCACAAGGAATCATTAATTTAGGTACTAATATCGCCGTTACAGACTCGATCACAAGCCTATCAGATATTAATTTATTAGATAATTTATCTTCCGGTATTATTAATACCTCTACGATTACTACCTTAACCGGTAATAGTGCTTCTGCTAATACAGTTTATGAATCTGCTTTACCAGCAGATAGTTCTGAAACTGATGGTTTTAGTAATCTAGGAAATGAAAAGATAATATTATCTGATGCAAAAATAGATGCGACTAATTTACTATCAATAGCCTTAGCCTCCTCCGGAGATATACATGTTAGTGACTTGATTGAAATTCAAGGAACGACAACATCACTAAATACTCTTTATGGTTATGGCACTAGTTCGGGTCATGTCAAAGGGCTTGGAAATGAGTCGATAACAATTACTGATAATGTTGGCGATAGTTCTGATCTAAAAACTTTAGATGTATATACCTCAGGTATTATTAATGCTGAATCTCTTTATTCAATTAATGGATTACTAGAAGACCTTAATACCGTCTATGGTTCCAATGAAATTAGTGGACTAAATAATGAGAATATTACACTTACTGATAATTCAATAGGCTCAACTTATGATGTCTCAAACTTAAATACTTTAGATGGATATACCTCTGGAATAGTAGACGCAGGCAATTTAAATGCTATTACTGGATTACTTTCAGATCTAATAACCTCTTATCAGGCAAGTGGAATAACAAATCTTGGTAACGAAAAAATTACTTTAAAAGATACAGGAACAGTTGCGGCTTCTGACTTGACTACCTTAGCTTCTGAAAATAGTACAGGTACTATTGAAGCAGGTTCAGTTTCTACAATTACAGGATCAGCTTCTGAAATATTTGCGGTGTATACTAACGGCACTATTAATGTATCTCCAAGTATTGCATTAACTGTTAACTCAGGCACTGCATCTGTATCAGAATCCACCATATTAAATTCATACACAACAGGCGTAGTCACAGCGACAATCACAGAAGGTGATATGTCTACATTGACTAGCCTTGCTGATAAGGAAGAAGGCCAGTCTACTGATAACGCCTACACCATCACTATCACAGATACTTCAGTAGCTGCCGCAGAATTGAACACTCTTGCGGGTAAGACATCAGAAGCGGTTACTGGATCAGCGATCACGACCCTAACCGGTGCGATCACAGATGTTAATACAGCGTATGCGAACACAAGCGGAATCACAGGCTTAGGAAATGAGGCGATTATTCTCAGTGATACAAGTGTGACTGATGTAGCAGCCTTAAATACCTTGAGCGGCAATACAACAGGAAATATAGATGCAGATACAATAACTAGCTTTACAGGACCAACTCTTGACTTGAATATAATGCTTACGGCGAAAGCTTCAACTGGAGATGGAATCAGCTTTAGTGGCAGTGATGGAGAATCAGATCAGAAAATAATTCTCACGGATATAATTGCAGAAGCAGAAGATCTTCTATTTATAAATTTAAACAATACGGGAATAATTGATGGAAGTGAACTTGAAACAATCACAGGATCATTTAATGAACTTCTTGATTTATACACTGCTGCAATAGATGTGTCATATTCTGATGATCGTGTTCAAGATAGTGTTGATTTGCCTGCCTTCTCAGGTTTTACTGGCCTTGGTAATGAGCAAATAACTCCCACCGAAGATCTAACGGTAGCTGCGGCAAATGTATTTGATGATCTGACAGTAGGTTCAGTCACTGCAGTGATAGATCCAACAGAAACTGTTGATTCACTTCTGAATCTTACAGGGATTAACGATTATACAATTGTGATTTCATCAGCAGATGCAGCGACATCAGCCTCAGATTTAAATGCACTAAATGCATTAACTACAGTAGCTATAAATCTAACTAACGTAACCTCTATTTCATCCAGTAGCCTTGCTGATCTTCAATTATTAGGAACTGCAATTGCTAATAGTGAATTTAGTAATGCTACCGGTATTACCACAATCGCTATAAGTGATACCACAGTTGATGCAACTGCATTAGCCTTAATGATAGATGCATATGA
>CACNQT010000029.1 GCA_902622705.1 uncultured Prochlorococcus sp. | reverse complement strand
GGTTTTGGTTTTGGAGCTGCTTTCGCATTAGATAAGCTCTTAAGAGCAGTTAAATTAATTTAAAAACTACAAAATTTTAATAATCTCTCCATACAAATCATATTCATCCGCAAAAGAAATATTTGCTTCAACAAATTTACCAATATAATTTTTCAAATCATTTTTAGTATTAATAGATAAAATCACATTTCCGTCAATCTCAGGAGCGAAATTATAGGACCGACCTATTAATTCGTTATTATCTGATATTTTTTCTACCAAAATTTTCATTTTTGAACCAACATATGCCTGGTTTTTATCTTTAGAGATATTTTGTTGAACTGAAATAACATTATCTTTTCTTGCCTCTGCAACCTCTGGGAATACTCTATTTGGTAAATCAAAAGCTGCAGTTCCGTCTTCAGGAGAAAAAATAAACACTCCTACATGATCAAATTTGTGCCTATACAAAAATTCCAGAAGATGTTCAAAATGTTCTTTTTTTTCTCCTGGGAAACCAACAATGAGACTAGTTCTTAATACAGCATTTGGAATTTCTTCTTTAATTTTTTCCAAAATTGATTCATTCAAAGAAGCTTGCCAAGGTCTATTCATACTCTTCAACACATCTGGATGACTATGCTGAAGTGGTAAATCAAAGTAAGGCACGATATTCTTTGAATCTTTGAAAGCTCTAATAACTTCATCAGTTAAACCTGTTGGATAAGCATAATGTATCCTTATCCAAGGAATTGGAACTTTAGAAAGCTCATTCAAAAGTTTGGCTAATGATGGTTTTCCATAAATATCTTGACCATAATTAGTTGTTATTTGACTAATTAATATGATTTCTTGAATACCCTTTTTTGCAAGACTTTTGGCTTCTGAAACTATAGATTCTATTCTTCTACTTCTTTGAGGACCTCTCAACTTAGGAATAATACAAAAAGCGCAATTATAATTGCAGCCTTCAGCAATGCGAAGATACGCAACAAATTTATTTTTATCTACAAAACGAGGCATTTCCTCATCTGCAATAAATTCAGGTATTTTTGAAACTTCATTAACGATTTCCCCTTTTTCTACTCTGTCTAAAACCTTGGCTATCTTTTGATAATCTCCTGTTCCAACCAAACCTTTTATTTCAGGGATTTCTTTTATAAGCTCATCTTTAAAATGCTGAGCCATACAGCCTGCAACTATTACTTCTTTTCCTTGATTTGTATATTCTAAAATTTTTCTAATAGATTCTTCTCTAGCTGTTTCAATAAAACTGCAAGTATTTACAACAACAACATTTGCATCATTTATATTGCTTTCTACTTCATAACCCTCTTTATCTAATAAGCCTTGCATATGTTCAGTATCAACAAGATTTTTCTCACAACCAACATGACTGAATGCAATCTTAGAAAGTTTTTTTTCTTTTACATTGAGACTATTTTGTTTCACAACTTGAAAAATAAGAATTAAAAGATTTAAATAGCATTTCGTATATAACTCTCATGCCAAGATAATATTAGGATAGATAATGTAAATAACAAACTTTCTTTTTTGTATGGCCCTTAAGACTTTAAACAGAAGAAATACAAAAGATTTGAAATGGCCAAAAATCATAATCGCAATTCTTAGCACTATAGGCATAGTTGATACAGGTTCGATTACTTTAAAAAACTGGGGTTTATTTACTTCGCTTTCTTGCCCAGGGATACAAAATGGTTGTGAAACAGTTTTAAATAGTCCTTGGGGTACTTTATTTGAAAATAATCAAGTTAATATACCTCTCTCATTAGCTGGATTTATAACATATTTATCAATATTAGTTATCACAATAATACTTTCACTTAATTTAATTTCCCCAAAAGAAAAACTAAATAAGTTTTTATGGTGGTTAGTATTTCTAATTTCTTGTGCGTCATCAACATTTAGCTTTTTATTGATAAATATAATGTTTTTTAAGATTCAAGCATATTGCTTTTTTTGTATACTTTCAGCAATTTTATCGTTTTCTATCTTTTTAATTTCTATGATTGGAGCAAAATTTGAAAGTAGAGAACCTATGATTTTTAGAGGTTTTATTGTAGCCATTAGTGTCCTGCTGGGGGGATTAATATGGTCAACAAACGTTGACCCCTCTAATGCTATTGATATTGCAAACCCCACTGAAAATGTATCACCAATAATTACCACTTCAAGCTCTCCCCAGAAGGTAAAGTTTGCAAAATTTTTAAGTGAAAACAACATTGTTATGTATAGTGCATACTGGTGCCCGCATTGCCACGATCAGAAACAATTATTTGGTCAGGAAGCAGTTAAAGAATTAAAAGTAGTTGAGTGTGCTAAAGATGGTAAAGATAATGAGTATGAGCTATGCCAAACGAAAGGAATCAGTGGATTTCCTTCATGGGAAATAAATGGAGAAATTATTAGTGGTACGCGTGACTTAAATGAACTAGCAACAAAAACAGACTATCAGGGAGATCTTAATTTTTAATAAATCTTTTTTGAATTTTTTGATCTAACTGTTGTCTAGTATGGCATTCCCAATTTTTATCTTTATCGGGGAAATCATCTCGATAATGCCCTCCTCTACTTTCTTCTCTAAATAGACAAGCTTTTAGTAAAGTTATGGTGGTTATTTGTCTATTCTTTAAATCAAGTAAAAGATTTAATGCTCTTCTATTGCTTTCATTAAGTTTTATTTTTTGATGAAATTTTATTTTTTCAAGAGAACTTAGTAAAGCATTTTTTTGTAATGGAGAAATATCGGCTTGAATATAATGTAAAAATTTTCTCATATTTACCTTATTTCGAGATACACCTAAATTTAACCAACAAAGTTTTCTTAGTTCATCAATTTTTTCAGCAATTATAGAAATTTGATCTTCTTTCGGATCTTCAGTATCAAACTCTTGAAATGATCTATCAAATTTTTCATCTTTAGAAAATTCATTCAAAACAATTGAAGACATTTTTCTTGCGAAAACAAGACACTCCATCAGTGAATTACTTGCCAGTCTATTAGCACCATGCACACCTGTGGAAGCTACTTCTCCAACGGCATATAATCCTTTTCTTGTTGAAGATGCATTTAGATCAGTTTTAACACCTCCCATCCAATAATGAGCTGCAGGAGCTACGGGAATAACCTCATTTAAAGGGTTAACGCCATAATCCTGACATCGACTTAAGATCGTGGGGAAGCGCTCTACAATTTTTTCTGGGTCAATATACCGAAGATCTAAGCCAACATGGTCTACATTATTATCATGCATATTTTTCATAATTGCTCTACTTACCTGATCTCTAGTAGCTAGATCACCATTCTCAAGATTTTTAACTGGACTTTCACCATTTTTATCAACTAAAATCGCTCCTTCCCCTCTAAGTGCCTCAGATATCAAGAAGCAAGGTGCACCATAAAATTTTAAAGCTGTTGGATGAAATTGCACGAACTCTAAATCTTCGATAGCAGCTCCTGCTTTCCATGCAAGAGCAATCCCTTCACCAGAGGATTGAGCAGGATTTGTTGTATTTGTAAATAAGTGCCCACCCCCACCTGTAGCCAAAACAACAGCTCTAGATTTGATCCAATATAAATTTGCTCCATCAAGAACCTGAACTCCTCTACATTCTTTATTTTCAATGAGAAGTTCAGTTACTCTTACACCCCTGCAGTGAAGAATATTTTTTTGATTCTCAATATGATCTTCTAGAACTTCAACTAATGCTCGACCAGTACGATCTTTAACATGTAAGACTCTTCTGCGTGAATGGGCTGCTTCCAAGGTAGTAGCTAGTTGATCAGAACTTTGATCAAAAATCATCCCTAAATTCTGCAACCTTTCTACGCAACCTGGAGCTTCTCTAACTAGCATTTCTACAGCTTGCAAATCACATAGTCCATCTCCTGCTTTTAAAGTATCCTCAGCATGAAGATCAAATGAATCATCTTGTCTAACAACAGATGCAATTCCTCCTTGAGCCCATCTACTAGAAGATACCTGACTAGTATTTCTATTTAAAAGAAGCACTTTTAAATTTGAGGGTAATTCAAGACAAGTCATAAGGCCAGCAGCTCCAGCGCCTATAACGATTACATCCCAATTATTTATTGGTATCAGTTCTTGCGAAAATGGAGGCCTTAACATTAAACCAATCCACTAAAAGTTGGTTGCAGAATTGCTAAAACAACAAAAATACCATCAACAATTAATGTCGTTTGAATTACGTAACCAGAAACTAAGAGTGCTTTACCACTAGTAGTATTAATCGTGGCAGAATCTAAAATTTCTTTTGAAATAAACCAAAGTATAAGAGCAACAAAAACAATAATTGATAATGCTTTTATTTGAATAAGACTTTCAGAGGTTTTTTGAAGAATCATAGGTGCATTTTCAGAATCTGCTGTAATTACCTGCCTCCATTGATCCATAATTCCGATTAAAAATATTGTTATGTCGGTAACTGCGGTTCCAAACAAAGAAGAGATATAAAAACTTGAACCTATTTTCCAATTAGTACCAAACCCAATTAAGGCTAATGGGAAAACTACAGCTTCAACAGGTATGTGTAGGATAGGAAATGGGCTTAACCATCCCCAGAACAAACATCCACCAAGCCAACTACCTGATACTCCAAGTAATAATGAACTGACAATAAACCACTTATTTGATCCTTTCTGATTCAAAACAATTGCCACTAAGACAATAACAAAAGTAAAACAAAGAGCACTTATTGGTTCTAATCTCACCCAAGGGGCT
>CACNQT010000028.1 GCA_902622705.1 uncultured Prochlorococcus sp. | reverse complement strand
CACTTCTAGAAAATCTAAATTCTTTAAATCATGAAAAACTTTTTATGAGAATCAAACTACTAGAAGAAATAATGGAAGAAATTTGTAACGAGTTTAATATCAATACCAAGAGGAAAAGAGAAGATAACAAAAGTACATCTGGGATACAATCTTCACCAATTCAAGTTGACACTCCCACAGGATTGAAGCTTCAGGTAGGGAGAAATATGAGGCAAAATGACTTAATAAGCTTTAAGTTCTCAAGAAAAGGCGATTTATGGTTTCATGCACAGGAATCACCAGGGAGTCATGTAGTTTTGAAGTCTTCATCTCAAGTAGCATCTGAACAAGATCTTCAAATAGCTGCAGATTTAGCTGCCTTATTTAGTAAGGCAAAAAGAAATATTAAAGTTCCAATTAATTTAGTTAAGATTAAAGATTTGCAAAAAATCAAAAAAGGAGGACCGGGTTGCGTTTCCTTCAAAAATGGAGAAATTATTTGGGGAAATCCTACAAGAGGAGAAGATTACATTAAAAAAAATCTTAAAACAGTAATTTAGTTTATAATAAAAAAAATTTTAAATATAAATGTTTGATTTTCTTTTGGGCACTCATGAATTTTTAGGGAATCATAGTTTTCCAGAATTTATTGTTGGTTATCTATTTGGTGCTGCATTAATAATTGGAGCTCCTACTGTTTTCTTACTACTTGCCTTCGTAAGCGCTTTAATGAAAACAAATGGGAAAATGGGTGGATATAGAGAATATGAAACTTATGGTGAATCATCACTTAATGATGCCCCTCCTTTCTTATTACCAGATCCAACTAATCCTAAATTAAGCAAATAATTAAATTTATAGAAAAATAACTTGGACTTTGACAATAGGATTTTTAAATCTTTTTCTTACAAAATCTTCATCAAAAAATAATGAAAGTTACAGGTCAAAGTGAGAATAAATCATCAGATTCGATGACTTTTAGTGATCATTTAGAGGAGCTTCGTCAAAGGATATTAAACTCAATTTACTCAATACTTATCTCAATATTCTTAAGTTTTCTTATCATAAAGCCATTAATATCCTTTTTAGAAATTCCAGCAGGTGATATTCATTTATTACAACTTGCTCCAGGAGAATTTTTATTTGTCGCTATTAAAGTTGCAGGTTACAGCGGATTGATAGTTTCTATGCCTTATATTTTTTATCAAATAATATTATTCATTTCTCCTGGTTTAACAAAAAAAGAAAAAAGCCTAATCTTGCCAGCAGTTTTTGGTTCAGGTCTTCTGTTTTTTTTAGGATTAATTTTTTCATGGTGGATATTAGTCCCTGCAGCAATAAATTTCTTTATTACTTTCGGTGCTGATATTGTTGAACCAACTTGGTCTATAGAAAGATATTTTGATTTTGTTCTCTTATTGATGTCTAGCACTGCAATAGCTTTTCAATTGCCAGTATTACAATTTATTCTTGGTTCTCTTGGAATAATCACAACAGAAAAAATGATTTCGAATTGGAAGATAGTTGTAATCTCCTCCGCAATCTTATCTGCAGTGATTACCCCTTCAACAGACCCGTTGACAATGTCATTACTATCTATATCGATTGTGTTTTTATTTTTTGTGGGTACTGGATTAACTTACTTATCAGAAAACCTTAAGACAAAAACTCTTTCATCTTCTCATTAAGATTTAATTGCAAACTAACAGCTCTACCTAACCTTGGCTTAGCATTGACTTTCTTTAACCATTCCCTTACTTCTTCTGAATATCCACATCTATTTAAAATCTCGATTTTATCGGCTATTGATTTTTCATATTCATCTTTACTTAATGGAAATGATTCCTGTCCAAGAAATCCCCACATCATTTGTAAATACACAAATTTTCCTCTTCTAAAGAGTCTAAAATCATATTTTTTCCCCCAGCGATGAATCAAATAATGGATAACTTCATCTACTAACAATGGATTCATTAAATCAATTAATTAAGACTTCCTAAACTTTTACTTTAAATTATTAAAAGTCCTATCTATTTGCAACAGAAATTGAACAATTTGCTCCATAATAACTAATAAATAACAGAACCAAGTAGCGAATGACTCAATTAAGTTCCAATGATGTCCCTTCAATGGGCCGAAGGCAATTTATGAATCTTCTTACATTTGGTACTGCAACTGGTGTAGCGCTAGGAGCCCTTTACCCCGTAGCAAATTATTTCATGCCTTTAAGAGCAGGTGGTGGTGGTGGTGGAACTTCTGCTAAAGATGAATTAGGGAATCCAATAACTAAGACAGGTTGGTTAACTACCCATCAAGCTGGAGACAGAAGTCTTGTGCAGGGTCTCAAGGGAGATCCAACTTATTTAATAGTTAATGAGGGTGGGGAAATAGGAGAATTTGGTTTAAATGCAATTTGTACTCATTTAGGTTGCGTTGTCCCATGGGATAGTGGTGCTAATAAATTTATATGTCCTTGTCATGGCAGTCAGTACGATACAAATGGGAAGGTAGTCAGAGGGCCTGCTCCTTTATCTTTAGCGCTAGCCCATGTCGATATTGAAGATGATGCTGTACTTGTCA
The DNA here is from genome assembly GCA_902622705.1 of uncultured Prochlorococcus sp. Lineage (GTDB taxonomy): Bacteria > Cyanobacteriota > Cyanobacteriia > PCC-6307 > Cyanobiaceae > Prochlorococcus_A. The sequence goes on along the minus strand of CACNQT010000028.1, from coordinate 3,797 downwards.
AACAATGGTCAGAAACTGACTTTAGAACTAATGAAAATCCATGGTGGGCATAAAAAAAATGAAAGGTCTTAAAAATCAAATCATGAAAAAAACAAGTTTATTTATCTGTACTCTGCTTTTCATTTCGAGCATTGTATTTTATCCAAAGATCACTTTTGCTTATCCATTTTGGGCTCAGCAAAACTACGAATCCCCAAGAGAAGCCACAGGAAAGATAGTCTGTGCAAATTGCCATCTAGCTCAGATGCCTACAATTGCAGAGGTTCCACAGTCTGTTGGAGCAGACAGTGTTTTCAAAGCTGTAGTCAAAATACCCTACAAAAATGACTTAAAAGAGATAGGGGCTGATGGTTCTGAAGTTCCATTACAAGTTGGTGCTGTTGTAATGCTGCCTGATGGCTTTAAAATTGCTCCGCAAGAAAGATGGACCGAAGAAATCAAAGAGGAGACAGAAGGGGTGTATTTCACTAATTACAGTGAAGAAAAAGATAATATCATCATTGTCGGACCTTTACCTGGCGATACAAATAAAGAAATAGTTTTCCCTGTACTTTCCCCTGATCCATCCACAAATAAAGAATATCACTATGGGAAATACTCTTTACACATCGGAGCAAATAGAGGTAGAGGTCAGGTATACCCAACTGGAGACAAAAGCAATAATGTAGTTTTCACTTCTTCCACCTCAGGAACTATAAATTCAATAGAAACAATTGAAGATGGTAGTTTTAAGATCAATATAGAAAAAGACAATGGTGAAATAGCTACTGAAGCAGTTCCCGTTGGTCCTGAACTTATCGTAAAAGCACAAGATAAAATTAATGCCGGTGACCCGCTTACTAATGATCCCAACGTTGGCGGCTTTGGGCAATTAGATGCTGAGGTTGTACTTCAGAGCCCTTATAGAGTAATTGGATTGATTGCATTCTTTATCGGTGTAGGTCTAACACAAATACTTTTAGTATTAAAGAAAAAACAAGTAGAAAAAGTGCAAGCAGCAGAGGGTATTTGACTTTCATTAAATGCTTATATTTCAAGCTTTTATACAATCTCCAGGAGAAACTTTTTTAAATTTAGGCTTTATAACTATTAGATGGTATGGACTGCTTATTTCGGTTTCAGTTTTAATAGGCCTATTTATCTCTAAAAAACTTGCAAAGGCAAGGAATATTAACCCTGAACATATTAATGAAATACTTCCATCATTAATAATCTCTTCAATAATTGGAGCTAGAACTTATTACGTAATTTTTGAGTGGAGGCGATATATAGGAGAGAACTTTTTTACTTCTTTAGAACTATTTAACAATAACATTCAAATACCTTCTTTTCTGGCAGTTTGGGAAGGAGGCATAGCAATCCATGGAGGTCTAATTGGAGGATTATTATCCATTATCTATTTCTGTAAGTCGAAAAAAATTCATTTAAAAACTTTTATAGATATACTAATACCCTCAATTATTCTTGGACAATCTATAGGAAGGTGGGGAAATTTTTTTAATAATGAAGCCTTTGGACTTCCTACAAATTTGCCTTGGAAATTATTTATACCTATCCAAAATAGGCCTTTAGAATTTCTTAATTATGAATTTTTTCATCCTACATTTCTCTATGAGTCATTGTGGAATCTTTTAATTTTCATCTTTCTTATTATTACCTTTAATAAACAAAATAAAGCAGATTTTTTCAGACCTGGCTTTATTAGCTGTCTTTATTTAATGTGTTATAGCTTTGGAAGATTCTGGATTGAAGGTTTAAGAACTGACCCACTATGCATTGGAGGACTTCCACCTTTCTGTGATGGTGGTATAAGAATGGCTCAATTTATAAGTATTTTTCTATTTTCTTCTGGATTAATTGGAATATTTTTTTTAAGATTGAGAACATATGGCGGAAAAAATAGAAAGAATGGATAATAAAATATCTTTTATTGGTGTTGGTCCAGGTGATCCAGAATTAATAACTTTAAAAGCATTAAAAAAGATAAAACTTGCAGATGTCATTATTTGGACTGATTCTCTAATTCCTGAAAAGATTTTAGATTTTGCTAAAGAAGGTTCTGAAAAAATAAAAACGAGTTCGCTCAACTTACAGCAAATCACCCAAATTATGATAGAAAAATTTCAGGCAGGTAGAACTGTTGTACGGTTGCATGATGGAGACCCTTGCCTTTTTGGAGCAATTAGAGAGCAAATCGAAATTTTAAAAAACGAAAAAATTGAAATCGAAGTTATTCCTGGAGTAAGTGCTTTTCAAGTTGCTGCAGCATATCATGAAGCTGAGTTAACCATACCTGGCGTAACGCAAACAATAATTTTAACTAGAGCAGGAGGGCGAACAGGGATGCCCGAAAAAGAATCTCTAAAAGATCTTGCGAAACACAATTCCTCTATATGTCTATATCTAAGTGCTAGGCATGTGAAAAGATCTCAAGAAGCTCTACTAGAGTGTTACCCTCCAGAGACTAAAGTCATTGTTGGATTTAGAGTATCTTGGGATGATGGTTGGACATCATTAATAGAATTAAAAGATATGGAAAAATTTTCTATTGAGAAAAAACTAATTAGAACAACCATTTACATAATTAGCCCAGCAATTAGTAATTCTCAAAAAAGATCTAATCTTTATAATCCATCTTATAGGCATCTCTTTAGGAATAAATAATCTTAAAGTTGATAGAAAAATATTAATTACTATAATTAGTAAAAATTTACTTGCTTTGAAAGAAATAAAATCTGTTTCGGAAAACAACAATAAAGGAGAAAATTCCTCTTTAAAGAGAATTGGTAATTTCATTAAAGAAGCAAGGTTAAGTAGAAATCAATCTATTGGAGAATTGGCTTCTGATTTAAAAATCGGAGCTCATCAACTTGAAGCCATAGAAGAGGGTAATGAAGAAAAGCTACCTGAAAAAGTATTTGTCAAGGCAATGGTTCGACGGATTTCTCAGAAACTGAAACTTGATACTGAATTTATAATGAATGAATTCAAGACAGAGAGGAAAGAAGTAAAAATTGAAGAAATAGTTGAAGAGGTTTCGAAAAAAAAAGATAACTCTAGACAACCTAAAAATCTTAATCCAGTAGGGTTCCTAATATTTATTTTAATTTCAGGCTTTCTCGGACTAATCGCTTCGTCCTTAATTTTTAATTTATTTTCAGACTCTTCTCAGAATCAAACCCCAAAACAAGAATTTATTAAAAAAACTAAATAACCTTTAAATCTAAATTCTTTAGTTCTTTTATTACATTACGGCATAATCCTAAGTTCCATTTTTCAAGAAGAAGATCATGGTTTCTATCAAAGGGTAGAAGTTCAAATATAAGAATATTTTCCTGCAATTTTATTTGAACTGAGGAGATTACCTTATCAGGTCTTTGATCAAGAGATGCTGCTAGTCTCAAAATTAATGACATTTCAAGAACTAATGTTTTATTTTCTTTGGATATCAAATTTTGCCAAGACTCATGTCTTTTCTTGGGTAGAGTCTTTCTATGGTATCTAGCAATTGAAGCAATAATATTTGTTTCTGCTTCAGAATATCCCAACAGCTCACAATTTTTTATCAAGTACCAAGAGTGTTTGTGATATGAACCAACATTTACATATTTCCCACAATTATAAAGATTAGAAGCTGCCCAAAGAAGTTCTTTAGCTTTAGTATCATTATCGCTATGAAAGATATTTTTAGTCTGATCATAGATTTGAAAGGCAATATCAATAACTTTCTCAGCTCTTGTATTATCTACTCCAAACTTTCTAGCTTGATGGATTATGGTTGTTTTTCTAATATTGCT
>CACNQT010000027.1 GCA_902622705.1 uncultured Prochlorococcus sp. | reverse complement strand
GCTTAAAGATATTAAATCAAAAGGAGTTCTTATTGAAGAAGTTTCTTGGAACAGGCTTTCGCAATTGACATATGGTGCTTCACATCAAGGTGTCGCATTGCAGTTAGCATGCTCTAAGACAATATCCTTAGAACAATTAATCGATTTTTCTAAACATAATTGTCCAAATCCTATAATAGTCGCATTAGACGGTATAACTGATCCTCATAATGTTGGTGCGATTATAAGATCAGCGGAAGCATTTGATTGCAAGGGTGTAATTATTCCTCAGAGAAGATCTGCAGGATTGACTGGAACAGTCGCCAAGGTAGCTGCAGGAGCCTTAGAACACCTTCATGTAAGTAGAGTTGTTAATTTAAATAGAGCACTTGACGAACTTAAGAGAAATGGTTTTCTTGTTGTTGGCTTATCTGGAGATGGTCAAATATCTATCTCAAATTTCCAAGAAAAAGCACCTTTGGTAGTTGTAGTTGGCTCTGAAGATAAGGGTATTTCATTGCTTACTCAAAAAAAATGCGATTTTATTTTAAGTATTTCTCTTAAAGGTAAGACTTCAAGTTTAAATGCCTCTGTGGCGGCGGCTATATCCCTATTTCACTTGACAAATAAATAATTTTATTTTGAAAAATTACTGTTTTTAAGACCACTAAAATGTTGTTGTTTCAATACATTTATATAATTAATAAAAAGTTATTGAATTTTCACTACAAAATTGTATAGAATTTAACAAGAACTGTGGCCTTACAGCCCAAAAAAATTGATTAGAAACTTTGGAAACAAACTCGGTTTAGCCTGGTGGGCAAAAATTGAGACAGAACAACCTAACAGCACCTACTGGTTCGGCCCATTTATTACTAAACGTAGTCTAAAAGAAAATATGCCCTATTTTATAAAAGATCTTTCTGATGAAGGTTCTAAAGATATTAAACATAGTTTAGTACGTTGCAAAAAAGAAGAACCATTAACCGTTTGATAACTTTTATTTAAGAAATAAATTAAGAAATGAATTTTAATTCTTTAAGAAAAGAAATTACCAGCAATAACACTTCTGTTAAAGAATTAATTAATGATATCTTTGCCATAATCGATAGTAAAGATTCTGAAATTAACTCATATATTTGTACTACAAAAGAGAATGCTATCGCTCAAGCAGAGAACATTGATAATTTAATTCAAAATAAAGAAAAATTGCCTCCTCTTGCGGGGATGCCAATAGCAATAAAGGATAATATTTGCACCAAAGGAGTCGCAACAACTTGTGCAAGTAAAATGCTCAAAAGTTATGTTGCGCCTTATGAATCCACCGCTTCGAGTAAATTATGGTCTTCAGGGGGGATTTGTTTAGGAAAAACAAATTTAGACGAATTTGCAATGGGTAGTTCAACAGAAACTTCTGTATTTGGCGTCACTTCAAATCCTTGGGATATTAATAGAGTCCCAGGAGGTAGCTCTGGCGGGAGTGCTGCTTCAGTTGCCGCTGGATTTTGTGCAGCGGCTATAGGTTCTGATACCGGAGGATCAATAAGGCAACCAGCTTCTTTTTGTGGAGTCGTAGGTCTTAAACCTACTTATGGCAGAGTTAGCAGATGGGGACTTGTAGCATTTGCTAGCTCTCTTGATCAAATTGGCCCAATTACAAATACTGTCTCAGATGCTGCTGAAATTCTTTATTCAATATCTGGTAAAGACCCCTTTGACTCAACATGTCTTGATAAGCCAGTACCAAATTATTTGACTGACTTAAATAAATCTATAAAGGGTTTAAAAATTGGAATTATTAAAGAATGTTTTGAGCACCCAGGGCTTAATCCAGAAGTTAAGGAATCTGTTCTTTCTGGAGTTGATAGATTCCAAGCTTTAGGGGCTGAAATTATAGAAGTTGAATGCCCTAGATTTAACGATGGAATTGCGACATATTATGTCATTGCACCATCTGAAGCCTCAGCAAATTTAGCTAGATATGATGGAGTTAAATATGGCTACAGATCGAATGAAGGTTCCAATCTTATAGATATGACTTCAAAAAGTAGAGCTGAAGGTTTTGGAGATGAGGTACAAAGAAGAATTTTGATAGGTACTTATGCTTTGTCAGCTGGATACAGTGATGCCTATTACAAGAAGGCACAAAAAGTTAGGACACTTATTAGAAAAGATTTTGATAATGCTTTTAAGAAAGTAGATGTTTTATTAACTCCAACTTGCCCAACCACTGCTTTTTTGAAGGGTGATTTTGTCAATGATCCACTTTCAATGTATTTGTCTGATCTATTAACTGTTCCTGCGAATTTAGCAGGCCTCCCAGCAATCAGTATTCCTTGTGGTTTTGATACAAAAGGATTACCTATTGGAATGCAATTAATAGGAAATGTATTAGAAGAAGATAGAATATTAAATGCCGCAAATATCTTTGAAATTGATGCTCAGGTAATGAAGAGCAGACCTTTAATTTAAATTTGTATTAATAATTAATTTGTAATCACAAAGTATAGATCTTTTAGAAATTTTCTCTATCTTATAAATATAAATTATTTGAATATGGCTTTCGTTCCGCTTCATAATCATAGTGACTACAGCTTACTTGATGGTGCCAGTCAAATTTCAAAAATTGTTGATAGAGCCTGTGATCTTGGAATGGAATCGATAGCTCTTACTGATCATGGAGTTATGTATGGTGTACTTGATTTGGTCAAGAAGTGTAAAGAGAAAGGTATAAAACCAATCATTGGTAATGAAATGTACGTGATTAATGGTTCTATTGATGATCCTCAACTTAAAAAAGAAAAAAGATATCATTTGGTGGTTCTAGCAAAAAACTATAATGGTTATAAGAATCTAGTCAAGTTGACAACAATTAGTCACTTAAACGGGATGAGAGGTCGAGGCATTTTTTCTAGACCATGTATTGATAAATCTCTTTTAAGCAAATATAGTGATGGTCTTATAGTTTCTACAGCTTGTCTTGGTGGAGAGATACCTCAGGCTATCTTAAAAGGTAGATTAGACATAGCAGAGGATATAGCTCTTTGGTATAAAAAATTATTTGCAGATGACTTTTATCTAGAAATACAAGATCACGGCTCTATTGAGGATAGAATTGTTAACGTTGAATTAATAAAAATTGGGAAGAAGCACCAAATAAAAGTCATCGCCACCAACGATGCCCACTACTTATCAAGTATGGATGTTGAAGCACATGACGCTTTGCTTTGTGTATTAACAGGAAAACTAATAAGTGATGATAAAAGATTGAGATATACCGGTACAGAATATATTAAAAGTGAAAATGAAATGCTTGAACTTTTTAAAGATCATATTGATGATGAATCAATTATTGAGGCAGTGAACAATACAGTAGAAATTTCTCAAAAAGTTGAAGTATTTGATTTGTTTGGCAATTATAGAATGCCAAAATTCCCTCTTGACGAAGATACAGATTCATTTTCTTTCCTTACTCAATTATCTAATAAGGGCCTTTTAAAAAGACTTAAAAAAAATGATCTTACAGAAGTTGATGAGAACTATAAAAAAAGATTATCTTCCGAATTGAAAATTATTAAAGATATGGGCTTCCCTGATTATTTTTTGGTTGTCTGGGACTACATCAAATTTGCTCGAGATAACTCTATCCCTGTTGGACCAGGTAGAGGTTCTGCAGCAGGCTCACTAGTAGCTTATGCTCTTCAAATTACAAATATAGATCCTGTTGAGCATGGATTGTTGTTTGAGAGATTTTTAAATCCAGCAAGAAAGTCAATGCCAGATATTGACACCGACTTTTGTATTGATAGGAGAAATGAAGTTATTGATTATGTTACTAATCGTTATGGAGAAGATAAAGTTGCGCAAATAATTACTTTCAATAAGATGACCTCTAAGGCCGTTTTAAAAGATGTTGCAAGGGTTCTAGATATACCATATGGAGAAGCGGATAAATTGGCTAAGTTAATACCGGTTGTCAGAGGGAAACCTTATAAATTAAATGAAATGATTGATAAGAATTCTCCTAGTCAAGAGTTTAGAGAGAAATACATTAATGATAACAAGGTGAAAAAATGGATTGATTTGGCTTTGAGAATTGAAGGAACTAATAAAACATATGGAGTTCATGCTGCTGGAGTTGTTATAGCATCAGATCCTCTTGACGAACTTGTACCTCTTCAAAGAAATAATGAAGGTCAAATAATAACCCAATATTCTATGGACGATATCGAATCACTTGGATTATTGAAAATGGATTTCTTGGGTCTTAAGAATCTTACGATGATTGAAAAGACAGTTTCTCTTATTAATCAATCTACTGGAAAGAAAATAAACATCGATGAATTACCACAAAATGATGGTAAAACCTTTGAGCTTATCGGGAGAGGAGATCTTGAAGGTATTTTTCAACTTGAATCTTCTGGCATGAAACAGGTCGTCAAGGATTTCAAACCTAACTCTCTAGAGGATATTTCGTCCATATTGGCACTTTATAGACCTGGACCTCTTGATGCAGGCCTTATTCCTAAATTCATAAATCGAAAAAATGGAAATGAAAAGGTTGATTTCCCTCATCCATTTATTAAGTCAATTCTCACTGAAACCTATGGAATTATGGTTTACCAAGAACAAATCATGAAAATTGCTCAAGACCTAGCCGGTTATTCTTTAGGTGATGCTGATTTACTACGAAGAGCAATGGGAAAAAAGAAAGTATCTGAGATGGTAAAGCATAGGAATATTTTTGTAGAGGGTTCTATGAGGAAAGGTGTAAATGAAAAATTAGCAAATGATCTTTTTGATCAAATGGTTTTATTCGCAGAATATTGTTTCAACAAAAGTCACTCAACTGCTTATGGTGCTGTAACTTATCAAACTGCATTTTTAAAAGCTCATTTTCCTGTTGCATATATGGCAGCCCTTTTAAGTGTAAATTCTGGCTCTACCGACAAGATGCAAAGATATATTTCTAATTGTTATTCAATGGGAATAGAAGTTATTTCTCCAAGTATTAATTTCTCTGGGGTTGATTTCACTATTAAGAGTAATCAGATTTTATTCGGGCTATCAGCAATAAAGAATTTAGGAGATTCTGCAATTAGAAATATAATAGAAAACCGAAATAATTTTGGAATCTTTAAGTCATTATCCGATTTATGCGATCGTTTACCTCCTAATGTGCTTAATAAAAGAAGTCTTGAATCTCTAATTCATTGTGGAGCACTAGATGAGTTTTCAAATGATAATAATAGAGCTCAGTTACTGTCAGATCTCGAACATGTTATTGAGTGGGCTTCTTCAAGAAATCGTGATAGATTATCAGGGCAAGGAAATCTATTTGATACTAAAGAAGAATTTTCTAATGTTGCTTTTTCAGATTCACAATTAGCTAAGGTTGATGATTATTCACTTATTGAAAAGTTAAAGTTAGAAAAGCAGCTATTGGGCTTTTATTTATCTGATCATCCTCTAAAACATTTAACTAAGCCAGCAAAACTTATATCTCCTATAAGCATTTCTCAGTTAGAAGAAACAAAAGATAGGACCAAAGTATCTTTAGTTGGAATGATCCCTGATTTGAAGCAAATCACAACGAGAAAAGGAGATAGGATGGCTATAATTCAGCTTGAAGATCTTTCTGGTAGTTGTGAAGCAATAGTTTTTCCAAAAACCTATGTCAGATTATCAGAATTTCTTTTAACTGACACTAGATTATTGCTATGGGGAACAATAGATAAAAAAAGTGATAAGACTCAATTAATAATTGATGATTGTAGAGAAATAGATAACCTTAAATTGCTTATTATTAATCTTGAAAGTTCTCAAGCATCAGATATAAGAGTACAAAATATTTTAAAAAACTGTTTAATTAAATTTAAACCAGATAAAGGTAAATGTGGAATCAAGATTCCAGTTTTAGCTGCAGTAAGAAATAAAAATAGAGTTACATACGTTAAATTTGGGGAGCAATTTTGTATTGGTGATATAAAGGGAGTATGCAGATTATTAGAAGACAAATCATTCAAAGTTAATTTGAAATCTCTAGTTTCCTAGATTAACCATTCTTCTCAAAATTTTGAGTTGCAGGTCTAAAAGCTGCTTTTGCTCGTTGTATATTCATTGGAATATTTTCAATACCGAAAAAAGATCCAGGTTCCTTATCCCAACTAGCTGATAATATTCCAAAACTTAATCCTGCGAGACCTAACAAGAAAAACAACGCTGAAATTGCAATTGTTGAGGAAGGAGGTATCTCCGCAATATTCCTTGTAACAATAATGTAACTAACAACAAAAACCGACATTCCTAATATTGTCGGTATTCCTGCTGTAAAAAATATTCTTCTTGCCATTCTATCAGCAACATATTTAGGTATACCACTTGATGATTTCCTTGAGGTAATTACTGCATTAGATGTTTTTT
>CACNQT010000026.1 GCA_902622705.1 uncultured Prochlorococcus sp. | reverse complement strand
GAAGATGAGTTTCTTGAGATAAATAATCTGGATAAAGGATCAATGAATCTAATTAATTCTGATGAATCTCAAAGATTGTTAGAAAATTGCAAAGTGATCAAACAAATTTCAGGTGGGTCCTCAGCTAATACCGTTGTTTCTTTAGCAGAACTAGGCAATCATGTGCAGTTTATAGGAAGAGTGAAAAATGATCAATTTGGGAATTTCTTTTCTGACGATATAAAAAAAAGTAAAACTATATTTAATACTCCACCTACTATTGAGGGTGCTCCAACAGCTCATTCAATCATTTTGGTTACACCTGATGCACAAAGAACTATGTGCACTTACCTAGGAGCATCTATAGAGTTTGAACCAAAAGACATTGACTTTACTGTAATTAAGGAAAGTAAATACTTATATTTAGAAGGATATTTATGGGACAGCGAATTAGCTAAAAAAGCTTTTATTAAAGCCGCCCAAATTGCAAAACAATCTAAAACAAAAATAATCCTTTCTTTGTCTGATTCATTTTGTGTAGATAGACATCGTGAGAGTTTCTTGAAATTAATTTATGAATATGTAGATATTGTTTTTTGTAATGAATCCGAGGTGTTAAGTCTATTTAAAAATGATAAATTAGCAAGCTGCCAAGAAGACCTATCTTCCTTATGTGAATTAGTCATAGTAACTCTTGGAAGCAATGGTTCTCTGATCGTTAACAAAAATAATGTTGAAATAATTGAGTCAATAACGAAAGGTAAGATTATTGATACTACAGGAGCGGGAGATATCTATGCGGGAGGATTTATCCATGGATTAATAAACAATTGTTCCCTCAAAAAATGCGGAGAGATAGCTTCAATATGTGCGGGGCAAATAATTACGCAATTAGGATCTAGAACAGATATTGATCTTAAAGAGTTAATAAAATAGATTTAATCAAATAGTCTTATTTAACCAATCATAATATTTCATTTCAGCATGGTATTTTTTGTAAATAATTTGAGGGACATCATATGTGGAATTTTTATTTACGAAATCAATTAAACAATCTTTAAATTCTAGTTTACTTTTTATTGTGATTTCAAACTCTTTAGTTTCTTCAATATCATCGTCCCACTTGTAAATTGAAAAAATTTGCTTTATCGAAACACAAGCTGCAAGTTTATTTTGTATTAGTAATTTAGCCATTCGCAAAGCATTTGCGTTACTTGATTCAGTTGTGATCATAACTAATACTTCCATAATGAATTAAATATCAATATTTTTTAATTATGTGATTTATCAAATTGTGATATTGATCAAAAGAGTAAGAATAATTATTTTTAACTTTCGGCCTTTTAACCAAAAATAACTTCATCTTACTTCCAGAAACTATACTCTCCCAGTTTTTCTGAGAATAACTTCCAGATTCTCTGCATAGAACATAATCTATTTCCCAAAAATCACAAAGTTTTTTTTCAAAAATGCTTTTATTATTTTTACTCGGTTCAAGTATCGCTATGTTTGAATTTTTAATACATGATCCAAAAGCTTTTGTTATACTATGATAAGTTGGAAGTATCCTTGTAAATACATTTGCTTTACAATTCATATAATAATTAGCTGTATCGTTAAGGAATCTTGATCCTATTGCAAGAAGAATATTCTTATTTTCTATATCAACATTATTTATATCCTTTAAATGATCAATATAAATAAAATTATTAGTGTTATTTATTAGAGATTTCCTCTCAAATAGTAAAAGAGGTGTATTAATTTCTTTACATGCATTATTAAGATTTTTAGAAATTATTACGGCAAACGGATGAGTAGCATCGACAACGCATGTGATTTTATTTTTATTTATGAAATTAATTATTTGATCTTTATTATTTAATTTCCCCGTAATGATATGTAACTTTGGATTTTCAATATAAGCTTGCCCTGCTTTATAGGTTAAAACACTTGCAAAGACTGAATAATTAAGTTCAAGAAGCCTATTAGCTATTACAGGTCCATCCGAAGTTCCTGATAGGATCCAAACATTTTTATAGCAATTTCCTTGATTCTGCATCAGTATGTCTTTAATTAAATAGTAAGTAATGAATCATTGTTTAATTCAGGCGGTCATTAATAGCGCTCCCCAAATGAGGTATACCAAAGAAAACCAAACTCCAATTGCAGAAATGATTGTTAATTTTAAAGGATTACGTAGTGAAGATCCAACCAGAGATCTCAAGATCATAGGATGGGGAAATATTGCCCAAGAAATGGTAGATGAACTAAAGGAGGGGCAAAATATTGTTATTGAGGGACGTCTAAAGATGAATTCTGTCACTAGAAAAGACGGAACGAAAGAAAAGCAACCAGAACTAACAGCTTCAAAAATTCATCAAATATCGCCAGTTCATGTTATTAAGTCTGATCAAAAAGAAAATAATGAGTCATTTAAAAATAAAGAAACCGCCAAAAAATCTAGTTGGGATAGTTCACCTTTAGTACCTGAAGTGGACGAAATACCTTTTTAAATCAAATATCAACATTATTTTCTTGAACACTTATAATTAATTTGCTTATTTTTCTTTCAAGCGCGGCAAGTTCGCTTCTGATTTCTGGCCATTTACCCTTATCAAGATTTTCTAGTAGCCATGCTCTATCTTGATCAAGTTTAAAAATTAAATCTCCTTGATTTGCAGTATTAGGATCTTGCATAATACTTGTTAGCCCATTTAAAACTCATTCTACTAAATCAAAATGAAGAAATACTTATCGCCTGGAAACTTAATCGTAACCGCTGGGGGTATATTAGCTTTTGTTGGAATGACTGCTTATTTTACAGACTCAGTGAATTTAAGTGTACCTACTTTTTTTTATGGAGTACCTATTTTCCTAATTGGCTTAGGCTTAAAGACTTCCGAAATACCTCCTGTAGAGTTATTTGACAAGACAAATTTTGCGACAAATAAATTTAATAGGCCAAAAGAACTAACAGCATTAGTTAAAGATGTTACAAGATGGAGGTATGGGATAAAAGCTCATCTTGAATCGTCATTAGAATCTTTAAATTTGTGGGACGAGGATAACCCCCCTCAATTAAAAGAAATAGAAGAAATTTCAAAGGAAGAAAAAAATGGTCTCAGAATGCGTTTCGAATTAAACGCTGTCCCTCTAGAAAAATGGATTGAAAAACAAGAAAGATTAAATAGGTTTTTCGTCAAAGGTCTTGAATCAGAATTTATTATCGACGATAATAAAAAAGAATTTGATTTTATTCTCTTTTATTGAATATAGGGATATATTTGTAAAAACCTAATTTCTCAATTCAATAAAGTTTTAATGAATTTTAATAATGAATGATTCTCAAAGAGTATCAATATTAAGCGAAGCACTTCCATATATACAAAGTTTCTCAGGTAGAAAAATTGTTATCAAGTATGGTGGTTCTGTTATGGAGAATGATAATTTAAAAAATGCTTTTTTTAGAGACATTGCACTTTTATCAACCGTTGGGGTTTGTCCGATAGTAATTCATGGAGGTGGACCAGAGATTAATAATTGGTTAAAGAAATTAGAAATATCTCCTAAATTCGAAAATGGATTAAGAATTACTGATAAAAAAACAATGGAAATTGTCGAGATGGTACTAATGGGTAGAGTTAACAAACAAATTGTAAAAGGGATTAATAAAACTGGATCCTTAGCTGTAGGAATATCGGGTCTTGATGGCAACTTAATTCAATCTAGAGAACTAGGAGATGGGAGCCATGGGTTAGTGGGAGAGGTTACAAAAATTAATCCTGAAATATTAGATCCTCTTATTTCTAAAGGATACATCCCAATTATTTCTAGCATTGGATCAACCTTGGAGGGTATTTCCCATAACATTAATGCAGATTTTGTTGCTGGAGAAATTGCTGCTGCAATAAATGCAGAAAAACTTATTCTTCTTACTGATACTCAGGGGATTTTAAAAGAAAAAGATAACAAAAATAGTCTTGTTGAAAAAACTAATCTCAAAGAGGCAAGGGATTTTATTGATAAAAAAATTGTGACTGAAGGTATGATTCCAAAGACAGAATGCTGTATAAGAGCTTTAGCCCAAGGAGTCAAAGCAGCTCACATAATTGATGGAAGAATAGAACATTCATTACTTCTTGAGATTTTTACAAATTCCGGAATAGGTACAATGATAGTCGCCTAACCCATGAAAACTTATGAGCAAGTTTTAGAAAAAGTAGAACTTGCTTTAGCTAAAGGTGAGTATCATTATTGCATTGAATTTCTTTTGCCCATAATCAAATCATTTCCTTTATCAAGCAAAGAGGGAGTAAATTTAAGAACAATATTAATTACTGCTCTATGTGGTATCAATAAAAGGGAGGAGGCTAAAAGGTTTTGTAAAGAACTTCTAAAATCTTACGATAATAAGACGAGAGAAAATGCAAAATATTTGATGGAAGTTATAGACTCTCCTGACATTAAAAAGCCAGAAAATTGGAACGTACAGTTTGAAAGCGACGCATCACTCAATAAAAAATCTCTTAACTCACTGCGCAAAAAAAGAGAAGTATTGAAGAAAAAAAAATTTATTAATGTAACTGAGACACCAACTGGTGAAACAAAACCCTTTCAGAAAGGCTTTTCACTGATCATTTTTTTAATACTATTATTATTAATTCCACTTTTAAGTGGCTGCGTAAAAATTGAGGATACCCTTGATCTTAGTGAACTTGATTCGATAACTAATAATTTAGTGATAGAGAGTAAATACATAAAGAAATTTCCTTGGCAATTAAAATTTGAAGAGAAGATGAAAGATATTTTTCCTGACGCAGAAATTGAACAAGACGAATCAACCTTCTCTTTAAAACATAAAAATCTGAATTTAGAGGATACAAAGCAAGTTCTTAAAATCACCCAAAATGCAGCTGGAGAGTTAGCGGGAGAATCAACAAATATAGAAATTAATACTACTCAAAAAAACTTCATTTTTTTTAAAAAATACTTTTACAGGTTAGATTTGGATCTAAATTCTATTAAAGACATTGATAATTTAGAACTCATTTTCAAAATAATTCACCCTAATAAAGCTATCCTCATCGAGAAAAATAATTTAAATTTAGAAATCACAAAAAATCTAATAATTTGGGATTTAAATCAAGGGCAGATAAATAGTCTTGAATTTTCTTTCTGGAGCCTCAACAAACTCTTTATTGGGATATCTATTATTTTAATAATTATAGTATTGGCTTATTTATTAAGATTCTATAGATTTAAATTAGGTTCAGATTTACCTCAACTTCCATCAAAGTAATTACAACTCTGCTGGATTAACATCTATTGTTAAAAAAACATTTTTTGGAATAAGTTTCCATAATATTGATCTATCAGGTAAAGGTATCTTTGTTCCTTCAGGACCATGTATTAATATCTGCCATCTAAATTTTTTACCGACTTTAGCTATTAAACTAGGGGCAGGACCAATTAATTTCCAGTTCTTTTTCTCACAAAAACTGAGTAGATATTTTGCTAATTTTATTGCAATTGACTCAGTTAATTCATAATTTTCACCTGATAATTTAAGTAGGCAAATTGTGCAAAATGGAAATAAGTTAGCATCCTTTCTCAATCTCGAGTTTTCAATTAAGAATCTTTCATAATCTCTTTTTTGAAGATACGAAATCACCGGGTGGCTAGGTTTATATGTTTGAAAAATTACTTTCCCTTTTTTTTGTGCCCTGCCGGCCCTTCCTGCTACTTGCAAAAATAATTGTAATGATTTTTCTTCTGCTGAAATATCTGGGCGATGAAGCAACCCATCTGCTGCAATAACTACTGAAAGAGTAATATTGGGGATGTCAATACCTTTTGCCAACATCTGAGTACCGACAAGAATATCAGCATCACCTTTAGAAAACTTTGAAAGAATATCTCTATGACCATTCTTTCCTGAAGTTGTATCTCTATCAAAGCGAAGTACTCTTAAGTCGGGAAATTCTTTATTTAAAAACTCTATTACCCTTTGCGTACCAATTCCAAAAGGTTTGAAAGCAGTTGAATGACAATCTGGGCAACGATTGATCAATCTTGATTTATGATCACACCAATGACACCTTAACCATTTTTTTCCTTGTGATCCGAGATGAACTGATAAAGGAACGTCACAGTTCGGGCAATTTATTAAATATCCGCAATTTCTACAACTTAAAAATCCACTATGCCCCCTCCTAGGGATCAAAATTATTGCTTGCTCTTTTTTTAAGCGTAGTTGAGGAAGCAATTGTAATAATTCATTGGAAAAAATTTTCATATTTCCCTTCTTGAACTCATCCCGCATATCAATAATTTTTATTTCAGGAGTCTCATTACTGGATATCCTTTTAATCATTCTTACCAATTTAAAATTACTTTCAAAAATACACTTTTTCCAAGTGTTCATTGATGGGGTTGCACTCCCAAAAATTAACTTTGCAGAATTCCTTTTTACTATTTCAATAGCAATCTCTCTTGCGTCATAGCAAGGCATAGGACTATCTTGCTTATAAGAAACATCATGTTCTTCATCCATTATTATTAATCCCAGATTTTTGATTGGAAGAAAAACTGCCGACCTTGTACCTATTACTATTAAAGGTTCATTAGCATTAATAATTTTCTTCCAAACTAAAGTTCTATGATCGGGAGAACAATTACTATGATATTCGTAAACTACATTATTAAATCGCCTACAAAACCTATCAATAAGTTGTGGAATTAATCCAATTTCTGGGGCTAATATCAAACAACTTTTTTTCTTAAGAAATTGATCTTCAGCAATTCTCATATACACTTCTGTTTTACCTGAACCTGTTTCGCCCCAAAGAAGTAATGCATCTCCTGGTTTCATTGTTTGAAATTCTTGAAATGCAATTTTTTGCTCATTTGTAAGATTTGGTTTTTTTGTTGCGATATGATCTTTAAAAAAGGAATTTAGTTTACTATTTATATTTTTTTTTCTTTTAGATTTAGCAAGATAATTTTTACTGACCATTGAGTTAATTAGAGTGTAATTAAAACCAGACTTTATTAATTCACTTTGCCAATTACCTTTTTTAGATAAAACATCCATTAAAAAAAATTCTTTTTTGGTTAATCCATTTTTCTTAATATCAAATTCTTTTTTAGTTTCAATCCATATTTGATCTTTTAAACCTTTAGAGAAATTTTTATATTTACCAATCCAGCCAGGAGGAAATGCAGTTTTAAACATTTTTAAATTACTAACCATATAAAAAGAGGCTAGGGAGTCTATCAATTTTCTCCAAGATTCATCAATTATTTTTTTCTGCAAAATACTTTCAACAAACAAATATCTTATGCTTTTTCCTCCAGTAATATTTGATTCATCATTATTGATTGTCGAAAAGTCTTTTTTGGAGATCACCAACCCATTCAATAATCTCCCCCTTAGTCTCACACTTACAATATCTCCAACTTCTGCTCCAAGATTATTTCCATCTAAATAGTAAAAGCTTTCATTACTACTACCTATATCAAGCAAAATTTCCAATTTATAGGAGATATTTAATAACTGATTACTTGCCGGCTTCAAAACTTTTTCTTAGTATTGGATTGTTGAACATTCCACAAAGTGTTTTTTGCACATTGTAAGTATCCTGCTCTTAAGGGAGACATGAAGCTCTGATCATTGACTGATAATTCAAAAATGATCTGCCTGTCTGAGAAATCCCAAGACTTTTTACTTTAGGTAATCTATAGCACTATTTAAATTTTTCAACAATTTAGAAAACTTTTCTTATTCTCATTTTGTGAAAAAGTTTTTTAAACATTAAGGGGACTTTACTACTAAATGTTCAAATTAGCCCTAAATAAAATTTTATCTAGTTAAATTCACCGTAGAAAGGAGTCAATTATGTGTCCAGTCGCAGCAGAATCAAAAAATTCCAAGCCTACTTCAAAAAAAAAGATCAATAAAAAAATTAATACAAATTTAGAAACAGTAGGTGAAGAAGGTATTAAAAAAAATGATCAAAGTTTAGAGACATCTTCTGAGTTAAATGAAAGCAGTGTTGAAAATATTAATCAATTTAGTAATTCTGAAGAAGAAGATAAAGGGCTTGGGAATATAAAGCTTGGGCCTAAAGGTATCTACACTGAAGATTCAATAAGAGTTTATCTCCAAGAAATTGGAAGAATTAGGCTTTTAAGACCTGATGAAGAAATTGAACTTGCAAGAAAAATTGCTGACTTACTTCAATTAGAAGAACTGGCAACTCAATATGAGTCAGAAAAAGGACATTTCCCATCAGTTAGAGAATGGGCTGAGTTAATAGATATGCCTCTTTCCAAATTTAGAAGAAGACTTCTTTTAGGTAGGAGAGCTAAAGAGAAAATGGTTCAATCAAATTTAAGATTAGTTGTTTCAATCGCTAAAAAATATATGAATAGAGGTTTATCATTTCAAGACTTAATCCAAGAAGGAAGTTTGGGTCTAATTAGGGCAGCGGAAAAATTTGATCATGAGAAAGGCTACAAGTTCTCTACATACGCAACTTGGTGGATTCGCCAAGCTATT
>CACNQT010000025.1 GCA_902622705.1 uncultured Prochlorococcus sp. | reverse complement strand
CTCTTTGATAGTGATGGAGATGATTGGGCTGCTGGCTGGATATTGCAAGTTTTAAAAAAATTTAAGCCTGAATTCTTTGAAAACTCTAAATTCAATAATTGGTTTAATACATATTCAGATATTGATATTAATTATGAAGATTTGCAATTGATGTTGGTTGAGCAAAAATTTGAAGAGGCAGATAGATTAACAAGTTCCTATTTACGAAAATTAGCTGGGAAATTAGCTGAAAAACGTGGATATGTTTTCTATAGTGAAGTTAACAATATGTCAGGTAAAGATCTAGAAACAATAGATAGATTATGGACTATCTATTCTAATGGTAGATTTGGATTTTCAATTCAGGCAAAGATATTAAAATCAGTAGGGAAAAAATATGAATTAATGTGGCCGAAAATAGGTTGGAAAAAAGAGGGTTTATGGACTAGATATCCTGGATCATTTTGCTGGTCATTAGATGCTCCGGATGGACATATGCCTTTAATAAATCAATTAAGAGGAGTAAGACTTATGGACTCAATCCTACGGCACCCTGCTATAGCTAAAAGACATAATAATATTCTTTAAATGAGGTATTTAATAAGTTAAAATTAAGACAGTGTCAAAATATTGTTATGTCCTTATTTCGGGGCAAAAATATTTTAAAAAAAATTTTTAAAAGACCAAAGATTAACTGGTCAAACTACGAATTCGAGTCATCATTACAGCTGAATGAATTTGTCGATCAATTATTAGAACCTATTAAAAATTCTCAATCAAGCTATCTAATAAAACTTGGTTTACATGAAGCTCTAGTTAACGCTGTAAAACATGGAAATAAATTAGATCCTAAAAAAAATATTAGAGTAAGAAGAATAATTACTCCTAATTGGTGTGTTTGGCAAATTCAAGATCAAGGTAATGGTTTGGAAATAAAAAAAAGAGACTACAAATTACCCAAAAAAATAAGTAGTGTAAATGGCCGGGGACTTTATATTATTAATGAATGTTTTGATGATATTAGATGGAGTAGTAAAGGTAATAGGCTTCAGTTGGCTTTAAAAAGGTGATTTTTACTAGGACAAGGGTGATCTACGTTAATTTCTTTTAACCATTTAATACTTTCTTCTAAATGCTCAATAGTTTCCTTCTCATTACAAGAAATAATTAAATGGCATAATCCCGCCGAAATTAGTTCTGCAGATCGTTTATATTTATTTCCTTTATCTTTATGCCATTTAGAATGATCAATCTTTAATTTGTTATTAAGACTTTGAACAAGCTGAATAGTATCTTTATCCCAATAGGTCATAGAAGTTTTTATTTACTTTACAGCAGACCATACTTTGGTCATAAAAAAGGATTTTGATTTTACATCTTTAAACCCTACTCCCTCTATTTTAGAATCTATATCCTCTTTTATGTAATCACAATAAAAAGGCTCATGAAATGATTTATAGAAGTTTTCCATTACGGATGTAAAGTCAGGTGAATCACTTATTTGTATAGAATCAGCTAAAACTAATATTCCTCCTGGCTCAAGAACTCTAAAAAATTCATTTAATACTTTAGCTCTAATTGTTCTAGGTAATTCATGAAATAAGTAAACACAAGAAATGCATTGAAGACTATCATTTTCAAAAGGTAAATCTTCTGCATTACCTTTTATTAACTGGATTAAATCTCCATCTAAATCTGAAATATATCTACTTGCCTCTTTTAAGTATGAATCAGATAAATCAATCCCTGTAATTTTTTCTTTAGGAAATGCGGCTCTTAATTGTTTTAATGTTCTTCCTGATCCTGTCGCTACATCAAGTATTTTAATAGAACTTTTTTTTCTATCGCTAAAATTTTCAAGTCCTTCTTTTATTGGCTTAATAATTCTTCTCCTCATTGAGTCAGCACTTCCGTTAAAAAGTATCTCTACTTGTAGGTCATAAATGCTAGCTGAAAAATCTGATAAATAACCATCTGTTTGATGATGAAAATTTCTTAAATAATACTGAGGATAATTATCTTTATTAATTGATTTTGGAAGATCATCAAAGTTTTGTTTTCTTCGTCTATCCCATGTATTGGGCATATCGAGCCAAATTTTGGGATATTGAGTTAGATATCTAAGCCATGGCTCATCAAACAATAATTTTTTTGGATATATATTTTTTTCTGCATCATTCCAATCTTCTTCTCTTAAATTATCCATTGAATTTTGTATTTGTATTAGAAGATCCTTATCTATATCAAAATTTTCAAGCTTAGAATCGGGAAGAATAAAATTCATTAATCTTGAACTGATTTGCTTGTGAGCAAAACCTGCAATGCTTTTACTTTGTTGTAGCGTTTTATATGCAATTTTTGAAATAGATTCCCTAGCCATTTTTTAATTTATATATTTATATTCCAACAAAAAAAAAATCAAATTGAGAATATTTTGTGATATTTCTCAAATTGATTTTTTTAAACTAATGTGTTCTTTTAATTATGCATCGTAATACATGAAGAATTCATGTGGATGAGGCCTTTGTCTTAGTTGTTGTACCTCTTCGTATTTTATATCGATAAAGTTATCAATGAAATCTTCAGTAAATACTCCACCAGCTAATAAATAATCCTTATCTGCTTTTAGGGCATTAAGTGAGTCATTAAGAGATGAAGGTACTGTATCAATTTTTGCAAGTTCATCTGCTGGAAGTTCAAATAAATCTACATCTACTCCATCACCAGGATCAATTTGATTTTTAATTCCATCAATACCAGCAAGCATCATGACAGAAAATGCTAAGTAAGGATTTGCAAGTGCGTCACCAGATCTGAATTCTAATCTTTTAGCTTTAGGGCTTGGACCTGTTAAAGGTATCCTTACTGCAGCTGATCTATTACCCTCAGAATAAACTAGATTTACAGGTGCTTCGAATCCTGGAACCAATCGTTTATAACTATTTGTAGTTGGGTTAGTAAATGCTAAGAATGATGGAGCATGCTTAAGTATGCCTCCGATGTACCATCTTGCTGTTTGAGATAAATTTGCATATGCTCCTTCACCAAAGAATAGTGGCTGTCCACTTTTCCACAAACTTTGGTGAACATGCATTCCTGTTCCGTTGTCGTTAAAAACAGGCTTGGGCATAAATGTTGCTGTTTTTCCATATTTTTTTGCAACATTCCTTACAACGTACTTATAAGTCATAACGTTATCAGCAGCATTTATTAACGAATCAAATTTCATTCCAAGCTCGTGTTGACCGGCACCAGCTACTTCATGGTGATGTTTTTCTGTGGGGATACCTAATTCACCCATAAGAAGAAGCATCTCAGATCTGATATCTTGAGCAGTATCATTTGGAGCTACTGGAAAATATCCTTCTTTATATTGTATTTTGTATCCTAAGTTGCCCCCTTCTTCAATTCTCCCTGTATTCCATGGAGCTTCAATAGTATCTACACTATAAAAACAACCTCCCTCTTTAGAGTCATATCTAACATCATCGAATAAAAAGAATTCTGGTTCTGGTCCAAAAAATGCAGTATCTGCAATACCAGTCGAGTCTAAATATTTTAATGCCTTTTGAGCTAAAGCTCTTGGACATCTATCGTATGGCTCCCCGCTTCTAGGTTCTTGTATGGAGCAAATCATACTTAGCGTTTTATGTTTATAAAAAGGATCAATCCAGGCTGTAGTGGCATCAGGAACCATTGACATATCAGAGGCATTAATTGCCTTCCAACCCCTTATTGATGAACCATCAAATGCTAGACCCTCTGTAAATGAATCCTCTTCTATCATGTCTGATGTAAGAGTTAAATGTTGCCATTTTCCATGAATGTCTGTGAATTTTAAATCGATTAGTTCAATTCCTTCGTCTTTAATTTGACTTAAAACATCTTGAGGAGATTTAAACATAACTTTTGAGATACCTTATATGAAATTAATAACTTGATGATTCTTATTATGTATCAACGATAACTTTTTTGAAGACTAGATGTCTTCTTTCAGTGTTTCAAGTTATAAGTTTAATAATTGTTTACTTAAATATTTAAATTGAATGAAATTCTCTAAATATTTATCGCTTATGTGCTGAAATTAGTTTAATTTGAAAGTAACTGGATGTTAATGCTTTGACAGAGGCAAAACTTATTTCAACCTTAAATGAAGAGAATTTATCACATTTCTCAAAGACCTATGTTCCCTCCCGACTTTTATTAGGTCCTGGCCCATCAAATGCGCATCCAGAGGTATTAAATGCCCTTTCTCTAAATCCTATTGGACATTTAGATGAAGCATATATTTCATTGATGTCTGATGTACAACAACTTCTAAGGTATACCTGGCAATGTAGTAATAGATTAACTCTTCCAATGAGTGGTACAGGGAGTGCAGCTATGGAGGCTTCAATAGCTAATTTTATAGAAGAAGGAGAAAAAATTCTTATTGCTAAAAAAGGATATTTTGGAGACAGACTAGTTGATATGGCTACAAGATATAAGGCTGCACTTTCGGTTATTGAAAAACCATGGGGTGAGGCTTTTTCATATGAAGAAATTAAGTATGAAATAGAAACAAAAAAACCAGCTATATTTGCCATTGTTCACGCCGAAACATCAAGTGGTGTTTTACAACCTCTTGATGGAATTGGAGATATATGTAAAAAAAATAACTGCTTGTTTTTAGTTGATGCAGTTACTTCGCTTGGCGCCTTAGAACTATTGATTGATGAATGGAATATTGATTTAGCATATAGTTGTAGCCAGAAAGGATTAAGTTGCCCGCCAGGATTAAGTCCTTTTACTATGAATAATAGAGCTGAAGATAAGCTTAGTTCAAGAAAAACAAAAGTTCCTAATTGGTATTTAGATTTATCTCTTTTAAATAAATATTGGGGTTCTGATCGTGTTTATCATCATACTGCTCCCGTCAATATGAATTTTGCAATTCGTGAAGGTTTACGATTAATTGCAAATGAAGGTTTAGAGAATGTTTGGAAAAGACATAATACTAATGCAAAAAAACTATGGTCTGGTTTAGAGAGTCTTGGCATGGAATTACATGTTTCAAAGGATTATAGATTGCCAACTCTAACAACAGTTAAGATCCCTCCTGCTGTAGACGGAGACGGATTTAGAAATCATTTATTACGAAATTTTGGAATAGAAATAGGAAATGGTCTTGGAGAGTTGTCAGGAAAGGTATGGCGTATAGGGCTAATGGGCTACAATTCAAGCGAGGATAATGTTGACAGATTATTAAACCTTTTTGATACTGAATTAAAGAAATATTCTATTTTTGAGTCCTCAACTTTTTGAACCAAATCTGTAATATTTGACTGCATTCATCTTCTAAAATGCCTCCAATTATTTCCATTTTGTGATGAGCACTTTCATGTTTTGACAAGTCAATCGAGCCACCTAATCCTCCTCTTTTCTTATCGTATGCACCAAAAATAACTTTACCCATCCGTGCTTGAATAAGAGCAGAGGAACACATAGTACAAGGTTCTAAATTTGTGATAATAGTACATTCATTAAATCTCCAATCATTTTTTATCAGAGATGCCTGCCTAAGTGCCATTATCTCAGCATGACCTAATGGGTCTTTATTTATATTCCTCCTGTTAACACCTCTCCCAATACATCTTCCTCTCTCATCTAAAATTATTGAACAGATTGGTAACTCAACTTTTCCAATTTCTTTTGATCTTCTTAATATCGAATTCATCCAAATAGTGTATTTTGAAATATTTATTTCTTTTAGTTCATCATTTTTACTATCTCCATTTTCAAAAATATACCTCATTTACCAATATTGAGAATAGACTTATTAATAGATATCCTATCTGATGACTGAAGATTTAATAAATAATAAAGATATTTATTTCCCTTCTAGTATAGGGACTAATGACAAATTGATTACTCTTCTCAATAGAGCAAGTCAAACTCTTTGTGACTGGTTCTCTAAAGCCGATAAAAATGGTCCTTTATCCTTTGATGAGAATTTCAAATGCTTAATGCCTAATGAGGAAGGTACTTCTGCAGAAGATTTGTTTTCTGAGATCGAATCTCTTTTGAATAATTCATTTAATCCCGTTCATCCCGGCTCACTAGCTCATCTTGATCCCCCACCTTTAATTTTCTCTATTTTAGGAGACTTAATTGCTGCTGGTTTAAATAATAATCTTCTTGCTTACGAGTTATCTCCAAGTGTTACCTTGCTTGAGGAATCATTATGCAAATGGTTTGCAAAAAAAATAGGGTTTAATGATTTCTCTGGAGGTATAGCTGCTAGCGGAGGTACTTTAAGTAATTTAAATGCACTAATAGCAGCTAGAAATAATTCTGGATTAGGTTCAAATCCTAATTCTGTATTAATTATTAGTGAAGATGCTCATTCCTCCTTTATTAAATGCACAAGAATAATGGGTCTTAATGAATCAAATCTTGTCAGGATAAAAACTGATAATAACGGTTGTATGGATATACAAAATCTTAGAAAAACTATTGATAAATGTTTTATTGATAATAAAAAGATATTCGCTATTGTTGCCACGCTAGGTACAACTGTAAGAGGAGCAATTGATCCTATTAAAGACATAAGTGAAATATGTAAAGAAAGAAATATATGGCTACATATCGATGGCTCCATTGGAGGCATTTTTGCAGTAACTTCTATTCCAATAGAAGGTTTAAATAATCTTAATAAGGCTAATTCGATAACAATAAATCCTCAAAAAATAATTGGCATAACAAAGACATCATCTTTGTTATTAGTTTCAGAAATGAGTACTTTAGAAAATACATTTTCTACTGGACTTCCATACTTATCATCAAAAGAAAATATCATAAACAGAGGAGAAATAGGCATACAAGGTTCAAAGCCCTCAGAGATTATTAAATTATGGCTAGGTTTACGTTTTTTAGGTCTGAAAGGAATAGAAGACATCTTAAAATCATCAATAAAAAGAAAAGACTTTTTTATAAAAAATATTTGTAAAAATAAATATGAAATATTTTCAGGTCCTTTACATATTGTTTCATTCTTACCAAAGGGGCTAGCACCAAAAGATACTGAATTCTGGACTAAAACAAAAGTTAATGAACTAATGAAAAATAATTTTATGCTTTCAAGACCAAAATTTAAAGGCAAATATTTTTTACGGGTTGTCATGGGAAACTACAATACAAATGAATCTCATATTGAAGAACTTTTGAAATTTTTAGATTCTAATCAATGAATATTGGTAGACCAAAAATTATTGCAATAATAACAGGGATTATATCCATAGCGATTTGTATTGCTTACTTACTTTTAATAACTATTTTTGATTTCAGAACTTATTTAAATGATCAATTATCAAATATTACCTAGGAAATGGAGGCAATGATTTATTTGATTTAAAATACTTTCTTATCTCAATTTTTGAAATAGCTTCTTTTACGAAGTTATTTAAAATGTCCTCTCTCTTACTTATGCTGTAGATCTTATCTACAACTTCTTGAATTCCTCCATCTCCCCAATCTTGCCCATTTCTAAAATATTCGATCAAACTTAGTCCTACTATTCTTATTAACCAGCCTGCTGTAATAGATTGTATCGATTTAGATATAATAATTCTTGTCAAACTCGTAGCTAAAGCAGGAGAAAGAATTGCGAGCCCCCCTTTAAGTATTCCTTGTTTTGCCAATGCGCTTAGCAATGATTTCGATAAATTTTTTGCATCTTTTTTAGTAAGCTTTATTTCATATATTTTTGATAATTCCATTATCATTTGAAGATTAACTGATGTAGTAGTAAGAAAATCAACTGCTGGAAGTGGATTAACTAGTATTACTCCACCTGTAATCCACATATATTTATTAATCACTTTATTTGACATTAAATATCTTTGTTCTTCTATAAAATTTTTACTTTTAATACCTAACTTATTTGAGCGAAAAAGAATATTTTCTGCCAATAACTCTTCACCATTATTATCGAGAGTTTCAATTATTTCTCTAAATAAACTTCCTACATCTGGAACTAAATTTAAGGCATCTGATTTTACATAAGGAGATTTATTAGGTACTGCAATTGTTTGAACAACTGAAATTTCATTTTTACTTGCGGCAGTGATAGCTTTTATATTTTCTTTGATAAGGTTATTTTCATCTCTAGACCTTAAATCACACTTATTTAGTACAATAATTATTTTTTTACCTATTTTCAATAATTCATTAATTAAATAGTTTTCGTATTTATTTATGTCCTGATCTAACACAAAGAGAACCAAGTCAGAATAAGAGGCTTGTATGATAGTTTCTTTTTCTCTTTCTTCGCCTAACTTAGATGGTTCGAATAATCCAGGAGTATCAACTATATTAATGTTTCTTTTTAAGATTGGGATACGAATTTTATAGCTATTAATTTGCATTGTTGTACCTATTTTTGCTGAAGTTTGTCCGACAATATTTTTCAATAAAGATCTTGCTATAGATGTTTTTCCTGAGGAACCTGCTCCAAACAGAGTAACTTTATAATCTCCCGTTTTCAATTTTGACGCTAATTTATTTTTTTGGTAATTTAATAATTCAGCTTTTACTTTATCGTTAATTTTTTTATTGATTTGCTCAATCCCCTCCAAACTTATCTTTGCAGCACCATATTTATTTTTGAATGAAAGTGTATTTGTTTTACTTTTATATAAAACCTTAT
>CACNQT010000024.1 GCA_902622705.1 uncultured Prochlorococcus sp. | reverse complement strand
CTTACCAAAGGAATTAAAAGAATTATTAGACCAAAAAGTCAACGATTAAATGAAACGCTTAGCTTTATTTATTGTTTTCCCACTTATATTTGGTTTTGGAAACGATAAAGCAAGATTATGCGAAGACCTTAAATTTGCAATAAATAAATCAAAAAATGATTATCAGCAAAAAATATCATTTGCAAAACAAAGCAAAGAATTTGCTAATGATAAAGTTACCAAAATTTATGCAATAGAAACAAAATGGGAGGATCTTTTTGATAGTCCTTATGAAATAGAAAGCTTATGTAATGAATATTTCTTTATAAAAGAATTTGATATTGATTTATCTAGTGAATGTTATTTGTTTGAAACTATCTTAAAAAGTGGAAATTATAGTGATGGTGATTTTGATTTCATGGCAGAAGAAAGAAGACAAAATGCTCAAGCTATCAAAGAAGAATTTAAAGCCAAATATGATCCAATTAATGAACAAGCAAAAGAAGATTATTTATCAGAACAAAAAGAAATGCAGAAAATATATCGAAAGAAAAAATGCGATTAAGTCACTTATGGTTTTTAAATGAAACGCTTACTACTTGCACCGCTAATAGTTAATAATTGAAAGCCAATTTAGAAAGAATCGTATACCATTTGTAAAAATCAAAATCTTTAATGCAAAAAACTATTTTAATTGGTTTAATTGCTAGCATTGCAGGGCTTGCAATTGGTTATAAAGTTCCAAAAGACAAGAATGTTGGTTATGTAATGATTTCTGGCAGGGTTACAAATCCAGAACAAGCAGGTAAATACTTTTCAAAAGTAAATGATGTCGTTGTTAAAGGTTGCGGAGCAAAGACATTATCAGTTGATTTCGAGACTGATGTTAGAGAGGGATATGACGGGCCTTTCTCTGTACTTTCACAATTCCCTAGTAAACAAGCAGCAATTGATTGTTATGAAGGACCATATCAAGAATTAATTCCATTAAGAAAAGGAGCTTTAGATATGAATTTTCGAATAATTGAAAGAAATAGATAAAAAAAGAGGAGTAGGCTGCACCAAAGCCCCTAAAATAACCGCACTGCGTAAACATAGTATTAACTTTTGATTGATTGACAGTCGATCTAAAATAAGGGGCAATTATCCCCTTTTAATTAGCTATCTTTAAAAAGATATTCGAAATTTTAAAAGCAAATAAAAAAATATTTCTATAAAGATGGAATTACCAGAAGCAATTCTTTTTGATTTAGATGGGGTATTACTAGATACAGAACCATTACTAGCTAATGCCTGGTATGAAACCGCAAAAGAATATAATTACTATTTATCAAACGATAAATTACTAGAATTAAAAGGAAGAAGAAGAATAGATTGCGCAAAAAAAGTTTTCAAATGGATAAATGAAGAAATCACAATAGAAGAATTACTCATTACTCAAAAGTTAAAAGTAGATAAAGTACTTACTAAAGCAAAACCTTTTAAAGGAGCAATAGAATTAATCAAATTTTGTATAAATACAAAATTACCTATTGCACTAGTAACAAGTAGTAGTAGTGAAAGTTTTAAAATAAAAAGCTCTGCAAATCCCTGGTTAAATTTATTCAATACAAAGGTTCTTGGAGATGATAAATTCATTTCTGATGGTAAGCCTTCGCCTGATCCTTATTTGAGAGCATTAAAAATATTGGATGTAGATCCTAGGAAATCATGGGTTATAGAAGACTCATATGCAGGATCTATCTCAGGACTTAAAGCGGAATGTAATTTAATGTTTTTTTCAAAAGATATTGAAATACTAAATAAATTAATAAATGAATTTAACCAAGAAAAGATTCAAAAAATTAATGATTTATCAGAAATTATTTATTATTTAAAGTTATATAAAGGATTTTAAATCAATCTAATAAATTTGCTAATTCTTCTAATATTTTTTCCTTAGGTAATTCTTCCAACAAGAAAAATAAATGAAACGCTTGATATTAACTCGACCCAAAGACTAAATTAATGGAATTTTTAAAGGAGCTTTAGCAAAATCATTATGACCCATACCATGCAATTCTTGGTATAAGTGGAGTAATAGTATTGTTGGTAATTTATAATCGATTACTCAATAAATATCATTAATCACAAACCATCGTAGATTAAGCAGCATTAGATATATTGTTATTCGTATCTTCAATCTTTTCAATCTCTTTAATCATTTCCTCTAGCCATAAAGTATTATCTTCTGATCTCTTTTTAAAATAAGAAATCTTAGGTTGATTGATTTCTAATGTCTCATAATCTCCACTCATAAAATTTTCCTAAATTTATAACCACTTAAATTTTAGTTAGTTTATTTATTAGTTTTACTAAGGGGAAAATAAGAAAAAATTAATTTATGGTTAATATGAACTAAGACAAATTAAATATTATTTATAAAAATATCGGAACACTCAATTTACCTAATGCTAACCACCAGTACAGAAACGAACCGCATCAGCTGTTGGCGAACCAGTCGCTTTCATTTCTTCAACACATTCATTAAAGAACTTTGATTCTTTTTTTAATGAGCAAAAGCTTAGTGCAATAGCTACTAAGGCAACAGCTGATACAACTGCTGATCCTAGTTGTATCACTCCGTAAGCAAGCATAGCTTTATTCTTTTTAAAATCTTTTTTTGTATCTTTCTTTTTATCAGACATTTTTTTTTAAATTCTTAGCTTATTATATTCAACTAAATAACTAGACTTCAGATAAAGAAAAGGTAAGTTATAAAGTTAAATGTTAAATGTATATTGTTATTCCCATAACCAAATTCTGAAGAGGAAAAGCTCAAACTAAAAAGTAGAAAAAGTGATGAGAAAATTAATTAAAAATTTATTTGAAATTAATTATTTTGTGATTGGTTTTTGAAAATAATTTAATTTCTTAAAGATAACGTTTTCTTAAATTATTTTTAAATTTCATATGACATAAATATAGATAATTGAATAGTCTTAATGCATATTGATGATGCAGTGTTTTTAGAGGATTTATGCCCTAAACTCAAATTAAGATTTTGGCGAAAGTCTATTCATACATTTACGAGCAAAAGATGCATATATTGCGGAAAACCTTCAGAATCTATTGATCATATATTGCCACGAAGTAAAGGAGGTTTAAACTTAACAGAAAATTGCGTTCCAGCTTGTCTTTCATGCAATGGAAACAAATCAGACGAGAATGTTTTTTCTTGGTACAGAAAGAAAAATTTTTATGACCCTCGAAGAGCAATGGCTATTAGAGCATGGTTAGAGGGAGATTTAAGATTATCTATAAGATTATTAGAATGGGCTAATAAAGAAATTAAGGAAAATAAAGAAAATTTTGAACAAGAAGAATTAAATCTAGATGCTGCTTAACTAGAAAATTTGAGGGAAATTTGAGGGGACGCTTATTAAAAACAATACTTTTGTTAGGTTCAATTTTTGTTGTTTTTATTTGTTTTAATCCAATTTCAAGAATTTATATTGCTGATTACCTGGAGAAGATATCGTTATTTTTATTCAAAACAATAAGTGAAAAAGATTTAAATGATTGGTATGAAAAAGAGATAAATATGAATTACTTGATAAATTAAGCGGGCCTTCTTATTGATAAATAAACAAATCAATATAATTTATTAGTTGAAAATATTAAGATTTCTCGATTCGAAAGACTTATCAAAATGAGTAAATTTACTAACTGACAAATTAATTTTTTTGCTTATTATTAAAATTAACTTAAGAAAACTTTAAGTAAAAGTTAAGATTATGGCAAAATCAAAAGCAAAGAGAAAAAAAGCTATTTTATCTCTAAAAACTCCAACTATTCTGGCAGATGGAGTTATCCAGTTTAGTACAATAGTAACTTCTATAACACTTGTTTTTTTAACAGTTGGATTTTATTCAGCTTCTAATCAAGCTAATAATTTAAATAAAAACTTAGAAAGAATTACTTCACAAAATTCAGTAAATATGAGTGCTGGAAATTATTGCGATTTAGCTCTTTGATAATTAAACTTTAGTGCTTAATGCCTTAAAAATTTATATCAAAAAATTTACTTTTGCTATCCCAGAATCAGAGAGATAAAACAATAAAGAAATGCATTAACTCTGCAAGGAAATTAAAAAAAAGAAAAAATCATCATTTGTTTATATTTTGAGGAACCAATAACTAAATTTAAACTTGATATCTTATGGAATTTTTTATGCGTAAAATTACAAAATTCATTTTCATCTGAATAGTTAATTAAATCAACTGCATTAATATTTGAATCAAACCACAGGTCATATTCTATGTAATTTGGCTCTGCAAAATAAGTCATACCAAATTTATTTCAAAAAGAAAAAGCTTCTCTATTTCGTGTGAGGAGAATATAGAAGCTAATTTCAGTTTAAAAGATTTAATGCACTCTTCTTTAAGAATTAAATAAGATACGAATAAGAAAAAATAAAATATTTTTTTAATTTAAAAAAATGATTAGTTTACTTTTTGCATACTATAAAAAATTGCATCCAAGGCCACTGCTTTGCTTTAGAAGAATTGAATGCATAATTAGAATCACATTTTAAAGTTATAAGCAAGTTATGAATTGTTTAAAAGAAAAAAAACAAAAAGAAAGGAATTTTTGAAAGTTATATTTTTAATAAAAAGTAATTATCTAATTTGTGTTTTTGCTTCTAAACCTATTAATTTCATAAGGACTTTTGCATTACTTGCAACGGCTGAATATTGTTTTTCTTGCATTGCTCTAAACATTGCAGTTTCCAGCATACTAATTTTGCTGTCATTTCAGGGCGATTTAAGTCCCCTTCCTCAATATCATCTTTCAGCAAAAGATAAGCATTAGAAGTAATCTGCCTGGCTCTTCTTCTTGAGATTCCATATTTTGCGGCAACAAAGGAAGTAATAGATGAATAGGCTTGTCCTTCAGCAACTAATTCAGCAGCATGTGCAACTCTTAATTCGGTTTCTTGTTTAGTTGCTCTTTTAGTCATTACTACTTGGTTTGCCTATCCTTGCATCTAGCTCTTGCTCAAAAACAGACATAAAGTAGGTCTAACTATTGTATTTATAGCATTAAATATTATAGATTTGTAGAATAAATTCAGTTCTAACAAGGGGTTATAGCTTAGCTTACCCTAATCTTAATTAACATTTTATGTTCGTCTGAATGTAATTAAAGATTAGGGTAGAACTATTTATACAACTAGAAACTAGCCCTTCCCTTGAGGGGATTATTCTCTTCGCACTAGTTATCGCACTAATTAGTTAACTCTTAGTAATATTTACCCCTAAACTTCAGTTATACCAATAGTTTTGAAATACTTTCGATTCCCTTGGTAAGGGAGAGGTCTCGGGTTCAAGTCTCGACGAGGGCACTTGAACAATTTATTGATATAAATGAAATTTAGTAGATCAGCATTTTAACTAAAATTAAAATATATTTAATACAGCTTGTCTTTAATAGTGCCACTATCGTCATATCGTATGCACAGAATTTATCTTGCAGCGACCATGAATTATGGTCTTGGTTCTGATGATCCAGAGGAGTCAGCCTACTACAACAAAATTAGAAAAGAGATTAATGATATGAAAAAACAACCAATTAAAAAAGGAATTTCCTTAAATTGGGATAACCTTGAAGGAATAGATAAATGAATCTAAATACTTTTTTATTAATTGATGGAAGTCTTATGCTTATTGGTCTGCCTTTGCTGATGATTTTTAAAGGAAAAAAAACTAACCGAAATTTTCCAAGACTTTAACAATATTCAAATTCAATTGTTGATCCTTTATCCGTATAAGGAAGTTCCTCAAACCGTACATATTTATTAGCCGGATAGCTTGCCTGACTAGTTAGAACATATTTGTAGTCGTCATGAGCGGATGTCTACCAAATCTACCTTAAAAGAAGATCATAAATCTGAAATTGAAGAAAGATCAGAAGAAGAACTTCTTGAGGAAGAAATCAGGAATCAGCAAACATTGGATAGCTTTGTTGAATCTGATAAGAACTGGAGCTGATCAAAACTTATTTATTAGGAGAAAGTTATGAAATTAAGGACACCATTCTCAATACTGAATAAAGAGAGTAGAGAAATTGACTATGTCAAAGGAGTCTACAAGAGGAAAATTCAAGCTGAAATTGAATCTTATAAAGATCCCGAAGATGAAGATAAGAGGGATACAATCCAAGCTCAAGATATATTGATGATTGATAGGATCTCAATTTAGTTATTCTTTTTTTCTTCTTCTTATCCTTTTTTTCTTTTTTACCTTTTCATAAACCTCATCAGTCTTTTGTTCAATATTATCCAGCTTATTTGAAAGTTCCTTTAAAGTTTCTGCTTTTCCCTCTTTAACTCCGGTATTTTTTAGCTCAATAATTTTAAAGGGCTCTTCTTTAATTATAGTTTCTTTTGTCTCTTCAGTTTTAATTCCAAACTTACCTTTTATAAAATTGGCTATAAAGATAAGAACAGGTACATGGGCTAAACCACCTATTACTATTCTTGTTTCTGAATAAGCCATTTAATAGTTAAAAGTTATGAGATATTTAAGCACAAATTTAATTTTAAAATTCGTTTTATTAAGCCAATAAATATTAGTAATCATTTCTTGATTCGTAGATCAAAAATCTTGCTATTAATAAAGTAG
Organism: uncultured Prochlorococcus sp.; assembly: GCA_902622705.1. Taxonomy (GTDB): domain Bacteria; phylum Cyanobacteriota; class Cyanobacteriia; order PCC-6307; family Cyanobiaceae; genus Prochlorococcus_A. The sequence continues at coordinate 4,731 of CACNQT010000024.1, read as the reverse complement.
AGACTTTTTTATTAAATGCCATTAGACGTATTTCTAATGAACATGTGTGTTGTAGTTATAGCATTGCTTATCAGAAGAGAAATCAAACTTAAGAAGGCGAGATAAATTATGAAAACACAAATTTTAAAAGAGCATTACATTCCAAATATCCATGCTATTACTATTTTACTAATGCTTCTTCTATGTCTATGGTTACCTCTAGCACTCAGATTTTTATTAATAATTTAGTCGAATTAATTAGTTAATACTCTTATCCTTAAACTCTGCTATATCCTAATTTTGTTTTAAAGATCTTGTATGGAACTCCTGTTGCATTCATAGCTTCAATAACTTTATCTCCAACAGTTCCGTAAAATTCAACAGAAAAATCAGTTCCCAGTTCAGCATGAGCCTCAAGATAAACACCTAAGGCTGGATTAGCTAAATGAGCTAATAAAGCATCATCATTTTTATAAACTTCTGACCATACGAAACGAAGAGGGTCATTAGGATCTTGATCAAAAGTATGATGGAGCATTCCTGGTTCGTCGGCTTCAACAGCTTTATCTGTCTTATCTGCAATTTCTAAGTATTCTGCAACCTTATCTTCCTTAACTTTAAGTTTTGCAAGAAGCATAAATGGAGTGTCCGATCCAAAACTTGACATAAAAAAAAAGACTCTTGCGAGCCTGAGTGATGGGGATTTCCATCATGACAAATTAATTAGAAACAAACAACTCCACCAATAGCAAATTTTTATTAATTACAAACACTATATGTAGTGCTAGGATTTTAAAAAAGGCTGGGTGATGGGGATTATCCTGCTTTTTGACTAGGGCGAAGCTATCGCCCTTTTTTTATGGGTATAACTTTCTAATAGCTTCTTGTTGTTCTTGTTTTTTTATTTCTTCAGCATCATAAACAGGACAAGTATTCTGATTAAGTGATGAGAAAAAAGCACTTTTTTTAAAACGTTTGAATATAGGAGTCAATAATAAAAGTTTCATTTCTTTTATTTGTTAAATTGCTCAAACATACTTAAATACTGCAGAGGAAACACCCTGGTTAAATTTTCTACTCTCTCTTCATCCAATACAACACCCTCTGGTAATTTCTTAATTAACTTTGGAATAGCTTTTTTTGTTTCCTCTCTGCAGAAATTAATTCTAAAAGTAGCTTCTTTTTTTATATTCGTTTTAATTAATCCATCTTTTTCAAGCATTGATTTTAAATTAAGATTATTTCCTTTCAAAAGAGCAATTAAAACAGTATCTGAAATTTTTAAAGCTTCCGCAGGTTGTTTATCTTTGTTTATTCCAAATATCCAGGTACAGGCACCAACTCCTAATGCTCTTGCAATACAATCATCATTTCCAATTTCATCACAGGGCAATCTAAAAGACTCTTCAATTTTTTTTAGATCATATCCATTCTCACCTTCTGGAAAACCAGCTTGAGCAGAAAAAGGAAATAATAATAATAATATTGCAGGAAGAATTAAGCTTTTCACTTAAAAATAACTGGATATAACCGTTGAATCGTAAATATGACCTGCACTCTCAATTAATGGTTTCACTGCTGGATCTTCAAACATAGCTATTGATTTACCTTCTTCACCCTGCTCAATAAGAATTACACTTGTTGGATCATCTTTCTTTACACCTTTATATAAGCAAATAATTCCGCGCTCTTTATTCATTTGTATATTTTCTTCGCTGTCATAAATCGCAGCCCATTCTTCAAAAGGAACGCTAATTTTGAATGTGAAAACTGTAGTTTCAAGAGACATAATCAAAAGGAGCTAGTTGCTCCCTATTCTAGATAGACTGTCAACTCAAGAAAAGACTGGTGGATAAGGTGTTTGTCCATTCATTAATGCTGTGTCAATTGGTTTACAGATATTCATCAATGCATCTTGTCCGAACCCAGGACCAGAGGGACCGTCTATAAACTCCTGAAACTCCTCAGCTGAAATACCCTGTTTTACTTCCCAAAAACAATATACAGGGCCAGTTTTAGTTACAGCATTTGCAGAATGATTAAAAAATCCTTTTTCTTTATTAGCAGCTACCGCATCATCCCATCCACCACCTGGTGACATTGCCGCATAAGCTGTTTCCCACCATTTTTCAGCTTTTCCTGCCTTAAATTCATGATGGACAATATAAAAAGTTGATGCCATAAAAATAATATTTGAGCTGATAATAAAGTTACTTGATATAAGTAAAGGGAAGATTAATTTATTTTGAATTCCTAAATAAAAAGAGGGCTAAAAGCCCCTAGCGATCGACTGTCAATATATACAATCTAAATCAGAATCCAGATATTGCTTCATAGAAATCAGCGTCTGGCAGTATTTCCTTCAAGGGTTCAATCTCCTTGGCAGGGCCTTGGACCTGCACAGTAATATCTGACACTTCAAAAAGCTTGGGAATCATATGTCCCATATTTTTGAGATGAAATAAAGCGGCGGAACCATCTTTATATGCCTCTCTGACATAAGCCTTATCTGACCCGCATGTAGTGATATTAAAAAAAAGGCAGTCAGGTTCATTAGCTTTTGTCAATACCAAAATTTCTTCTAAAAGAGCTATGCACTGGTCCATCTTCCCATCCTTGATTGTGAAGTGGGGATGGATAGAGACCATGGTTGTATCTAGAGACATTAATTTATAGATATTTCTCCTATCTTTTTAGCAACTAATCTTGATAAACAAGTTAAAAATATGGATTATTTAAAAATTAAGAAAGTTAATTTGGTATCGCATGTACCGTTTATATGTTTTTTGAAAGCTATTAATTGGATATGAGTTATTTTGCTGAACCAAACCATATTGAATATGATGCATGGTTCGATGAAAACATCGACCCAGTGGATCTTGTGAATTACTCAGATGAAAAGGAGTTCAGTGATTCGGTACACTTTAAGTTCCATAAGATGTCCACTAGAAATTTAACGATTGGTTCTTCTGATAATTTTCACTGGTAAATAAAAGATTTTTCACTCCATAAATATTTATGAATCTTACGCAGAATATGTTCCATCACTTTCTCTTCTTGCCTTAGCTAATACAATTTCATCTACAACTTTTTCAATCATGTAAGCACTTTTTTTACCAAAACATTTTTCTTTTTTAATATTCTCAAAATCATTTGGGATTAAATCATTATGTTCACAACAGTCGCATTTAATATCAATTTTCTTACCTCTGAAAACCTCTAGAGCTCTAGAAAAAATCCATTGCTGAACTGAAATACTTTCCCAACTATCAAAATTCGACCATTCATCAAAATCCCTGTTAAGGATGTCTTTTAATCCATCAGCCAGATTTACATATACTAAGTATGAATCTTTTCTTGGTTCATCATTAATACCAATTGTTTTGACAGAATTTTGATTCATTAATATAGATTGATTGAGTAGCCTTATAAATCTAGAGGATAATTTCAAAAATATAAACAAAAAAATGTCTCAAATAAGATCATTAATTGCTTTATCCAATCTAGAAGTATGATTTGTATTTCTGAGTAATTCAAAATCCTTAAAATCAAAACCAGGGCCAACACAACAACTCACTAAAGTAAATTCGCCTGTACTTTTTGCAGCTTGCCAATATCCAGATGGGATCATTGCTACTGGATTATTGGAATCTAAAATTAAATTTCTTATTAACTTATTATCATTATCTAGGCACCATAAATTCAGAGGATCGCCCCTTAAATAAATCCAAATTTCATCAGCATTTTTTACTCTGTGCCAAGCACTTTTTGCATCTCTCTCCAAAAGATAATAAATTCCCGTAATAAAGTTTCTAATTTGGCCATCTTCCCTTATTAGAGAATTCTCACTCCTTACTATCTCTCTAAACCATCCACCCTCAGGATGAGGAGATAAATTGAATTGTTTAATTATTTCTATGTTTTTTTTGTTAGGATTCACATCACAAAAATATCTTTTAAATTTCTTTTATACTTAAAAGCTAACTGAAAATAAATCAAAATAAACTATATTTTCTAAAAAATTAAGCACAAATAACTGACAAATCTACAAAATTTTTATTTTCATCTGCCAGTTCAGTAATGATTCTATTGAGCCATTCAGATGTCGTTTCACAATAGCCTACATTTAAAATAGTTTTTTGCTTTGCTTTTTCTTCTTTATTCATAGTTAAAGTATTTTTATATAAATTAGTCTTTAATTAAATCTATGTGAATAAGTCTTAATTACTATCTATTTTAAAAAGTTGTATTTAATACATATTCAAGAACTGCTAGTAAACAAATAAAATTAAATCGTTGACATGAAAATGTATACAAGTAAGAGTAGAAAAAATTTATTATTAAACCTATGAATAATATCAAGATTGAGGAATTGATGAAAGTAAGGTTCGATGGTATCGCTAATAGAATTGGGCAATTAAGCAAAAGGGAAAGTGAGTCTTTATTGCTTGAGCATCTTGAGTGGTTGGAGGGAGGATGGGAGACTGAAGAAATCTTATTTTTAAAAAAGCCCTACAGAAAATGGTGGTTCTAAATCAACTTATATAAATAATTAATGATGACCTAAGGGACCAGGTCCAGATCCTATTTTGTAAGAATTTTCTAGAGATTTCTCAACAAATAATTTTGCTTTTTGTATGGAATCAAATAGATCAAAACCTAAAGCCTTGTAACCACAAATAGCAGCACTCAAAGTACAGCCGCTACCGTGGCTATTTTTTGTATTTATAAAATTATTAAATAGCCACTCTT
>CACNQT010000023.1 GCA_902622705.1 uncultured Prochlorococcus sp. | reverse complement strand
GGTAGGTGGATCTGCGCTAGTACCAAATAAAGCAATGCTTTTTTCCATTTTAGATTTTAAGGTAAAAAACTCATGAAATTATTATTTAAATTCCTGTTTGATAAATAAACATTAATGTGATTAAAAATTTCTTGATCTTTATAAGTAATATTTTGGATCAAAGTAGAAGGTTCTATATAAGAAACTTTGCTTCTTATAAATATCTCTTTAGCTGCTAATTTCCCAAGTATTTTTGTAGAATGAAGTGCTATCGCTGCTTGAATAATTGCTATGGGTCCGTATGGTAATAAAGATAGCCCGCTAGTGAAAGGTGCAGTAAATAAAACAACTTTCCTAATGAGGTTGAAAGATGTATTTATACCAACTTGAGTGACCCCTAAAAATAAATTATGTACAGATATATTTTGGAATATTTTTCTTGTAGATTCCCCTTTTAAATTTAAACCATAAATCTTACTTAATTCGCTAATTAATGCGGTATCTAGTGCAAAACTACCAGCAATATCGAAAAAAATAAAAGGATTCAGAGCAACTGCCGATGCCTTTATTGTAGAAAATTTTCCAATAATTGACTGAGCTAATTTCTGCCTTTTTTTTAATCTTTGTTCTTTTATCTTTAAAAACAATTTGTCAGCTAATTGAAGAGAATTCAGTGTCAATAATTTCTCTCCATATTGATTTATTATTTTTATTATGTAGTCTTTGATATTGTTTTTATGATTAATAATTATGGGAATATTTAAATCTTGTGGGAGCTTAGAATTTATATTTTCAATTATTTCTTTTAATTCATTTTTTTTTAAAAGATCGATTTTATTTAAGATAATAATAATTTTTTTCCCATCTTTAATGAATGCGTTAATTTCGCTTCATTTCTATTTATATCTCCTGCAACTACAAATAAAATAAGATCTGATTGATTAATACGGTAATATATTTTTTCCGGGGATTTAATATTGCAGAAATCAAATCCTGGCGAATCTATTAAGGCGATACTTTTGAGTATTTGATCCTCAATGGCCCACTCTTCTGATTGAAAATCTCTTGTAGAGCCGTTTATGATATTTGTTTTAAAAATATTTTTACCTAATAAAGAATTTAAAACAGAGGATTTCCCAACTCCTGATTTGCCATATGTGCCAATTCTTATTTTTTTTTCTTTGAGCCTAAAAAGTTGTTGATTAAAAGAAATTATTTCTCTATTAAAAAAACTTTTTTCATAGTTGGTAAGATCTATACTCTCCCACCAATTTTTTAAAAGTAAATAATTTTTGTTAATTCTCAACTGTTTCATAATTTATTTTTTCCACCAACCAGCCAATACAGATAACACAGCTTCTGCACCAATAATTCCCACGAATCCCCCAAATTCATCTACTACTACTTTCACTCCTTTATGATTCTTGTCAAATCTTGTTAATAATTGATCTGCCCTAATCATTTCAGGAATGTATTCTACAGGACCGCAAATTTCTGAAAGTAATTTTTTATTTCCCCCCTTGATTAATTCTGATAGGATACGTTCACGCTTGACTATACCTTGAATTTTATCAACTTTATCACCTAAGATAACCCACCATTGTGAATTATCTGACATTATTAGTTTTGAAATTTCATCAAGATTTGAAGACCCATCAAGACAAGGTGCCGATACCCTGGGGATCATTAAATCTTTAGCTTTTAAATCATTTAATTGAAAAACCTTAAATATCATTGCTGCCTCATCGGCTTCTATTAAACCTTTTTGACTCCCAATTTTTGCCATTTGCCTAATTTCTTCTTCATCAGTTGAAATCTCATTTTCTGCAGTAATGACTGGAAAAATTTGCTCTATTAATATTAAGAATGGTCTCATTAAAGTATTTAATATTCTTAGTATTGGAACAGATAATAATGCTATTTGAACTGAAAATCTTGTTCCAAGAGCTTTGGGAAGTACTTCTCCAACTAATACAACTAATATATAAAACGCAATCGAAAACAGAGTTAAGCCATAACTATTATTAATTACTAATGCTCCATATACTCCCAAAATCAGGCTTCCAATTATGTTAAATCCATTGTTAGTAATTGTAATGACAGTCAATGTTCTCCCAAGATGTTTTCTAAGTTTAAGAAGTTGATTCGCAGAACTTTTAGGCTTCTGCCTTGAAGCTATTTCTAAAATTCTAATTGAATTTACAGCTAAAAAAGCCGCTTCTACCCCCGAACAACATGCTGACCCAATTAAAATGACAAGAATAAGTAAAATTAAACCGTAAACACTTGGTTCCATTAAAATAGATAAAATATTAAATCTGTTTTAATTCATTCTTCCATTTTTTTTTAAAACACGCCAATTCACAATTTATGTTTCAAACTAATAATAATGTTTTTGAAGAAAGAAGAGAAATTTTCCTAGATAAGTTAGATGGAAAAGCTGCTATTATCCCTGGAGCTAAACTGGTAAAGCATCATGCAGATTGCGAGTATCCTTTTAGACAAGATAGTAATTTTTGGTATTTGACAGGTTTTGATGAGCCAGATGCAATTGCTCTTTTTTTATCTCATAAGCCAAAGGGCGAGAGATTTATTTTGTTTGTTGCTCCTAAAGATGTTATGAGTGAAGTTTGGCAAGGCTTTAGATGGGGTTTAGAAGGTGCCGAAAACGAGTTTAAGGCTGATAAGGCTCATTCAATAAATGAAATCAGAGATTTGCTTCCAGGTTATTTAAATGGCGCTGACGAACTTGTTTTTTCAATCGGTAAGCATCCATCTATCGAGAAAATTATTCTCGAGATATTTACACAACAACTTGAAAATCGCTCAAGATTAGGGATTGGTGCGAATTCTATAAAATCTCCAGAAATTTATTTAAATGAGATGAGAATAATTAAAAGTGAATTTGAAATCATGAGAATGAGAGAGGCTATAAAAATTTCAGCAGAGGCTCATGAACTAGTTAGAGAATCTATTGCATCCAAGAAGAATGAAAGACAGGTTCAGGGTATTTTAGAAGGATTCTTTTTGGAAAAAGGGGCAAGAGGACCTGCTTATAATTCTATCGTTGCCTCAGGAGATAATGCATGCATTTTGCATTACACTTCAAATAATTCGCCTTTGAATAAAGGGGATTTGTTGTTGGTAGATGCTGGCTGCTCATTAACTGATTATTACAATGGAGACATAACACGAACTATCCCAATAGGAGGGAAATTTTCTTATGAGCAAAAAGTTATCTATGAAATTGTCCTGAGTGCACAGAAAACTGCTATTGAAAGCGCCATAATTGGATCCAATTCTAGTACTGTACATAATGTAGCTTTGACAATTCTTATAGAGGGATTAAAAGAAATTGGTTTATTGTCTGGCAGTACTGAAGAGATAATTGAGAACCAATCGTATAAACATCTTTACATGCATAGAACTGGACATTGGCTTGGCTTAGATGTTCATGATGTTGGGGCTTATAGAATGGGAGATTATGAAGTGCCATTAAAGAATGGAATGATTCTTACCGTAGAACCCGGCATTTATATAAGTGATAGGATCCCAGTCCCTACAGGACAACCTCATATTGATGAAAAATGGAAAGGAATTGGAATAAGAATTGAGGACGATATTCTAGTTAAAGGTACAAACCCAGAAATCCTGAGTATTGCTGCACATAAAGAAATTTCTGATTTAGAATTTTAAAATTTGACTTATCTAGTTAATAGATTTATTTTTTATAAAGCTCAAATTGCAAAAATGGTTAAATCAGACTCATATGATTCGAAACTTTCTCAAGCAAGGGGTTTGGCTAGTCAACTTGGAATGTTTGCAGAGGAAAACGATATCCCAAAGGATCTATGGGATTCATTGGAAGCTACAATTTATGATTTTTATCAAGTTTCACACGATAGATAAAATTCTTTTTAGAAACTATCAATAAATAAAATCAAGGAATTTTTGATAAATCAGTCAAAATGTGACCATAAACTGATAAATTATTTATTAAACATATATAAGTGAATGACTTCTTCAGATAAGTTAGATCAAAATTCAACAGAAAAAAATGAAATAAATAGTGATTACCCTAAATCTAAAAATTCCTCTCCTAACAAAGGAATGATGGGTGCTTCAGCTGTATTAGCTGCTGCCACTATTGATGAAGATGGAGTCCCTACTGGTTATACTCCCAAGCCTGACGAAGGAAGATTTATTATTAAAGTATTGTGGTTACCTGATAATGTGGCTTTAGCTGTTGATCAAATAGTAGGGGGAGGCCCAAGCCCACTTACTGCTTATTATTTTTGGCCAAGAGATGATGCATGGGAAAAATTAAAAAGCGAACTAGAGAATAAAGGTTGGATTACAGATAATGAACGAGTTGAAATATTGAATAAAGCTACAGAAGTAATTAATTATTGGCAAGAAGAGGGTAAAACAAAAAAATTAGAAGAAGCCAAGTTAAAGTTTCCTGAAGTAACTTTTTGTGGAACTGCTTAAAAATTAGTTTTTTGCAGCTTGAATCCTTGCCTCAGCTTTTGAGATTTCTTTCAAAGCTTTAAATTTTTCTGGATTTTTTTCATTTTCAGAAAATTTACTTATTGCTAGTTTTGCTTCTTTAAGGTCTTGCTCAGCATTTTGGACATTTATTTCAGATCCAATTTCTGCATTATTTACTAATACTATGACTTCATCTGATTCAATTTCAGCAAAGCCGCCCATTAAAGCAATAGATTGCCATTGAGAATTCATTCTTAACCTTAAAACGCCTATATCAATAGCCGTAACTAAAGAAATATGTCCTGGAAGCACACCCAGTTGTCCAGTTGTGCTGGGAAGGATTACTTCTTCAGCTTCGCCTTGATAAACATTTTTATTTGGAGCTAAAACTTTAAGAGAAATTGCCATTAATTTAAGTTATTGAGGGATTTATATAAATTTTGGTATTTATTTTTCTGACTTAATTTTTTCAGCCTTGGCCTTGACTTCATCAATATTCCCAACTAAGTAAAATGCCTGTTCAGGTAAATCATCTAATTCTCCTGACAAAATCATGTTGAAACCAGCTATGGTATCTTCTAATTTTACGTATTTACCAGACATTCCTGTAAATATTTCTGCTACGAAGAAAGGTTGGGAGAGGAATTTTTCAATTTTTCTAGCCCTATCAACTGTTAATCTATCTTCTTCGGAAAGTTCATCTAAACCAAGAATTGCAATAATATCTTGCAGTTCTTTGTATCTCTGCAATGTTGATTGAACTGCTCTGGCAGTTTTGTAATGTTCATCTCCAACAACTGATGGTTGAAGCATAGTACTTGTTGAGTCTAATGGGTCAACTGCCGGATAAATTCCCTTAGCTGCAAGGGCTCTTGCAAGGACAGTAGTAGCATCTAGGTGAGCAAAGGTTGTTGCTGGAGCGGGGTCAGTCAGGTCGTCCGCAGGAACATAAACAGCCTGAATTGATGTTATCGACCCTTCCAATGTAGATGTGATTCTTTCTTGTAATTCACCAACATCAGTTCCAAGGGTTGGTTGGTATCCAACAGCTGAAGGCATTCTTCCCAATAAAGCTGATACTTCAGAGCCAGCTTGAACGAATCTAAAAATATTATCAACAAAAAGAAGAACGTCTTGTTTGTTAACGTCTCTAAAATGTTCAGCCATTGTAAGTGCCGATAAGCCAACTCTCATCCTTGCACCTGGTGGCTCATTCATTTGTCCAAAGCATAATGCAACTTTGGATTGAGTTAAATCATCAGCATTAATGACTCCTGATTCTTTAAATTCTTCATATAAATCGTTTCCTTCTCTGGTTCTTTCACCTACACCTCCAAAAACAGAAACCCCTCCATGCTCCTTAGCTATGTTATTGATTAATTCTTGAATAAGAACGGTCTTACCAACACCAGCTCCTCCAAATAATCCAACTTTACCTCCTTGTCTATAGGGAGCTAAAAGGTCGATAACTTTAATTCCTGTTTCAAAAACTTTTGGCTTAGTTTCTAGGTCAGTTAATTTTGGGGCAGATCTATGAATTGGGGCAGTGTCTTTAGTTTTTACAGGTCCTTGTTCGTCAACTGGCTCTCCTAAAACATTAAATATTCGCCCTAAAGTTGCTTCTCCTACTGGAACAGATATTGGCGCGCCTGTGTCGATTGCCTCCATCCCTCTTACAAGGCCGTCTGTGCCACTCATTGCTACTGCTCTTACTCTGTGGTCACCTAGAAGCTGTTGGACCTCTGCAGTAAGCGCTATATCTTGTCCGGCAGGATTTTTTGCTTCTATTCTCAAAGCATTTAATATTTTAGGTAATTTTCCGGCTGGGAATTCTACATCAAGGACTGGGCCAATTACCTGACGAACTACGCCTTTTGTTTGTGAAGAAGTTGATGGGGTTGCTACCATTTTATTGTTTGGTGATGATTAGCTGATTTTAAACAGCTCATAATCCGAAAATACTACCATCTCATGGGTAGATTCGTTAAATCGGTTCGGCCACCCGCACAGTTAAAGTATGGTTTAATTGCCGCTTTGCAGATTATGTTGTTGATGATACGGATAGAGAATTTCTCTTTCCATTTTTATGACGCAAAGCGTCTCAACTATGATCCTCCATTAATTTATGGCAGCTGTTTCACTTACAGTCTCTACAGTTAAACCACTGGGAGATAGAATATTTATTAAAGTTTCCGCATCTGAGGAAAAAACTGCTGGGGGCATTCTTTTGCCTGATTCAGCTAAAGAAAAACCACAGGTAGGAGAGGTTGCCCAGGTTGGCCCTGGGAAGCTTAATGACGATGGTTCTCGGCAAACTCCAGAGGTGAGTATTGGCGATAAAGTTTTGTACAGCAAATATGCTGGAACAGACATTAAATTGGGAGGAGATGAATATGTCTTGCTCTCTGAAAAAGATATTTTAGCTGTAGTTGGCTAAAATATTTGTTTCAAAAATTATTAAAACTTATTACTAAATTACTGCCTAAACATGGCTAAAAGAATTATTTACAATGAGCAAGCTCGTAGAGCGCTCGAGAGAGGAATTGATATCCTTGCTGAGTCTGTAGCTGTAACGCTTGGACCAAAAGGAAGAAATGTTGTCTTAGAGAAAAAATTTGGTGCTCCACAAATCATTAATGATGGTGTCACAATCGCTAAAGAGATTGAACTTGAGGATCACATTGAAAACACAGGGGTTGCTTTGATCAGACAAGCGGCATCAAAAACTAATGATGCAGCTGGAGATGGAACTACCACAGCTACTGTTTTAGCGCATGCAATGGTTAAAGCAGGTTTGAGAAACGTAGCTGCAGGGGCCAATGCTATAACTTTGAAAAAAGGAATTGATAAGGCTACTGAATTTCTAGTAGGTAAAATTCAAGAAAATTCAAAACCTATCAGCGACAGTAATGCAATTGCCCAATGTGGAACCATTGCTGCTGGAAATGATGAAGAAGTCGGTCAAATGATAGCCAATGCAATGGATAAAGTTGGTAAGGAAGGTGTCATTTCTTTGGAAGAAGGAAAATCAATGACTACCGAATTAGAAGTTACCGAGGGGATGCGTTTTGATAAGGGCTATATATCACCTTATTTTGCAACAGATACTGAGAGAATGGAGGCTGTTCTAGATGAACCTTATATTCTCTTAACTGATAAAAAAATTGCCTTAGTCCAAGATTTAGTTCCTGTTCTGGAACAAATAGCTAAAACTGGTAAGCCTTTAGTCATTATTGCTGAAGATATAGAAAAAGAAGCTTTAGCTACTCTTGTCGTTAATAGATTAAGAGGTGTGTTAAATGTCGCAGCAGTAAAAGCACCTGGATTTGGTGACAGAAGAAAAGCCATGCTTGAAGATATGGCCGTTCTAACTAATGGTCAACTTATTACTGAGGATGCAGGACTTAAATTAGAGAATGCTACTTTAGAAATGCTTGGAACTGGTAGAAGAATCACAATTAATAAAGAGACTACAACCATTGTAGCTGAGGGTAATGAGCAAGCGGTTAAATCTAGATGTGATCAAATTAAAAAGCAGATGGATGAAACAGATTCCTCATATGATAAAGAAAAGCTTCAAGAACGTCTAGCAAAATTAGCTGGGGGAGTAGCAGTTATTAAGGTTGGAGCTGCGACTGAAACTGAGATGAAAGATAAAAAGCTTCGCCTTGAGGACGCTATCAATGCTACAAAAGCTGCTGTTGAAGAGGGAATCGTACCCGGAGGAGGAACAACTCTTGCTCATTTATCTCCAATTCTTAAAGATTGGGCTGATAAAAATTTAGAAGGCGAGGAATTGATTGGAGCTAATATTGTAGAAGCTTCACTGACTGCTCCGCTTATGAGGATTGCAGAGAATGCAGGCTCTAATGGTGCTGTGATTGCTGAAAATGTCAAATCTAAGCCATTTAATGATGGATTTAACGCAGCTACCGGAGAATACGTAGATATGTCTTCTGCTGGTATAGTGGATCCTGCAAAAGTTACCCGATCAGGATTACAAAATGCGTCTTCAATAGCAGGAATGGTTCTTACCACTGAATGTATTGTTGCAGATTTACCTGAGAAAAAAGATTCATCTGCTCCAGCAGGAGCTCCAGGTATGGGTGGAGACTTTGATTATTAACTAAAAAAAATAGTTAATAAATATATTTTAAAAAAGGGATTATTATGTATAGTCCCTTTTTTAAATTTTAACCCTTAAGAAATCCAGCCAGCGCTAAGAATTATTGCTAGTACAAGAAATATAACTAAAAAAGTCCAAGTTATTTTATTCAAAGAAGCTTCTGCACTGCTTGCACTATTAAACATTGAACTTCCACTAGCAGCTATTCCTCCCATTCCATCACCTTTGGGACTGTGAAGTAAAACTAAAAGTATTAAAAGTAATCCAGAAATTACCCATATCCAACTAAAAATTTGAATCATTATAAGGGCCCTTATTAATTTTAGACATGTTGCACGACCTTATTATACCCTTTCAATTCGATTTCTTTAATAAGAGATTTTCCTGTCATTTCTTTTGGAATGGGTAGGTTCAATAATTGCAATAAAGTTGGAGCAATGTCTGCCAATCCTGCGTTATCTCTTAAATAGATTTCATTCCCCATATTAGGGATTTTTCTTTTTTCACCCTCAATGAAAATTAATGGAACTTTATTTATGGTATGAGCCGTCCATGGCTCTCCTGCAGGACCTTTCATTAACTCTGCATTTCCGTGATCTGCTGTTATTATAATACTTCCGCCCATTTCTCCAGTAGCATTAACTATTTGACCGATACTTTTATCTACTGTTTCAATAGCTTTTATAGTCGCATCCATATTGCCTGTATGACCCACCATATCAGGATTAGCAAAATTAATTACAACAAAAGCATAATTTCCACTTTTAATTGCTTTTGCACAACTTATAGTTAATTCTTCCGCAGACATTTCGGGTTCCATATCGTAAGTTGCAACTCTTGGAGATGGAACTAAATGTCTCTCTTCTCCAGGTAAAGGAATTTCTACGCCTCCATTAAAAAAATATGTTACGTGAGGATATTTTTCTGTTTCAGCTGTTCTATATTGCTTAAGTCCATTTTCTGAAACTATTTGACCGATAAAATTATTCAGAGATTCAGGAGGAAATGCAACTTTAACTGGGAAGTTTGCGTCATATTGTGTGAAGGTAATTAATTCTAGATCTGGAAAAAATTTTCTTTCAAAGTCTGAGAATTCTTTATCTGAAAGGGATTTTATTATTTGTCTTGCTCTGTCAGGACGGAAATTAAAGCAAATCATACTATCTCCATCTTTTAGATAGTTATCAGACAATCGAATGGGCTCTATGAACTCATCAGTTATGTTTTTCTCATAACTTTTTTGAATATAATCCTGCGGAGATATATTTGTTATTTTGATATCTTTATCTGTCAAATTGCCATAAGCTTTTTCGGTCCTTTCCCATAAAAGATTCCTATCCATTATCCAGTATCTTCCGCATATGGAGGCTATTTCGCCTGTATTATATTTTTTTATACAAGACTCTATTTGATTTAGATATTTTGATGCACTTTTTGCGGGAGTATCTCTCCCATCTGTAATTATATGCATTGCAACTTTTTTTATGCCATTATCAGATGCCCATTTTATTAAACCTAATAAATGATCAATATGACTATGTACTCCTCCATCAGAACATAACCCGGTGATATGCAAAGTAGAATCGTTTTTCTTTACTGAATCAGCTATCTCCTTTAACTCCCTAACCAATCCTAATTGATTATTTTTTACAATATTTGAAATTCTTACAAGTTCTTGTTGGATTATTCTTCCAGAACCAATTGTTAGGTGACCAACCTCAGAATTACCCATTTGACCATCTGGGAGTCCGACGTCAGAACCACTAGCACTTATCAGAGTATTAGGATATGCATGCCATAGTGAATCCATAATAGGTGTAGAGGCACTTTTTATTGCGTTATCAGATGTATCTTCTCGATATCCCCAACCATCAAGAATTGCAAGAACTACAGGGCTCTGAGGAACATTTAATCTGTTTATATTTTTGCTGCTAATCTTTGACATATTTAGATCAAATTAATTGTTAAGTGATCCAACCTTAAATTTAGCTTCAAAAGCTACTCTTTAACAATTTATATTTAATATAGTTAGCTTTTGCTAATTTATGAAAATATCGAATGAATTATTTTATTGATAAATCATGTCCAACAAAAAAAAAAGAATCGTAATACTTACTGAAAATGAGCTTAAAAAAACTCTTTCACGTTTAACTTCAGAAATTATTGAAAAAGTACGAAACTTAGACAATCTTATTTTAGTTGGTATCCCCACTAGAGGAGTTGATCTTGCCGAAGTTTTAGAAAAAGAATTATTTTGTAAGACAGGTGTAAAAATAAGAAGAGGAATAATCGATCCAACTTTCTATAGAGATGATCAAAATAGAGTTGGAACTCGCTTAATAAAAGCAACGGATATTCCAACTCCGATAGATAAACAAGAAATTCTCTTGATAGACGATGTAATTTATACTGGTAGAACAATTAGAGCTGCAATCGATGCTTTATATTCATGGGGCAGACCTAAAAGAGTGATGTTATTAGTATTGGTAGATAGAGGTCATAGAGAATTGCCTATTCAGCCAGATTTTTATGGTAAAAGAGTTCCAACTAGTAAAAATGAAAGTATTAGTTTACGTTTAAACAATGTTGATAATGAAGAAGGAGTTTTTCTTGAGTAGCTTCATTTCAGAAGATGTTTCCTAGATTATATTCTCCTAAAAATTCATTTTTAATATCGAAATACTTAACAAATAAATCTGCATTTTCATTGATTTTGAAGAAAAGTATTAAGTTGTCTTCACCAATATAAGATTTATTTTTAAGTACAATTTTGAATGGTTTTTTGTCCCATTTTATAATTTCCTCTTCACTTTGAACCTCTGACAATTTTGGTAATCCATTTTCAAAAATCACATCATATTCTCTTTCTTTTTTTGTTTCTCCAATAACTAATTCAAATACTTTCTGACCATCTTTACTGGCTTGAAGGATAAGTTTTAGAGGGTTTTCAGTTGGCCATGTTTGACCTTTGCAAAAAATTGGGTGCCAGAAGTGCTTTTGTTCTCTTTTATTAAATAATCTTATGGATAATCCTTTGTTTAGTATGTCTTTAATTTTAACGCCTGGGGTCATTGCCAAAGCTCCTAAAGCAACTGATTCAATAGGAGGAGGTGACTTTATTTGAATATTCGGAATCTTTTTTGTTATCCATTCTTTAATTAATGGTATTTGAGTCCCCCCACCAACCAAGATAATTGCACTTAAATCATCTACTGTACAAAATTTGCCCCTTGCTTCATTTAATAA
>CACNQT010000022.1 GCA_902622705.1 uncultured Prochlorococcus sp. | reverse complement strand
AAAATAATAAATATACTCAAAGAAAAAAAATATAATTTTGTTTGTATTTTATTAATCATGTTTTGCTATATTTTAAAAGTTTTATAGGTTTAATCAGTAATAATAGTGGTAAAAGCATTAAAAAATGATATCCAATTTTCCCAACAGAGTATTTCCCTAAATTATATAAAAATGAATTAAATTGACCGTAAAATATAACTTGTATGAAGTTGTAAAATATTCCAGTTAAATGCATAGTTACTATTGCTATAAATCCATTTTTTAAAAAGTCGCCAACATTTATTTTATTTCTTGTGTTTAAATTATCAATTATATTGATTAATGGATATATACCTAATAAATAACCAAAATTTGGAGTTAGCAAATAACCTAATGAACCACCTTGATGAAATACTGGAAATATAAATAACCCTACAATTATATATATAGAAAATGCTTTGAAAACAACTCTTTTATCAAATATAAGTGTTAGTAAAATTATTGTCGGAATTTGCCATGTTATAGGTATTTCAAATGTTTTACTAGATTTATCGAGAAATGATAGTGGGATATAAACAGGTAGCATTGTTGTTATTACTATTGATTGAAGACTTACCAGTATCTCAATTAATTTATATAAATTGAGCATAATTAAAATTCTATTTATAAACTTCTCAATGCAACGATTGGATCTAATTTAGAAGCTCTTTTTGCAGGTAAAACGCCAAAGATTAAACCTATTGATCCTGAAATGATCATTGTCGAAAATGTTGTTGTAATTCCTACAGATGCAGGAAGTGGTGTTATCAGAGATAAAAGGAAAACACCTGATAAGCCCGTTGTTGTTCCTATTAATCCTCCAATTGTAGATAAAATCAATGCCTCAATTAAAAATTGAATTAAAATATCCGACTGTTTAGCTCCTATTGCTTTTCTTAGACCTATCTCTTCAGTCCTTTCGCTAACAGAAACGAGCATAATATTCATAATTCCTATGCCTCCAACCACTAAAGATACTGCTCCAATTCCTGCCAATAAAAATGTTAGCCCACTTGTTATGTTGGTTACTATATTCAATGCATCTTCTTGTGATCTAACTGCAAAGTCATCATCTCTTATTATTTTATGTCTTTGCCTTAATAAATTAGTAATTTGAAATTTAGCCGCACTTGTTGCATTTTTATTTATAGCTTCAACACTAATAAAGCTTAGACTTACACCATAAGTAGGGTCCTTCCCTGTAATCCTATTTACCATAGTGGTTAATGGAATATAAGCATTTTTATCTTGATTACTCCCAAATACAGCACCTTTTGGTTTTAATATTCCTATGATTTCATAATTATGATCTTTAATTCTAATTTTTCTTCCAAGTGATGATGATTTATTTTTGAAAAATTCATCTTCAAGATCAGGACCTATTACTACATAACTTCTTGCACTATTAACATCGCTTTCTGTTAGAAATCTTCCCTTATCTACTTCAAAGCTTCTTACTTCAAGAAATTCAGGAGTTACTCCTGCAATTGAAATATTTAGACTTTTAGAATTTAATTGCACTATTTCATTAGCAGATATTTGAGGAGCAACTTTTTTAACTGTTGGGACTTGATTACTTATTGCTACTGCATCTTCTAAAACTAGGTTTTTTGGAAATGAAATGCCTCTTCTTCTTGTGTCATTATTTCCAGGAACAATAAATAAAACATTTGCACCTAAATTACTTAATTGGTTTTTTGCTAATGTTTGAGCACCTCTCCCAAGTCCAACAAGTGTAATAACTGATGCATTTCCTATAATGATCCCCAGCATTGTTAACGAACTTCTTAATTTGTTCGAAACTAATGTTTTTGTGGCCATGCCTAAGGCTTCTTTTATTGAAATATTCCTAGACATATTTATATTTATCTATTGCATCATCATCTTCAATTTGTCCCATATATACAACACCCTCATTAAGCTGAAGTGTAATAAGGTCGCCATTAGTAATTTCATGATTATCCATATTTTCTAAATTACAAATTGTAGAAATTTTTTTATTATTTTTGTTAAACAAAGCATAAACATCATTTACATTTTGGTTGGTAACAATGCCCGCAATATTTTTACTAAATGGAATATTTTTCATTAATTCCTTCGGAACGAATAATATTTCTCCTGGACAAATTAAGGACATCTCAAGTTTATTTTTTATTATTCTTGCTTTACCTGTGACACCGATTTCCCCTATTGAAATTCCTCTCGATACAATCTTTCTTACTAAACCGACTTTTATTAAATCTGTAGAGCCGCTAATGCCAGTTAATGTACCTGCAGTTTGAACTACTAAATCTCCTTGATTTAGGATTCCCATTTCCTGCGCAATTTGCATAGCTAAACTAAATGTTTTTGCTGTTCTTTCATCATTTTTAACCACTATTGGAGTAACTCCCCAAACAAGTTGTAATCTTCTCGCTACACTCCTTTCTGTAGTAGTTGCCAAAATAGGCGTTGGTGGTCTGAACTTACTTACATTTCGAGCGGTAGAACCTGATTTTGTTAAAGGGATTATGGCTCCTGCATCAAGTTGTCTAGCTATATTGCTTACTGCTGCACTGATAGCATTTGGTATCGTACTGGGTAAGTGGCTTTCAATGGCTTTAAGTGGATAGTCTCTTTCAATTCTTCTTGCTATGGTTGCCATCGTTTCTACTGCCTCAACAGGATAATCGCCAACTGCAGTTTCGTTTGAAAGCATAACTGCATCAGTACCATCAAGAATTGCATTTGCAACGTCACTAACTTCAGCCCTAGTTGGTCTTGGGTTAGAAGCCATAGAATCAAGCATTTGAGTAGCTGTAATTATTGGGATACCTAATGAATTAGCTTTTCTTATTAATTCTTTTTGTAAAAGAGGAACTTCTTCAGCAGGCATTTCTACTCCCAAGTCACCTCTTGCAACCATAACACCATCACATAAAGGTAATACTGTATCAATTTGATCAATTGCTTCAAATTTTTCAATTTTTGCTACCACTGGAGTTGAATGCCCATTTTTGTTTATTAAATCTTTTATCTCGTTTATATCGGACGGATTTCTTACGAAACTTAGTGCTATCCAATCAACTCCTTCAGATAAACCAAATTTTAAATCCTCTTTATCTTTTTCTGTTAATGCTTTTACTGATAATTGAACATCTGGGAAATTAACACCTTTATTGTTTGACAGAACCCCTCCTACAGTGACCATACACTCCAAATTATTAGCATTTGTATCAACTTTTTCTACAATCATTTCTATTTTTCCATCATCTAAAAGTATTCTTTTCCCTTTGCTAACTTCTTGAGAAAGTTTGTCATAGGTAACATTTGCAATAGTATTTGTACATTCGAGTTCATTCGATGTCAGTATGAATTTATCACCTTTTTTAACTTTTACTGGACCATCTTTAAAGCGCCCTAATCGTATTTTAGGTCCTTGAAGATCTTGCAATATTCCAATATCAATATCTAACTTTTTTGATACTTCCCTTATTGTTTTTATTCTCTCAGCATGATCCTTATGATCTCCATGTGAGAAATTTAATCGGAATGTTGTTACTCCAGCTTTAATTAAATCTGTAATTATTTCTTCAGATTGAGTTGCAGGGCCAATAGTCGCTACTATTTTTGTTCTTCTTTTTAAATCAATATTCGACATATATAGATAATATTGCTAGATATAAATAAATTTACCATACCCAAAGTTAGTTATTTAAGTCATGGATTTTAAAACTTATCAGAAAAAAGCTAGAGAAACAGCACAATATCCAGATTTAGGTTCAAATAATATTTATCCAACTCTTGGATTAGTTGGAGAGGCTGGTGAGGTAGCAGAAAAAGTAAAAAAGGTTATAAGAGATAAAAATGGAATATTTGATAACGAATCAAAATTAGGTATTAAAAAAGAGTTAGGAGATGTTTTGTGGTACATATCAAATCTTTGTACAGAATTAAATTTCAATTTAGAGGATGTTGCATTACAAAACCTTGAAAAACTAAAATTAAGAGCTGCTTCAGGTAAGATAAGTGGTTCAGGAGATGATAGATAAATTCAGCTATACCCTAAACTGGCATATTGGAGATTTGTAATTAAATTTTGAATAACATTTAAAAGTAAAAAAGCTAATAAAGATGAAATATCAAATCCACCTATTGGAGGGATAATACCTCTGAAAATGTTTAAATATGGATCTGTAATAGAAGTTAATGCAGATAAAACACCGTTACTCCAATCAATACCAGGAAACCATGTAAGTAAAATTCTAATTATTAATATGAATGAATAGATTGATAAAGTTTGACCCAGAACTGCAAAAATCTCAGATAACATCTTCTTTTAGTAATTTACTACATTTTAACATTTACTTATTATTGTTGCTTCCTATTTTTGAGAGATATTCATGACTAACAGCAAAAGTTTGAAAAAACTTTTCTGATAATGATAACCAATATGATCTACCATCTTTTTGCTTCCGTTTGATGATGAATTTCTTTTCTAATAATTCTTTAATATGATCATAAGCTCCTGAACCTCGAAGAAGTACAAGGTCCGATTGCAGTATCTTTTTTTTGATTGCAATGGTTGCCAATGTCCTTAATTCGGATGTTTTCAAATCAGAAGGAAGTAAATCATCGACAAATTCATTAAGACTGGATTTTAGTTCGAGAGAAAAGCTGTTATTTACTGAATTTAATTCAATAGCTGAGTTGGGATTAGAGTATTTACTTTTTAGATCTTTAATTGCATTATTTATTGAGTTGATATCAGAGTTAGTAATTTCTGAAAGATCCTTTTTTGTTATTGGTCTGCCTTTTAAATATAGAACAGCTTCAACTTTAGTAACTAGATCTATATCAGATATTGGGGTGGTATTCAGATCAGATTGATTGATTTTTATTACCTAAATCTTTTCTAATTTACCTTAAATTTAATCAGATGCACCAAGGAACAACTTATATGTATCGTTTTGGGTTTCATCCCAGAATTTATAGCCTAGAATTCTTACAAATTTATTCCACTCTAAAATTTCATTTTTATCGATTAAAACTCCAATAACAATTTTCCCTACATCAGCACCATAATTCCTATAGTGAAACACACTTATAGACCAATTAGATTTCATATTATTTAAGAAATTTATTAATGCTCCAGGTCTTTCAGGAAATTCAAATCTATATAAAAGTTCAACAAAGTTTCTATTATCCATTTCTTTAAACTTCTTTGGTAATCTTCCACCTACCATATGTCTGAGATGATTTTTAGATAATTCATCATCACTGATATCAATAAATGGGTATTCAGAATTCCTAAATTCATTTAATAGATTTTTTTTATCATTGAACCCATAGACTTGGACTCCTACGAAGATCTGGGCATTCTTAGAATTCGACATCCTATAGCTAAATTCAGTTAAATTTCTATTATCAAGTAACTTACAAAAATCAATTAAACTACCAGCACGTTCAGGAATTTCAACAGCCATCATTACTTCTTTACACTCTCCAAGTTCTGCTCTTTCTGCTACAAATCTAAGCCTCTCAAAATTCATATTTGCTCCACAAGCAATTGCAACCATTTTTCTATGTGAATAATTCGAATTCAAAATATCTTTTTTCATTCCTGCAATTGATAATGCTCCTGCTGGTTCTAGTATTGATCTAGTATCCTCAAAAACATCTTTTATAGCGGCACATATTTCATCGGTATTAACTCTAATCATCTTATCTATGTATTTTCTTCCAATATCAAAAGTATTTTTACCAATTTTTTTAACTGCCACTCCATCTGCAAATTGACCGACAGAAGATAATTCTACAATTTTTGACTCTTCCAAGGATTTTGTCATAGCGTCTGCGTCTTCAGGCTCTACGCCAATTATTTTTACTTGAGGCCATATTTTTTTAATGTATAAAGATATTCCTGATATCAATCCACCTCCACCAACAGCAATATAAATTGCATAAGGTTTTTCCTTAAGTTGCTGTTCAAGTTCAATAGCTATAGTTCCTTGTCCTGCTATTACATCTGGATCATCAAAAGGATGAATAAAACATAAATTTCTTTCTTGACTAATCCTTAATGCCTCATTGTAGGTCTCATCATAATTATCACCAAATAAAATAACTTTAGCTTTTAAATTTTTTACTGCATTAACCTTTACTAAAGGCGTTGTAATGGGCATTAATATGGTTGCTTGGCAATTTAGTTTGAGAGCGCTAAGTGCAACCCCTTGAGCATGATTACCAGCACTAGAAGTAATTACTCCCTGAGCAAGCTGTGAATTGGTAAGCTTACTCATTTTGTTATATGCACCTCTTATTTTGAATGAAAATACATCTTGAAGATCTTCTCTTTTTAGAAAAACTTCATTATTAAGTGTATTACTTAAATTATGAGCTTTCTCTAGTGGTGTTTTTTTTGCTACTTCATAGACTTCAGCTTGAAGTATTTTTTCAAAATAATCATTCATATATATATTTTTAGCATTAATTATTAATCTAATAAAACATTACATGATCTATTTCAAAAAAAATACTCATTTTGCACCTCGGCGTTTTAGATTATATAGATATCAATTTTTGTTATATGCTTTTAAGTGAGTTAAGTCACCCTAATCAACTTCATGGCTTAACAGTTTCACAATTAGAAGAAATTGCTTGTCAAATAAGAGAAAGACATCTTCAAGTAGTATCTACAAGTGGTGGACACCTTGGTCCTGGATTAGGTGTAGTTGAATTGACTTTGGCTTTATATCAAACTCTTGATCTTGATTTCGACAAAGTTGTTTGGGATGTTGGACATCAAGGTTATCCTCACAAATTAATAACTGGTCGTTTCAGTCAATTTGATTCTCTGAGACAACAAAATGGTGTAGCCGGTTATCTTAAAAGAAGTGAAAGTAAATTTGACCATTTTGGAGCAGGTCATGCAAGTACATCTATATCTGCTGCATTAGGCATGGCTATAGCTAGAGACAAAAAAGGTGAAAATTACAAATGTGTTGCTGTTATTGGAGATGGAGCATTAACGGGAGGTATGGCATTAGAAGCTATAAATCATGCAGGTCACCTCCCTGATACTCCTTTTGTCGTAATATTAAATGATAATGATATGTCTATCTCACCTCCAGTTGGAGCTCTTTCATCTTACTTAAATAAGGTAAGACTTAGCCCACCTTTGCAATTTTTATCAGATAGTGTTCAAGAAAGTGTAAAAAATATTCCTTTAATTGGTAAGGATATACCAGAAGAACTAAAAAATATTAAAGGTAGTGTTAGACGATTAGCTGTACCTAAGGTTGGAGCTGTTTTTGAAGAGCTTGGATTTACATATATGGGTCCAATTGATGGTCACGATATCGGTAATTTAGTTAATACTTTTAACACTGCTCATAAACTTAAAAAACCTGTACTTGTTCATGTAGTCACAACAAAAGGGAAGGGTTACCCTTATGCAGAAGCTGACCAAGTTGGTTATCACGCACAGTCTGCATTTGATCTTACTACTGGGAAATCTATTCCATCAAAGAAGCCTAAGCCTGTTAGTTATAGTAAAATATTTGGTCAAACTTTATTGAAAATATGTGAACAAGATAGCAAAGTCGTTGGTATTACAGCTGCAATGGCTACAGGAACTGGTTTAGATATATTGCAAAAAAATATCCCAGCTCAATATATTGATGTGGGGATTGCAGAACAACATGCAGTTACTCTTGCAGCAGGAATGTCCTGTGATGGTCTTAAGCCAGTCGTAGCTATTTATAGTACTTTTCTTCAACGTGCTTTCGATCAATTAATTCATGATGTAGGAATTCAAAATTTACCTGTATCATTTGTACTAGATCGAGCTGGGATAGTCGGAGCTGACGGTCCTACTCACCAAGGTCAGTACGATATCAGTTATATGAGGTCTATACCAAATTTTGTATTGATGGCCCCAAAAGATGAGTCTGAATTACAGAGAATGTTAATAACATCTATTAACCATGATGGACCTACAGCTCTAAGAATACCGAGAGGTTCTGGATTAGGGGTAGCTGTAATGGACGAGGGTTGGGAACCTTTGAATATAGGCGAAGCTGAAATTCTTGAAAAAGGAGAAGATATTTTAATTATTGCTTATGGATCAATGGTCGCATCAGCTATTGAAACAGCAAATATCCTAAAAAATAGGAACATTAATGCATGTATTGTTAATGCAAGATTTGTGAAACCTCTAGATAAAAATCTTATTATGCCTTTAGCAAATAGGATTCAAAAAGTAGTAACTATGGAAGAAGGAACCCTAATTGGTGGATTTGGTTCCGCAATAGTTGAATTATTCAACGATAACGAAATAAACATTTCTGTATACAGAATAGGTATACCTGATGTATTAGTTGATCATGCCTCACCTGACCAGAGTAAAGAAAAATTAGGACTTATGCCTGATCAGATGGCTGATAAAATTGTAAAGAAATTTAAGTTAGATAATTAAAATTTAATAAATAAATTTTATAAAACACCACGTGAGGCTAATCCTAGGATTGCTCCAATGCCGAAAATATGCCCTAAGCAATTAGCACCTACAACTGATGCGTGACTTAAACCACCATAGAATTTTGAATTAGGTATTTCAAAACCTTCATTAGGTTTTCTTATTGTTGCTCTTGCAATTGCATAAGCAAAAACATTACATGCAATCATAACAACGGCACACTTTGGTGACCATTCGAAAGTTGCTGGATCAGAAGCCGTTGCTAATAATGTAGTAAACATAAAAAATCGTTATTTTTCTATATTCTCTAATACTTTTAGCTAAAAAACACAAAATTGTAAAAGGTCTTAAGAGTTGTTTACTTCTAAGGTATTTAAAATCTTTATGAAGCCCATCAAAATAACAAAATCGCTTAGGGTTAAGAAGGATTCTGCTAAACCATGCAAGAAGTCAACCTCAACAAGTGTTTTATCGTAGAAATTTAAGGTGAAGATAGAAACTACTATCGTTATAAAAACAAATAAAACTGTTAATGAATAACCTGTTTTTACAAATTTATTCAACGATTTAATTTTATATAAGTAAAACAAAAAAATAGCATATGGAAATATAGATGCTGCGAACAAAGCTGTATTGTCAATTGAACCTAATTTTTCTAGAAACTTTATAAATAAATCATTCATAAATTTCTGTCTTTTTAAAAATAGTGAATGATGCTAAAGCTAATGTTGAATTTCCAATAAATGTAAATATCCCTTGAAGTGTCACTAATCCATATAATGCATTTTGATTATCATAGATATGCCAAGTTATAGCGCACATAGCTCCTATTAAGTTTGGGACCATAGCTAAGCAAAACCAAAAATATAAATTATATTTTTTATATGTAGATATTTTGTATATGATAAAAATGGTAAATATCCATTCAATGACTGAGGAGATATGTATTAACCATGTTCCAAATGATAGTTCGTGCAAAATATTATATTTTTTTCTTTAGTACGTTAAGCACTTCTTTAGCATGATTTATAGGTAAAACACTTATCCATCTATAAGATATTTTACCTTCTGGAGAAATCAAAAAAGTATTTCTATCTGAAAATGGAGGAATCCAAGAACCATATTTATCGCTAATAATACCGTCAGGATCAGATAATAAAGTATAGTTTATGGATTTCTCGCTGCAGAAACTTTCATGAGAATCTTGATTATCAGCACTAATGCCAACAATATCGGCATTATATTTTGAAAAATCTTTTTTTAATTCCGAAAAACCTTTAGCTTCAAGAGTGCAACCAGCTGTAAAGTCCTTTGGATAAAAATATATAACAAGCCACTTACCTTGAAAATCATTTAGTTCCCATATTTTTTTTGATTTTATGTTTTTATTAAAACCTTCTAATTGGAAGTTTGGAGCCATATCATCAACTTCAGGAGCAAAGTCAAAAGCGATTGCTGAATTAAAATTAAATAAAAGAACAAATGTTATTAATATACTTGCAACTAAATTTCTCATCAAATTTAGAATTTATTTAAATCAACTCCATTTGATTTAGCAATTTTATCTAATCCAACTTTTTGTATAGATTTTAGTGCTTTTGTACTAATTTTTATATTTACCCATTTTTTGCCTTCTTCCCACCAAAGTCTCCTTTTTTGGAGATTAACTTGTTGCAATTTTTTTGTACGAATATGTGAGTGACTTACGGCCATCCCATTATTAGCTTTTGCACCAGTCAGTTCGCAAACTCTTGACATATTTTTGAATTATATCTTTAAAAATTTTAACACACGACTCAATTTGTTGAATTAAGTAATTCTGAAATTAATTCGGCATTATTATTTTGTAAATTAATTATCTGTTCTTGATCTAATCCTCCTATGGTTAGTTTGGCCATATCGTAAACATGATTAGCAATTTTTGTTGCCAATTTATTTTCAACAGGTTCTTTATTATCAATAATTATTTTATTGCCTGTAACTTTATTAAGACCAACAATAAGTGGATGTTCTTTATTAATTAAGAGTACATGATATTCAGGTAAACTTGGCATCTTTTGTTCCATGTAAGCACCCATATCATTAATTCTTCTCATTTGCTCCGGAAGTAAAATCATTGCTGGGGGAGCTCCTTTACTTGAAATTGATTGAACTTTAACTGTTACTTTCTCATTGTTAAGTGCTTTAACTATAGTATCTCTAAGATTTTCTGAATTTGATTTGCCATCCTTATCTATTATTTCTTTAGATTCCTTATCATCTAGTTCATTAATTTCTGAATCAACTCTTTGGAATTGATAATTTTCGTTTTTACTTTCTAACCATGGAAGAAATTGTGCATCAATTAAGGGATCTGATTTAATAACTTCTTTATTATTAGATAAACAGATATTTAATGCACTTGACTGAGAAATCAAATCTGAACAGTAAATTATTTTTTTAGAATCGATTATCTTATTTCTTTCTATGTAATTTGAGAGAGTTGTAAAATATTTATCATTTGATTTGATAAGGGATTTATTTTCGATATCCTTAGTTACGTCTTTTTCTGAATTGATAATTGTTTCAAAAATTATACTATTTTTCACTAAATCAGCAAATTTTTCATCTTCGATAGCACCAATTTTAATAAAAGCGGATATGGAATCCCAAATTTCAGAATAAAATTCTGGAGAATTTTTTATCAAGTCCTTTAATTTATTGGCAATTTTTTTCGAGATAAATGATGATATAGACCTCACCTTCCTATCTGTTTGTAATGCACTTCTACTAACATTTAAAGGTATATCTGTAGAATCAATAACCCCTCTAAGAGGTAAAAGATATTTTGGTACTATCTCTTTAATTGAATCGCTTACAAATACTTGATTGCAAAATAGTTTTATTTCTCCCTTTTCCCAATCAGCTCTGCCTGACAACTTAGGAAAATATAATATACCTTGTATGTCATATGGATAGTCTGTATTGAGATGTATCCATAACAGTGGGTCACCCTGAAAAGGATAAAGGTATTTATATAACTCAATATAATTTTCATCTTTTAATTCACTGGGTTGTTTTCTCCAAGGAGGATTTTTCTTATTAATAGTCTCACCTTCTAATAAGACATCTATTGGCATAAAGTCACAATATTTTTTTATTAATGATTTAATCCTTTCAGGCTCAATAAACTCTTTTTCTTCTTCTAAAAGGTGAAGTATCACATCTGTGCCAATTGTCTTTTTTTCTGATTCCTCTAACGTGAAATTTGGTGATCCATCACAAGACCATTTGAAAGAATTTGATTCCCCAATCGCAGATTTTGTCAATATATCAACTTTATCTGCCACCATAAAACTTGAATAAAAACCAAGTCCAAAATGACCTATAAATTCATCATTATCTTTTTTGTATTTTGTTAGGAATTCTTCTGCGCTCGAGAATGCCACTTGATTTATGTACTTCTTAATTTCTTCATCATTCATTCCAATTCCATTATCGGAAATAGTCAGCGTATTTTTCTCACGGTCAATTGTTATTTTTACTTGAGCCTCTTCAATGTTTTCACAATCGCCAGCCATAGAAGCCATTCTTCGCTTACTTATTGCGTCTACACCATTACTTACAAGCTCCCTTAAAAATATTTCATGGTCAGAATAGACTGCCTTCTTGATAATTGGGAAAATATTTTCGGTATTAATACGAATTTCGCCTTTTTCCATTTAAAAAAAA
>CACNQT010000021.1 GCA_902622705.1 uncultured Prochlorococcus sp. | reverse complement strand
AAATCTGCCGAGCTAGATATGATCCTAAAATAAATTAAACTAACAAGAATTACATTTTGTGGAATATTTCTGCCAACAAAAAAAAGGAGGAAAGATTCAAAAACTCCAACTCCACCTGGAGCTGTCGGTACCACCAAACCTATAGACCATGATAAAGAAAAAATTACTAATAGATATATGATGTTGAGCGTATTAGTTTTATAAAAAGTATCTAAGCAAATATAAAATCCAATAAATTTAGATAAAACAAAACCAATTTCAAGAAATAATGCTCTGGCAGGGAAAAAAGAAATTATATTTATTCTCCCAAATTGGTCTTTTGAATTTGCAAGTCTCAAAACCTCAAATACTTTCCCCTTGAGAGACCCTAATCTTTTTAATACTAGATAAACTAATTTCCTATTTAAAAATACTAAAGGCAAAATTAAAAAAAAGTAAAGTGGTGAAAAAATTACTCCCAATGATGACAAGATGAAAGATCCGCTCAACATAAAGTAAGGTTCTATAAGTGTCGAATATAGAGCAATCTGCGGATTACTTATTTTTTTTATGAAATTAAATCTTTCAACAAAATGCCAAATCCCTCCTGGAACATATTTAAGAACGTTGGTTAAAACATAAAAAGAAACTGGGTTATTATTGTTTAATTCTTCCCCGAACCACTTAACTATATATTTCCATGCATAAGCGTTAAGGTAAATACTTAAAACACAAAATAAAAAAGATATAAAGAGATTAATTCCATTTTTTTCTAAATTTATATCAAAAGAAATTTGATCAATGTTATAAAAAAAATAGATGCAAAAATACAATAAGCTAGAAAAAAAGAAAATACTCTTTAAACCACCAAAATTAATTTTTTTAAGAAATTTCCAATTTGATAGATAACTTATATTGAAACTCATTTCCAGTTTTCAAATGGTGTGAAATTTTTACTTGACTCTTTTATTATTTTTCTTATTTCTTCAGTGGATATTTTATACGCGATTTGTAATCTCAAAATTTCGTCATTTTCTGGTTTCATAATTACTGATCCATCTGGTTTCAAAGTCTGTTTAACTTTTATATTTCCAAAATTAGTTGAACATTCTCCTCTCCTTCTTAGTAATATCCACCTAGATTGAGTCCTTTCACGAACTCCAATAGTATTGGAATAATTAAACCATAATCTCCTAAAACATTCCTTTTTCTCTATTGGCAAAATTGCTTGAATAGAAAATCCAATTCTATTTTTTTTCATATTTATAGCTTGATAAGAAACGTCATAAGCTCCCTCAATTCTAAGTTTCTCTACAAAATTGGATATATCTTCAGGTGTTTGATCATCAATCCATGCTTCTTGAACAGATATCTCTTCACACTTGGGATTTATTTGTTGATTAAAAGAAGAATCCTTGAATGAAGAAATTTTATAAACTCTAACCAAATTAGGAAATGGAAATCTTTGGTTACCAATGCCTACTCCATAGGAGTTAATAGAATATTTTGAAGGAGGTTGCATATAGTCGACTAAATTAGAAAGTAAAGCAATGCCAGTTGGTGTAGATAGTTCACCCTCTATTGAATCAAAACTTGATAAAACCTTAATATTTTTTTTTCTTATTAGCTCTATTACAGCAGGAGGTGGTACAGATAATTTTCCATGCTCAGTCTGAACAAATCCTTTTCCCAACATTGGTTCATTACAATAAACGTTCGTTGGATTTAAGTAGTTAAATGCAGCACATACTCCTATGATATCCACTAATGAATCTACAGCTCCAATTTCATGAAAATGAACATCCTCAGATTTGATGCCATGTACTTTTCCTTCTGCATTTGCTAAAGATTCAAATACTTCATAAATTATTTGTTTTAATTTATCTTCTAAGTGCCCATTTGAGACAAGTTCTTTAATGCTTTTCCAAGTTCTTTTGGTAGGACTGCAATCAATATTCTCAACTTTTGCCTTTATCCCTCGGATTGAACAACTTTTTGATTCTTTAAACTCTAAATGATAAAGATCTTTCAATCCAAGATCAATAAGTGGCTGTTCAATAACTTTTTTAGGCACACCTAAATCATAAAAAGCTCCTAGTAACATATCTCCGGAGATGCCAGGAGAACATTCAATTAGAACATCATCCATAAATCAGATATTTCTTGATTGGTAAAATTGCAATGAAAATCAACATTTTATTAAAGTTATTTTAGGAAAGATCTTTTTCAATAACTTCGTACTTGATTAATTTCAAAGTGCTTCCATCTCTGTTGATATCTAAACTTACAAAACTATTAAGAAGTTCAAGAGACAGTTCCCCTTTTATGACTAATTTAAAATTTTTATTTTTTAATTTTGAAGTAGAACAAATTTTAATAACAATTTCTTTTTTTTGAGTGTTAACAAAAACTAATTTTCCCCTTACTGAAAAATAATTATCTTTTAAATCTAATTTTTCTAATAATTTAGAAAAGTTAATTTTAGAAGCATCACTTGGAAAGTCATTCAATTGGTAAGGATCCCAGATACCTGCAACCTGCAAATGCAAGTTTTGAGTATTTTTATTCTTTGGATAAACAACCCAATAATAACTTTTCTTTAAATCAATATGCTTTTTTAGAATTGATAATGCTTTACCTAGCACTACTGTTTCTATTTTTTTTCCTTTGTTATCTATTAAAAAACCCCTATTTAATAGCTCGCTATCATGTGGAACAAATTTACCATTAATTATACCGATTGCTCTATATTGCAATTGATTAGTAACTTGTGGGATAGGGTTTTTTAACATATTAAAAATTTGAAATGACAATTTATCGCATTAAATTTCTTTGTTTTCCAAACTATTAAATGACTTTAACGCATCATCAATAGCATCAGAAGGATTAGTCGCATCATTCATACTATTTTGTCTCCTAATCATTTCCACAAGTTCAAATGGATTAGTTGGAATGACTGAACTATTCTCATCTCTTTTAGTTGATGTATCGATTTCTAATTCATCAAATAAATATTCAGCAATTAGGAAATCACCTTTCAAGAAAATTAAAGGAATACAAAAAAATACTGAAGAAATTAATTTTGGAGCTATTTGGCAAAAATAATTTTTCATTTTATTTAATTTCAAAATTCTTTAACAATGAAAATTTCTGCTAACTTATTTTTACATAATTTAGTAGAAATTTGTTAATAGCAACTTGGAATGTTAACTCAATAAGAATCAGACTTTTACAAATAATAGATTGGCTGAATCAAGTCAATCCAGATATTCTATGTTTGCAGGAAACAAAAGTGACGGATGATAGTTTCCCAGTTGAACCTTTTGAAAAATTAGGATACTCAGTGGAGGTCTACGGGCAAAAATCATATAATGGTGTTGCTATTATTTCAAAAATAAAAGCAAAAAATGTAAAAAAAGGATTCCACGGTTTTACCGACCCTGATCAAAATATCGAAATTTTCCTAGATCAAAAAAGATTAATTTCCGCTGAAATAAATGGTATTAAGATCATAAATGTCTATGTTCCAAATGGATCTTCTCTAGAGTCTAATAAGTTCGGATACAAAATTAATTGGTTAACTTGTTTAGCTTCATTTCTGGATGAACAAGAAAAAAAAGGCGAAATTATTTGTCTTATGGGTGATTTTAATGTCGCCCCATCTAACTTAGATATTCATGATCCAAAGAAATATGAAGGAGGAATAATGGCATCCGAGATAGAGAGACATGCACTAAATAATGTTCTTAAAGAGAGATTAGTAGATGCTTTCAGAATTTTTGAAAAAAATTCTGGTCATTGGAGTTGGTGGGATTACCGTAATAACGCATATGAATTAAACAAAGGTTGGAGAATAGACCACATCTACATAAGCAAAGAATTGTCATCAAAACTTAAAAGTTGTGTCATAGACAGCTCACCCAGAGGAAATTTGCGCCCTAGTGATCATGCCCCAGTAATGATTGATCTTAACTTGAACAATATAAATGTGGATATTTTTGAGGATGAGGAAAATTTTTTCGAAATATAAATAAAATAAAACAAATTTTTTTAATACCTGAAAACGCTTATCAGTAAAGACTTATCTAGGTAGATCCTGATTTCTATCATGATTTCCTCAAAATTAGTAATTTACAATCCAAACTATCGCAATAAAAATATCATAATGTAGAATTTCAGTCTTGTTGACAAAATTTTTACTTATTTCTAATTTAGAACATGACAAATTTTCTCAAAGCATCATTTAGTTAAATTGTGACTGACATATTAAATTGCACCAAATCAGAAGAAATTTTCTCTGCTGCTCAAGAATTAATGCCTGGAGGAGTAAGTTCTCCGGTAAGAGCTTTTAAGTCTGTCGGAGGGCAGCCTATTGTTTTTGATAGAGTTAAAGGCCCTTTTGCTTGGGATATTGATGGAAATAGATATATTGACTATATAGGAAGTTGGGGACCTGCTATATGTGGACATGCGCACCCCGAAGTTACGGCAGCATTACAGGAAGCGATTGAGAAAGGTACCAGTTTTGGAGCTCCTTGCGTCTTAGAGAACAAACTTGCTGAGATGGTTATAAATGCTGTCCCATCCGTAGAAATGGTTAGATTTGTAAATAGTGGGACTGAAGCCTGCATGGCTGTTTTGAGGCTTATGAGGGCATTCACTGGAAGAGATAAAGTTATTAAATTTGATGGATGCTATCACGGTCATGCAGATATGTTTTTGGTAAAAGCTGGATCAGGTGTAGCGACTTTAGGTTTACCAGATTCTCCAGGGGTTCCACGAACTACAACTGCCAACACACTTACTGCACCCTACAATGATCTCGAAGCAGTTAAAAAATTATTTTCCGAAAATCCAGATGCCATTTCGGGAGTGATACTTGAGCCTATTGTGGGCAATGCTGGCTTTATTACTCCTGAGCCTGGATTCTTAGAAGGATTAAGGGAATTAACCACTGAGAATGGATCCTTATTAGTTTTTGATGAAGTTATGACTGGGTTCAGAATCAGCTATGGAGGTGCCCAAGAAAAATTTGGTGTCACTCCTGATTTAACTACACTTGGGAAAGTAATTGGAGGCGGCCTACCTGTTGGGGCTTATGGAGGCAAGAAGGAAATTATGTCAATGGTTGCCCCTTCAGGACCGGTCTACCAGGCAGGTACTTTGAGTGGAAACCCACTAGCAATGACTGCTGGGATAAAAACTCTTGAACTACTAAAGCAAGAAGGTACCTACGAGAAACTAGATTCAATAACTTCTAGATTAATTGAAGGGATAATGCAGTCTGCAGATAACAATGGTATAGCTATTCACGGAGGGAGCGTAAGTGCGATGTTTGGATTTTTCTTATGTGATGGGCCAGTTAGGAACTTTGATGAAGCGAAAACAAATGATGCTGAACTTTTTGGAAAGTTGCACAAAGAGATGCTTCAAAGAGGTGTTTACCTTGCACCAAGTCCATTTGAGGCTGGTTTCACCTCTCTAGCTCATACTGAAGAAGAAATTGATAAAACAATCGAGGCATTTGACCAATGCTTCAATGCTATAAAAAAATAACAGTTTTTGAAGCAAAAACAAAAAAAGTAGGAAATGGAGTTTAAATCAAATTTATCTTCTACCACCAACAATTACCGGTGGGCTTCCTCCCTCTGATCCTGGTAATCCTGGAACAACTTGAGTACTACCATCCCATTTGTCTAGAAATAATTTGAAAAGAACTTGATCGTCAAGACTTCTATTTAATGTTTCATATCTAAGAGCCTCTTGTTCCGCAATTTCTACTTCTGTCTTTGCTCTTAGTAACTGTTGACCAGCTATTTGCTTTTGTTCAATAGCGGCCCTATATTCTTCAGCGATCTCTAATCCGGTCAAATCTAAACTTTTAACGTCTACGTAATCGAATGAATTTAGTTCTTTAGCAACGGTTTCGCCTACTCTTTCAGAGATAACTGCGAATTCGGTAGCTATGGTCTCTAGCTCATATTGAGAAAAGACTGACTTGAGGGCTTTAAGTAAAGATGGCTGGACAATTTTTTGATAAACATCGCTGTTCCTGCTGGCGATTGTGGCGAAAATCCTTCCAGCTTCATTAGGCTTTACAGAATACTTGACAGTAGCTGTAGCCCTAATAACTTGAAGGTCCTTAGTTAAAGTTTCAAATTTTTCAGGTTGAACCTGAGTTTTAATATCAAATGGATATACAGACTGAACAAAGGGTAATTTAAAGTTTAAACCAGCTCTCCTAGAAGGACCACTTACTTTACCTAATGTTGTTATTACTGCAACCTGCCCAGATGGAACTACAAAGAGAGACTGGGTGAGTAAAAGAAAGCCAGTAAAAGATAGTACAATCAATAGTGTTGCAGTACCACCAGGACCAGTTGGAGTGACATTTTTAAAGGATGTTGACATTAAAATTTCTCTTTATAAACAATCATATTTAATCAAATTAATTAGTGCATTAATAGGGCATTTAATTAAAATATTTTTTTAATAATTGTAGAAAGAGATTGAAGTATTTTTTTTAATTTTTTGATTTAAATGATTGCAAAAGTTCTAAAAAAAGATCTTCATCAATCTCCCTAACGTCATATTCAGAGGGCAAAACACCGTGCTTATGCTCATGCACTGCCATCCAACAAAATTTTTCTATTTCTTCCTTTGAAAAGCGGGGATAGTCTTTTACCTTTAACAGCAATGACTTGATAAGAGATTCGGGATAATCTGCCATATCTTAAATGATAGTATTCAAGATTTTATCTAAAGTTATTAGCCTTTAGAGGAATGTTCAAAGACTCTTCCAATTCACTTACAAGCTTAATTGCTAATTGAAGATCATTTTTGCTCTTACTAGAGACTCTTAAAGTTTCTCCATTGATGCTGACATTAATTTTTTTTATTTGATCTCTAATATTTTTGCTGATTTTTTTTGCTATTTCTTGTTTAATACCTTGTTTCAATAAAATTGTCTGTTTCAATTTATTGCCACTTACTATTTCAATTTCACCGTAGTCGAAAATTTTTAAAGATAATTTTCTTTTTATTGCCTTTTGTCTAATTATGTCATTTACAGCATTTAGAGTTAATTCACTATTTGTGGTTATAAAAATACTTTCTTTATCTAAATCAACTATTGTATTGGTTCCTTTCAGATCGTAACGTTGAGAAATTTCCCTTTTTACTTGATCTAAAGTATTAACTAATTCCTGTCTATCAAAGTCAGAAACTACATCAAATGAAAAACTTTCTGCCATCGTAAATTTTTTTAACGCAAGATTATTATTATCATAAATTAGATTTTCATAAGGATAAATAGATGTATTTAATCAAAAAATAACAAACTAACAACTTTTCCCATTTCTTCCGCGCATCTACAACTATTTAGTAAAGTTTCACTATCGTGAAAAGCAAAACAAATTAATTGATCACACCTAGTAATAATTTCTTGATTACAAAGGCTACTTGCGAGAGGCAATGGTAATTCATCATTTTCACTTTTTTCAACTAAATGTATAACCCTTTCAAGTTGGTCCTTAATTTCAGGAATTTGTCTATCAAGACTTTGTGGTAACAAAACAGTCAATAATGATGGATTAATATCTAAAACAGCTCGAATAACCGCAGCATTTACCCCTTGAGATCCAGACGTAAGGATATTATGTCCTTCCTCTGCTAAAGACCTTGCTATGAGCTCAATCAAGTGAATATCAACTACTGGTACGTGCCTACTTCCTAGAAAAGCAATCCTCCTCTTGCCGTTATCCTGAAGTTTTGCAAGTTCTTGAGCTAAGGCATCAACGCCTTCTGTTGCCGGTAGATCTAAAGAGCGACTCAAAATAAAATGGTTCCTATATTTGAAATTAGCATTTATCTGAGAAATTGCAGGGAAAATCTATCTTTTCGAGAATTCTTATTAGATTTACATTCTCCTGAACTAATTGAACTGCATAAGAAGCTTTAATTGACTCATGTATTCTGACATGGCCAAAAGCTTGTTCAATAATTTCTACGGAGGCAAGAGTATCTAATTCCACTTTTAATATTGGCACCTCCAATTCCTCTGCTCTATGAATCAATTGTGATAAAGGTTCTCCCAAACCGGTTAAAATAAGGCATTGAGTGGAGGCTTCCAAAGCTGCAAGTTGGATATCAGTTCTATCGGCTCCAGTAACTACTGCCATATTACGTCTTCTCCTGAAAAATTCCATCGCAGAATTTACACCCATTGCACCAATACTTAATGTCTCAACAAGTAATTGATCTTTTTCAGGGCAACAAATTACTTGGGCATCTAATCGTCTGACAAGCTCTTCTACGGTGACACTTCTAAGCAGTGGTGATTTGGGCATCACCCCAAACACTTCAATACCCATATCTTTAAGTGAAGGTATTATTTCACTTTTAACTTTTTCGACCTCTTGAGGCAAAACTGCATTTAAAACAACTCCAGATAAATGCTCTCCTAACTGTTTTTTTGCATCAAGTAAGGCATCTACACTCTTACAATCTTCCCATAAATTCACAAGAAGGACTTTTGCATCTAAGCTTTCAGCCAGTTGTGGGAGACTTAAACCATAAATCATTCCTTCATGAAGACTTCCAGCCGCTTCTAGGATATTTAATCCTTCAAAATCATCATTAACCAATCCTTCAATTTGATCAAAACCTTTTCCAGGAAGTAAGTCTTTATTAGCGATTCTTTTCTCAGCTGATATACTATCCAATAATCCTACTGAAGAAATCAAATTCTCCTCTTCGATATTTAATGTTGAACCAATAAACTTAACATCATCATCTATTAAACCCTCATAGGATATTGAAGGTAGATTAGTAAGTTCGATGCATGTGGCTAGTGGTTTACCAATACGTACTTTTTTTTTCTCATGCAATAGTTTTTTTGCAATTCCAAGAACTAATGCAGACTTACCACTAAATGGCTCGCATGAACCAATCAATAATATATCACTCATAATTAATAGAATTATTTATCAATAGGTTAAAGATAATATCCTTTTATTAACTAAACAAATATTTATTTATGAGTTTTAATCAAATAAATAAATATTTTTTTAGGTAAATTTATTTTAGTTCTTTGGTATTTCATCAAATTCAAACAAAATGATAAATTCAATGAAAAACGAAAAGACTGTTGGAATTACTGGAGCTTCGGGGTCTCTAGGAAAAGAACTAACAAAGTTGTTTCGTCAGAAAGGCTATAAAGTGATTGGATTTACTCATAGCAAAAAAGATTCTGAAATAAATCTTGAATCTCCTAATGAATGGGTTAAATGGGAATGTGGGAAAGAATCGACATTAAAAAAGTATCTAAAAAAGATAGATATTTTAATTTTGAACCACGGTATTTATAATTTAAGTAGAGATAGTTCCAATTATGAGAACTCAATAGAAATAAATGCATTAAGCAAATTCAAATTTTTAAATTTATTTGAAGATATTGCCTTAACAAATGAGACATTTATAAAAAAAGAGATTTGGATTAATACATCTGAAGCAGAAATATTACCTGCCTTAAATCCATCTTATGAGATAAGTAAATCCCTTATTGGTCAATTAGTTTCTTTCAAAAAAAATCTTCAGGACACAGATACTAAAAAAAAATTAATAATTAAGAAAATAATACTAGGTCCTTTTAAATCAGAACTTAATCCTATTGGAATTATGAATCCTAAATTTGTTTCTAAGAAGATTTATGATATGGCTAATTCAAAAAATTATCTAATAATAATAAGTCCAAATCCTTTAAGTTACCTACTTTTCCCATTAAAAGAATTTTTTAATTTTTTGTATTGCAAAATTATTTATAAATACAAATCTTAGAACCTAGAAATCTCTATCTGTCAATATTTCAATACCATCTTTTAAGACAACTATTGTATGTTCCCATTGCGCCGATAATTTTCCGTCCTTTGTTATGACTGTCCATCTGTCATTTAATGTTTTACAAAATTTAGTTCCTTCGTTAACAATTGGTTCCACAGCTAAGGTCATTCCTTCACGAAGTACTACGTTGGGCAACTCTTTTGTTCGAAAATTAAATACCGAAGGTTCTTCATGGAGATTTCTTCCAACTCCATGGCCTGTGTAATCTTCAACAACACTAAACCCATTTTTTTTGACAATATCTTCAATTTCCCCAGCCACATCAAGAAGTGTGTTTCCTGCCTTAATTTTCGAAAGGCCAGCATACAATGCTTTATGTGCAATTTCACTAAGATTTTGGGCCTTAGAACTTACTTCTCCTACACAAATTGAAATACAACTATCTCCATGAAAGCCATCTAAAAATGCACCTGTATCAATTTTAACTAAGTCACCATTTTTAATTATTTTATTTTTATTTGGTATTCCATGGACAACCTCATTATTAATACTTGAACAAATACTAGAAGGGAAACCATGATAGCCCTTAAAACTTGGCACAGCTCCAAAACTTCTTATCCTCTTTTCTGCGAAATCATCTAAATATTTTGTGCTCATTCCAGGTTTAATTAAGTCATTAATTTCTCTCAAAACTGTTGCAACTATCCTACTAGATTTTTTCATCAAATTTATTTCACGAGCAGACTTTATTTCAATCCCTCTTCTCCTCTGAATGAAAGGAACTTGATCATTTGTTTTGGAATTATTTTTATTTAATAAAAGATCTGCAAAATGTTTCATTGGAATAAATAATAGGAGTAGATAAATATCATCA
Organism: uncultured Prochlorococcus sp.; assembly: GCA_902622705.1. Taxonomy (GTDB): domain Bacteria; phylum Cyanobacteriota; class Cyanobacteriia; order PCC-6307; family Cyanobiaceae; genus Prochlorococcus_A. The sequence goes on along the minus strand of CACNQT010000021.1, from coordinate 7,493 downwards.
AAATAGCCATTATGGACTTGGCTATCTTAAATCTATCAATAACAATGGGAAACAGGAATGAAATTTTTATCTAATTCTAGGCAATTTCATAAGGCTTTGGCGCCATGGGTATTTCTTCCATTATTTATATCTTCAATCACCGGACTCCTCTACAGGGTTTTAAAAGATTTATTAGGTTACTCTAGAGACCAAGTTCATTGGTTAATGTCGCTCCATGAGGGCGAATGGCTTGGAGATAATGGAGAATTTATATATGTTTTTTTGAATTCTTTTGGTGTCTTATGGATGCTCATAACAGGGTTCCAAATGTTTTCAAAAACAATTTCATTTACCAAAAAGGTTACTAAAGGCGAGTCAAAAGGTTAAGATTAACACTTGTTAGGATAAAATGACCAAAATGGCCAAAGAGAAACAAGAAAATGAATTAGAAACCACTATCAAAACTGATGGGTCAATTGATGTGACAGTTGAGCAAAAAGAAGAAAACTTGGTTTCTGCAACAAAAAAAACTATTAATGTTTCAAACCTTATTGAGGAGTTTGAAAATGAACAATTAAAAGAAGAATTACCTGAAATTTACGTTGGAGACACTGTTAAAGTTGGGGTTAAAATTACAGAGGGCAACAAAGAAAGAGTGCAACCTTATGAAGGTGTTGTCATAGCAAAAAGACATGGAGGTCTCAACGAGACAATTACAGTTAGAAGAATTTTCCAAGGCATAGGTGTTGAAAGAGTATTTATGCTACATAGTCCACAAGTTGCCTCTCTAAAAGTTGAACGTAGAGGTAAAGTAAGGAGAGCTAAATTATTCTATCTAAGGGATAGGGTAGGAAAAGCTACTCGCGTAAAACAACGCTTTGATCGTTAAAGTTGTAAACTTACAACGTTATTGGTCACAAAGGCGCTTATAATTATCCAAATGCGCCGTTAGTTCAGTTGGTAGAACGCAGGTCTCCAAAACCTGATGTCGGGGGTTCAAGTCCTCCACGGCGCGTTTGATCAACATCAAATAAATCATTTTTTCAAAAAATGGAGTTAGATCTTCAACCTGGGGACGTAGTTAAAGTCCTCGAATCAGCAGCTTTAGGATGGGTTCGTGCCAGAGTCATCAGAGTTAAATCTGGTGGAAGAGTTGTAGTGCAAAGTGACCAAGGTAGAGAATTTACAGCCAGAGGCAACCAAGTCAGGTTGATAGAACCTGCTGGTTTTAGACCTCAAAAATAAATACTTCTCTATCTTTGGAAGCTCTAAAACTTACTTTTTCTTCAAATCCTTAAATTAATAAATTTTTTTTATTACAACAACATTAATTAAATACTATGATCTGATAATTTTAAGAATAGCGTTCTAAAAAACTTTAGAACTAAAACTCTGGGACCGTAGTTCAACTGGTTAGAGCACCGCCCTGTCACGGCGGAAGTTGCGGGTTCGAATCCCGTCGGTCCCGTTTTTTCTAAAAAAAATTTGGAAAAACGATTAAGATTAGCTCCAAGTCCAACAGGTTTATTTCATATTGGTACAGCACGAACTGCATTATTCAACTGGTTATATGCGCAAAAAATAGGTGGGAAATTTCTTATTAGAATTGAAGATACAGATTTTCTTCGATCTAAATCTGAATACACAAAAAATATTTTAGAAGGCTTAAATTGGCTTGGACTTAAATGGGATGAAGAACCTGTAAGGCAAAGTGACCGAATTTCGATTCACAAAAAATACATCGGAAAACTATTGGAGAATGGAGCTGCATATAGATGTTTCACTACAGAAGATGAGATTTATGAATTAAGAGAGGAACAAAAAAAGAAAGGATTACCTCCCAAGCATGATAATAGACATAGAAATCTTTCTAAAGAAGAAATAGAAAAGTTCATATCACAAGGAAGGTCTTCTGTAATAAGGTTTAAGATTGACGAAAAAATACAAATCAAATGGGTAGATCAGATAAGAGGTGAAATTAATTGGCAAGGGAAGGACTTAGGTGGTGATTTAGTTTTATCCAGAAGGGCTACGGGATATGAGATTGGAGATCCTCTATATAATCTTGCTGTTGTAGTTGATGATAATTTCATGAATATAACTCATGTAGTAAGGGGTGAAGACCATATCTCTAATACTGCAAAACAAATATTGATTTATGATGCGTTAGATTTCAAACTACCAACTTTTTCACATACACCTCTAATACTTAATAGCAAAGGGAAAAAATTATCCAAGAGAGATTGCGTTACTTCTATCGACGAATTTAGAGATATGGGATATTTACCTGAGGCGTTAGCGAACTATATGGCCTTTTTAGGTTGGGCTCCAAAATCTGCTGACAAAGAAATACTTTCTCTTGAAGAGATATCTGAAATTTTTGAATTATCAGACATAAATAAAGCTGGAGCTAAATTCAGTTGGGAAAAACTTAACTGGATTAATTCTCAATATATAAAAAATATGGGATCGATAAAGTTAAGTGAGATCATGAGAAAATACTGGGATGATAATGGTTGGGTACCGCCATCTAAAGAATGGGCTTATAAACTAGCAATTTTGCTTAGAGACTCTATGACTCTTTTAAAAGATTCAATTGATCAATCAAAACCCTTTTTCTTAATACCTAAAATTCAAAAAGAAGGTCAAGATTTTTTAGAAAAGAAGGAAACCAAAGCATCTCTAAAACTAATCTTAAATCATCTAATTGAGCAGAATACTATTAAACTAAATAAAGAAAGAGCCAAAGAAATAATAAGCGAAATCTCAAAAATGCATAATGTTAAAAAAGGGATATTAATGAAATCATTAAGAGTAGCTTTTTTTGGATCTCTCAGTGGGCCAGATTTAATTCAAAGTTGGGAGCTTTTCGCAGAGATTAAAACAGATAGAACTCGAATTGAAAGATGCCTTAAATCAATCTAAATTATTTTTATGGCCTAACTCAAGTCTATTTGCCAAAGGTTTAGCTGAAAGCCCTTGTATTCCTACAGTCATCAATATAGTAAGAAAAACTAAACCTTGGAGACGGCCAGACCCAAGGATTCCAGCCTGCTCTAATCTTATAGAAAAAAGAGAAGCTACTGCTGCAGTAACAATGCCTCTTGGGGCTAACCAGGCTAAAAATATTTTTTCTTTTAAGTTTAACTCTCTCCCCATTGTTGCTATCCAGATAGAAATAGGGCGAACAATCACCATTAATATAAAAACGCAAACAACCCCTCCCCAGCCAAGCGGACTTAATTCACCCCAAGAAACGTCTGCGGCCAGAAGAGGGAAGAGAACTGTTATTGCTAGTTGAGCTAGTTCACCTATTAGATTATCCAATCTCTCCTTATCTATAATTTCTCTTTTGCCTACAATAAAACCTGCCGCGACAGAAGCCGGCAAGCCTGATTCTGGTAAAAAATATTCGCAAATTCCATAAACAAGGAAAATAAATCCAAGAGTAACTTGAAGCTCTATACCAAATGAGGCTTCATTTTTTATTTTTTTTAAAATTTCTGATAATAACCATCCTGCACCTAATCCGATTAAGACTCCTCCCCCTAATCTTTGCATTAATGCTATAAATACATCGTTAATCCCATGAAGGTCTCCTAAAGTCAGTTCTAAAAGCAGTAATGCTAGTACTGCACCAATTGGTTCAAGCAACAACCCCTCAGCTTTTAAAACTTCCGAAAGTGGGGAAGCTAATTTTATTTGTTCCACCAATGGAGAGACAACTGTCGGACCAGTAGCTAGAACTATGGCACTATATATTCCTGCGACTTGCCATGAGAGGCCAGCCAGCCAATGAGCAATAAAAATTCCAGCTGATAATGAAATAAAAAGTCTTACCAATGAAATTTTCAAAACAGTATTTCTTATATTCCCCTCAGGCAGTTTTAAATTTAATCCCCCTTCAAATAGAACCAAACAGACTAAAAGCCCCACGATAGTTTCAAGCCCTTGCCCGAGATCTAAAGGCTCAACCAGTCCTAATCCTGATCTTCCGATGAATAATCCAGAAAGCAATAAAATAACAACACTTGGGAATCCAGTAAAAGAAGAAAATAATCGAGCGCAAGCACCTGCAAATACTGTTATCCCCCAAAGTAATCCAAGCCTTTCAGGCGTCATGTAAACTTATAAATAATAAAAATATTAGTTATTTTGATTAAATCAATAATATTATCGCAAGTCCATTAAATACAATACTTTTTAATTTAATTAAGTAAGCTTAACAAGAGTAAAATTTAATAAATCTTCCAAAATTAATTTTAAGAAAATGAATATTATTCATATTAAGAAAACTGGCTTATTAAAGCAATAATTATAAAAATAATTCCTATACCAACAGTTGCCATCCTTCCATTCCATATTTCAGCTTGAGGGGTAAAACCTCTTTTCCACAAATTCAGTTCCTTTTTATCAACGAAGTTTTTTGTCTCTTTAATCTCGATTTTAGGTTGTTTGTTCATTGAAGTTAGAAAGGAGGGTTTTCTTTATAAAGAGTATTTGCTTGTTCAATTGATAGTCTTCCTGCCACACCTAATTTAAGGGAACTTAAATGATCCTTAAATTTGGTCCTGAACAAGGCTGCAGCTCCAATCATTGCCGCATTATCTGTACAAAGATTGAGGGGAGCTAAATGAACTTTAATAGATTTTTTATTAGCTTCACCAATCATCATTTTTCTTAATGTATTATTAGCAGCCACTCCCCCAACCACAACAATATTATCCAAGCTATGATCTTCTGCGCATTTTATTGTTCTCTCTACCAAGACCTCTGCAACTACTCTCTCAAAACTTGCAGCAATATCAGGAATTGGAACGGTCTTCCCATCCAAATTTATTCTCTCAACACATCTTAATACGGCAGTTTTTAGACCACTAAAAGAGAAATCATATTTAAGAAATCCACCTTTTTTATCAGAAATCCTACATTTTGGGAAATCAAATTTCATTGGGTCCCCATTTTTAGCAATCTTTTCAATTGCCGGTCCTCCTGGATAACTAAGGCCTAATAATCTCCCAACTTTATCAAAGGCTTCTCCAGCAGCATCATCAAAACTTTTCCCAAGTCTTCTCATTCCCCTTCTATTATCAACTTTTATCAATTCAGTATGTCCGCCGCTAACAAGTAATGTTAGAAAAGATTTCTTTGGATAGTTTTCTGAAAATAGAATTGAAGATAAATGCCCCTCCAAATGATGAATTCCTAAAAATGGTTTTGAATGTAAAATGCAAAGTGATCTTGCAGTTATAGAACCAACTCGTAAACAACCAACTAATCCAGGAGCTACGGTTGATGCAATATAATCGACTTCCTCAATTTTGATTTTTGATTCTTCTAAAGCCTTATCTAAAACAAAAGGTAATAACTCTAAATGCTTTCTAGCTGCAAGTTCAGGCACAACTCCTCCCCATTTGGAATGATCTTCAATTTGAGAGGCAATTATATTTGAATGTATTCTGAAAGTATCGCCAATATTAGAAACTATTGAGACAGATGTCTCATCACAACTTGTTTCAATAGCTAAAACTTTATGCATATTTGATTCAACTTGTTCTATTTTAATATTAATTTCTTACTTAACACATTATAAGGAATTAAAGATTGCAACTTATGAAATTCTTTTTTTCAATCATAACCTCAGTTTTTCTGTTCCTCGGAATTACTCCAATAGCGCTAGCTGCAAATGGGCCTGCCTTAAACGCAGATAGAGCAAGCACAGAATATACAGCCTCAGCTCTCACTAAATGCTCTGAAAACCCTAAATTTATTGAGAGAGCAAATTCTGCAACTACTCAAAAAGACATCGCAAGATTTGAAAGATATGGGAAAGCATCATGCGGAGATGATGGTCTTCCACATTTAATAATTGGACCTCCTCTTGAACCATGGGGAGCCCTTTTAAATAGAGGTCATGAAGGAGATTTACTTATTCCCGGAGTATTGTTCATTTACATTGCTGGAATTATAGGTTGGTCAGGAAGAGAGTATCTGATTGAATCAAAAAAGACTAAGAATCCAGCAGATCTTGAGATCATTATTGACCTAGACTTAGCCAGAAAATGTCTTGTAAAAGGAGCCCAATGGCCTCTACTTGCTAATAAACAAGGCAGAAATGGAGATTTAAGAGAGAAAGATAACAACATTACACTTAATGGTCCTCGCTAAACATCTTTAAAAACTTTCATAAAACAAATGTTCAAAATTCTAAACACAAAATTTGTCAGATCTGCCCCAGTTGTAGCAGCGATTTGGCTAAGCCTTACAGCTGGAATAATTATTGAATTTAATAGGTTTTTCCCAGATTTATTATTCCATCCAATGAGCTGATAAAGAGAAAATAATCAAGTTTTTATTAACTTGATTATTTTTTTTGCTGTTTCATCAACATTGTGATTTGTTAATGCAAAATCAAATTCATTTGATACTGAAATCTCATAATTAGCCCTTGAGAGTCTTTTTTTAATTGCCTCTTCTTTTTCTGTACCTCTATTTCTTATCCTTCTCTCTAACTCTTCTTTATCGGGAGGAAGTAAAAATATTGAGAGTGAATGAGGAAACTTATTCTTTATTTGCCTTGCACCCTCTACTTCAATTTCAAGTAGCACGGTAAATCCATTTTGAATTTTCTCATTTACAGAAGATAAGGGAGTGCCATAGTAATTTCCAGCAAATTGAGCCCATTCAAGAAATAGGTTTTGTTCAATCATTTCTTTAAACTTATCTTGATTTAAAAAGTAGTAATTTTCTCCATCCTTCTCCCCCTCCCTAGGTTCTCTAGTAGTTGCAGATATTGAAAGCCAAAATTTTTTTTCTTTACCTAATATTTCTTTAATAACTGTTCCTTTACCCACCCCGCTGGGTCCAGTAAGGATAATAAGTTTTTTTTGATTTTTCATATTAAATTTTTTACAGTAAAATAAACATCTTGTGAATTAAAAATGAATAATGCAAAAAGGTGTTCCACAGATAATGGATATTACATCTATCAGATCTGTCTTGCATTATTTGATAAGCAACATCCTACCTACAAAGTTTGAAACTGCCCAACAACCAGAGCCTAATACAATTCAATTATGCTTCAGAGGAGTTGATTCTCAAACATGGTTAGAAGTCTCATGGAATGGAGACTCTCCTAGAATACTAAAGATAAATAAGCCAGAAAAGATTGGGAGAGAAAGCACACTTTCTAAACAAATAAGATATGGATTAAAGTATATGGCTCTAATTTCGATTGATCAAGATGATTTCGAGAGAGTTATAAAATTTAGTTTTGCAAAAAAACCTGGAGATAAAATTAATAAGTATTTAATTTTTGAATTAATGGGAAAACATAGTAATATTTTTTATTTGGATAATAAACAAAAAATAATTGCAGTTGGTAAACAAATTAAATCAAGTCAATCTAGTTTTAGAACAATTTCAACAGGATCAATTTATTCTAGCCCTCCAGTCAATCTCAAAAAACAACCTAGGGAAGATGAGTCTTTTAAATCATGGAAAGACTCAATTTC
>CACNQT010000020.1 GCA_902622705.1 uncultured Prochlorococcus sp. | reverse complement strand
CAAAAATACCAAGTTCAAAGGTCGATCCAAATCGATTTTTTATACTTCTTAGTAATCTATGTGAGGAAATATTATCTCCTTCAAAGTTTATTACTGTATCAACTAAATGTTCTAGAGTTTTAGGACCAGCTAAAGCACCATCTTTGGTAACATGTCCAATTATTAGAAGTGCAATATTATTGTCTTTGGCGAGATTTTGTAATTCAGATGAACATGCTCTGACTTGAGAAACAGATCCTGGCGAACTTTCCATCTCATGATTATGGATAGCTTGAATACTATCAATAATTGCAAAACTTGGATTTATACGTTTGATCTCTTGAATAATTAGGGATAAGTTGGTTTCTGCAAAAATTTTTAAATCAATACTTTTTTGATTTAATCTTACCCATCTAATTTTTACTTGCTCTAAAGATTCCTCTGCAGTTACGTATAACACTTTTTCCTTGAGTGATATTTTTCCTGCTGATTGAAGAACTAAGGTGCTTTTACCTATACCAGGCTCTCCTCCAAGTAAAACAATAGATCCAGGGACTATCCCTCCTCCAAGAACTCGATCAAATTCCTTAAAACCACTTGTAAATCTTAATATTTTTTTAGATGAAATTTCATTAAATGGTATAGCTTTTGTGCTACTTTTTTTATCTTGATTTTTAGATCTTTTGCTTTTAATTTCTTCAACAATGGAATTCCATGAGTTGCAGTTAAGGCATTTTCCAAAGTATTGAGAAGTTTCAGTTCCGCAATTTTGACATATAAAAGTAGACAATTTGCTGGACATTTAGTTTTTGAATAAATTTTATAGAACTAGAATGTTTGGGATATTGCCCCTCTACAAGTTAGATTAGGTTAATAATTAATTCTCTTACTGATTAGCTAATAGAAACAAATGGCTCTATCTAGTCAAATTAAAGAAACAATTCTTGTCGCAGATGACGAGGCAAGTATTAGAAGAATTCTTGAGACGCGTCTATCTATGATTGGTTACAAAGTTGTAACCGCAAGTGATGGTAAAGAGGCACTAAAGTTATTTAAAGATTATGAGCCTGACTTAGTCGTACTTGACGTCATGATGCCAAAGTTAGATGGCTATGGTGTTTGTCAAGAATTAAGGAAAGATTCTGATGTTCCAATTGTTATGCTTACTGCATTAGGGGATGTTGCAGATAGGATAACGGGTTTAGAATTAGGGGCTGATGATTATGTTGTCAAACCATTTAGTCCCAAGGAATTAGAAGCCAGAATTAGGTGTGTTCTTAGAAGAATTGACAAAGAACAAATTCCTGGAATGCCTAATTCAGGATTAATTTTGGTTACTGATATAAAAATTGATACAAATCGAAGACAAGTTTTTAAAAGTGATGAAAGAATTAGATTAACTGGTATGGAATTTAGTCTATTAGAGCTTTTGGTAAGCAGGTCAGGTGAGCCATTTAGTAGAGGGGAGATTTTAAAAGAGGTTTGGGGATATACACCCGAGAGGCATGTAGATACAAGAGTAGTCGATGTTCACATATCAAGATTAAGATCAAAACTGGAGGCTGATCCAGCAAATCCTGAATTGATATTAACAGCAAGGGGTACTGGATATCTTTTTCAAAGGATTGTTGATATTGCTCCTTTTGATGGTAAATAAATGGGGAAAGATACTTTACATAAAATCAATAAGCCCAGAGCCATTAGAAGATTAGTTATTTGGTATAAAAGAAACTCGGCTGTAACTTCAATAGTAGATACTGCTGCAAGTTCAGCAGTAACTGCTAGTAATGTCGCGGGTAATGTAGTTTCAGGTGCAGGATCTGTCGTAAGCACGGCGAGCAATGTTGCGAGTAATGTTGCAGGTAATGTAGTTTCAAGCGCTGAATCTGTTGTACATACTGCTAGTAGTGTAGTTTCAAATGCTAGTTCAATAGCTAAAAATACATTGCAGCCATTAGTTTTTGACCCTTTAAAAAGGTTACAAAACAATGATAATTTTTTAGATAAACCAGAGGAATCGCAAAATAAAAGAATTTGGATTGCAGTTGATGGTATGGGTGGAGATTATGCTCCTGGCCCAATACTAGAGGGATGCCTTGAAGCGATAAGCAGATTTCCGATAAATATAAAGTTTGTAGGCAAAATTGAAAAAGTTAAAAATGCAGCAGAAAAGATCGGTTTAATTGAATTACTTAAAAAAGAAATTGAAAATAATCGTCTTGAATTAATTGATAGTGGAGATCCTATAGGTATGAATGAAGAAGCTACTGCAGTAAGAAAAAGGAAAAATGCAAGTATAAATGTTGCAATGGATTTAGTAAGAAATAATAAAGCGCAAGCTGTCTACTCTGCTGGCAATTCGGGAGCAATGATGGCTTCCGCCATATTTAGAATTGGGAGATTGAAAGGGATTGATAGACCCGCTATAGGTGCATTATTTCCGACAAGGGATCAAACTCGTCCCGTATTAGTTTTAGATGTTGGTGCAAATACAGATTGTAAACCTACCTATCTTCATCAGTTTGCTCTTCTAGGCAATATTTATGCAAAAGATGTCTTGCAAGTAAAGAAACCAAGAATTGGCCTTTTAAATATTGGAGAAGAAGAATGTAAAGGTAATGATTTATCTCTTAAAACCTTTGAACTACTATCTAATGAAAAAAGTTTTGATTTCGGAGGTAATTGTGAAGGTAGAGATGTATTGTCAGGTAGTTTTGATGTGGTTGTATGTGACGGATTTACTGGCAATATATTATTAAAATTTCTTGAGTCAGTTGGAGGAGTTTTATTAGATATTTTGAGATCTGAGCTTCCCAGAGGGAGGCGTGGGAAAGTTGGTTCAGCTTTTTTAAAAAGTAATTTAATTAGAATTAAAAAAAGGTTAGATCATGCTGAACATGGAGGTGCATTACTACTAGGTGTTAATGGGATCTGTGTGATCGGTCACGGTAGTAGCAAGTCCTTGTCAGTTGTTAGTGCTCTTCGCTTGGCCCACTCGGCAGTAAATCATGACGTGATGGAAAATTTAAATCAACTTCAAAAGCTTCAAGTTTTAAATTCATAAAACATATTGCGTCAAATTTATGTTTGACTTATATAAGTAACTTAAAAACTCTTTTGGAAGGAATAAAATTTAACCAGATTGGAGTCTCATTTAAAGGAAGTGGTAGTTATGTACCCGATCAAATACTAACTAATCAAAAAATTAGTAAAAAGGTTGATACAAGCGATGAATGGATTAAATCTAGAACAGGAATTTCTGAGAGAAGAATATCAAGCCTAGAAGACAATGTCACAGAGATGGGTTATGAGGCGGCACTAACTGCGATTCAAATGGCAAACTGGGATATCAAAACAATTGATTTGATTGTTTTAGCTACTTCTACTCCACATGATTTATTTGGTTCGGCGCCCTCTATTCAAGCTAAATTAGGGGCTTATAATGCTGTAGCTTTCGATTTAACTGCTGCCTGTAGTGGTTTTTTATTCGCCTTAATAACTGCCTCACAATTTTTAAGAGGGGGCAGTTTTAAAAGGGCTATTGTTATAGGTGCCGATCAATTGTCAAGCTTTGTTGATTGGAATGATAGAAGAAGTTGTATTCTCTTTGGAGATGGTGCTGGCGCATTGGCAATTGAAGCTACAAATGAATTTGATAATTTTCTTGGTTTTGATATGAGAACCGATGGTGAAAGAGGTTCTTTTCTTAATCTTCCTTCAAAAAAGAATCAAGATTCAATAATTGATAACATTGAATTTTTGAGTGGAGGCTTTTCTCCAATTCAGATGAATGGTCAGGAAGTTTATAAATTTGCAGTTAGAGAAGTTCCTTTGATTATTGATAAGTTACTTAAAAAAACGAATTTTAGTTCTGATGAAGTTGATTGGTTAGTATTGCATCAAGCTAATCAAAGAATATTGGATTCTGTAGGTGAAAGGTTAAAAATCCCTGGCGAAAAAATTCTTAGCAATTTAGCAAAATATGGTAATACTTCAGCTGCAACAATTCCGTTAATGATGGATGAGGCTATTAGAAATAATAGAATTAAACAAAATGATATTATTGCAACAAGTGGTTTTGGTGCTGGGCTAAGTTGGGGTGCAGCCCTAATCAAATGGGGTTAAAACAACATAGGAACATTATGACAATTGCATGGGTATTCCCTGGACAGGGTTCGCAAAAGATTGGAATGGCAAAACAAATTGAAAATTTGCCCAACACAAAAGAGAGGTTTAGTTTTGCATCTGAGGTATTTGAAAGAAATTTATTTGAAATTTGTGAGTTAAATTCTGAACCAAAAAATTCTCTTAGCGATTTGAACGATACAAGTAATACACAAATTTGTCTTTTCTTAGTTGAATCGATTTTATTAGATGCCTTAAAGGCTAAAGGTTTTAAACCAACTTATGTTGCAGGTCATAGTCTTGGAGAAATCACTGCACTATATTGCGCGGATGTTTTTTCATTCGAGGAATGCGTATCACTAATAAAAGTAAGATCACAATTAATGCTAAACGCTGGGAAAGGATCTATGGCTGCAGTAATTGGTTTTGATAGAAATCAACTTGATTCATTAGTAAAAAAAATTGATGATATCGTAATAGCTAATGATAATAGCTCCTCCCAAGTTGTCTTATCAGGTTCTAACGAAGCATTAGATATTTTTTCGAGAGAAATTTCTTGCAAAAGATTCCTAAAGTTAAATGTTTCAGGTGCATTTCATTCTCCATTTATGAATGAACCTTCAGCAAAATTTTTAGAGTACCTAAAAGAGATAAAGTTTAGAAATCCCTCATTTCCAGTCATAAGTAATTATGAACCTTCACTTTGTAGCGATCCAAACGAGCTTAAAATTAGATTAGAAAATCAAATGTGCAATGGAGTGAGGTGGCGAGAAACTATGGATTTAATGGCAAAAAATAGTGATCTGCATATTGTTGAAATTGGCCCATCTAACGTACTTAGCGGATTAGGGAAAAGACATCTTAAGGATGTAAAAATTTCTCAAGTTTCTTCTTCTGATCAAATTACTTATTAATTCGTATGAAAAATAATATTTTTCAACAATTAATATATCAATTAGTAAGCAAACTTTTTGTATTTCCTATTTATAAATTTGTTTTTAAAGGTCATTTAATAGGTAGTGAAAATATTCCGCAAAAGGATTCTTTTATAATGGTTTCTAATCATGGTTCTTTATTTGATCCTCCTTTGTTAGGTCATGCGCTAGGACGTAATATATCTTTTATGGCCAAAGCAGAGCTTTTTAAAATACCTTTCCTTGGCTTTGTTATCAAGGCTTGTGGAGCGTATCCTGTGAAAAGGGGAATTGCTGATAAAAATACTATAAAAACAGCATGTAATAAATTATCAAATAATAATTGTATCGGAATTTTTATTGATGGTACCCGTCAAAAAAATGGGCGCGTAAACAAGCCAAAACAAGGGGCTGCATTATTAGCCTTTAAAAATCAAAAAATTTTATTACCTGTTGCATTAGTTAATTCACATAGACTTATAAGATTTAAATACTGCATTCCAATTTTTTCAAAAATAGTTATTAAAGTAGGAAAACCTGTTCCACCTCCACGAAGTGCATCTAGAAAGGACCTGCATTCTCTAACCATTTACCTTCAAAATAATATTAATAATTTAATTGGATGAATGGTCAATTAATAGGAGAAATAGGGTAAAGTGGTAAAACTTTTTGCCATTCATTTGAATTTAATAAATTTTTATTTGATAAATTTAAAAATTCTTTTAAATCTTCTTCATCCTCATAATTAGCTTTAAAAAAAAGTTCTTCACTTTCTAATTCTTTAATAACTTTTGGTGAAAGTATTTCACGAATGGATAAATCTTCATTATTTTGTGCTCCATTATAAATCTCATACTTACCTGCAATAAATCCCCTGCGTTTCAATTTTTTGTAAATCCAGAATGATTTTTTGTTTATAAAAATATTGTTCTTTAATGCAATTCTTTTAGCCATTATTTCAAATGAACTAAAACTGTCTAAAGGACAATTTATTTGTTGTGAGATAGTTCTCGCTAAAACTACAATAAGTCTTGAGGCGTTGAAATTTGCTGGCCCTATACTTACAGAGATCTTATTTACTTTTTTTAAATTTTCTTTAGAAATGAATTTGTTAAAATCAACAATCAAGTTGTTGCATAAGTCTTTATCAAATTCCTTTATAAACAATTCATCAGATACAACATCGTTATTTTTTCTACATCCGAAGCAAAAAGAATTGTCTGTACAATGTATAACTAATGTATGATAGTTTTGCTTTTGCCTAGATTGGAAACTATGTGTCATCTATTACCTGTTAAATAGGCAATTCTAAACCAGGGTTGAATTGAGCCCACTTTCCATATTCTTCTATAAAACTTCCGCAAGATTGAACATCCCAATCTGTTTTGTAATCACCGTTATTATCTTTTACTATGGATACATGTATGTATGGTTTAAGTGCTTTAAAATTTGGTACATCGCAGATGTGATTTGCTCCATGATTATTCTCAACATCATGATATGTAATACAACTATCAACCCATTTACAGTTAATGCAAATGCACATAATTAATAAATAACTTTAAAAATAAAAGATATGTATACAAATCATACACTAATAATTAAAGAATTAGAAAAAAGTATAAAATTTAGTCAATGGAATTCCATCTTATCTTTCTTACCTAAAGGATCATATTTAGTTGGTGGTTATATAAGAGATATTATTTTGGGAAGAGTTACTGAAGAGGTGGATATTGATATTGTCGTACCCTTACATGCTATTGAAGTTGGAAAAAAGATTTCAGATAATATTAAATCTAAATTTATAATTTTAGATCAGAAAAGAGAAGTGGTAAGAATTATTCTTAATGATATTTCGATTGATATTGCTAATCAGGTTTCATCTACCATTGAAGGGGATTTGAGAGCTAGAGACTTTTCGATTAATTCAATTGCTTTTTTATTTGATAAGAAGTGTTTATTTGATCCACTAAATGGCCTTAAAGATTTAGAACTTGCTTTGCTTAGAACGCATTCGGAAATAAATTTGCTGAATGATCCTTTAAGAATATTAAGATGTTTTCGATTTGTTTCAGAATTGAATTTTAAAATTGATTTAAAGTTAATTACTTTTATCAAAAAAAATAAAAGAAAATTATATTTTGTTGCTAAAGAGAGGATTAATTATGAAATACAGAAAATAGTAAATGGGGCCAATGCCCTTAATGCCGTTATGTTGATAAAAAATTTAAATTTATTTGGTTCTGACAATTTATATAAAGATTCTTTTTTTTTGGATTTAGAGAAAATTAATTATACAGAACTTAACCAAAATGAAAAAGAGGAATTTTTACCATTTTTTTTTATTACCCAAATTTTAGATGTTGTATCTCTAAAAGAATTTAAGTTTAGTAAAGCTGAAATTGTAAAAATTAATTTGTTGCGAAAATGGCACTTTTTTTTAAAGAACAAAAATATCTCTCAGTTAAATGAATTAGATAGATTTAAATTACATCAAGAATTAGAGATGTTTCTTCCATCTTTTATTTTTTATTTACCTCAAAATTTACGTTTCAATTGGTTAACCAGATGGCGTGACAAGGAAGACAAATTATTTCATCCCTCAAATTTACTTAATGGAGATTTAATAAAAAAATATCTGAAAATAGAGGATGGGCCTATCTTAGGAGAACTTTTACAGTATCTTTCAAAGGAGCTTGCATATAAAAGATTGAATAATTTTGATGAAGCAATTTATAAAGCAAAGCAATGGATTGAACAAAATGCGCCAAAATGTGATTAAATACACATAGCTTAGTTTTGTTTAAAAGTTCAGACTTCAAACATTTTTAAAAATTTATGAGTATTCGCATTTACATTGGTAACCTACCACAAGGATTTAATCCAAAAGAATTTGATACCCTTTTAAAATCAGTTTCTGATTCGATTAGGTTTAAAGCAGTTTTAGATAAGGAAACTAAGGAATGCAGAGGGTTTGGTTTCGCGACAACAAACAATGAAGAGAATGCTAATCTATTAATTCAAAAATTAAATGGTTTTGAATTTAATGGTTCTAAATTAAGAGTAGAATTATCAGAAAAGAAAGACTCTGCTTCAGGTAAAAGAAACAGCGGAAATTTAAATAAAAATAAGAAGAGGAAAGATTTCAAGAAAATTGTTCATAGTGACGCACCTAATCTTGAAGCCCCAGATCCAAGATGGGCTGGAGAATTATCCAAATTAAAAGATTTGTTGGCCAACCAAAAGACACCTGCTTAGTTATTTAATTCGAGAAATTAAGAAAGATATTGGTATCTCAAAAGCTTTAACTGAATTTTTTACAAAAGCTCTTTTATTAAATACATCGTAATCTAACCTTTCAATAGAATCTAATATTCCTCTATAGAGGCGTAAAGATGTCCAGACTGGCCATCTTGCGTCAGAAGATAACCACTTAATCCCATCTTCAGACTTTTGAAACCAATCGCGAGCCCTTTTTAATTGAAAGTTCATCAGTGACTTCCACTGCTTATTAATAATGCCTTTTAATAATTCTTCTTCAGAATAATTAAATTTTTTTATATCATCTTGTGGGAGATAAATCCTTCCTCTTTGTCTGTCTTCTCCGACATCCCTTAATATATTCGTCAATTGATTTGCAATCCCTAGAGCTATAGCTGCATCAGAAGGGTCAGGTTTATCACTCCATGGTGCTGATGTATAGGCGCTATCAATCCCCATGACATTCTGAGTCATTAAACCTACAGTTCCTGCTACTCGATAACAATAGAGTTTTAATTCATCAAAGTCTTTGTATCTAAATTTATTAAGATCCATTCTTTGACCGTCTATCATATCTAGATAGGGTTGAATACTTTGTGGATATTTTTCAATAGTATCTAATAAAACTGAGTCTAATTCAGATTTAATATTTCCTTTAAAAACATTTTTTGTATTTTCTTCCCATGCATCCAAGTTGTCTGAAAGCTCAACTTGCGATTTCGTTGAAGCTTCTAAACTATCCATTATTTCATCTGTTCTTCTACACCATACATAAATAGCCCAAATAGCTTTTCTCTTTTCTAGTGGTAGGAGCAGTGTTCCCAAGTAAAAGGTTTTAGCCCATTCTTGAGTTTCTTTTCGGCATATTTCATATGCTTGATCTAGTTGAGAAATTGAATTTTTCAAAAAGTTTTAGCTGAATCAGGGAATTTTAAAATGTTATTTAAGAGACATTTTGGGGAGTTTTGGAAAACTCTTTATTAATGGACTCCGCGCATAATTTACCACTTAAAACAGCTCCTTCCATAGATGCTAAATATTTTTGCATTGTATAGTCACCAGCTAAGAAAAAGTTTTTTATGGGAGATTTTTGGCTAGGTCTGAATTCTTGGCATCCTGGGACTGCCTTATAAACAGATCTTGGAGTTTTAACCACTTTATGTTTTCTTAACTTTGTCTTATTTTCACCCATGAAATGTGTTGGGAATAATTTTTCTAATTCTTTCATAGTTGCATCTACGATGTCTTGATCACTTCTATTAATCCAATCTTTTGCTGGTGCGAAAACCAACTCAAGCATTGATCTATTTGGATCCTCATATTCTTTGCATGTGATACTCATATCTGCGTAAACACTCAAGAGTGGGGATCTGCTGAATAACAAGTGGTCAATATCTGTTAATTTCTTGTCAAACCATAAATGAATATTAATTACTGGTACACCATTTAAACCATCTAATTTGGAAAAAGCATCTAAACCTTTCCATTGTTTAGGAATCATTAATTTAAAAAGATCTACAGGCATCGCACTGACGTAAGCGTCGGCAGTTAGCTCTCTCTTTTTTTCTTCATTTAAAGAAGCGATGGTAAAACTTCTTACGGTACTGTCTTCATTTAAATTAATTTCTCTTAGTGGACTATTCATGTGTACTTCTCCACCTCGAGCAGTTATGTATTCAACCATTGGTTGGCAAAGTCTTTCTGGAGGAGCTCCATCGAGGAATGCCATTTTAGAACCATTTTTTTCTTGTAAAAATCTGTTTAGTGCTGTTAGTAAAACTGTAGATGATATTTCATCCGGTCCAATGAAATTCAAGGCTTTGCTCATAGCTATAAATACTTCATCATTAACTCTTTCTGGAATATTGTGTTCTTTGAGCCAATCTGTCCATGATTTGGTGTCACATTTGTCTAAGTATTTTTGTCCTCTTAACATAGCTGGAACCAAACCTAATCCAAAGAGAATCTTTTCATTCCATGAGAGCATATCATTATTGCTTAAAATGGCTGAAACACCGTTAACGGGTGCTGGTATATCGGGGAAGTCAAATCTACTATAAGTTCCTGGCTCTGAGGGCTGATTAAAAATCATTGAATGGCTTTTCCATTGGAGTCTGTCTTCAATATCAAGTTCTTTGAAAAGTTGCAACATATTTGGGTATGCTCCAAAAAATATATGTAAACCAGTTTCATACCAGTCACCATCATCATCTTTCCAAGCAGCAACTTTTCCTCCAAGAACATCTCTAGCTTCGAGAACGATTGGAATGTGACCATTATCAACTAAATATTTAGCACAAGATAAACCCGCTAAACCTGCACCAGCAATTGCAACACGCATTATTAAATAAAGAAATAATTTAACACTTAATAATAAGCTACATTAAAGTTAGAACATTATAGTTTTTTTCGTTGATTATTTCGCAAAATTATGGAAAAAATGCTTTTAAAATCAACCACTCGACATGTAAGAATTTTTACTGCTGAAGTAGTTGATAAAGAATTACAGTTTCACCCCAATAAACTAACTCTTGATTTAGATCCTGATAATGAGTTTATTTGGAATCAAGAATCTCTAGACAAAATTAATGAGAAATTTAATGAATTAATTAAAGAAAGAGCAGGAAAGGATTTAGATGATTATGAGCTCCGGAAAATTGGATCAGAAATTGAAGGACAAATTAAATTTTTACTTCAAAATGGCCAATTAAGTTACAATCCTGATTGTAGAGTGATGAACTATTCAATGGGTTTACCAAAGACTAATGAAGTGCTGTGAATAGACCACCCTCAAATAGAAGGCCGAGGAGAGGCTCTAATAGAAATTTTTACTCTTCAAATTCAAGAGATGTTGACCCTTATGGTCAAAGAAATAGTAGATTGCCTGCTTCTTCCTCTGAACAAAAGATTAATTTCAGTACAGGAACCATTGCTGTTCTTGCAGGTGTATTAATTCTTGGAGTTGGTATTGGTAGTGCCATTACTAGTACAACAGACGGTGGACAGGGGAATATAGCTAGTCAACAACAATTGGATATGGCTGTTCCAGATCCTGAATTTTGTAGACAATGGGGCGCTAGCGCCTTTGTGATAGATGTTGAAATGTATACAACTCTAAATCCATCCACGAGTTTTGTAACGCAACCTGCTCTCCAGCCAGGTTGTGTCATTAGGAGAGAGAATTGGACGGTTTTACAAAAACAAGGAGCTATAAGTAACGAAGATGTAAGAGAATGTAAACAAAGAATGAATACTTTTGCTTATATTGGATCTATAAGAGATAAACCAATAGTTAAATGCGTTTATCAGACTGATGTAAATGAAAATAAATTTATAATTAAGGGCGACGGACAAGCCGAAGATGGAGGAGTAGGAATTAATAAAGAGGCAATTCAGTTTTGATATGGTTTATGGTTCCCTTAAAGGGCTTTCAAAGCTAGCAAATTGAGGCAAAATATTTTTCTTGAAAACCTCTGATGCTCTAGAAGTATATCTTGATGGATTAGTTATTAATTTCAGTTCTCTTTTAACTTCTAAGTCAGCTATATAAGCTTTATGGATTGTTCCAGCCGCTAATTCTCTCTCAATAGAAACGACTGGTAAAAAAGAGGCTCCAAGACCTGATTGAACTGCATTCTTTATTGCTTCAAGAGAGTTAAGTTCCATCTCGATTTTTAGTCTTTGAATGTCAAGTCCAGAATCTTTAAGAAGTTTGTCAACAACTTTTCTAGTGGTGGATTGAGAGTCTAATGTTACGAAATTTAATTTGTATAAGTCTTCTTTTAAGAGTTCTTTTTTGTTAGAGAGTGGATGTTTAGAGGGTAAAACTAGTGCTAATTCATCTGTTGCATATGGAATAACCTGTAATAAATTTTCTAAATCTCCAGGTAATTGTCCTCCAATAATGGCTAAGTCAATTTGTCCATTGGCTACGCTCCATCCAGTTCTTCTAGTACTGTGAACTTGAAGTTGAACAGATACATCGGGATATTTTTGTCTGAATAACCCTATCATTCTTGGCATTAAATAAGTTCCTGTTGTTTGACTGGCTCCAATAATAAGGGTTCCACCTTTTAAGCTATTTAAATCTTCGATAGCTTTACAAGCCTCGTCGCATTGATTCAAAATTCGATCGCAATATTCCAGTAAAAGTCTTCCTGCTTCAGTTAAAAGGGCTTTTCTCCCACCTCTGTCGAAAATTGTTATTTCAAGCTGTTTTTCTAGATTTTGTATTTGCAAGCTTACTGCAGGTTGGGTTACGTACAAAAGATCTGCAGCTTTTTTAAAACTTCCTTGAGCTGCTATGGCTTTTAATATTCTTAATTGATCAAGAGTAAATGGTAATTCGGGCATCTATTTATTGTGCCTACAATTATTTATAATTCTAATACCTAAGAAGTATTCTTGTTAAGGATTAAATTTATTTGAATAATCTAAATTTATGGAGACTCATAAAACTTCTCTAATAATCTTGTTATTGATTGTGATTTTCGCAGTAATTCATAGCGGTGGAGCTGCTTTAAGACTTAAAGCAGAATCTATTATGGGGCCAAGATTATGGCGATTATGTTTCGTTTTTTTTAGTTTGCCATCTGCAATTATCTTGATAAGTTATTTTCTAGCTCACAGATATGACGGAATCAGATTATGGAATTTCCAGGGTAATAATTTAGTTTTTGTTCTAGTTTGGTTCTTAACTGCAATAAGTTTTTTATTTTTATATCCAGCTACTTATAATTTGCTAGAAATCCCATCGGTTTTAAAACCTAAAGTGCGAATTTATGGAACTGGGATAATGAGAATTACTAGACATCCACAAGCATTTGGTCAGATAATTTGGTGTTTTGCTCATACTTTATGGATTGGTACATCATTCACATTAATAACTTCTATTGGCCTAATCTTGCATCATCTTTTTGCAATCTGGCATGGGGATAAGAGATTAAGCAATAGATTTGGCGAAGAATTTGAAAAGTTTAAACAAAATACTTCGATAATCCCCTTCATGGCAATAATTGAAGGAAGGCAAGAATTAAAAATTCAAGAATTTTTTAGGTTATCTCAACTTGGTATATTGATTGCAATTGGTGTACTTTGGTGGTCTCATCAGTATATAAATATTGCTGTTAAAACATTTAATTCATCATTTTTGTCTGAATTTTTCAATTGACAGTTTAAAATTAAAGCATAAGTTTTTTCAAACATGCCTCAAGCTTCAGAAATTGCCTGGTTAATTCCTGTTTTTCCTCTCATTGGAGCAGTTTTTTCTGGTTTAGGACTAATAAGTATCAATAAGAAAATAAATAATTCTAGAGAAATTGTTTCTGTAGGTCTGATTTCTTTCGTTGGAATATCAGCGGTAATTAGTTATAAGGCTCTAATTGAACAAGTTAATGGGTATCAACCAGTAGAAAAATTATTTGTATGGGCCAACGCTGGTGATTTCACAATTCCAATGGGTTTTGTTCTTGATCCTTTGGGAAGTGTAATGCTTGCTCTAGTAACCACAATAACTTTGCTCGTAATGATTTACTCTCATGGTTATATGGCGCATGATAAGGGTTATGTCAGATTTTTTACATATTTAGCCTTATTTAGTAGTTCAATGATGGGATTAATAGTTAGCCCAAATTTATTAGAAATCTACGTTTTTTGGGAATTAGTTGGAATGTGTTCCTACTTATTGGTCGGTTTTTGGTACGACAGGGATGGTGCTGCCCACGCAGCACAAAAAGCATTTGTCGTTAATAGGGTAGGTGACTTTGGATTATTACTCGGTATTCTAGGTTTATTTTGGGCAACGAATAGTTTTGATTTCAATGAAATAGCTTCTGGAATTTCACAATCAATATCTGATAATTCAATACCTATTTGGGCTGCTTTATTGCTTTGTTTTTTAGTTTTTTTAGGCCCAATGGCAAAATCTGCCCAGTTTCCTCTTCACGTTTGGTTACCTGATGCTATGGAGGGACCAACTCCGATTTCTGCTCTTATCCATGCAGCTACAATGGTTGCTGCAGGAATATTTCTAGTAGCAAGGCTTCAACCATTGTATTCTATATTCCCTTCTATTCAGTTCATTATTGCTTTAGTAGGCACCATTACTTGTTTTTTAGGAGCTTCTATAGCTTTGACACAAATGGATTTAAAAAAGGGATTAGCTTACAGCACTGTTTCTCAACTTGGTTATATGATGCTCGCGATGGGTTGTGGAGCTCCTGTAGCAGGAATCTTCCACTTAGTCACTCATGCTTGCTTTAAAGCGATGCTATTTTTGGGATCCGGTTCAGTAATACATGCTATGGAAGAAGTGGTTGGTCATCAGCCTGTATTGGCTCAAGACATGAGATTAATGGGCGGTTTAAGAAAGAAAATGCCCTATACCGCAGCAACATTTTTAATTGGTTGTGTGGCTATTAGTGGTATACCCCCATTAGCAGGTTTTTGGAGTAAGGATGAGATACTCGGAAATGCATTTATAACGTTTCCAGCTTTTTGGTTTATAGGATTTTTAACTGCTGGTATGACTGCTTTTTATATGTTTAGACTTTATTTCTTGACATTTGAAGGAAATTTTAGAGGGGAGAATAAAGAATTGCAAAAACAACTTCTTATAGCTTCTAAATTAAATCTAGATGAAGAAGATAATGAAGAGCATGAAGAACATGGCTCTATTCATGAGTCTCCTTGGTCAATGACATTTCCCTTGGTATTTCTAGCTGTCCCCTCTGTAATTATAGGTTTCATGGGGATTCCATGGGATAGTAAAATTGCAAGATTATTAGATCCCGAAGAAGCAGAGATTGCTGCAAAATCCTTCGAATTAAACGAATTTTTGCCTTTAGCAATAGCGTCAGTACTTATTGCATCAGCTGGAATCATTATTGCTTATCAAGCATATTATAGGAAAAAAATTAATCTTTCAATTCTATTTGCAGAAAAGTTTCCTACCATAAATCAATTTTTATCAAACAAATGGTATTTAGATGATATCAATGAAAAACTTTTTGTTAAGGGTAGTAGAAAGTTAGCTAAAGAAGTTTTAGAAGTAGATTCCAAGGTTGTTGATGGGGTAGTTAATCTTACCGGACTTGTAACTTTAGGAAGTGGAGAAGGTTTAAAATATTTTGAAACTGGTAAAGCTCAATTTTACGCTCTTATTGTTTTTGGAGGAGTAATTCTACTAGTTGCAATATTCGGCTTTCAATCTCCTCAAGTTACTTAATTACAAATGTGTGTCTTCACTGTTCATTGGGGTGAAAAAATACAGATAATTTCTAGACTTTGTTTAAGATAAATTTCTTATTAAATTGAGTACTTATTTTTTTACAAATTTTACAACACAAATGTTAGGAACTCTGGGGGCGGGACTGTCTAGTATTCCTTGGTTATCTGCTTCAATTTTATTCCCAATTGGCAGTGCGTTTGTCATCCCTTTTTTCCCAGATAAAGGAGATGGTAAGGAGGTTAGATGGTTTGCTTTGTCTATTGCATTAATAACTTTTTTAATTACTGTAGGTTCATATATAAATGGCTTCGATATTAATAATGAAAATGTTCAACTTAAAGAAAATATAAGTTGGCTACCTAATTTAGGTCTTACTTGGTCTGTTGGTGCTGACGGTATTTCTATGCCATTAATTTTATTAACCAGTTTTATAACCGCTTTGGCGGTTTTAGCTGCTTGGCCTGTAAAGTTCAAACCAAAGTTATTTTTCTTTTTAATATTAATTATGGATGGTGGGCAAATTGCAGTGTTTGCCGTTCAAGATATGCTTTTATTCTTTCTAACTTGGGAACTTGAGTTAATCCCTGTGTATTTATTATTAGCTATTTGGGGTGGCAAAAATAGACAATATGCAGCAACAAAATTCATTATTTATACTGCTGGAAGTTCTATATTTATCCTTCTAGCTGCATTGGCTATGGGTTTCTATGGTACAGAAATTCCTAACTTTGAGTTTTCGCACTTGGCAGCTCAAGAGTTTAGTCAAAAATTCCAAATACTCTGTTATGTAGGGCTATTAATTGCATTTGGAGTAAAACTTCCTATAGTACCCCTTCACACTTGGCTTCCAGATGCTCATGGAGAGGCCACAGCTCCTGTACATATGCTTCTAGCAGGAATTTTATTAAAGATGGGAGGATATGCTCTTTTGAGATTTAATGCGCAATTATTACCCGTTGCACATGCTCAATTTGCACCATTATTAATAGTTTTAGGAGTAGTAAATATAATTTATGCTGCACTAACTTCTTTTGCTCAAAGAAATCTCAAAAGAAAAATTGCATACAGTTCTATAAGCCATATGGGTTTCGTTCTCATTGGAATAGGAAGTTTTAGTAGCCTCGGGACAAGCGGAGCTATGCTTCAAATGGTTAGTCATGGATTAATTGGAGCTAGTTTGTTCTTTCTTGTTGGTGCAACTTATGATAGAACTAAGACTCTAAAACTTGATGAAATGAGTGGTGTAGGACAAAAAATGAGAATAATGTTTGCCTTGTGGACTGCTTGCTCACTTGCTTCACTTGCTTTACCTGGCATGAGTGGATTTGTTTCCGAATTGATGGTATTCACAGGATTTGTGACTGATGAAGTTTATACACTCCCGTTTAGAGTGGTTATGGCATCTTTAGCTGCTATAGGAGTGATACTTACTCCCATTTATCTACTCTCAATGCTACGAGAAATTTTCTTTGGTAAAGAAAATCCTAAATTAACCGAAGAAAGAAAACTAATTGATGCAGAGCCAAGGGAAGTTTATATTATTGCTTGTTTACTCTTGCCCATAATTGGAATAGGGTTATACCCAAGATTAGTGACTGAAAGTTATCTCGCATCTATTGATAATTTAGTAGATAGGGATTTAACTGCAGTCAAAAGTGCGGTTAAAACAAATATTTTTTCAGGCATTAAAAAAAATGAGATCTTAAAGGCTCCAACAATATAGTTTCTTAAATTAATGCAATATTGTCTGGCTTTAAATAAATAAAAAGATATCTTATGAGTAGTTATTAGCTAATTTAAAATATCCTATTTAAATCCGACTGATAGGCAACAATTAGGCCCTAGATTGTTGATTAAATTCCTTCAAGATGCCGCTGGAAAAGGTGATCTTGACCCATGGGATATTGATGTAATAAGTGTAATTGATAGTTTTTTAGAACAATATTCACATACTTTCGGAAAAACCTCTAGAAGTCAGATTTCATTGCAAAAGGATTTATCTGAGACTAGCGAGGCCTTTTTTGCGGCTTCTGTACTAGTTAATTTGAAGGCTCAAGTTTTGGAATCTGATGTTTTCAATGAAAATTCGTCAGATTTTGAAGATGATTTTGATGTGGATGATCAAGATTGGATAGATCAAGAATTTGATATTCCTAAATATCCTGAAAAATATCTAAGGAGAAGATCTATAGCAAAACCAATACTTAAACGCACAACAACGTTAGGAGAACTGGTAAGCCAATTAGAGTCTATTGCTGAAGTTATAGAAACGCAAGATCTTCTTCTAATGAAGAGAAAAAGAAGTAAAAAATACTCTGATAGGGCCTTAATTTCTCAAGTTAAATCTTTGGCACATCGCGAGAAACTACCAGAAACTACTAAAGCATTAGGAAGATTTATTGATAAGTGGGAAAAAGCCTTACAGTGGACAGATTTTGAATATTTAGTTGAGAAATGGCAAAAAGTTGTTAAAAATGATTTAGATAAAGATCGTCTTGGAGTCTTTTGGGCTTTGTTATTTTTATCATCTGAAAACAAAATTGAAATTAAACAAATTAATTATTTATACGGACCAATTCAAATTAAAAGAATTATTCCTGATGGAGGCTTAGCTCAATTACCTATAGAAAATCTTGATGTCACAAATACCTCTAATTCTGCTGTTTAGAAGCTTAATAGTAATAAAGTATAATCTTTTAAAAGAGGTTTTTTAATTCATGAAGGCAATGATACTTGCGGCAGGGAAAGGTACACGTGTTCAGCCGATAACTCATATTATTCCAAAACCAATGATACCGATTTTGCAAAAACCTGTAATGGAGTTTCTTTTGGAACTTTTAAAAGAGCATGGTTTTAAAGAAATAATGGTTAACGTTTCTCATCTTGCAGAAGAAATTGAAAATTACTTTAGGGATGGTCAAAGATTCGGTGTGGAGATTGCATATAGTTTCGAAGGTAGAATTGAAGATGGGGAATTAATTGGTGATGCTTTAGGTTCAGCGGGAGGACTAAAAAAAATTCAAGATTTTCAAAAATTCTTTGATGAAACTTTTGTTGTACTTTGTGGTGATGCTTTAGTTGACCTAGATTTGACTGAAGCTGTTAAGAAACATAAGGAAAAGGGAGCAGTTGCAAGTTTAATAACTAAAAAAGTAACTAGAGATCAAGTATCAAGCTATGGGGTAGTAGTCTCAGATGAAAACGGCAGAATAAAGGCGTTTCAAGAAAAGCCGTCTGTAGATAAAGCTTTAGGTGACTCTATAAATACCGGTATTTATCTTTTTGAACCTGAAATTTTTAATTACATACCATCAGGTGAAAAATTTGATATTGGTGCTGATCTATTTCCTAAATTAGTTCACATGAATTTGCCATTTTTTGCACTGCCAATGGATTTCGAATGGGTAGATATTGGGAAAGTTCCTGATTATTGGAGTGCTATTCGTAATGTATTACAGGGCAAGGTAAGACAAGTAGAGATACCAGGGAAGGAAATTAAACCTGGAGTTTTCACTGGATTAAATGTGGCTGCTAATTGGGACAAAGTTGATATTAGTGGTCCAGTATATATAGGTGGAATGACAAGAATAGAAAATGGCGCAACAATTATTGGACCCACAATGATTGGACCTAGTTGTTGTATTTGCGAAGGTGCAACAATTGACAATTCAATTATTTTTGATTATTCCAAAATTGGTAAAGGTGTTCGATTGGTAGATAAATTAGTGTTTGGCCGTTACTGTGTGGGCAAAAATGGAGATCACTTCGATTTGCAAGATGCATCTTTGGACTGGCTGATTACAGATTCTAGGAGGTCTGATATGACTGAGCCATCTCCACAGCAGAAGGCAATGGCAGAATTGTTAGGTACTGATTTGATTAATATTCCAGATTAAGATCAGCTTTTTTCAGAATTTCAGGGATTAAATGTTCTGCTTTAACTGCCATTAGATGTACTCCATCTGCGATATTGATAAAATCTTTAGCTTGTTCAGCTGCAATTTGAATTCCTTCTTGTAAAGGGTCTTTAGCATTTTTAAGACGATTTAAGATATTTTCAGGGATGTTTGCACCAGGGACATATTTGTTAATAAATAGAGCGTTTTTGTAAGATTTTAAAAGGAATACACCCGCAATTACAGGAATTTCAAGGGGATTGCTAATTTTTTCACAAAATTCCATCAAATTTTCTCTTTCCATTACCATTTGAGTTTGTATGAATCCAGCTCCAGCCTTTTTTTTCTTTCTTATTCTATTTTCTAAACTTCTTTGATTTCTGCAACTTGGATCAGCTGCAGCCCCTGCAAATATAAGTGTTTTTTTATCTGAAAGTTCTCCAAGAGTAGGATCAATTCCTTTATTAAAAGCCTGAATTTGTTGAAGCAATCTTACTGATTCAAACTCGTGTACTGCTTTTGCATCTTGTTGATCCCCTGCTTTTACTGAGTCACCGGTAATGCATAAAATGTTCTTAATTCCTAAAGCATTTGCTCTGCCGTTATTACTTTAGATTTTTTTTCTAAAGTCTCCTGAAGTTTTGATTTCAATTTCGTTTGTTTCCTACTTAGTTAACAAGTGTACTGAGATTGCTAAACTTAATTAATATAAAAAAGGAACTGTTTAAATGCAAATGGTTGAAGAAGAAGTAAACAACATTGATATGATGGGTCTCTCAACAAGAGAGATGGAAATCATAGATCTCGTCGCTGATGGGCTTACAAATCAAGAAATTGCAGTAAAACTTACTATCAGTAAAAGAACTGTGGATAACCATGTAAGTAATATGTTTACAAAAACAGGTTCAAAAAATAGAGTAGCACTTTTGAATTGGGCTATGGATAATGGAAAGATTTGTAGAGATGGATTTAATTGTTGTTCACTCCCAGACTCTGACCAAGATTAGTACCTTTTACTTTTTTTGTATCGTTATCTAAATCCATTAAACAATAATTTGTAGAACTTAATTCAAAGAGTTCAGCATATGCGATGCAAGCATCTTTATCTGAATCAACAAATCTCAATACCCCCTCCTTATCGTAGAGACCATACATCGTAGAAAAAATTTTGTTTCAAATATAAAGAAAATATAAAGGAAAGGTGGCTCTTTTGACTAGTGATTTTTGAGAGTTGTCAAATGTAATCTTTCCATGTTGAAAAAGGCTTGTTAGCAAGACTGAAATTTGAGTAATCTTTTAGACCAGTAATTTCTTTT
>CACNQT010000019.1 GCA_902622705.1 uncultured Prochlorococcus sp. | reverse complement strand
TTATTTACTCAAGTATTAAATAGAACTCATGAATAATTATGTTTCTAGAGAAATGATAATTTATTTATTTAATGTAGTAGGTTTAGATGAATCTTCAATTGAACTTGGTATAAAGTTATCTATAAAAAATAATACTCCATTACCAATATTATTATGGAGTTATGGAATGCTAACTATTGAAGAACTAGATAAGTTATATTCATTTTTATTTCGAAAAATGGATTAATTATTCTGTTATACTTTGTCCATATTCCATTAAAGAACAATTAAAGTTTTAACTAGAGGGCATCAGGTATCAAGAAAATCTATAGAGAAGCTTGATTTATTATTATTAATCCTAGAGACTATTGATTTAAACGGAATACAATCTCTTTTCGCCTTGTCAAATAGACTAAATTTAAATCAAGTTTTGCCAAATAAAGTTACTATTTGGAAAGTTAGAAATAGTAATCCATTGAGAAAATCTTATTTGAATAACAATATTAAACCAAATGAGTTTGATGCCTTAATTAAAGTTACCGTTGAAATGTCAAGATATTTATATCCTTATATGAGAGAAATACTTAAATCTAAAGAAGTTTTTGATGAGAATTCAGTTATTTGGAGTGATTTTAAAATGAGATTTACTGAGTTAATTAACGAGAGATTTAATAAAGACAGTATGCGAGTGAAAAAGCTTTTAAATCAAACTGAAAATGATGAAATTATCATTAGGTCTTTGCTTACCTTATCCCTTTGTATTTCTAATAAGGGTTATCAAAAGATGAAGAAATTTTTATACGATTTTTAATATGATGCAAAATAAATTGTCATTTCATCAATCTTCAGCAAGTCTCGAAATAATTGGATTGCCAGATTATTCCAATAATGAAAATAAAGATCAAATATCTATAATTTCTCAATGGAAATTAACCATAGTTGATAAACCACTTATTGAAGGCAAAATTGAGCATTTAGGTCCTATTATGGATGCTTTTTATATTTATTCAAATCTTTTAATCAAAAACGAAACCCCAACATATGAGTCTAAATTAATTGATATAAAAGCCGATAATCTCCACACACATAATATTTTTCTCAAGAGCTCTAAACCAAATGTAAATCCATTAAATATAAAGATCGGAAATACAAGTTTGTCAGACACCATAAATTGTTTTGATCAGTTAAATGAATCATCAAAAGTAAGAATAAAGAATACTGTGGTATCTAATTACATTCCTAAAAAAAGAAGTTTTGGTTTAATAAATAAGGTTAATTTTATAAATTTCATTATGCCCCCTTTTATTGCAATTTTTTCCTTAATTCTATGTTCCTCTATTTTTATTTATTTTTATAATCCTCTAGAAGATAAAGAAAAAAATGAACTAATAAATCCAAAATAAAGAGCTATTAGCATCCTAAATACATACACGTTAAAATAGGTTAATTTATTTTCAGAATAATTATTAATTTATTCTTTTGGATTTGATGTATGACAGATTTAAAAATACCAAATTTAGATATGAATACTAATAAATATATTTTTAAGAAAAAATTAAGTTTAAGAAGAAAATCTAAAAGAAGATTGTTTATGGAATCTGCGCTCATGTTTAGCTTTAGTCTTTTTTTAGTTTATATAAATTATTTAATACCTAATAAGAGTATGCTTCTACAAAATCTATTAACTACTTTAAAAAGATCCTTTATACTTTTTATTGATCTCTTTTCAAATTTATCTGAAATATTTTTAGTTATTTTTATTTTTATTTCTTACTTTATAAGTTTAATTTTATTGATAGGATCATTCTACAGAATAATTAAGGTTATCAAGAGAAAAACAAGAATTATAAGTTATAAATAATTTTAAATAGGTTGCATTAGGCCACCACTTCCTGAATCAGAATCATCATCATCATTTTCAGTTTCTTCGCTAAATAATGCAAATATACCAAGGACTATTGATGAAAGGATAATAGATAAGGGTAAGATAGAATTTTGGATTCCGACGTCTATATATTCACCCATAAAACAAATAAATTTTTATAAACCTAACCGAAATCAAACTCTTTCGCGGATATTAATTAATTATTTAATAATTTATTCTCATTTAATAAGAAGTTCCTTATCGAAATTCTTTATTTCTCTTTCAAAAGACTTAAACCACATCATTAGTTGATCAATTTGATTTTGCTTTTCAGTTGCCCCTAAACCCCTTATGGTTATTATTGATAATTGCTCCCCTTCATCAAAATTAAATTTATTTTGAACAATACTTGGTAAGGAATTTTTAAGAATTTTAAAAGTAGAATTTTTTAATTTAGTTTCAATCACTATATTTGGCTTTTTGAGTTTAATCTTATTAAAACCACATTTTTTAGCTAGTAATTTTAGTCTCATTATCAGAATTAAGGACTCAACAGGTTTGGGTAAAGTACCATATCTATTCACCCAGTCTGTAGCTAATTCAGTTAACTCATCATTTTTTGAACATTCAGTAGCAGATTTGTAAGCTTCAAGCTTTTCTTCTCTGTTTAATATCCATGTTGCAGGTATAAATGCATTTATTGGGAGATCTATTTGTGTGTCGCTAACTTCTGGTATTTCTTGCCCACTAATTTCTGAAATAGCCTCATGGAGCATTTCTATATATAAATCATAACCAATAGCATTAACCTTTCCACTTTGTTCTTCTCCTAGTAAACTTCCGACTCCTCTTATTTCCATATCTTTCATTGCAAGTTGGTATCCACTTCCAAGTTCCGAAAAGTCTTTAATCGCTTTTAATCTTTGTTTTGCGGCGTCATTAATTTTATTTATATTTGGATAAAATAACCAAGCATGAGCCTGTACACCGCTTCTACCGACTCTTCCTCTAAGTTGATAAAGTTGTGAAAGTCCAAATTTGTGTGAGTCTTCAATAATAATTGTATTTACTTTTGGGATGTCTAATCCACTTTCAATGATCGTTGTGCATATCATTAGATCTACTTCCCCATTATTAAAAGCAATCATTGCATTTTCAAGATCTGTTTCGTTCATTTGCCCATGAGCAACAATAAATTTTAGGTTTGGAAACATATTTTTTAGTTTGTTTACAGCTTGATCAATATCAGAAATTCTTGGTAGAACATAAAATATTTGACCTCCTCTATCAAGTTCTTGATTAATTGCAGTTCTTATAACATCCATATCTATTTCAGATAAATATGTTTTTATTGATCTTCTTGATGGAGGAGGAGTATTTAATAAGCTCATTTGTCTCAGTCCAGATAAGCTCATATAAAGAGTTCTTGGAATTGGAGTTGCGGAGAGAGTTAACACGTCTATATTTGTTTTGATTTTTTTAATTTTCTCCTTTTGTCTTACTCCAAATCTTTGTTCTTCATCAATAACGAGTAGTCCTAAGTTTTTAATTTCAATTTCTTTTCCTAAAATTTGGTGCGTTGCTATAACTAAATCAATTTTGTTATTTTTCAGTCCTGCATAGATTTTCTTTCTCTCACTAACGGTTTTGAATCTATTAAGTAATGAGACTTTTATTGGGTAAGGTGAAAATCTATTATTTATTGTTCTCCAATGTTGCTGAGCTAAGATTGTTGTTGGCGCTAGTAATATGACCTGTTTACCTGATGTAATAGCTTTAAAAATAGCCCGAACAGCTACTTCTGTTTTTCCAAATCCCACATCTCCACAAACTAGTCTGTCCATTGGCTTTTCACTTTCCATATCAGATTTTATTTCTTTTACAGCAGTAATTTGATCAGGTGTTGGTTGATATGGGAATGATTCCTCTAATTCATCTTGCCAAGGACCATCTTCTGGGTATATGTGCCCCTTTAATTTTTCTCTCTTTGCATAAAGTTTCAATATATCGACAGCAACTTTTTTGATTTGTTTCTTATTTTTATCTTTTATTCTTTCCCATTCTGTCCCTCCTAATTTATTTATTTTCGGCTCTATTTTTCCGTTTGATCTATATCTGTTAACACTTCCAAGTTGATCGGCGGCAACACTTATCTTCCCATCTTTATACTGAATGACTAAATAATCTCTTGAATCTCCAGTTATATTTATTTTTTCTATTTTTAAAAATTTTCCTATTCCATGATTTTTATGAACTATAAAATCACCTGGACTAATCTTATTGACATTTATATTTGAATT
The DNA here is from genome assembly GCA_902622705.1 of uncultured Prochlorococcus sp. Classification (GTDB taxonomy): domain Bacteria; phylum Cyanobacteriota; class Cyanobacteriia; order PCC-6307; family Cyanobiaceae; genus Prochlorococcus_A. The sequence continues at coordinate 22,048 of CACNQT010000019.1, read as the reverse complement.
GAGACTTCTTTTTTTTCTTCTTATGAATACATTATTAAAAAGAGATTGTTGTGAAAATAATTCTTTATCTGTTATGAGGACAACCTTCCATATTGGAAGATAAAAACCCTCGATTTCATAATTATTCTTGTTTTTTATAATTAAAGGAGTTGAATTATTAATTGACTTAAATGCTTCATCAATATCATTAGGATTGTTTAAGAAGTTTGTATTACATTCGTGCTCATAAAGTAAAGTCCTAGTTCTCAATGGTTGTGCTGATAATATCCATACTTTTTCATTATTTTTTATATTGTTGTTTATGTCATTGGATAATTTCCCTATATTTTTAGAGTATGAATCTAATCTTTTATCGTTTAATAAAAACTTATTATTAATATTGACTTTAGATTCAAATTCATAAAATTTTATTAAATTAAAATTTCCTAGTGAATTTAATATTTCGTCAAACTTTAAATGCAAATTAGGTTTGGCCTCTAAATTGATATCATTATTTTTAAGGTTCTCATTTAATTCATACGCACAATTATCAAAATTACTTTCTGAATCTAGATACCAATTATTTGCAAATTTTTTACAATCTTCTAATTCATCAATTACTAGAATAATTTCCTTATTTATAAAATCTAATATATTTGAGGGTTTTTTTTCAATTATTCCTAAATAACGATCAAGATTATTTTTATTTATGTCTTCTGAATTAAAAATGCTGTTCTTAGATAAATTATTTAATTTTTCTTTTATTAGGAAATCAAGTCCAGCCTGTATTATTTCAATATTATTAATACTTTCTAATGTTTTCTGTGTATGGGGATCATATTCTCTTATTTTCTCAATTACATTATCAAAAAATTCTAATCTTATAGGAAACTCATTATTGACAGGATAAATATCTATTATTTCTCCTCTCCTACTCCAGAATCCTTCTGTTGAAGTCACATTATCCTTTGTATAACCCAGCAAAGTTAGTTTATTTGCTAATTCTTGAATCTCGATTTGAACCCCTTTTTGCAAATCTAACTTATTTTCAATAAATAAGTTTTTATTTATTAGATGAGGTTGTAGTGATCTCTCTGTTGATATAACAATATTAAGTTCCTTTTTCTCTTTTTTTATTAATTTGGATAAAACAGTAAGCTGACTAAATTCAATCTCTTTTGATTTATTAATTGATGAGTATGGTAGGTGTTCTGTTGGAGGATAATATAAAACTGCTTTATCATTTATACTTTCAAAATAACCAATCCATTTGTATGCAATTTCTACATTAGGACAAATTAATAATATATTTTTTTGCTCTTTTTTTGCGATGCTATCTAAGATTATTGATTTAGCATATCTACTTGAACCAACAATATTTAATTCATTATTTTTTGAAATTCTTTTTATTAATTCAGAAGTAATTTGTGAGTTAGAAATATAATCAACTAAAGTATTTAAACTCATTTATATTTATCAATCTTGATTACAAATATCCGATACATTATATTAGATTTTATACAGATTGTGAATAATATTTGATGGATTCAGCAGCAATAAATTCTTTTATACCCACACTAGATCAGGTAGACAGTTGGTATGAAATCTTTACACTTTTACCAATATTAATTGCTCTAGAATTATTATTGTCGGCTGACAATGCTGTCGCACTAGCTTCTCTCACTAAATCCCTCGACAGTTCAGCTTTAAGGTCAAGAGCCTTAAATATTGGTATAACAATATCTTTATTATTTAGAATTATTCTCATCATATTATCTAATGTTCTTCTCAAGTTTATTCTTATTAGAGTTTTTGCTGGTTTTTATTTAATATACTTATTCTTCTCTAATGTTTTTTTTAATTCAGATACAGAAAACGCTGAAAATAGTACAGATAATATAAATAATACTTTTAGGTTCTTAAGAGTTGTTGCACTTCTTTCAATTACTGATTTTGCATTTTCTATAGACAGTATTACTACTGCAGTAGCTATCAGCGATCAATACATATTAATTATATTTGGGGCAGTAATTGGTGTATTAGCATTAAGATTTACATCTGGGATTTTTCTAAAATTTCTGGATATATTTTCAAGATTAGAAACCGCCGGTTACGTAGCAATTTTGATTGTTGGGATTAAGCTTTTACTAAATACGTTAATTAAAGAGTCAATTCTTCCAGACTATTATTTTTATATTTTGATTCTTTTTGCTTTCATTTGGGGATTCTCTAAAAAAGAATCTCAAAATTAATCTGAGAAATAATCACCTACTGTTGGCTTTAACTGTTGTATCAATTGATTTTTACTAGATATGTTTTTGCCTTCAAGTTTTACTTCTAACAAAAGAATCGGATCAGTTTTAGTTGAAATTATTATTCCTTCATTTTCTATGACAGCAAGAATAATGCCTGGTTTTGAATAATTGCTCATTAAAAGGTATTTTTCATTTTTAATTTCATCACTACTCAAAACTTTGATTTTAATTATTTTTAGGTTCTTACCTCTGAAAGTTGTATATGCTCGAGGGTATAAGGCTTTTGTTTTTTGAGAAATTTTAAATGCCTCAGTACTCCAAATTACTTTATAATCTGATTTTTCAATCATTCTTGCGTAAGTAATTTCTCTTCCAAGGGTATTTTGTTTTGTTAGTTGAGAATTAGTATTTTTATTAATATTTTCTTCGATTAAAGATGTAGCATTTAAAAATAATTTTGCGGACAAAATACTAAGTTTTTCTGATAGTGTATTTAAATTATCGTTATTATCGATTTTAATTTTTTCTTCCAAAAATATATCGCCAGTATCTAGTCCCTCATTCATTTTCATAATTCCTACTCCAGTAAATTGATCCCCTTTTATTAGGGACCATTGGATGGGGGCCGCACCACGCCATCTTGGAAGTAATGAAGCATGTGCGTTCCAACAACCAAACTTTGGGATTTCCAATATCTCTTTGGGTAAAATTTTTCCGTAAGCTATAACAATAAATAAATCACAAGAAAGTGATTTAAGTTCATTTATAAAATCTATATTGCCCCGGATTTTTTCTGGAGTAAAAGTTTTTATAAATTTTTGAGCAGCAATGCTTTTAACAGGTGAGGATATTAATTTATTTCCCCTAGATCTTTTCTTGTCAGGTTGGCTAACTACTGCAATTACGTCGTGCTTAGATTTAATAAAAATATCAAGACTCGCAATTGAATATTCAGGTGTTCCCCAGAATACAATTCTCACGCGTCACCAGTTATTGATAATTCATCTACCCATATATGTGGAGAAATTCCACTTGTTGTTACCTCCTGGCTTGATTCAATATTTACTATATTTTTCAAAAGATATTTGATATCACCTGCGACTGTGGCAGATTCTATTGAGATTTTTTTACATTTTTTATAGAGCCATCCATCAAAAGGAAGAGAGAACGAACCTTGACTAGCTCTTACACCAGCATGGATTGCATTTAATTCTTCAATATAAACAAATTCTCCATCATAATTAAGATGATTTAGTGATGTTTTAAGATCATAATCTCCATTAGATTTCTCAACTACTATCCAATCAGGAGATACTGAGACTTTTGATCCAAGTCCAGCGTGGCCAGTGGGGATTGTTTTAAAAATTCTAGCAGTTGATTCAGAGTGTATGAAATTTTCAATTTTCCCCTTATTTATTAAACATAGTCTTTTGGTAGGCGTTCCTTCTCCATCAAATGGTGATGAAGAAATATTCTTTTCGTGAAGACCATCATCATAAATATTAAGTGCTTCTGTAGATAGTTTCTCTCCAATGGAGTTTTTATTAGATAGGCTCACCCCATCTAGAATGCTTCTAGCATTAAACATAGAGCTAAAGGCATTAATGATCGTCAGAAATGCTTCTGGGGAAAAACATATTAAATATTTTTTTGTTTTAATTGGTGAATAATTAAGATGAGATATTGTTTTATTTGAAGCCTCTTTAATACAAGATTCTATATCAATATCATCAACTCCATATCCAAGTTTTACAGAACCTGAACTTCGAGGTTTCTTATTTATCTCTTCCGCTCTTGCATATAAATATAGTGCAGCTTGACTTTTATTATAACTTCGAAAAGCACCATCACTATTTGCGTAAACTCTCTCAAAGAAACTCTCGGATAAACCATTATATGGAACAGATTTTATGGATTTATGACTTTTAATTAGTTTTACTTCTGCATCTCTTAAAAGCATAAGTAATTTTTTTATTCCAACAGGATTTCTTTTCTTAAAATCCTTAACTTTAATAGGATCCTTCGCTAGTGGTGAGAATTCAGTGCTTTCATTCTTATTACCAAAATCAGAAGCTATATTCGCTTGATTTAGAGCCTTTTTAATACCAGATTCACTAATATCACTAGTTGTAGTAATACCAACTAGATTAGATTCGTTCCAAACCCTTATAGTTAAAACATGCTTTTGTGAGGCCTTAAGTTGTTTAGCATCACCTTTATCTACTTGCACAGAATAGTCATTAGAAAAGCTTGCACCATAGTCCCATTTTTTAACATTTAGAAAATCTGCCGCTTTTGAGATTTGAGTTGTTATTTCTTTTGAATCCATATCTTATCTTCCACCAACAGTAATTGAATCAACTTTAATATGAGGTTGGCCAACCGTTACGTTGACACTTCCACTAATGGATCCACAGAATCCAGGTGCTAGCTCCAAGTCATTTCCGCACATTGATATTTTTGGCATTACTTCTTTAGCATCACCAATCAAAGTTGCCCCTTTAACTGGGTTAGTTAATTTTCCATTTTTAATTAGATATCCTTCTTCTACAGCAAAATTAAATTGGCCTGTAGCACCAACACTCCCCCCGCCCATTGATTTACAGTAAAGACCATCACTAATACTACCTATTAAGTCTTCTTTGGAGTATTCACCTTTCGCAATATAAGTATTTCTCATTCTTGAAGCTGCTGCAAACGAATAATTTTGTCTTCTTCCACTCCCTGTTCTTTTATGGCCAGTTCTCAATTCACCTGCCCTGTCGGAGATGAATTTTTTTAAAATCCCATCCTTTATAAGGACTGATTTCTCTGGTTCCATGCCTTCATCATCTACTGATAATGAACCAAAAGATCCTTCTGAAATTCCTTCATCTATTGCTGTTACTGATTCATGTGCAATTTTTTCATTCAATTTATTCTCAAAGGGTGTTGTCCCTCTCTCTATTTGTGTGGTTTCAAGCAAATGTCCACAAGCTTCATGAAATATAACGCCGCCAAATTTATTAGCTAATACAACAGGCATTTGTCCAGCATCAACGAAATCCGCGTATAACATGTTCATTGAACTTTCAAACACATTATTTGCAGCTTTTTCATGATCCCAAAATCTGAATTCATTAGGCATTCCTGAAGATCCAAATCTTCTACTGCCATTAGATCTATATTGGGCATCACTAGCAATTACGTTAAGACCAACTGTTTGATGCAACCTAATATCTGAGGCATAAGTTCCATCGCTGGCGGCTATGATTACTTCTTGCAGATTTCTTGAGTAACTTCCTTTTCTAGTAATTATTTTGATATTTTTTTTAAGAGACTTTGTACTAACTAATAGTTTTTCACTTATCTCATGAATAGATGGAACTTCATTAATCCAAGTTTTCTTGGATATTCTGTAATCCCTATGTTTATTTAAACCGTTAAAAACTTCTCTATTTCTTCTGTCAGTTATATCTAACATCTCAAGAGCCTGCGATACTGATGTGATTAAGCCATGTTTTGATAAATCATTTGTACTTACAAATCCGTCTCTGTTGTCTTTGAAAATTCTTATTCCAGCACCCCTTCCAAAGGAAGGGCCTACACTTGTTATATTATCCTCTTCAGCTAGTACACTTACGTTATCAGTATTTTCTATAAATATTTCTACAAAATCAGCCCCAAGTCCAATACCATAGGAAATGATTTCTTCTAATAAATCTTTATTACAACTTCCAAATTCGATTTCATTGGATTTGGTTTGTGACGTAAGCATATGAGTCTATAAATTACTCTAAATAAAAGATTATCTAATCGCAGGTTGGAAATCCTTACTATCTAGAGGTTTTAATAAGTATAGTCTTAATAGCTGGTAACCGTTTGATAGATATTTAGGTAATTTCTTTAAAGTTTTAGATAATTTATTTCCATCGCTGTTAGCAATATCAGAAAGAACTTTATTATTTTCAACTATTTTGTCTAATCTTCCATAAAAGGAGTCATCATATACGTCTAAAACAACTGGAAAAACTCTAGCAGAAGTTTCATTTGTTTTATTAATGACATATTGGTCGTAATCTCTAGCATCTAATCCTAAAGAACTGTAGAAATCTTTTTTTATTCCCAGATCCCTAGCATACATAGTTGCAAAAACAGCTAAAAGAAAAAATCTTGACCATAATTTAGAAGTTGATGGAAGATTGTTTAAAAAGTATCTAAATCTATGAAAATAATCGAATAGTGGATGTGTAAAGGTGGACCCCCCAATGGTAATTTTTTGACTAAGAGATTTGACAGTGCGTGGTTGTGCTTTCATTAGTGCATCAAAGAAATCACCATGTCTATTTTCATCTTGACACCAATTTTCAAAATAATTGAATAGTGGAAAAATCTTGCTATCTGGATTTTTTTCAAGATGCCTATAAATTGCGATATATCTCCAATAGCCTATTTTTTCAGAAAGATAAGTGGCGTAAAAAATACTTCTGGGTGGGAAATAGGTGTAATCTTTATTGGCCGTTAAAAAACCTAAATCCAATTGTAATCCAAAATCACTCATAGATTTATTCAAGAAACCCGCATGCCTAGCTTCATCTCTGGCCATATGAGCAAAACATTCAGCAAGAAGAGGGTTCTTGGCTTTGATCCTTTTGCTAAGTTCTTTGTAAAGCAAAAAACCTGAAAATTCTGAAGTACAACTTCCTTCAAGAAAATCAACAAAAAGCTCTCTTGTCTCTGGATCTAATTTTTCTGCAGCACCTTCAAATTCACTATTTCTAACAAAATGATGCCTATTGTAATCTTTTCTAAATTCTTCACATATAGCTTCTAATTCCTCCTCGTTTATTGATAAATCCATATTTTCCATAGCCTCAAAGTCTGTTGTATAAAACCTTGGAGACAAGATTGTTTCTTTTGCGGGTACCTTTCCATTATTTACTTCTTTTTTATTTTTTGATTCAATAGTTGATTGAGCCATATTTGATTTGATTTGATTTGATTTTATTTATTAATACTATTATTTACTATTATTTGTATTTTCGAGGGAAAAGTTAACTTGGTGTTATTGTTTCTTTAATTAACCCCTATTAATTTTTGTCCATTTAATCTCTGCATTACACGTGAAATAATTAATTTAAGGGTTATTCTCTTTTCGTCGATAAGGAATGATTCGATAATACTAGGTTTTTGAGTTGGTTTGGATAAAGAAATACTTTTTGATGAACTTATGTCCTCTTTCTCGAAGGATAGCCAAAAGCTGCATGTTTCTTTAATTTCGCAATTTATTACCCAACATTTATCTCCAGCAATAGGTCTATTGGTATTTTCAAGATTGATATTATTTACTTCTAACCCCCTTTGATTAATTTCTTGTATTAAGGAAGGTATAAGATGAATATTAATAAATTCTTGGAATGGTTTTTTCTCTATAGGGAGTTCTTTTTTTGGTTTAGAAATAGTTTTTGCGGGTATAGCAATTTCATTTTGTATATCAACTTCAGGAGTTGAACTATTTTGAGATTTATCAGTATTTTCAGTCAAATTGATATTTTTTGCTGATTTAGTATCTTTTACTTCTTCAGAGTTGGATCTATTGTTTTTATCCGATAATTTATTATTTTCTTCTTTAATTGGTTCTAAATTTTCTTCCATAAAAAAATTATATTCATACTCTATTATAAATAAAAATATACATTTTTTATAATTTAGATTTTATCTACCAATCATTATCATCATTAACCCAGTCATTTTTGTTATCAAGCTTTTCCGAAAAATTTTGATCACTTTTGGAATAATTTTCTTCTCCATTTTGTACTACTCTATAATTAACTGAAATTGTTGGCTGAGAATCTCTTATATCCCTTTGTGGTGGCATTTCAACATTAGATTGTATATCTTCTTCATCATTTTGTGGTTCATAATTTTCATCTAAATTTTCGAAGGTATTTTTTTTATAAACAGTGATTGTTGTATTTAAAAAAGCGCTTATAAATAAACCAGAAAAAAAAGATACACTGATCAATTTACCTATACTTACTTCTTGAACAGTCCATTTAAGATATCTGAGTGACACCCTCTGTTTATTATTTGCGTAAAGTAATATTTGGAAAATTATTATTAAAAAACAAGTTAATAATAAATATTTTTTCTTAAAAATCATTACTTAAAAGATATAAATATTTTTTGGGGATAATTATTTCCATAAAATATTCTAATAATTTTTTATGTTAACTCTAAATCAATTTGATATTTAAGAATGTCAACTTTAATTATTTTTACTTCTATTTCATCTCCAACTTTATATGACTTCTTGGATTTTCTTCCAATCAATAAATTTTGTTTTGATCTATATTCGTACCAATCATTACTAAGGGTACTGACATGAACAAGACCTTCCAAATTTAGTTCTGATATTTCAACAAAAAAACCATAACTTTGCACTGACAAAATAAAACCACTATACGAATTACCTAATAATTTTTCTGCCTTTCGTACTTTTTTTAAACTTAAAATATTTGATTTATATTGGATTACCTTATTTTTATATTCATTAAGTTTATCTATTATAAATTCATTGAATAATGTATCTATATTTTTTGATATTGATGTATTAAATATATCCCAATTAACTTTCTCCCATGAATTACTCTCCATTATATTTATTTCATTTATATTATTTTTCTTTGATTTCTTTCCATTAAATATCATATTAAAAATACAGTACTGATTCATAAGATTTGCAAAATCATATCCTGGCATTGTCCAAGGTGAAATAAATAGTTTTTCTGATTCATCATTTTTTGAATTTTTAGATATCAGACTTATTTCATTTTCTTTAAATTCATTACTTAATAGTTTATGCAAGATTCTCTTCTTATCGTCATCGCATAATTTAATTATTTGACTAAATGTTAAATTACCATCTTCATTTAGTTCTATATTATTGCCAAGAAATTCAGAATATTTAATCATTTCATTTACATTTATATAATCAAATTCTTTTAAAAAGTATCCTGCACTTTTTAATCCATATTCATTTGAGTGTTTGAACCATATTAAATTCCCTTCATGAAGTAATGGTGAAAGGTATGTTTGGCAATCATCTTTTTTTAATGGTTCAAAATATCCTTTTGAATATTCAGCAGGGTTATGAATAAAGAATTCATCTAATGATTCTATTTTATTTGGAGGTGTCGGAATTTCAACTTTGCCTTCTAAAAGGTGTCTTTGTCTAAATGATGTTGAAATCTCTAATATTTTATCTAAATCTTCTATATATTCTTTAATAGGTTTTAGTAATCGTGATGTTATTCTAGACTTACTTTTTCTTGATAAAAGTGCGTCAGTATATTCATTGCCAACAATAAGAGAGCATCTTACAAAAGTAAGATGAAATGACCAGTCCGTAACTTCGTTATCGCTATTCAAATGTATACATATACTTATTGCTTCATTCTTTTCTCCTAATTTAAATTCAGAAGAATGTCTTATTTCATCACTAATGTAGTTTTGCCAATCATTCAATAAAGGGAATGATTCAAAGCTATTAAAGAACATTTCTAAGGATTTTTTACTGTTTAGTTCTACTCTTTCTGAAATATTATTTGTGTGTAACCATAATTTAGTACTTTGATTCTTTTCTTGCTCTATTTGAATCATTGGAAGAATTGGAGAATTATCCGAATTCCAGCTTTTGAATAGATAAGAGTTTTTATAGGATAAGTCTATTCTTTCCCTTTTTTCTATCTTCTTAGTTGCAATAACATTATTGTTAGACTTGATGATATCGCTTTTAGATATAACAAAATCAGTATCAAATTCCTCATTATTATTAAGTTGTAATTCTTTTATCACATGTCCTAATCCTTCTTCCTGACCTATAGGAAACCTCTCAATTTCAACTTTTACTATATTTTTATTTTCTGGTATGAAGGTGTACTTTTTATCTTCTTTTGGAAGTTTTATTTTACAAAGAATCCTATCATCTATAGGAATGGCATATACAACATTATTTATTATTTCAACTTTAGATAAAAGTATTTTATTTGATCTTTCTAGAATACAATCAACTATTCCCTCCGGCGACCTTCTTCTGTAACCTTCTTTTATGATTCTTACTAAAACTTTATCTCCATTCCAGGCATAGTTAAGTAGATTTTCTCTAATATAAATATCTTCTTTATTTTTTTCTCTTACTGCAAAGCAATAGCCTTTGCTACTGCACCTTATTTTTGCGACAATATGATCGCTATCTTTTTTATAGATATATTCATTATCTTTATTTTTATTAATTATCTCAAGTTTTTCTAGAGCTGTTAAAGCAATACTTAGTTTGTCTTTATCAGATTTTTTTGTAATTTTTAGAGATCTGCATAATTTTTTATATTCTAACCCTTCTGACTGATTCAAATTATCAATTATTGAAGATGTTGTGAACATAATATAGCTTTATATTTATAAGTTAATTAGTTTGTATATTCTATTATTACACCTTTTATCCAAGCTTAAAACTAATTTTTTTTTTTGTCTTCTTTTTCTTCTTTGTCAATAACGAATGAATTAATAAAAAGCCTGCTACCAATAATTAAAAAAGTTATGGAAGCAATCAATTTAAGAAGTACCTCTGGTAAAAAACTGGATATAGACCCACCTGTTAAAGCACCTAGTAAACTTGCAAAAACGAGCGCTGAAGAAGAGCCTAAAAAAACAGCAAATGGTTTATTTGAAGTTCCACTTATAGTTAAAGTAGCTAATTGGGTTTTGTCACCTAATTCAGCTATAAAAACGGTTAAAAATGTTGATAGTAATAAACTTAAAACCATTTATAAATAATTTTTAAAAGTATCATAAGCTAAAAATACGCTTATTAATATCATTAAAATACCAGTAAATAATGCAAATTTGCTTGGAGATATTTTTTTTGACAACCATTTACCAATAATTACTCCTACTACACTAGAGCTTATCAAAGCTAGAGAACTTCCAAGAAAAACAATTATTGGCTTCCCTGATTCAGCAGAAAGCATTAATGTAGCTATCTGAGTTTTATCGCCAAGTTCTGCAATAAATATGGTAGTAAAAGTTGTAATGAATATAGATAAAAAACTTTTTTCTATATTGTCCTCTTTTTTTTCTAATTTACTATTCATTTTCTGGAGACTGCCATTTTAAAACTTTTCATCTCTCTACTTTTATTTCCATAATTTGATGAAATATGTTGTTTGCAACAATCTATAAGAAATTTGTCACCAGATTTTAAATATCCTTTAAATGCAGTTGAAAATTCAGTTACTCGACAAAAATGAGGTCTTGTTTCGTAAATTAAACATTTTTTATTTTTTCTGTCCAGATTTTTACACCAACCGTCCTCAGTCGTCATTGAATTAATTAAAGTTATATCTTGAGCATTAAGTTTGTCAGCCAGATCAATTCTTTCGTCCAAGTTGAATTTACAACAAGCTCCACAATTTTCTATACATGTCCATGTTTTCATAATTTAATTCAATCTTGTAACGTATCAGTACAGTTCCTTCGTTTATTTGTAAAAATAGTATCACAAAACATATTCATTAATCATGGCAACACTTATTCCTCTAGCCGTAGTTGCATTAGCAGGTCCAGCAATAATCGCTCTTGTATTTTATCGTAAATAAAAGAAATTCTTCTAGGTGGCTTATCTTGAGGGGGTTTATTGGGATTTAGATGGTACTATTGCAAATACAGAATTAGAAGCACACCTACCCGCTTTTAATCATGCATTTAATGACTTTGGTATTGATTGGAATTGGGATACTGATAAATACATCCAACTTTTGAGAATAAATGGTGGCAAAAATAGAATTTCTTACTATTCCGAATCTATAAATTATTCTTTATCAGATGATTTAATAATCAAAATCCATGAAAAGAAACAGTTTTACTACTTAGAACTTATAAAAAAAAATTGCGTCACTTTAAAAACTGGAGTTTTTAGGTTAATAAATGAATTACATAGAAAAAAAATAAGACAATTTATTGTTACTTCTAGTTCTAGAGTTCAAGTTGATTTATTAGTTGAATATCTTTTTAATGGCTTCAATCCTTTTGAGTTCATTATTTCAAGTGAAGACGTTGAATTAAAGAAACCAAATCCATTACCTTATTTAAAGGCTATTCAATCTAGTGGCATAAACAAAAATAACTCCATTGTTTTCGAAGACTCCAATCCTGGATTAAAATCTTCTTTAGCAGCTAACTTACCTACAATTTATGTTCCTTCAAATATCCCAATTGTTCTTGAGGAAGATATTAAATTAGATTGTATTTTAGACACTCTTGGTGATGAGAATAATGTGGCAAATGTAGTTAAAGGCCCTAAAATAAAAAAATCGTATGTTGACTATAGCTTTTTAAGTGATTATTTAGTTTCTTTAAATAATGCAAAAAACTAATTTTTCAAGAATTACCTACCAATTAAATAATTTATTTTTTGGGTTTCTAAGTGATACTTGGAGAATAAAATCTATTGGTTTAATTTCTCTTTTGACAGGTTATTTTTTGTTTGCCAATTTTCTTACAAAATTTATATCTGAAGGTAAAAATGAATTGATTATGGTACCAATAATTATAGTTTTTATTGAAATCATTATAAGAATTAAGCCTTCCTCTAGCTCAAAATTTTATTATATATGGACCGTTGTTGATAAATTAAGAATTGGTGCAGTTTATGCCATAATACTTGAGGCTTTTAAGTTAGGTTCTTAAAATCTATTCTTCTTCTTCTTCTTCAATAGGGTAAACAAATCCTTGAGCTTTCCCAGTTAAAACTGATTTACCTAAAGATATAGCTTTTTGAGCTGCTAATGCTGCTTTGCCTTTCCAGACAGAGTGCCTTTGGTTCCTTTTGCTCTTTGATTTTTTCTTCTTTGGTACAGCCATTCTGTTTCTTTATTTCCATATAATAATATAACCCTTAAGTGGTTAACTCCAAAACTTTTGAGTATATTTTGTTTATATACGTCGATTTTTTAAATAAGCATATATGCTTTATTAATCCCTTATAAAGATTAGTGTTTAGATCAAAATTCTCATATTCAAATTCTAAATCAAGTTATTCGGATCTTTTAGAGGATATTGAGACGGGAAAAATAGAATCAATATTTTTCTATCCGAGACAGAGAGAAATTGATGTTCTCTACAAAAATGGCGATAAATTTAAAATACCTATCCTTTACAATGATCAATTAATTCTTGAAAAGGCTACTGAAAATAAAGTGGATCTAACTATAAATAATAGTAGAAAAGAAGCTTCAGCTGCTAATTCTTTCGCTTCAATAAGTCTTTTTCTGATTTTCATATTAGCTATATTATTAATTTTGAGGAGTACATCAAAATTTGCATCCAGAGCTTTTGGTTTTACTAAAAATCAAGCTAAATTTGTAACTATTGATGATGTAGAAACGAGATTTGATGATGTAGCGGGTGTTCCTGAAGCCGCTGAAGAATTAAAAGAGGTAATAACTTTTTTGAAAGAACCAAAGAAATTTGAAAATCTTGGAGCAAAAGTTCCTAAAGGAGTTCTTTTAATTGGCCCTCCAGGTACAGGTAAAACATTATTGGCTAAAGCAATTGCCGGTGAATCAGGAGTCCCTTTTCTCTCAATATCCGCATCAGAGTTTGTAGAGCTTTTTGTTGGTGTTGGTGCAAGCCGTGTGCGTGATCTATTCTCTAAGGCTAAGGAAAAATCTCCTTGTATTATTTTTATTGATGAAATTGATTCTATTGGTAGGCAAAGAGGGTCTGGGATCGGAGGTGGAAATGATGAAAGAGAACAAACTCTCAATCAGCTTTTAACCGAATTAGATGGTTTCGCTGATAATTCCGGGATTATTGTTTTAGCAGCGACAAATAGACCAGATATTTTGGATGCAGCATTATTACGACCAGGAAGATTTGATAGAAAAATAGAAGTAATGCTTCCAGATTTAGTTGGAAGAAAAAAAATTCTTTCAGTTCACTCACTTTCAAAACCACTTTCAAGCGAAGTTGATTTAGGATATTGGGCTTCCAGGACTGTTGGATTTTCGGGGGCAGATCTTGCAAATTTGATGAACGAGAGTGCTATTCACTGTGCAAGAGATGAATCTAAATTAATCAGTGATCTTCATATAGAAAATGCTCTTGATAAAATCACCATTGGACTGAGAAGTTCATTAATAACTTCTCCAAATATGAAAAAAATTATCGCTTATAACGAAGTAGGCAGAGCTATTGTATCCGCTGTGAGAAGTGGTATTGAATCAGTTGATAAAATTACGATTTTACCTAGATCTGGATCTCTAGGAGGATATACAAAAATAAGCCCCGACGAAGATGTAATTTCTAGTGGCTTGATTACAAAAAAATTATTATTTTCAAAAATTGAAATTGCTCTTGCTGGAAGAGCAGCAGAAACGATAGTTTTTGGTGATGCTGAAATTACGCAATGCTCAATGAATGATATCTCTTATGCAACAAATGTTGTAAGGGAAATGGTTACGAAATATGGATTTTCAATTATTGGTCCAATTTCAATGAATTCAGAAAATAATGAAATGTTTTTGGGAGATGGATTATTTAGAAGAAAGCCCCTAATAGCAGAAAATACTAGTTCTAGAATAGATAATGAAATCATAAAGATTTCTAAAATTTCATTAAATAATTCAATAAAAATATTAAAAAAAAATAGAGTCTTACTAGATAAATTAGTTGAAATACTTTTAAATCAAGAAACTATAAATAAAAAAGTTTTTAAATTAACAACTTCTAAATTATTGAAAGTTTGATGTAATTGTTTTAAATTAAAAAAAAATAGTATTTTGTTGATTATTAAAAACAGAACAACAGAGTTATTAGTCACAATTTCATTCTTACTTATTCTTCCACTTGTACAAAAACAATGGTTTAATTTGTATTTATTCAATATTAATAATATTTCCTTTTATTCAATTCTTTACTATTTGAGCGGTACAATATGTCCATCTTTGGTATGTTTAAACTCTATAAAATGTTATACCTATTATGATTTTAAGAAGAATAATATTTATAGTAAAAATATAATTACAGGTAAAAGATTATTTTTCTTAGTAGCAATAAATTTGATATTTCTCTCGTACTTTATAGCTGATTATATATATATAAATTTTGATCTTATATTTAATTTATTTTTTGAAGGAATTTATTTACCAAAACCGGATATTATTCAGTTAAGTTTTTTCATACTTCTAATTTCTAGTTTATTAATTTTTAAGAAATCTAGGTTTCTATTAAAAAAATTAATCTTGGTAAATTTTGTATTGATTTCTATTTATCTTTGGCATCTTCAAATTAATAATATTAATGTTGATGATCAGTTTCATATTTACAGATATTTTGGTTTAAATGACTTAAATTTAATTAATCTTTTTATCTTAGTCGTTATAGAAATTTCTTTTTTTACGTGGTCTTTTTTATCATATAAAACTAATTTAAGCGATTGGATAGTACGCAAACCTCAGAAAGGGGATGTTAAACCCATTTTGAATATGTTTATTTTTTATATTTTTATAATTATTTACTACTCAATACTTATTTAAAAATTTCCTAATCCTTCTAAAGCGCAGAAAAATATTCCTTACTACCTTTAGGATCCTCTAACATTGTTTTCTCCCCTGGGGTCCAGTTGGCTGGACATACTTCATCTGGGTTTGCCGCAACGTATTGGTAACCTTGAAGAATTCTTAGTGTTTCATCAACATTTCTTCCTACAGGAGCCTTGTTAACAGTCGTATGCATAACTACACCTTCGGGATTGATTAGAAACAAACCTCTATCTGCTTCTCCATCATCATTAAGAACATTGTAGGCCTGGCAGATCTCTCTTTTTAAGTCAGAAACTAACGGGTAGTTAATATCACCTATTCCACCTTCATTTCTTGGAGTTTGTATCCAAGCCAAATGACAGTGTTTGCTATCAACTGATACCCCAAGTATTTCCGTATTAAGCGCTGAGAAATCTTGATATCTATCACTAAATGCAGTGATTTCAGTTGGACATACAAATGTAAAATCTAGTGGGTAAAAGAATAAAACAACCCATTTACCTCTTAGACCTGAAAGTGTAATCTCCTTAAACTCCTGATCATATACTGATGTAGCACTAAAGTCTGGTGCTTCTTGGCCAACTCTTAAGCTCATGAAAAAATTTGTCCTTATTTAAATTATTTATGGTCTGAATGACCGTAATAAGTATTATAATTTTATTAATAATGAATTAGCAAGTTTTTTTTTAATTCAATGAAATGGCATTATTCCTTTACGAGGAAATTTACAATTTTGAATCATAATAAACTTTTAAAAAATCTCAAAAAGGAATTAATTAAATATCCCATTAACAGGCCTGACAATAAAAATTCTAATTAAAAGAAATTTTATTTTATTTAAGATTCCTTTAAATTCAACTCTCTATAATTAGGGTTATTCTTTTTAAAACTTATAATAATGGCCAAATATATTGAAAGACTAAAAGATAAAGTTAAAATTAAAAAATTTGATTCTAATCAGCCAATTGGAGCTTGGGTTTTCGTTGTAGTATTAAATATTGTGGGATTTGCGGGTTATTATTACTTAAAGATAAATCATATACAACTAGGTAGTTAAAACTTATCTTATTTCCTTTTTAATTGAGCGGCAAAAATTTCTTAACCTTTCGCTGCTGGTTAAATCAGGTAATGTCCAGATTGATTCTGTTTCCGGTATTGGGTCGTTGCTCCATTCTTTGAATTCTTCCATTATGGAGAATTTATTCAATTTTGAAATAACCTTTTTTCTTTTGTTTAAATATTTTCTAATAACAATTATATTTTCCTCAATATATTCAATCATGATAAAAACAAAATCTAGTATTAATCTATCATCTAGCTTGTTCTAATTTATAGATAAATTAATTTATACGTTTTGTACAGCTTGGAATAGTCCAAAAGAATATCCGCCTATAAGGATCCATCCAAGTACGCTTGAAATTATTGTAGATCTTCTATTGTGCCTTCTTAGAGCAGATTCAATCATCTCATTTACTTCAGCTCTATTTAAATATTCTTTTTTAGATTTTTTGTCCATTTTTTTTTTTTTTTTTACGATAAACGAATTTACATGAAAGTGAGTTTATGATTTTGAATTGATTGCTAAAGTTTTATTTTTGTAGAATTAATATTTTATATTTATTTAGCGAAAGATTTCAAATAAGTTTAAGGAGTAATTTTTAAATTTTAAGATAGACTGATTCTATTGCGATATTAAGATTCTTTTTTACTGCAAAATGAATATTAATGATAAATATGTTCTGGATATGCTTAATAAACTTATAGCTATAGATAGGCTAAATAAAATTCAAATTCTCCAAATGGTGAATTTAGTTTCTCTATCAAAAGATATCAATGATTTAAAGGATAATTTAAAATGGGAAAATCCTAAATCTTCTCCATAAATTACTTATGGTTTATCAACTATTAATTGGTTTATTTCTATAGTTAAAATTTGAAATAATTAAATAAGTTAATTAAATAAGTTAATTAAATAAGTTAATTAAATAATTTAATTAGGAGTTTTCAGTATTAACAATATAATAATATCTTAATTTTAATTAAACGGACAAATTGTTTAAATTATTATTTGATAATAAGTTTTTCTTTTGATATATTTTCTCTTGATTAAAATGATTGAGGGATGTTTTCTTTTCCTTGTTAAATGTTTTTACTAGTATCGTAGTAGTTAGGATTATTAAAAATATTATTAGTAAGTCTCCAATAGTTATTCCTCGCTCCTTAAGATTCATAGTAAATTATTTATTTTCTTTAATATAACCTTTTTTATTTATATGATTACTATTTTTTACAAACTCCTAAAAATATATTATTAAAGAAACATAAAAAAAATATAAAATTATCAAGACTTAAAGTTGTTTACTCATATAAAAATAATAGTACAAATTTTTAAATGGATAATACAAAAAAAATTTGATAATACTAGCACTCCTGATTTTTTCTCAAAGGAGATGAATATTACTAAAAAAACTTTTAACGAAAATCAACTTAAATATACTTATCAAAAACAGTTAATCTCAGATCTAGACGATAAGCATAAAGAATGGTCTAAATTTGCTGGGAGTTAGTTTTAAAAGCTTTCGTTAATTATATTTAAAAGTTTATTTCTTTTATTTGTGTTCTTTTCTTCCCAATTTATTGTTACTTCGTCATTAATATTAGGCTTTGCTTCATAAGCTAAATACCAAAGAAGAAATCCCACAGGTAATATCAAGATATGCATAGTAAAATTAGTTGACTTAAATCAAATATAGTGCAACACTTGTAATGTGCAAGTGTGACACTTAAATTTAATTATTATGCCCTCTCAGAGGAAAAGAATTGGTTTTTTGCCTAGTGAGGAAGTTCACGAAATTATTGATAAACTATGTAAGGCTAATGAATTTAGTCAATCAAAAGTTACAGGTTTATTGGTTGAAGAAGCTTTAAGATCTAGAGGAGTATTAAGCGATTTATTTAGAGAAAACTCATATGAAATGATGAATTTTATAAATAATTCTTTTGAACAAGAATCGGTCTTCAGAAATGATAAATCCATAGTTAATATTGATGATTGTATGGTAAATAAAAAAGCATTGTCCGATAATATCAAATTGATGCATGAATTTATTGAATTTAAGTATTTTAAGAAAGTTATGAACCAAAATAACGATATTTTTAATAATTAGGTGTCACACTTATTGTAATTAGTATGAAATAACTTTTACAAGTGAGTTAGAAATCAAACAATATTAAATAATTTTGAAACTATTTCTAAAATAATTGCTAAAAAGTGATCCTATAACCTGGTGTGACATTAAAATTAAGCGGACTAAATCCTCGTGGAGAAATGAACCTTAGCCCGCATTAAAAAAATAGCAGCAAAAAAACATTAATACAATAAGCGTGTATACTTTCGATCTAAAATTGGAAGATTAAACCCTATATCTTTATGGCAGTAACTGAATTAAATGAAGACACACAGGATCAAATATGTGATCTTCTTGAGAATCTTCAGCAAGTAGAGAAACTTAAAAATAAAGATATGCGAATTTTACTTGATAAAATAGTTAGAAGATATGGAGGGAAAGTAGTAAATAAATGAAACGCTTATTAATCCTACTATTTGTTATTCTTACTTCAACAAATGATCTCTTTAGTTCTCATTTATATAAACCGAGAGAACTTATAGTTACTTCAGAAAGTACTAAAGATACTATTAAGCTAGCAAAGTACCTAAAAGATAGAGGTGTAGTTAAATATTCAGCATATTGGTGTCCCAATTGCCTTAATCAAAGTGAACTTTTTGGTAGGCAAGCTTATAAGGAACTTAATGTAGTTGAGTGTGCTAATGATGGCAAAAACAGTCAAACTCAATTATGTATTGATAAAAAAATTAAAGGTTTTCCCTCATGGGAAATAAATGGAAAAATAATTTTAGGTGTACTTACACTAAAAGAGCTATCCACGTTGACTGGATATGATAATTAGGGATTAACTAATATGATTATTTAGATAAAGTAATTATTTATTTCCTTCTTAAAAGTCAATTCTTGAGCTCCTTTCATGCCCCCTCCCGCTGGATAACTAGTTACTTTCTTTGATATTCCACCAATAATGATAGCAATAATCCCAATACCAAATATTGCTTTTGATCTTTTGCTTGCAAAAAAATTATTTAGTCTTATTTTTATATTTCCTAAATAGTAAGAATTTTACAATTATTATTTGGATATTTTTCAGTCTAAAGTACAAAAATTGCGGGAATTATTCAATATCCTAGAAATAATATTATTAAAAAAACAAGAATCAAATTGTCTCAATTGATCTCAGTAATATTGATTAATTTTTAAGTCTGGATATATTTACTCATAAGCGTTATAAATTCTTTACATGATTCCACAAGAAGAAGGATTTAATATTACTCAGGGCATGAGTTTGCTTCTTATGAAGCCACTTAATATGCCAGCTAATTTAGTACTTAAGCTTATAATTTTTATTACTGATCCAAAAAATAAAATAGGTTCTTAATCTTGTTTTTTTTTGAAGTTGCATTTCAACTTTTTGATTTCTTAAAACATAATTCCTTTTCAGCTTGAGTTATGAAACTTTTTCGTAAATGATTTGCACCATGATAATTAACAGAAAATCCATTCCATTTAGGAGACCATATTAAACATAAAGGTAATTACGGTAGCAAACTAAGTACAAGTTCACCTTGGGATAATTTATAACCGATTACTTAATAAATATCAATAACAATAAACCCATCCAGTAATTCCAACTACTGAAAGGGTTATTAAATCGACTCGCAACTATATAGAATCAATCTATGTCTTACAGCATACGTAGAATGTGCTGAGGAGGTTTGGGCTGAATTAATTTATAGCAATAATTATTAAACTCCCGCTACTTTTCGTTCCGATTGTCGTTTTTTTAGAATTGAATAAGTTTGTCTAGCCCATTTTACAGAAATATCAACTTCAAATTTTAATTTCTCTCTAAGTGATTTGCCTATTTTAAATACTTCTACAATGGCTAGATAAATTATTACCAGCACCTTAGTTATGCTTACGGCAAAAGCTGCTATTTTTTCAATTCTTTGATCTTTCATTTGAACTTATTCAAGTCAACTAAAATTAACAGAAGTAAGAAAATATGCAAATGTTTTTTCAAAGTATCTAGCAAACTACAGGTGTTTTACGCCAACTTTTAGCAATTAATTTTTTTCATACATCTCTAGCAGCTTCAATTTTAAGTTCTTCACTTGTTGTCAAAACTGGTGGTACTTTACTCAATAAGCCAACAATTTTTTCTGAATCAATAAACATATATTCAAAAATTTATCTTTGTTTTTGTATCCTTTGCAAATCTTTTAACCATTGAACGATAAGAATTTATAAGCCAAAAATATCCTGTTAATTTTAATTAAATTTATGTTTTCTCAATTGGTGCCATTGTTAATCCTTTTCTTACAAGTTGTTCATGATATAGCTCTGCCTGTTCAATATTACCTCTCCATACTTCTGCCGAACCAGAATTGTCTACTTTGATAGTTAGATCCCATGCTCTTTTATCACTCATCCCTGGGATAATCGTAAGGAGACAATTCGCAACATGTTGAAAAGTATTAAAACTATCATCAAGAACTATTACCCTTGCTCCAGGATATTTTGCTTTTGCTTTCTTTGGATATAAGACTGTACTAGTTGAATTGAACATTAATGATGTGTACTAGTTATGTGATTGAAAAATTTGCCTTATTATTTCAATCGCAAAATTTTGAAATGTCTCGAGCGTGACTTGAACACGCGACCTGCGGGCTATGAATCCGCCGCTCTAACCAGCTGAGCTACCGAGACATGGATTTATTGTAAGACATTG
Source organism: uncultured Prochlorococcus sp. (assembly GCA_902622705.1). Taxonomy (GTDB): domain Bacteria; phylum Cyanobacteriota; class Cyanobacteriia; order PCC-6307; family Cyanobiaceae; genus Prochlorococcus_A. The sequence continues at coordinate 372 of CACNQT010000019.1, read as the reverse complement.
TTTGTACTTAATTACAATTTTGAAAATTTATTTGTTTGTGAGCCTCATATATAGCAATACCACATGCGACAGAAAGATTTAAACTCCTAACACCTTTATGAACATTGCTTCCAGTTTGTAAATTTGGCATAAATATTGATATTAAAAAGTCACTTTTATCAATAATGCATTCTGGTAATCCTGAATCCTCTCTACCAAATAGTAAAATATCGTTTTCATTGAATATAAAATCCTTCAAGTAAATCCCGTTTTTTTTACTAAAAGATATTATTCTTTTTGTTTGTTTTGACTCCAAAAAATTTTCAAAATTGCTGTACTGGTTAACAGTAACTAAAGGCCAATAATCTAATCCAGCTCTTTTTAAATATTTAT
>CACNQT010000018.1 GCA_902622705.1 uncultured Prochlorococcus sp. | reverse complement strand
CTGAGCTTGAAAAAAGTAGTTCTTAAAATAAATGAGATCTATCCTAAAAGTCAATTGGGATTCAAATTTACCAATATATGCGATTTCTCAATCTGAATTGCAAAAAAAAGGAATTCATTCTTTATTGCTAGACGTTGATGGGACTCTAGTAAATAGAAAATCAAATATAATCCCAAAAGCTGTAAAAAATTGGATCATAGAATCTAAAAAAATTTTCTCTTTATATCTAATAAGTAATAATCCATCAAAAAAAAGAATCGCAAAATTAGCGAAAGAATTAAATTTAAGGTACAAATATAATGCATCAAAGCCACGAAAAAAAGTAACTTTGTCTGCTATCAAAGAAATTGGCATTAAGCCAGAAAATATAGCCATTATTGGCGACAGAGTTTTTACAGATATTATTGTTGGTAATAGATGTAGTATTAAAACAATATTAGTTAAGCCATTAAATAGAGATGGCTTGCCAATTAAATTTAATTTAACTTTGACAATAGAAAAATTAATTTCTCATTTTATAAAATGAAAACTTGGGTTATAAAAATTGGTACCAGTATTTTAAGAGGGACAAAGGAAACATCTACAGAAGAAGTTATTGAAACCCTTTCTAGATCCTTTACAAATTTTCTTTCAAAAGGGAACAAATTAATTTTAGTAACTAGTGGAGCCGTTGGATTAGGTTGCCAAAAATTGAATATTAAAACGAGGCCAAATGATTTAAGTACCCTTCAAGCCACAGCTGCAGTAGGTCAAGTTAATTTGATGTCCTTGTACGATAAAGCATTTAATAAATTAGGTCATAATATTGCTCAAATTTTAATAACTAAAGCTGATTTCAATTCACGAGAATCATTTAATAACGCTTCTAAAACTTTAAAAAAATTAATAGATTTGAACGTTATTCCAATAGTAAATGAAAATGATACCGTAGCTAATGAAGAACTTAAATATGGAGATAATGATACCCTCTCTGCTTTAGTTGCCTTAGCTATAAATGCTAACAAGCTTATTCTATTAACCGATATTGAAAATCTATACTCAAAAGATCCACGTAATAATAAAGATGCGCAACCTATTAAAGAAGTTCATAATAGTGAATTAAAAGAAATTAAAGATAAAAATATTCAAAACATAAATAATGAATGGGGAACAGGAGGAATTTCTACAAAATTAATTTCTGCCGAAATAGCAACAAAAGGAGGAGTTGAAGTCCAACTAGTTGATGGAACTAATAAAAAAAACTTAATTGAAATATTTGATGATAATAAAATTGGAACTTTATTTTATCCCGTAGAAAAACCTATAGGGAACAAAAAAAGCTGGCTTTCACATGCAATTCAAACAGTAGGGAAAATAACTTTAGATGATGGAGCTTCTTTTGCAATAAAAAAAAAGGGTGCCTCACTTTTAGCGGTTGGTGTTAAGAATGTAGAAGGAAACTTTACGGTTAATCAGGCAGTTAAAATCGTAAATACAAATAATAAAGAAGTTGCAAAAGGTTTAGTATCAATAAGTAGTGACAAATTAAGAAGTATCTTAAATAATAATGAAAATATCAAATCCTCCATAATTGTCGTACATAGAGATGTTCTTGCTCTCTCTTAGAAAAAATTAAAACTGAAAAATGCTTTTAAGTGATTTAGTTGATCTAATAAAAAAAGGAAATTCAAATTTTATTAGTGCTAATATTATTGAAGATTTAAATATAGATGATGCTGCCTCATTAGATGCTGCAGTTAAACATCAATTATCTTTTTTAGAAGAAAACAATATCCTTAAAGAAAAATTATCTCAAACTAAAGCATCAGCAATAATAACTACTAACAATGATGAAATAGTTAGTGCCCTAAAGAAAAATAATATATCAAACATAATTGTTAAAAATCCAAGAATTGCATTTGCAGAAGTATTGAATTGCTTATATAAAACTATCAATTTCAAACCAGGGATTCACGCTTCAGCGGTTATAGATAAAACAGCTATAGTTGGAGCAAATTGCCATATTGGACCTAATGTCTATATTGGAGAAAATACTGTAATTGGTGAAAATAATCATATTCTTCCTGGATCATCAATTTTAGGAAATGTTCGAATAGGAAATAATAATATAATTCATCCAAATTGTGTTATTTACGAAAATACCACTCTAAAAAATAATTGTGTAATTAATTCAAATTCTGTTATTGGATCAGAGGGATTTGGTTTTATTCCTAAAAATGGCAAATGGGTAAAAATGCCGCAAAAAGGTGGTGTAAAAATAATGAGTTTTGTAGAAATTGGAACGAATTGTTGTATTGATAGACCTGCAGTTGGATTTACTTTTATTGATGAGGGAACAAAGCTGGATAATTTAATACAAATAGGTCATGGAGTTAAAATTGGAAAGAATTGTGCATTTGCAGCTCAAGTTGGTATCGCTGGAGGAGCAAATATTGGAGATGGTGTTATTTTGGCAGGGCAAGTAGGAGTCAATAATAGAGTCAAAGTTGGGAATAATGTCATAGCAAGTTCAAAATGTGGAATCCATTGTGACATAGAAGATGGAAAGGTAATTAGTGGTTTCCCCGCGATGGAAAATAAATCATGGCTAAGGAGTTCAAGTATTTTTAAAAAATTACCAGAATTAGCAAAAAAACTTAGACAATTAGACAAGCAATAATTTATTGTTCTATTAAACAAAAATTTAAATGAAGAAATATAAGATTGTTTTATTGTCAGGAGACGGAATTGGACCAGAGATTTCAGAAGTTTCAAAAAAAGTTTTAAAAAAGCTTTCAAAAAATCATAATTTCGATATTGAGATTATTGAAAAATTATTTGGAGGGATAGCTTATGAAAAATATGGGACTCCTGCTCCAGATGAGACACTAGATCAATGTAAAAAAAGTGATGCAGTACTTTTAGCATGTGTTGGAGATATTAAATATGACTCTCTTGCAAGAGAATTAAGACCAGAAAGTGGGTTACTAAAGTTGAGATCTGCCCTAAACCTTTTCGCAAATATCAGGCCTGTCAAAATAAGAAAATCTCTTTTAGATGCAAGTACATTAAAAAAAGAAATCGTTGAGCATGTAGATCTTATTGTTGTAAGAGAATTAATTGGAGGAATTTATTTTGGAAAACCAAGAGGACATATAACAAATACAAAAATCCCAAAAGCTTTCAATACGATGGTTTATAATTCGGCAGAAATAGAAAGAATAACTGAAATAGCAGTAAAAATTGCTAACCAAAGAAATAAAAAAATATGTTCTGTTGATAAATCAAACGTTCTTGAAGTTAGCCAATTGTGGAGAGATACAGTTTTAAATATCACTTCAAAAGATAAAAAAATCTCTCTAAGCAATATGTACGTTGATAATGCAGCAATGCAATTAGTTAGAGATCCTGGTCAATTTGATGTGATTTTAACTAGTAATTTATTTGGTGATATTTTAAGCGATTTAGCCGCCATGTTAACTGGTTCCATTGGTATGCTTCCATCTGCTTCTTTAAACAATAATGGTCCAGGAGTTTTTGAACCAGTTCATGGTTCAGCTCCTGATATAGCTGGTAAAAACATAGCAAATCCTATTGCGATGCTTTTATCCGCTTCCATGATGTTAAAAATCGGATTAAATGAAGAAGAAGCCGCAGAAAATTTAGAGACTGCTATTGATAAAGTGTTATCAAACGGATTTAGAACAGCTGATTTAGCTGATGGGTCTACTGAAGTTTTATCTTGCAGTGAAATCGGAGATAAAATAATAGATGAAATTTAAAAAAAAATTAATAAATAAAAAATTATTTTTAAGTAAAACATAAAGTTGGCATATGACCTGTCAGAATCATTAGATATTGTTTTTAAAAAATGTCAAAACGTCATCCAGTAGTTGCTGTAACAGGATCTTCAGGAGCAGGAACAAGTACAGTAAAAAGAGCCTTTGAGCATATTTTTGCCAGAGAAGAAATCGTCCCCGCAGTTGTAGAAGGTGATAGTTACCACAGATTTGAAAGAATGCCTATGAAAAAAGCTATGGCAGAAGCTCTTTCAAAAGGTGAAAATTTTTCCCACTTTGGTCCAGAAGCTAATCTTTTTGACAAGCTAGAAGAACTTTTTAAAATATATGGTGAAACGGGAGGAGGAAAGAAAAGATATTATCTACATAGTCTTGAAGAAGCAGAAGAACATAATACAAGACTTGGTACATCATTAGAACCTGGGCAGTTTACCCCATGGGAAGATATTCCCGAGGGCACAGACGTACTTTTTTATGAAGGTTTGCATGGTGGTGTAGAAGGTGATGGATACAATGTGGCATCTTATGCTGATTTACTTGTTGGTGTTGTTCCAATAACAAATTTAGAGTGGATTCAAAAAATCCATAGAGATAACGCAGAAAGAGGTTACTCAGCGGAAACCATCGTGGATACTATATTGAGAAGAATGCCTGATTATATAAATCATATTTGTCCACAATTCAGCAAAACCGATATTAATTTTCAAAGAATTCCCACTATTGACACTTCCAATCCTTTCATATGCAGGAATATCCCAACTCCTGACGAGAGCTTTGTGATCATACATTTTAGAAAAGGGGCAAGAGAGAAATGGGGGATTGATTTTCAATACTTGCTTGGAATGATTAACGATTCATTCATGTCAAGTCCAACAAGTATTGTTGTAAATGGGGGGAAAATGGGTTTCGCAATGGAACTAATTCTTACTCCAATAATTCATAAAATGATTGAGGAGAAAAATAATTAATAAATTAATTTTCGATTATCAACTTAAATCATTTTATTTTTTAACTTTTAGGAGTTTCTAATCTAGAAAATCTCTAATATTTATATATCTTTCTTGATAAAAGTACCTTACTTAGATTTAAATAGAAAAAACAGGTAACATTGTGTCATTAATCGACTGGTTTGCCGCAAGGCGTAAAGATCAATTTGTTGGGAAGGTTTCGCAAGATACTGACGAGGCAGATGGTTTGTGGGTTAAATGTTCAGAATGTTCGCAAGTAGCCTATAGAAAAGACCTAATTTCTAATTTTAATGTTTGTAGTAATTGTGGACACCACAATAGGATTAATAGCGATGAAAGGATAAATATAATTGCTGACAAAAATTCATTCGAAGAGTTTGATAGTTCACTAAGTCCAACAGATCCTTTAGGTTTTAAAGATAGAAGGTCATATGCTGATCGAATTAAAGAAAGTCAAGCAGGTACAGGTTTAAGAGATGGAGTTGTAACAGGTATCTGTTCTGTTAATTCAATGCCTTTAGCATTAGCTGTTATGGATTTTAGATTCATGGGAGGATCCATGGGTTCAGTAGTTGGGGAAAAAATTACAAGGATAATTGAAAGAGCAACTTTAGAAAATTTTCCAATTCTTATTGTTTGTGCATCAGGTGGCGCAAGGATGCAAGAAGGCATGTTAAGTCTCATGCAAATGGCAAAAATTTCTGGAGCACTAAAAAAACATAAAGAAAAAAATCTTCTTTATATGCCCTTATTAACTCATCCAACCACTGGGGGGGTAACAGCAAGCTTTGCAATGTTAGGTGATTTAATTTTGGCGGAACCTAAAGCTCTTATTGGATTTGCTGGAAGAAGGGTTATAGAACAAACATTAAGAGAAAAATTACCCGATAATTTTCAAACAGCTGAATATCTGCTTGAGCATGGTTTTGTTGATGTAATAGTTAAAAGGAAAGATCTCAAGGGTACTCTGACTAAAATTTTAAAAATTCATGGTGTAAAAGAACTTGTAAAAGCAAATATATAATATGAGAATTATTTCTAATTTTTTTTATTTTTCTTTGAGCCTTTTATTTCTTATTTTAAATTTTACTCCATATTCTTATGGGATAGGAAATGTTGACTGGGTCCTACTAAAAGAGAATAATGAGGGAAAAGAATGGCTTGATAAAGGGAGTATTAAGCAGCTTCCAAATAATGAAATAAGTGTTTTAACAAAGTTCTTTAAAAATCCAACTAATTCTGATGATGATGGAGAGTTATCACTTTATGTAATGAGAATTAATTGCGATGAAAAAAAGTTCAAAGATACTTCAATAAATGGAATCCCGCAATTTAATTCAAAATGGCGAACTTCTAATAATGATGAACTAATAGATGTTGTTATTGAAAATAGTTGTTCAGAATTTATTAATGGATAAGAATGAATTCTAAAAATAAAAAATTAAAAATAGCAATCGCTGGACTAGGGTTTGGTAAAAAAGTTCATTTAGAGGCACTAAAAGAGTCTGATTACTTAACTCCTGTAGCTATTTATCATTATGAGAAAAAGCAAAAATCTATATTAGAAAAAGAGACGGGCCTAGATTTTTTTCATAATTGGGATGACTTAATTAAATCTCCAGAAATTGATGGGATCATTATTGCTACCCCTCCTGAATCAAGATTTAAATTGGCAAAAAGCGCTCTTGAGAATAAGAAAAATTTGCTACTAGAAAAACCTGTTTCAATATCCTCCTCAGAAATTGAAGAGCTTCAGAGAATATCTTTGATTAATAATTTAAGCGTATGTGTTGATTTTGAATATAGAGCAGTGCCTCTTTTCCTTCAGACAAAAAAACTTATTGATGAAAATATCTTAGGAGATATATATTTAGTCAAATTAGATTGGTTAATGGGCAGTAGATCCGACCCCAAAAGATCCTGGAATTGGTATTCATTGGAAGAAAAAGGTGGAGGAGTTATTGGCGCATTAGGTACTCATGCATTCGATATGTTGAATTGGTTTTTTGGAGAAGCAATAAACGTGTCTGGCAAATTAGCAACATCAATAAAAAAAAGACCTTTACCTAATTCATCTAATTTAAATGATGTTACAAGTGAAGATGTATGTTTAGCCAATATAGAAATATCAAACTATAGCTCGAATCTTATTCCATGTCAGGTATCCTTATCATCGATTTCTAAAAATGGTAGAGGATTTAGTTTAGAAATATATGGAAGCGAAGGTTCACTTATTCTTAAAAGCGAAAACCAAAAAGATTATGTACATGGTTTTAATTTGAAATATTCAAATAATGAAAATAAAATACAAAATCTAACTGCAGATTCAAGTTTTAATTTTGAAAAAACATGGACTGATGGGAGAATAGCTCCAGTTTTGAGAATTCAAAATTTATGGGCTCAGAGTATGATTAATGGAACACCTATAATCCCAGGCTTGTGTGAGGGACTTGCTAGTCACAAAGTTTGCGAATCCATAAGAGAATCTTCGAAAAGCGGATTTAGTATCAAAATTTAAGGTTATACATTTATAAGTAGCAATTATCACCCGATAAAGTATTGGATTGATTTTATTTTTTTTTCATATTCTGGAAAAATCAATTGAACTGAATTATTAAAGAATGGCTTTAAATTATTACAAAAATGAGCTTAAAGAAAATGCTCAATTACTAGCTTCTAAAGGAAAAGGGATATTAGCCGTAGATGAATCCACTAAAACAGTAGGTAAAAGACTCGCTGGAATTGGCGTTGAGAATACTGAAGACAATAGGAAGGCATATAGAGGAATGCTGTTTACTACAGAGGGTCTTGGTAAATATATAAGTGGAGCGATTCTCTTCGAAGAAACTCTTTATCAGAATCACCAAGATGGTGAGTCAATGGTTAAGAAACTAAATGATTTAGGTATCATTCCAGGTATAAAGGTCGATAAAGGCCTAAATCCACTTCCAGGAGGAGGAGGTGTAGAAACTTTTTGCTCTGGCCTAGATGGGTTAGTTGAAAGAGCAGCAAAATATTATGAGCAAGGTGCCAGATTTGCAAAGTGGAGAGCAGTTCTGCAAATTACAAATGATGGTTGTCCTTCAAAACTATCAATTCAAGAGAATGCTTGGGGATTAGCAAGGTATGCAAGATCAGTTCAAGAATCTGGATTGGTACCAATTATTGAACCTGAAATCTTAATGGACGGCTACCATACTATTGAAAAAACTGCTGAAGTTCAAGAAGAGGTAATAAAGCAGGTTTATATTGCCTGTCAAGCAAATGGAGTTTTTCTAGAAGGCACTCTATTAAAACCTTCTATGACTGTTAATGGAGCAGATTGTCCAACAAAGGCTGATCCTATGAAAGTGGCTGAAATGACAATCAGAACTATGGAAAGATGCGTTCCTGCATCTGTTCCTGGAATAGTTTTCTTATCAGGAGGGTTAAGCGAAGAAGCTGCTTCTGTTTATTTAAATAATATGAACACTCTTTACAGGAAAGCTTTATGGAATGTTTCATTCTCCTATGGAAGAGCATTACAGCACTCATGCTTAAAGGCCTGGAAAGGAAGCGACGTTGAAGGAGGTCAAAAAGCATTAATAGCGAGAGCTCAAGCAAACTCTGAAGCTTCAAAAGGTGCCTATGTAGCAGGATCTCAACCGTCATCTGATGAGCAATTGTTTGTAGCAGGCTACACTTATTAACTAAAAAACCTTAAAAATATACTCTGGGTCATAAAATTAGTTTCTCTAATTTAGTGTTTTGTATATCTAATGACGTGACATTTGATACCTCTTTATACTAAACTCTCGGAAACATGTGCTTTATATAGCATTTAACTTATTTTAATTATGGCCCTCGTTCCACTAAGACTACTTTTAGATCACGCTGCTGAGAATGGTTACGGTATTCCAGCTTTCAATGTTAATAACCTTGAGCAAGTTCAAGCAATCATGGAAGCAGCATATGAAACGGATAGTCCTGTAATCCTCCAAGCTTCAAGAGGGGCAAGAAATTATGCGGGAGAAATTTTCTTACGTCATCTAATACTTGCCGCCACAGAAACATATCCTAATATCCCAGTAGTGATGCACCAAGACCATGGTAATGAGCCATCAACATGCTATTCAGCAGCAATAAATGGTTTCACATCAGTAATGATGGATGGTTCTCTAGAGGCAGATGCAAAAACACCCGCTAGTTACGAATATAATGTTGCAGTTACTAAAAAAGTTGTAGATTTTGCTCATTCAGTTGGAGTTAGTGTTGAAGGAGAATTAGGTTGCTTAGGTTCATTAGAAACAGGGAAAGGTGAAGCAGAAGATGGTCATGGATTTGAAGGTGAACTTTCTACTGACATGCTTTTGACTGATCCAGAAGAAGCTGCAGATTTTGTTGCTAAAACAAAAGTTGATGCATTAGCTATTGCTATAGGTACAAGTCATGGTGCTTATAAATTCACAAGGAAACCTACAGGAGAAGTTCTCGCAATAAGCAGAATTGCTGAAATTCATAAAGCACTTCCAAATACCCATCTTGTAATGCATGGATCTAGTTCAGTTCCTCAAGAATGGTTAGATATCATTAACAAATATGGTGGTGAAATTCCTCAAACATATGGTGTTCCTGTTGAAGAGATTCAAGAGGGGATAAGAAATGGAGTTAGGAAAGTCAACATCGATACCGATAACAGACTTGCTTTCACTGCCGCGGTTAGAGAGGCAGCATTTGCTGATAAAGCAAACTTTGACCCAAGACATTTCAACAAGCCTGCTAGAAAATATATGAAGCAAGTTTGTCTTGATAGATACAAGCAATTCTGGTGCGAAGGTCAAGCAAGTAAGATCAAACAAAACAGCACTAATTATTTTGCTGATCTTTACGCAAAAGGCGATTTAGATCCAAAAGTAAAAGCTACTGTTTAATTTCTTCCTAAATTTAAAAAAAGACCTCCACAATTGGGGGTCTTTTTTTTATTTCAATATTAATGATTTCAATGTAAAGAGACCATCAGTCCCACCAATTATCTCTTCACATGCTCGCTCTGGATGAGGCATTAAACCTAGAACATTTCCCTTTTCATTAGTTATACCTGCGATATCGAATGAGGATCCATTGGGATTATTTTTATATCTCAAAGCGATCAATTCATTATCTAAAAGTTTTTTTAAAGTATCAGAATCACAATGATATCTTCCTTCCCCATGCGCTATTGGCAACTTAATAGTTCTTTTTTCATCAACATTATTAAACCAACCTCCTTTTGAAGAAACGATATCTAGTTCAACTTCATCACAGATAAAATTAAGATTTTTATTTGCGACAAGAGCACCAGGCAAAAATCCTGATTCTGTCAAAATTTGAAAACCATTACAAATTCCTAAAACTCTTTTCCCGCTTTTAACAAACTCATCCAAGGCATTTATTAATGGAGAGAATCTCGCAATTGCTCCGCATCTTAAATAATCACCATAGCTAAATCCTCCAGGTAAAACTATTGCATCTACATCACTTAAATCTGAAGACTCATGCCACAAGTATTTTGTTCTTATATCTAAACAACCTTCCAATGCCCATGAAACATCACGATCACAATTAGAGCCAGGGAAGACAACAACTCCTACAGTAAAATTATCCATCTTATAATTTTTCTAGTGAATACTCATAATCTTCAATAACAGTATTTGCGAATAACCTATCACACAATAAATCAATTTTTTCTCTTACTTCGTTTTCACCATTACCTTCTATTTTTACCTCAATCATTTTTCCTATACGTAATGATTTTATTCCCTCGGCTCCAAGTTTTATAGAGGCAGATTTGGTAGCTTCCCCTGCTGGATCTAAAACTGAGGGTCTTAGTCTTACAAAAACTTTTACAGTAAATTGGTCCAATTAAAAATTAATTTCTACTAGAAGATTAGTTTAAATTTTAATAAAGAGTAGTATTGATTAATAAACAAATATTTTTACCTTAAGGTTCTCTGAGTTGTTAGATGTTTATGTAGCCTCTACCAAAACATACTAAGCAAGTTCTTCTTGAATTTTCAGGTGTTTTAAAATTTCCTGCCCCTCCACATTTTGAACATTTTATTTTATCAATTGATGTAACTTCATCAGAGATTATTTGTTTTAAAGCAATTTTTGGATTTTCCATATTTAGCTGTCTACTGATTAGGTATCCCGACAGGTAACTATAATGTCAAATTGCTATTTTTGGTTCACTTAAAATCTTAAATTTCTCTTTAATTTTTCTATTGAAAGTTTTTATAGATTTTTCATCAAAGGAAATTATTACTAATTCAAGCCCAGCATTATCATTTGGTCTCCAACAATTGTCGGGAGCTTCTTCAAACCAAGTATTAATTTTCTTTCCAACAATTTGTATTTGTAAAGGCAATGATTTGTTTGGTATCCAAATACGTCCTTTTATTCGAAGAATGTTTAATTCATCCAAGATTTTTGACATTACCTTTTCAAAGTCATTTTTTTCAAGGAAATAATTTAATTTAATTGAATCTGATACAAGTTCAACATGATTATGGTCATGTTCTTCAGTTAAAAATTCTTTATAAGTCTCTTTTTTAAAATTAAAATCAAATAGATATTTCAAATCAATTTTGCCATTCTTGGATTTAAGTACTGGTGTAGATGAGTTTAGACTTCCTTGTATTTTATTTTTTACAACGTCAAACTGATCATCATTTAAGATATCTGATCTAGAGACTAAAACGATATCAGAAACTTCTAGTTGCTCCTCAAAAAGTTCATCTATAGTGGCGTTGTGATCGATTTTATCTGTTTCATTATATTGTTTTGTTATTTTTTTTAAATCATTAATTGGTGAACCATTAAGCATTGATTCACCATTAACGATACCAACAACGACATCAAGATAGATGGAAGACCTAATCTCAGGCCAGTTAAGTGCTTGAATTAAGGGAATTGGTAGTGCCAGGCCACTTGTTTCGATAATTATTGATTCGATATGAGGATTAAATTCTAGGAGAGCTTTTATTGATGGAACAAAATCATCTTGAACAGTACAACATAAACATCCATTGTTTAATTCGATTACACAGTCGTCTTCAGATTCATCGCATTTATCACAACTTTTAATCAAATCGCCGTCAATTCCAACATCTCCAAATTCGTTAATTATTAAACCAAATTTTTTATTACTCTGTTTTAATAGATATCTTAGAAAAGTTGTTTTACCTGAACCAAGAAATCCCGAAACAACTATAACTGGTATTTTTTTTTTCATCTTTGATGATTAACAACCTAAGCTATATTCTGTACTCTCTCCTGTAGAACTATTTGTGCCATTAGCAATCGCACATAATTGTTTCTGTTGTGTTCGACTAAGAACAGCATCAGTAAAATCTGCACCATCTATTTTTGCTCCCTCAAAATTACTCTCCATTAACAAAGCATTTGTAAAATTAACATCCGAAAGATCTGCATCTGTAAAGTCTGTTGCATAAGCTAGTGCATCTCTTAAATTGGCTCCATTAAACTTTGAGTTTTGCAATTTACTATTATTGAAAACCGCGCCTTCTAAATTACTTTCACTGAAATTAAACCCATTCAAATCAAACTTAACGTATTCGTTCCCGCTTAAATCTTGACCATGCATATCTGGCTCTAAATTAAGGTCTTGTTGATTTCTAATCTCAGGAGGTCTTTTAGCCCATGCAGAATTTACAGAATTAAAAAATATAATTCCAACAAGCAATAATGCAATTAATGCATTTTTTAGTGAAGGGAAAACAATTGATTTAATCATAATAAAACTGTATTTTAGAACTTAAGTATTTAAAGTTTGTAAGAGTATCTTAAAGGAAAATATATGGCAATGTCACTAAAGGTTATTGTTCCTCCTCATCCATTAATAAAACATTGGCTTTCAATATTGCGAGAAAAAAATACTCCAAATATTTTGTACTCAACAGGATATGAACAATTAGGAAAATGGCTTACATATGAAGCATTACGTAATTGGCTGCCGTATAAAAAAGAAATAGTAAATACTGATAATGGGGACGCAGATGGATTCTTTATTAATAATGATTATCCAATAAAAGTGCTCGCAATGTTGCCCGAAGGGTTATCTCTTTGGTTTGGATCTAAAGAGGTAATTCCTAATGCAACTCTTTCATTAGGAGAACTTCCTAAAACTATTGAATCAAATGAAGGAGTTATTTTTTATTCGGAACAAATAACTACAAAATCGGCAACATTAGAAACTTTAATTAAATTAAAGGAATTAGGAGTTGATTCCAATCGGATTTTGTTAATAACTCCTATTTGCTCAAATAAAGGGTTAAATGAAATTGCGAAATTATTCCCTAATCAGGTAATTTACACCTCATGCATAGATGAGGAAGACGAAAAAACAAAATTATTAGTACCGGGGATTGGGAATCCTTTATTGCGTTTGAGTACTATATTTCAAGATAAGAACTAATATAGAATATAGGAGTAAATATTTTACCAATGTCTGAATACAGAGATTCGTCTTCAAATAATCTTTTATCATTAATTAGCGGTGCTTTTATTGGAGCAGCAGGTTTAGCTTGGTGGTTAATATCCGAAGCAGACAAAAGAAAGGAGGAAAAAAAACAAAAAGCAATGATGTATTCCTCCAGGATTCAAGACGGCTCTGAAGCGATTGATTCAAATGAAAATATAAATGAAGTTGAAGGAGAGAATCTGGAGAAGAAAGTTGAGCAGCTTAATTCTGCAATTGCTGATGTGAGGAAGCAACTTGAAGAGTTGGGGCAATAGAATAAAAAAGGTTTTCAAATAATATGAACAAACTCAGATCATCTGCAATAACCCAAGGTGTGCAAAGATCCCCTAACAGATCGATGTTAAGAGCTGTTGGATTTAATGATGAAGACTTTAATAAACCAATTATTGGAGTTGCAAATGGATACAGCACCATAACACCATGCAATATGGGTTTAAATAAATTAGCTCTGAAAGCTGAAGAGTCAATTAAAAGATCAGGTGGGATGCCTCAGATGTTTGGGACGATAACTGTAAGTGATGGCATCTCGATGGGAACAGAGGGCATGAAATATTCCCTCGTTTCAAGAGAAGTTATTGCTGATTCAATTGAAACAGCATGCAATGCTCAGAGTATGGATGGAGTACTTGCTATAGGTGGATGTGACAAAAATATGCCGGGTGCCATGATTGCGATTGCAAGAATGAATATTCCCTCAATTTTCATTTATGGAGGGACAATAAAGCCTGGGAAATTGAATGGAGAAGATCTTACTGTTGTTAGTGCATTTGAAGCTGTTGGACAATTAACATCAGGCAAAATTACTGAAGAAAGGTTAAACCAAGTTGAGAAAAATTGTATCCCAGGAGCTGGCAGCTGTGGAGGGATGTTTACAGCTAATACAATGTCTGCGGTTATTGAAGTATTAGGGTTAAGTCTTCCTCAGAGTTCCACTATGGCTGCTGAAGATCTTGAAAAAGAACTAAGTGCAGATAAAAGTGCTGAGATATTAGTCTCTGCAATAGAAAAAGATATAAGACCTCTAGACCTAATGACTAAGAAAGCATTTGAAAATGCAATATCAGTAATTATGGCAATTGGCGGATCAACAAATGCGGTATTGCACATCTTAGCTATTGCGAATACTGCAGGAATAGATATAAACATTAATGATTTTGAGAGAATCAGACAAAAAGTACCCGTTATTTGTGACCTAAAACCGAGTGGTAAATATGTAACGGTGGATCTTCATAAGGCAGGTGGGATTCCACAAGTAATGAAAATACTTTTAAATGCAGGATTAATTCATGGCGATTGCAAAAACATTGAAGGCAAAACAATTTCAGAATACTTACATAATATTCCAGATAAGCCTCCAACAAATCAAAATGTCATAAGAGACATAGATGACCCTCTTTATAAAAAAGGACACCTAGCGATATTAAAAGGTAACTTAGCGAGCGAAGGTTCTGTAGCCAAAATTAGCGGAGTAAAAAACCCTGTATTAACTGGTCCAGCAAAGATTTTTGAAAGTGAAGAAGATTGTTTAAAATCAATATTGAATAACGATATCAAAGCTGGTGATGTTGTTGTTATTAGAAACGAAGGACCTGTAGGAGGACCAGGTATGAGAGAGATGTTAGCTCCTACATCTGCTATTGTTGGTCAAGGCCTCGGAGAGAAGGTTGCTTTAATTACCGATGGCAGATTTAGCGGTGGTACATATGGTCTTGTTGTGGGTCACATAGCCCCAGAGGCTGCCGTTGGCGGAAATATTGCTCTAATAAAACAAGGTGATTTAATTACGGTAGATGCTGTAAAACAATTAATTGAAGTTGATATATCTGAAGAAGAATTAGAAAAAAGAAAAAAAGATTGGGTAAAACCTACACCAAAATACAAAAGAGGGATACTTTCAAAATATTCCAGAATCGTAAGCACATCAAGTTTAGGGGCTGTTACTGATTTATAGATCAGCTCAAAGTTAATTTTCATAATTAATAAAGTTTTTTATCCTATTTGCTAAGTTTTCCAATCTAGAGCTGTATTTTGGTGAGTTACATTTTTTCCCATTATTGCTATTCATCCATAATGTTTTAACTCCACACCATAATATTGGTTCATCAGGAAAATTAAGCTTAGAGATAACTAAAACTAACTCTTTATTTGATTTAAAAAGTTCTAATTCAAGATCGTGAATTTCTAATCTTTTACCTTCTTTATCTCGACATAAGATATTAACCGTCAAATCAATATCTTCTTCTTCGATTTCGTATTCACCATTTATTTTTACCACAGAATGAACAAAAGGTTTATTTGTTAAATCTGCTGACTTAGCGATTAAGCTCTCTATATTTTTAGTTGGATTTTCAAATAACACTTATTGATTTAATTAAAACTTTTATGGAACCCTGTCTAAACTCATTATTAAGTAATCCATCATCACCGAACTTAGAGTGTAGTAGTTGCAATCTTTTAATTTTAGATGGCTTGAATTTAAATGGAAATCGTACCTTATTAGCTCTTACTGAAGGTTTTAGCTCACTAAATTGAATTTGAACATTTGTTGTTCCGAATTTTTTTGTTGGGAATGATTTAATCCATCTAAGACCACCCGGAATAAATTCGGTTAGTCCCAGCAGGTCATCTTCACAAGCGACAGCAAATTTAAAAGTTCTTCCTTGTCCATCAATATTTAACTCAAACGATGAATATTCAGATAGATTTAAAGAGGGTTTATAAATAGACGATCTACAACTAACAAATCCTCCTGCTTTCTCGACAATATTACCCTTTAATAACAAACCAGAATTTGAAATTTCACAAAAAGCTGAACTTGATCCGCCCATAACAGTGTCATTTAATGTTTTCCAACCATCGAACTCCTTTTTCTGGAATAAAAATTTTTTCTTACTCATTGAATAATTTAAATTATTATTAGACTTTAACTAAATTTCTAATTCTTTTGCTGATTCCTGATCACAAAATATTGAAATTTGATTGATAGAGTTTATTAATTTTGATGGTGTTCTGTCTGGTGGCTCTTTTTCATCTAATAACCTCTCAAGAGCAATTCTTTTTGAAGCTCCACTAACCAAAAATACTATCTTTGATGAGGCGGAAAGAACCTTTGGAGTTAATGAAATTCTTTTTAATCCCTTACCTTCATTAAAAATCACAAAATCATCTACATTATTATTTTTTTGATAAGGAAATAGTGAAGCTGTATGACCATCGTCTCCAAGACCTAATAATGACAGATCAAAGGTTGGAGGGTTTGATCCGCATTTTTCAAATAATTTAGAAATAAATTGATTTTTTATAACTTCATCATCAGCCTTAAAATCATTGAAAATTTCATAAAAAAAAGCTTTAGATCCAAAATTAGTTAATAATGAATTTTTCAACATTAACGAGTTACTTAATTCTGAATTTGGATCAACACATCTTTCATCTCCTAAAAAGATATCAACCATATCCCATCTAAGATCACTTTTTGATAGAAGCTTATAAACAGATTTAGGAGTTGAACCTCCACTTACACAAAATTTGAATCTATCTTTCTTTTTTAAAGTATGAATAATGTGACTTTCAATAAACTTAAAAACCGCTGTTGAAAGATCTAATTTGTCTTTGTAAATATTAAGTGTATATCCATTTTTAACCTTTTCAATCATTTCATCCATTCAGTATGAAAACTACCTTCCTTATCAATTCTTTCATATGTATGAGAGCCAAAACAGTCTCTCATTGCCTGAACAAGATTCTGAGGAAGTCTATTAGTACTATAACTATTCAAATAATCTAAAGTACTGGATAGACATGGGACTGGTATTCCAGCTTTTGCAGAAAAAGAAACTACTTTAGCCAAATTATCTAATCTTGTCGCAATTTCATTATTGAACCAATCATCAAAAATTAAATTTTTTAGATTAGGGTCTTTGTTATAAGCATCTTGAATTTTACTTAATAATTTTGACCTAATTATACAACCACCTTTCCATATTTGAGCAATTGACGGCATATTCAAATCATATTTATATACTGCAGATGCTTCTCTTAAAATATCCATGCCTTGGGCATAGCTAGCAATTGTAGAAAGGACTACAGCATCAAATAAAGGTTTCATTCCATCTGATATATTACCTAAATCAAAATCCTCTATCACTTTAGATGGAATAGTTATTTCAATCTCACTGCGTTGCTCTTTTAAAGAACTCATTACTCTTGCATTTAAAGATGCATAAATAGTTGGGACTGATACCCCCAGTTCTAAAGCACTTACAACAGTCCATAACCCAGTTCCTTTCTGGCCAGCTTTATCTAATATTTTTTCCACTACATAGTCTCCAGTCATCTCATCTTTTGTATTTAGACAAATCTCTGTTATCTCAACAAGATAAGAAGCTAATTCATCAGTATTATTCCAAATACCAAATACCTCTGACATCTGCTGACCATTCATACCTTTAACTCTCTTCATAAGGTCATAAGCTTCTGCAAGTATTTGTTCAATTCCATATTCAATTCCGTTATGAACAGTTTTTACAAAATGACCTGAGCCTCCTGGTCCAACATATGCAACACATGGTCCGTCTTCAACTTTGGCAGCCATTTTTGTTAATAAGCTTTCTATTGCATCATATGAAGCCTTTGTACCACCGGGCATCATACTTGGACCTTCTAGAGCTCCTTTGGCACCGCCAGAGACTCCCATTCCAATGTATCCAAAACTTTTACTTTCAAGAGTATTTACCCTTCTTTCTGTATCTTTAAATTGAGAGTTACCGCCATCTATTAATAAATCACCTTCCTCGAGATATCCAGAAATATTATCAATAACAGCATCTGTTGCGGGTCCAGCTTTTACCATCATTAGAATTCTTCTAGGTCTTTCTAGCTTATTCACAAATTCTTGAAGAGTTTCAGCTCCCTCTATATTCTTTCCAAGGCCACGACCCTGTAAAAATTCTTCAGTTTTGGAATAAGTCCTATTAAAAACTACACTAGAAAATCCATTTCTCTCTGCGTTAAGAACTAAATTTTCGCCCATAACACCAAGACCTATTAAACCAAAATGTGCCTTGGACATAAAAAATTAAAAAACTCAATAAATATAGTGTGCCTGCAACTCAACAAAATTGCTCAAAAAAAATACTTATGTCAGCGAAAAATGATCGAAAAGATTTAAATAACAGTTCCATTTGCAATAGTTGCATTTTTAACTACTACAACAATTCCATTTCTTATATAAAAGCCTAATTCTGGCTTATCTGCTTCTTCTACTCGATCTTTGTTAATGATCACGACATTATCACCAATTCTTGTATTCTTATCAAGAATTGCTCTTTTTACAGTAGTCCCTTCACCCACACCAAGAGGAGTTCCGCCTCCTTTTCTTAATTCCATCCTTTCTTCAGGCGATTCAAAGAAATCGGCACCCATAACAAGAGTATCCTCAAGAACCGAATCACTTTCAATCCTGCTTCTTACACCTAAAACACAATGTAAAATACTGCATGATTTCAAGATTGTACCTTCACAAACTATTGAATCAGTAATTTGAGCATCTACAAGTTTAGAAGGGGGGAGAAATCTAGGTCTTGTATAAATTGGAAATTTCTCATCATAAAAACTAAATGGAGGTTTTGGTTGCTCAGTCAATGCAAGGTTTGACTCAAAGAATGCCCCAATAGTACCGATATCTTCCCAATAATCATCAAATACATAACTTTTAAGAGTATCGCCTCTATTGAGGGCCTCAGGAATTATGTCCTTACCAAAATCCGTATAATTAGGAAATTTATTTAGAAGATCGAAAAGAGTATTTCTGCTAAAAACGTAAATACCCATAGAGGCTAGATATGGTTTTTCGGCAGCTGACTCTTTACTTAATCCAAATTTTGAAGTATCTACTGCCATTGCCTTCAACTTCTCTCCAGTGGGCTTTTCACTGAATTCTTTTATATTTCCTAAATTATCTGTTCTCATGAGACCAAAACCTTCTGCCTGAGCTTCATCAACAGGTAATGCGGCAACAGTTAAGTCAGCACCATTTTCTCTATGATGTTGAACAAATAAGCTATAGTCCATTCTATATAGTTGATCACCTGACAATATTAAGTACTCATCAACATCCCATTCTTGAAATAACCATTGGTATTTTCTTACAGCATCTGCAGTACCTTCAAACCACTTTGGGCTATCAGGTGTCTGTTGGGCGGCTAATACCTCCACAAATCCTTGACCAAAAGGTCCATTAAGATTATACGTTCTTCCTATATGTCTATTTAGAGATGCACTGTTGAACTGAGTCAAAACGTACATTTTTTCAATACCTGAATTAATACAATTACTAATTGGGATATCAATTAAACGATACTTTCCAGCTAATGGAACAGCAGGTTTTGCCCTCATTTTTGTTAAGGGATAAAGTCTAGAACCTTTTCCTCCTCCGAGGATGATGGCCAACACACGCTTCATTCAATCTAGTGGAGTTAGATACAACTATTTAAAGTAACTGATTATGGGCAGATTTAGAAATAGGAATGGTCAGTTTACGAAGGTATTTCGATAAATCACTTGAAAAACTTAATATAAATAAAGAAAATTTAGCTATTTTTATCCTCCTCCACTAAAGAAAACAATTTTTCAACGATTTTTAGAGAAGCTTGTCTTTCTTCTCTTGATTGAGGACTTCTCAACTTAGTAACAGGTGTGTGAAGTATTTTATTGATAATTCCTTTAGTCAGAGCTTCCACAACTTTTCTCTCTCGAGCAGAAAAATCTGGTCCCATCCTACTAAGTGCTTTTTGCAATTCCTCCTTTCTAATTAACTCCAAATCTGATCTAAGTTTGTTAATTACTGGAACCGCCTCTAGGCTTGCCCACCATTCTAGAAAAATTATTCTTTCTTCTTCTACTAAAGATTCTGCCTCCTTTGCAATTTTTTGTCTGAATTCTTGATTTCTTGAAACTACCTCTTGTAAATCATCTACATCAAATGATTGTACAAATTGATGTTGTTTAACATCATTAGATATATTTCTCGGTACGCCTATATCAATAAATTTAAGTTGATTGATCAAATTTAATTTTTCAATTTTAGCGAAATCAATTATTGGCTCTTCTGAGGCTGTACTGGTAAAAACAAGAGAGGATATTGATATATTTTCATCTAATTCATTTAATCCTTTACAAATAATCTCTAAGTCTGGGAAATCTAAAGCAAGATTTAATGCTCTATCAATATTTCTGTTGACAAGTATAAGTCTGTTGCATCCTTTTGATTTTAAATGAGTTATTAAAAGCCTACTCATTCGACCAGCCCCAACAACAAGAACTTTCTCTGATTCCAAACTAACAAGAGTATCAAAACCCTTTTCTTGGCCAATTTTTAATTGAGCAAGTTCTACCGCTGCTGAACTGATTGATACAGCTCCAGTTCCTAAATTTGTTTCGGATCTAACTTTTTTACCAGTACTAACTGATTGAGTTAATAATCTATTAAGAATGGGCCCAGTAGATTGATTCTCTTGACCTAATCTCATCATTTTTTTTACTTGTGAAAGGATTTGTCCTTCTCCTAAAACGAGGCTATCGAGTCCTGCAGAAACTTTCATCAAATGCAAAACTGCATCTTCTTGTCTAAAGCAAAAAAGATGTGGATTTAAATCTTCAAAAATAATTCCAGAATAATCTGATATAAATTCTTTAATAGATGAAATTCCAGTATTTTTATCCTTAACTAGCGCATATATTTCTAGCCTATTACAAGTACTTAAAATTGACACCTCCAACACATCAGAGAAAGCTTTTAATGCTTTCAATGATTCTGTTATGGATTGGTCAGGAATACTTAACTTCTCACGCACTTCGACAGGTGCCGTGCGATGACTCAGTCCGACGACAACGATATGCATAAAATCAAAAGTGAATTTTTAAAGACTGATACTCTTTGCACCATCTTTTATATGGACAGTATTTGTGAATCTTGCAGAGCTATCTAATGTACTAATTACTAGACTGCTTGTTCTAATACAATCCCTTTCAAATTTAACTCCATCAAATAATAAACCATCAGTTATTCCGCTTCCAGCGAACACAACGTTTTCTCCCGATGCAAGTTCGTTTGCTTCATATATTTTGTCAATATCAGTTATACCCATTTCATTTAGACGTTTTATATTTCCTTCTTTTGTATAATCAGCCCATTCAGAAGTTTGAGCAATTGCTGGATCATATACCAATTGTCCTTGAAAGTGTCCTCCAAGAGCTCTCATCGCAGCAGCCGAAATAACACCTTCTGGGGCTGCACCAATACCCATCAAGCAATGTGTTCCCGTTCCTGCAAATCCACATGCAATCGCAGCTTGAACATCACCATCAGAAATCGGCTGTACTTTTGCACCGCATCCTCGAATCTCTTTAATTAAATCCCTATGTCTAGTTCTATCCATAACAACAACGGTCAATTCATCAATAGAAAGATCTAAGCAATCACTAAGTATCTTCAAGTTTTCGGTAGCCGAATTTCTAATATCTACTTTCCCTTTGGCAGCAGGAGGAGCTGCTAATTTATTCATGTAAAAATCAGGCGCATTAAAAAGTCCACCGGTATCAGAGGCAGCTAAAACTGCCATAGAACCTCTTTGATTATTTGCACAAAGATTAGTTCCTTCACAAGGATCTACAGCAAAGTCAACACCTGGTCCACTTCCACTCCCTACCTCTTCACCTATATAAAGCATAGGGGCTTCATCTCTTTCACCTTCCCCTATAACGATTTTCCCTCGCATTTCAATTTTGCCCATTCGCAATCTCATTGCTTCTACAGCTGCAGCATCAGCTTCATCTTTTTGACCAAGTCCTGTTAGTTTTGCTGAGGCGATTGCTGCTTGCTCGACAACTTCGAGAATTTCTTGAATTAAAGTTTGATTCACAATTAAATTTTTGAGGATTTTCTAAAAGGTTTTGAGTATGATCTCATATAAAATGCAATTTTTTATGAGAATTATTATGCAAATAAGCTTTTTTAACTCTTTACAGCTGTTACTTTATCAGGCCGTGACTTGAAATTAGGAATAAACAACTAAATATAGTATCTTTATTAAATATTTTAAAAATTAAATGACTGAGTCAAATCAAACAAATTTAGCTGGTGTTAATAGACCAATTCAAATAATCCCCTCTGTTTTGCCAGCAGATTGGGCAAATATGGGGGCATGTGTCAAAGAACTCGAGGAAGCTGGTGTAGATAGAATTCAATTTGATGTAATGGACGGGAATTTCGTCCCTAACCTTACTTTTGGTCCCGAGATGATTGCTGCATGCAGAAAATATTGCAATGTTCCTTTTGAAACCCAATTAATGGTTAGCCAATACAATTGTGAAACCATGCTTGAATCTTATGTAAAAGCTACAAAAGGAGCAAATGGTGAACCTGGAGTAGTAATAGCTCATGCCGAAGCAAATATTCATCTACATAGAGTTCTTGGAAGAATACGAGACTTAGGAGGATCTCCTTCAGTCGCGCTAAATCCACATACTCCTTTTGAACTGATTGAAAACATTATGGATATGGTTGATCATGTTTTGGTTATGACAGTTAATCCAGGTTTTGGTGGACAGGCTTATATCCCAACAATGCTAAATAAAATAAGAAAAATCAGAAACTTTGTTATCGAAAAAAACTTGAATGTCGATATTGAAGTAGATGGAGGAATAAAAGCAAATTGGACTATTTCGCAATGTGCTGATGCCGGTGCTAATTGTTTTATTGCGGGCAGTGGAATGTTTGCATATCCAACTTTAAAAGAAGGATGTGATGACTTGAGAAAAGTTGCTCAAGAAGCACAAAATGGTAAGGTTCTTTCAGAACCTCAATAAATATTTTGGGAGATTAACAAATCAACCAAATATCCAGCCGTAACTATGTAAACCTATTCCTAAAAAATTAACTCCTAAGTAACATATTACAACCACAAGGAAACCTGTCGTTGCTAATAATGCTGGTCTTCTCCCTTGCCAACCTTTACTTATTCTCATATGCAGATAAGCCGCATAAAACAACCATGAGATAAATGCCCATGTTTCTTTTGGATCCCAACTCCACCATGTCCCCCAAGCTTCATTAGCCCAAACTGCTCCTGAGATTAAACCCAAAGTCAAAAGAACAAAACCGATTAATATAGAACGGTAACTTAACGTGTCTAATTCTTCTGAATGCGAAAATTCAATAGGATCAACTAAATCATTGAAAGAATAGTTATTTGACATTTTGAACCCTCCTATTCCTGTAGAACTACTTCTAATTTGAAGGGGCTTATTTTTATTTACGAACAGAACAGAAGCTGAGAGCAAAGAACCTATTATTAGTGCCGCGTAACTAAGCATTACGACGCTAACATGCATCACTAACCAACTAGATCTTAAGGCTGGAACTAAGTTGGAAGATAATTTCAAATCTTCAGGCAAAACAAAGCAAGCAAAAGCCACAGTTAGTAACTCAATGGGTATAGCTATTGAGGGGATTATTGGAGATTGATATTCCCTCTCGATAAATAGTTGCCCAATTGTGATCCCCCAAGTAAGGAAATAAAGAGATTCATACAAATTGCTTACGGGGAAGTGTCCAGAAATTAACCACCTAAACAGTAGTTGTAATGTTATAAATAAATTAACTAGAATAGTAAGTATTTTTACAGTAAAAGATGACTTTTTTTTAAAAACTGCGCCTAAAGATATTGGTAAATTAACTAATAAAATATAAAAAACTAAAATACCTAAAATTGAAACCGGGTCATATATTAAATTTTTTAAAATATTATCTAGTATCATTTCTAGAAATTTATACAGTTTTAAAATTTAATAACAATCAAATGATAATTTAAATCATATTTAAATGAGTAAATCTTTAAGAATTAAGTTTTAATTACTTATTCAAAAGGATTTTAAAGTCTGAAACTATCTCCCAAATAATACTTTTTAACTATTGGATTATCTGCTAATTCACTTGATGATCCATAGGCTAAAATTTTTCCTTCACTTAATACATATGATTTGTTGGTAATTAAAAGGGTCTCCCTTACATTATGATCTGTAATAAGAATTCCTACCCCGTCACGACTTAATTTGAGAATTAGTTTCTTTAAATCATTTACAGCTAGAGGATCAATTCCAGCGAAAGGTTCGTCTAATAATAAATATTTAGGTCCTTTTCTCCCAACAGAAAGAGCTCTAGCTATCTCACACCTCCTTCTCTCTCCTCCTGAAAGTTGATAACCATAATTATCTACAAAATTATTCAAATTAAATTCATTAATTAATTGTTCTCTTCTATTTCTAATTGCGGCTCGACTATAAGAGGAATTCTGTAAAGCCAAATCTAGATTGTCCTTAACAGTGAGGTTTCTAAATATACTAGCCTCCTGAGTTAAATAACCTAACCCAAGTTTTGATCTAATCGGGAGTGGAAGTTCAGTTATATTTTTACCATTCATTAAAACTTCACCGTTATCAGGTTTTATATTCCCAACTGCAAGATTAAAAGTGGTAGTTTTCCCTGCACCATTAGGTCCCATTAAACCAACAACTTCCCCTGGATTTACAATTATGGAAACATCATTTACGATAAATCGTCCCTTTATTGAAAGAGATACATTTTGAATTTTTAAGTTCATCTTGTTTGAGATTGATAAGTAATCTTTTGTTCTTGAAAAAAGAATTTTTGAAGAAATTTAGTTAGAGGGAAAAATATATTCATAATCATCAAAGAGGTTTCAAAAAAGGCTTATCACTCTCATTTAAAATCTCTTTGTATTGTAATTTTCTCAATAAATTTTCTAAACATCCGCAAAAAGATTCAAGATCAATCCCTAAATTAATATCAGTTCTAGTCTTTATTCTACCTAACCCCTCACCTAGCAAAATAGTAGCTCCATTTAAATTCCCCTTACTTAAGTGAAACTGAGAGACAGATACCTGTAAAATTCCTTGTATTATTTGTCTTTCGTCACCATCAACAGTATTCCAAATTTCTTCAAAAGCATCATGAGCCTCATACCATTCATGATTGTTAAAAAGATTTAAAGCAGTAAAAAGGGATTCTTTAAAAATTTTTGTACTTTCTTCATCCATGAAATTAATTATTAATATTTTTTCTTCTTGTTTATTTTTCTCATCCTTATTGAATCTGGTGTCACTTCAAGCATTTCGTCTGGACCAATATATTCGAGTGCCCTTTCAAGAGTAATATCAACAGGTGACTGCAAAGTATCGAGTTCTTCTGCCCCTGCTGACCTCATATTAGTCAACTGCTTAGTTTTACATATATTTAGTTCAAGATCTTGAGGCCGATTATTTTCTCCAATTATCATTCCTTTATAGACTTTAACTCCAGGTTTAATAAAGTATACCCCTCTATCTTCAGCATTCTTTAATGCATAAAATGTTGCTACCCCTTCCTCAAAAGCTATAAGAACTCCATTTCTCCTAGTTTCGAAATCCCCTGTTTTTGGCTTATATTCATAAAAAGAGTGACTCATGATACCTTCACCTCTCGTTATTCGAACAAATTCACCACGAAATCCAATTAGTCCTCTTGATGGTACAAGAAATTCTAATTGAGTTCTCCCATCTGAACTTGTCTGCATGTTTTTCATCTCTGCCTTTCTAGATCCGAGTTTCTCTATACATGCACCCACAGCCACTTCAGGTACATCTAAAACTAAAGTCTCTATAGGCTCACATTCAACATTTTCAATTTCTCTAAAAATTACTTGAGGTTGTGATATTTGAAACTCAAACCCTTCTCTCCTCATCGTTTCAATCAAAATCCCTAAATGTAATTCTCCTCTTCCTGAAACTGAGAACCTGTCTGGAGAATCTGTTTCTTCAACTCTAAGGGCAACATTTGTTAAAAGTTCTCTTTCCAATCTATTTTTTAATTGTCTACTCGTAACAAATTTCCCTTCTTTACCCGCAAAAGGGGAATCATTCACAACAAAGGTCATATTTAAGGTAGGTTCATCGACTTTGATTAATGGGAGAGGATGAGGAGAATCAGGACATGCTAAGGTCTCACCAATATTGACGTCATCGAAACCAGAAACAGCAACAATATCTCCCGCAGATGCTTCATTTATATTAATTCTTTGTAATCCTTCAAATCCTAGTAGTTTACTTACCTTACCTTTAATAGTTTTTCCATTTTCTTTAATTAAACTAGCTTGTTGACCATTTTTTATAGTTCCATTATGAATTTT
>CACNQT010000017.1 GCA_902622705.1 uncultured Prochlorococcus sp. | reverse complement strand
TCAAATATAAAGAAGTAATATCTTCACCTGTATATTTTATTCCTGTTTTGCTTCTATCCATAATGATTATTATTGAAGGTTTTCACATCTTTAATCACAAACAAAATTGCAAAACTAAAGCTGAGTGGATGGAACAATCAGGAATGACTTATGACAGGGAATCAGAAGTTAATTAATAAAATCTAAAATATAATTTATTCGCAGCAACGTTTTTTATTTGAAGAATAATCTGTCAAAGAAGTTATCCATTCCTTGATCAAAAAGAGAGCTTCTTTCTTTAGGCTGTAATACACCCATCTACCTTCTTGTCTGTCTGAGATAAAACCAGCTTCCTTCAAAATTTTTATGTGATATGAAATTCTGGATTGAGATAACTTAGTTAATTTCATAATATCGCAAACACAAACTTCTCCCTCCATCATTAGGTCTATTATTTCTAGCCTAAAAGGATCAGAAAATGAAACCATCAACTTAGATATATCTTCTTTTTTTACTTTGCTAATATTTTTTAACAATTTTAAAGTAATTAAATTTTCCTAAATATAGCTTAAATAAAAAAGATTTCATTAATCAAAACAACTTGATACATCAAAATATTTTGATGTATAATTAATATAGAAAATTTCAACAGTGATGAAAATTGGAATTAATGGTTTTGGAAGAATTGGCAGATTAGTTTTCAGAGCATTATGGGATAGAGCTGATATAGAAATAACTCATATAAATGAGATAGCAGGAGATTCGAATGCTGCTGCGCATTTACTCGAATTCGATTCAGTCCATGGTAGATGGGTGAAAGATATAAAGGTTAAAGAAGAAGAAATAATAATTGATGGAAAGAAATTAACCTACACATCTTTTAAAAATTACCTTGATGTTCCTTGGGAAAAATCTTCTGTAGATATTATTTTGGAATGTACAGGAAAGAATAAAAAGCCAGACAAACTAAATCCCTATTTTGATACTCTTGGGATGAAAAGAGTAATAGTAGCTTGTCCAGTCAAAGGAATTGTTGCAGAAGCTGAATCACTGAATATTGTTTACGGTATAAATCAAAGTCTTTATGACCCTACCAAACATAAATTAGTAACTGCAGCATCCTGCACTACAAATTGTTTAGCTCCGATAGTAAAGGTAATTAATGAGAATTTTTCTATTAAACACGGTGCTATTACAACTATTCACGATGTAACGAACACTCAAGTTCCTGTAGATTTTTATAAAAGTGATCTGAGGAGAGCAAGAGGATGTATGCAAAGTTTAATACCTACTACCACTGGATCTGCTAAAGCTATCGCTGAGATCTTTCCAGAATTAAAAGGAAAATTAAATGGACATGCAGTAAGAGTTCCTCTACTTAATGGTTCTTTAACAGATGCAGTTTTTGAATTAAATAAAGAAGTGACAACTGAACAAGTGAATATGGCACTAAAGGAAGCTTCAGAAACTTATTTAAAAGGAATTCTTGGCTACGAAGAAAGACCTTTAGTTTCTGCAGATTATGTAAATGACTCTAGAAGTTCAATAGTTGATAGTTTATCAACGATGGTTGTTAATTCAAATTTATTAAAGATATACGCTTGGTATGACAACGAGTGGGGTTACAGCTGCAGACTTGCAGATCTTACTGAATATGTAATCAAAAAAGAGATTTAATTTATGTCTTTATGAAGTTATCTAATATTCAACAATATAGTGTTGTAACAGCAAACTATTGGGCGTTCACGCTTACTGACGGCGCATTAAGATTATTAGTTGTTGGTCACTTTCATGAGCTAGGTTACACAACTCTACAAATTGCTTTACTTTTCCTTTTTTATGAGTTTTTTGGAATAATTACTAATCTTTATGGTGGCTGGATAGGAGCAAGATATGGATTAAGGCTTACTTTATGGATTGGGACTATCCTGCAAATCATCGCTCTTTTTATGCTTATTCCAGTTAAGGAAGATTGGCCGGTAATTTTTAGTGTCGCATACGTTATGGTTGCTCAAGCAGTTAGTGGAATAGCAAAAGATTTAAACAAAATGAGTGCTAAAAGTGCTGTTAAGACAGTAGTCCCAGAGACAAATGATGGCAATGATACTGGCCAAAAACAACTTTTTAAATGGGTTGCTATTTTAACTGGATCTAAAAATGCTCTTAAGGGAGTTGGTTTTTTCTTGGGTGGACTTTTATATAAGTTATTTGGATTCAATAATGCTGTAGGAATTATGGGTTTTGGACTCTGCTTAGCCTTTTTATTGACATTAATTTTACCTGGAGAAATTGGCAAGATGAAAACCAAACCAGCTTTTAATGATCTTTTTTCAAAATCAAATGCCATAAATATTCTTTCTGCAGCAAGATTCTTTCTTTTTGGAGCAAGAGATGTTTGGTTTGTTGTAGCTCTTCCAGTATTCCTAGATATGGCATTTGGTTGGGACTACATGGAAATAGGATTATTTCTTGGGGCCTGGGTAATAGGTTATGGAATTGTTCAGGCTTCTGCTCCAGCAATTAGAAAGATATGGGGCCAGAAAGAAAGTCCAGATCGTAAAGCTATCCAATTTTGGAGTGCCGTATTAATGGTAATACCATCTTTGATAGGAGTCGCATTATGGAGAGAAAGTTCTCCATCAATAGCAATAATTTTAGGACTTACTATTTTTGGATTTGTTTTTGCAATGAATTCCTCTACACATTCTTATATGATTTTGGCCTACTCTGATAATGAAAAAGTCAGTTTAAATGTTGGCTTCTATTACATGGCAAATGCTGCTGGAAGACTAGTTGGAACATTACTATCTGGCTTACTATTTATGATTGGGAGAAATCCGAGTATTGGTCTTCAATATTGTCTTTATTTTTCATCACTTTTAATATTCTTATCTTGGATTTCGAGTCTTAAATTACCATCAATCAAACAAAGCTTATCAGCTCCATAAAGACTAATTTTTAGGAATTAGAATATTTTAATGGCAAAAATATCCTTAATTGAACTTGCAAAAACTTTCCTAAAAATTGGTATTTTAAGTTTTGGAGGACCCTATGCTCATATTTCCTTATTCGAAGATGAACTTATAAATAATAAAAAATTGATATCAAATCAATCTTTTGAAAAAGGTATTGGATTATGTCAAATACTTCCAGGACCAATATCTACTCAATTGGCAATATATATAGGTCTTAAAATCAATGGTTATCTTGGTGGATTGATATCAGGTATAAGTTTCATTATCCCAGGATTCATTTCAGTATTAGCTCTTAGTTTTTTTTGGCAAATTGGTTCTGGATCAAAATTCTTAACAGATTTAATTTATTTTAATCCGCCTATTATTGCAGGGATAATTTTTTCATTCTCATTAGTTCTATTAAAAAAAAGATTAAAGTTTGATCGAATATTATTCTCCAGCTCAATATTATTTCTACTTATATTTGCTAAATATAATAGTATTCAATTTCCACTCATAACAAT
Source organism: uncultured Prochlorococcus sp. (assembly GCA_902622705.1). GTDB lineage: Bacteria > Cyanobacteriota > Cyanobacteriia > PCC-6307 > Cyanobiaceae > Prochlorococcus_A. Next base: position 23,881 of record CACNQT010000017.1, on the reverse strand, counting down.
TCTTAGTATTGCAGGATTGATAAATATATTTTTAAAGAAATTCAAAAATATTTTTTATAGCTTGGTCCCTTTATCTATATTTTCAACAACCTCATTTTTGATTAGCTCGGTCTTTTTAGATATATCAAAGTTTTATAATTTTTTAAGAGAGTCTATAACCTCAAAGTTTTTAGTAGATTACCTTAATCTGTTTTTTTTCTTCTTTAAATCGGGACTTTTTATTTTTGGAGGTGGATTAGTAATCATTCCTCTTATGAGTGATTATGTTATCTCGCAAGGATGGTTAACAAATAATGAATTTATAGATGGAATAATGATTAGCCAAATAACACCTGGGCCTGTCTTATTAATTACAAGTTTTATTGGATATAAAGCAGGGTTTTCGATCGGAGGAATAAATGAAGCTTTAAAGTATTCATTTATATCAACTTTTGCAATTTTTTTACCAAGTTTTATATTGATTTTTGTTTTTGGAAAAGGCTTTATAAAAAACAGAATTAAATCAATTAATTACTTTATCGAAGGAGTAATCAATACAATTCCAGGAGCAGTTATTTTTTCTGGATTTAATTTAATTGAAGATAGTTTTTCATCAAAATACTTTTTAATTAGCTCTATTTTTCTTGTTTTAATCTCCACACTATTGTCTTTTTTTAAAATAGTTCCAACATACATACTTATTCTTTTTTCTTTAATATTAGGCTTGTCAAAATATTTGTTTGCATAAAAAAAAGGAGGAAATAAATTCCTCCTTTTAAATATTGTCTTACGATTTATTTACCGATTCTTTTTACAGCAGCTCTTGACTTCTCAAGAATATCTCCTTTTAAGGGGACAAATCCAAGTGATGGAGCTTTATCTTGATACTCATCACTTAACAATGTATTAAAGGCTTGTTTGATAGCTTTAGTGTTTCTACCATTACCCTCTTCATAAGCAAGTATCCATGTTAATGAAGCTATAGGGTATGCTCCTTTTGCAGTTGGGTTAGGATTTTTACCAGCAAGATTTTCATCTAAAGTAATACCATTAAGAGCTTTTGCTCCTGCTTCTACAGATGGTTTTAGAAACTCACCTGAAAGATTTTGAAGTGCAGCGGCCTTAACATTTCCCTTAATGTAGGACTGGTTAACATAACCAATTGCGCCTGGAGTATTCTGGATGACACCTGCCACGCCTGAATTACCTTTTGCACCAACACCTGAAGGCCATTTAACAGACTTACCTGTACCTAAAGTCCAAGTTTTTGAAAAAGCTTCCATGGAGTTTGTAAAAGCTTTAGTTGTACCTGATCCGTCAGAACGATGTGCCCAAGTTAATTTACCAGGTTTACAACCAACTTCTTTCCAATTCTTGATCATACCCATAGCAACTTGTACTGCTTGTTCTTGAGTAAGTTTCAAATCACAATCATAGTTATAACCAAAAGCAATGGTTCCTCCAACCATAGGAATCTGAACTAATCCTCTTGTTACCTTTGCTATATCTTTATCCTTCATAGGATCATCAGAAGCACCAAAGTTTACTGTCTGATCAATAAAAGCTTTTCTTCCAGAGCCTGAACCAACAGCTTGGTAATTTACTCTTGGGCCACCTGAAGAGGCTAAATCTTTGAACCAACGAGTATAAATTTTGGCAGGAAATGATGCTCCAGCACCACTTAATCTTGTTTTAGCAGAAACACTTGTGCCAGGAACACTTGTACCAGTAGCAATGGCTACTGCAGAAGTAAGAACCAAAGCTTTCTTAGCTATGTTCATGGATGTCATGATTAAATTAAAGACTCCATATATATAGCATTGAATTTATACACAAATACTCTTTAATTTAAATTTTATCTTTTAATTAATTAGTTCTTAACCCTCTCTTAAACTAAATCTTGGTTAGAGCTTTTTTTTCGTTTGGTTTTGAAAATATTTAAAAAAAACTTAGATTAATTTATAACTTTTGTAAGAGAAAATTAAAAAATTTTTTTTTTCACTTTAAGAGCAGTTTAAGTTCTCTTTAAAAATTCCTAATTAACTCTATTTCTTACTCATTTCTTAACCTTGATTCGTTGTTATTGATTTGGATTAATATCCATTTTTACGTGTTGAGGTTTATGAAACTTTTTCAAAAATTAATTGCTGCTCCTGCCATTATTTCTTTGGCATCAGGTTTAGCAGTAAATGCAGCTGAGATCAATTCAACAGATCTTAGTGATTACTCTAGAACTAACAATTTAGTATCTCTAGATAATTTCAAATCAGATACTTTATCTCCAGGAGATTGGGCTTACGATTCATTAAAGGATCTAACAAATAGTCCAAGATTCAATGGTGACTCAGTTACTCGTTTAGAAGCTGCTGCTGAATTAAACAACTTAATTGCAGGTGGTGAAGGCTTAATGAACGGAGCTCAAATAGAAAGATTAAGTGACGAGCTTGGTTCAGAGTTGGCAATTATGAAAGGAAGAGTTGATGGCCTCGAAGCACGTGTTAACGGCATTGAAGCTGGTTCTTTCAGCGAAACAACAACTATGAAAGGAAAAGCTAAATTCCAGATTGGTGGTACTGATGGTGTAACCGATGAAGCTGTTATGGCTGCATATTTCTGGGAAGTCGACCTAAACACAAGTTTTACTGGTGAAGACAACTTAAACGTGGAAATTGAAACTGGAAATACACCTGATACAGACAGTTTCCTCGCAGTTACAGATTTCGGTAAAGATTCTGGAGATAGACTTAGAGTTTCTGACTTAAACTACTCATTTCCATTGGGAGGTTGGTCTATAACTGTTGGTGATTCATTAGATGCAAGTAAGCAATTTACTGGAGCTTGTAGTTATGGAAACACTGTTGACTCTTTGAGTGATTGTGGAACAGGAAATTCTATTGCTGTTGGTGGTGATCAGACAATTAGTGCTGGTTATGATATGGATAATGGGTTTTCATTTGGACTTGGTATTTCAGCTGATGATGGTGAAACAACTAGTGGTATGTTCACAGCAGAAGGTGAAGATATCTATGCTCTAAACGTTGCTTATAGTGGAGACAATTATGGTCTTGCTCTCGCTTACGCTGATGTAGATGTAGCAACCTACTGGGGTATAAATGCTTCTTATTCTCCTGATGGTTTTCCAACAATTAGTGGTGGATACGAATTTGGTGACCCAGATACAGGAAATGATACAACTCAATTTGCAGTTGGACTAAGTTCTGATCTTGGCCCTGGTGAAATCACAATAGGTATGGGTACCAACGGTGCAATAACCGATGGAGAAGAGGAATTATACGCCTATGATCTTTCTTATACCTACAAATTCAACGATGGTATGAGTTTTACTCCTTTTGCATTTATAGTTGAAGGAGCCAATGGTGGAGATGATACTACTGGTATAGGTGCTGAAGTTGGTTTCAAGTTCTAACGAAATTAACCACATTACAAGGACCTCTAATTAAGAGGTCCTTTTTTTTGCTTAATAATTTATAAACCTTAAATTGTTCTTAATGAATTAATTTTTTTATCTTAACTTTTTAAAGGGAGCATAGGGATGTATTTTCTTACGCACTAAATGAAAAAAACATTAGCTGCTGCAAGTTTTTCAGCATTACTTGCAATTCTCGCCTCCTCTTCAAGTAGCGGATTTGCAAATTGGAATACAAAATATTGGGCCAATGAAAAAAACTTCAACAGAATTTCCTCTTTTAATGTAAGTGATAATTTACCAAAAGGATCAAAATCTACAACCAAAACTTCTTCAGAGGTTGTTACAGCTTCAGAAGATGGTAAGACTTTGATGTATACAGATAGTGATCTAGGAGTTGTTGGTTTAGTTGACATCTCTGATCCTGCGAAACCAAAAGCTCTTGGAATTGTAGAGCTTGAAGCAGAACCAACTGGAATTGCAGCTCTTGGAAATAATGTTTATATAGGATCAAATACATCTGAAAGTTATACAAATCCATCAGGAGCAATAGTTCAATATAATTTAGAAACTAGAAAAGCTGTAAAAGAATGTGATTTAGGTGGGCAGCCTGATAGTGTCTTTGTTTCTCCAGATGGAAGCTTTTTAGCTGTTGCTATCGAGAATGAGAGAGATGAAGAATATAAAGATGGATTTATCCCTCAATTAGATGAGGAAGGTAAACAAATTAATCCTCCAGGTTATGTTTCTCTTGTGAAGTTAAACAAAAGAGGGAAAATACAATGTAAATCAATAAAAAAAGTAGATTTAACAGGATTATCTGAAATAGCTCCTAGCGATCCCGAGCCGGAATTTGTTGCAATTAATGATCTTGGTGAGACTGTAGTTTCTCTTCAAGAGAATAACCATCTTGCAGTTATAGATAAAGATGGGAATGTAATATCACATTTTACTGCTGGTATTGTTAAACAGATGGCAGGAATGGATACAAAGAAAGATGGAGCACATAAATTTAAGAAAAAACTAAAAAATGTAAGAAGAGAGCCAGACGGTCTAACATGGATTGATAATGATCATTTTGCAACAGCAAATGAAGGCGATTACAAGCATATTGATCCAAAACAAGCTAAAAGAGGTGGTTCAAGATCTTGGACTATTTTCAAAAAAGATGGAACAGTAGTATATGAAGATGCAAATAGATTAGAAAGATCAATTGCTCAAATAGGCCACTTCCAAGATGGGAGAGCTGGTAAAAAAGGTGTAGAACCTGAATCAGTTACATTCTCTAAAATTGATGGAACACCATATTTATTCGTTGGAGCAGAAAGAGCAGGAATAGTAGCTGTATATGATATCACAGAATTAAATCAACCAATATTGACTCAACTATTACCTTCAGGAATTGGACCAGAAGGATTTGTTGCTATTCCTGATAGAGGTCTAATCGCATCAGCTAATGAAAAAGACTACAACAAAAAAGAACCTGGACTTTCCTCTCATGTAACTATCTATCAACTCCAAGATGCACCAGCTTCTTACCCACATTTAACAAATGAAAACGGACTTGATTTTGTTTCTTGGGGGGCAATTAGTGGAATGGTGGCTGGTGATGACGGAAAAATTTATGCTGTAAATGATGGAACATTTAAAACTCAGCCAAGAATTTATGTTATTGATCCTTCATCCTCGCCAGCACTATTGGAAAGAGCTATTGATATAAAGCTAGATGGTAAGACTGCATTATTTATGGATCAAGAGGGTATTACAACTGATGGTAATGGTGGATTCTACATTTCTACTGAAGGAATCAAGAAAAAGCTAGATAAACATCCTCCTGCTATCTACCATGTAAGCTCAGATGGTGAAATTCTAGAGAAGATAACTCCGCCTGCCTCGTATCTTAATTATGCTGAAAATCCTGGATTTGAAGGCATAACAAGAAACGGAGATATTCTTTATATTGCTCAACAGAAGCCTTGGGGTGATGATACTTTCAATACTACTAAGATCCTTTCCTATAATTTAAAAACTAAACAGTGGGGGGCCGTAAATTATCAATTAGATAGGATCAAAAAAGGCGGTGTTGGAATTTCAGAATTAACTTACCATGACGGGGCGTTATATGTAATCGAAAGAGATAGTTTCTATGGTAAGAAAGCAAAATTGAAAGCTATATATAAGATAGATTTAGATGATGTTATTTTCGAAGGTCTTCAATCTAATATTCCTCCAAGACTTTATCCCTTAGTTGAAAAAGAGTTAGTTACTGATCTAAAACCAGTTATGAAATCTACTGGTGGTTTTATCCTTGAGAAGGTTGAAGGTTTAGCAATAACAAGCGACGGTCAAGCATGGATTTCAACTGACAATGATGGTACTGGAAAGAAATCAACTGGAGAAACTCTTTTCCTAAATATTGGAAAAATCTAGTAAAAATAAAAAAAAGCCACCTTTTGTAAAAGGTGGTTTTTTTTTGGCAATTCTTATAATTAAATAAAATTCATTCATGAAATACCTTCTATTTATTATATTCTTCATCGCCCCAGTCAAAGCTGAAACAAAATATTATTGGCAGGGTGTCAGGCATTATTTAAATCGACCCAAACTAATGATAGAAGCATGCAAAGATATGAAAGAAGAAAATGACATTGGAACATCTGCTTTCGAGAGTATGTACATGCCAACATTACCTGATAGGCTTTGGTTAGCTATTGGCAAAAGAGATTCTTATTGGGCAGATGACTCCAAAGAAGGAAGCATTCTTTTTACAAGAGAAGGGGTTTTGAATTTAAAAAAATTTATTGCAGAAAAATCATGTCCTAATATTTTTTAAATTTTCCCTATTAATCTGTACTAAGACACGGAAAGATAGTTTCAATAATCGCTCCACCATCTTTATGATTAAATGCCTTTATAAAACCTTTATTGTTATTAATTATTTTTTTTGTAATTGAAAGACCTAAACCACTTCCACTTTTCTTAAATTTAGTCCTTGATGGATCCCCACGATAAAAACGAGAAAAAATGTCATTTGATTCATTTTCTTCTAATCCAATACCTTTATCTCTAACTCTTATAACAATAGAGCTATCTCTCTTAAAAATTTCAATTTGTATGCCCTCTTTTGTTGGGGAATAACGAATAGCGTTATCTAAAATATTTATAAATGCTCTTTTTAAATTTTCAATATCCCCAGATATATAATATTTTGTTGGAGAAAATAAATTTATTTTTATATCCTTTTTTTCTGCAAGCGGTTTTAGTGTTTGCCAAGATTCCATAATCAAATCTGAAATAGATATTTTTTTGTTTTTATTAAAATCTTCGCTACTTTCTAGCTTAGAAAGCTCTAAAGTCTCTTCGGCCATTTTTCTTAATCTTTTTGACTCTTTCTTAAGTCTTTTAACAAGATACCTATCCTTTTTTGATACTACTGATTCAAGTCTTTCCCCAATTAAGATAAGTGATGTAAGAGGGGTTTTCAGTTCATGAGACACATCATTAATTAATTGATTTTGTCGTTTTTTTATCGATTCAATTGATAATTTACTTTCCAATAATATTAAATAATTCTTTTTTCTTCCTCTAACAATATTTACCGAAATGGGTACTCCCGCAATTTTGAAATCAAGGTTGAATGGGAAATCTTTTTTTCTTAAATATAGAATTTTATTACTAAGTACTTCAAGCTCATTAATATCATTAATTGCTTTTCCAATAACATCTTTATACTTGATAACCCTAATAAGAGATAAAGCTTTCTGATTGATAAATTTTATTGTTAGATCAGATGATAAGATTATCCACCCTTGCGATGAATAATCTAGCCAAGACAACACTTCTTGAGGTCTAATTTTATCAAATGGGAAATCAATAGTTTTTTTATACTTATTTTTATCAACTTCAAATTTTTTTTCTTTTGATTGAGAAAAATGCTTGACTTTTATTTTCCACTTCTGATGTAAAAAAAATAATACTTCTTGAAGTGTTTTCATTTTCATCCAAACTTATAGCCAAAACCTCTAACAGTTTTAAGAAACTTTGGAGCAGAGGGATCTTCTTCTAATTTCTCTCTTAACCACCTAACATGAACATCTACGGTTTTAGTATCACCAATAAAGTCAATTTCCCATATTTTTTCAAGTATTAAATCCCTTGACCAAACTCTTTTTGGATTTTTCATAAATAACTCTAATAATTTAAATTCTTTGGGAGATAATGTTATTTCTTTATCAAAAGAAGTTACCCTGCATTCTTCCAAAAACATTTTTATATGATTAAACTCGAGAACAGTTTTTGATTTTTCTATATATTTTTTATTACGTTTATATCTTCTTATTAAGGCTCTTGATCTAGCAATTAATTCATTTAAACCAAAAGGTTTTGTTAAATAATCATCTGCACCAACCTCTAATCCAAGAACCCTGTCTGATTCATTATCTTTAGCACTCAAAATTAATATGGGTGTATAGTCTTCGTCATTTCTTATTTTTCTGCATAACTCTAATCCATTTAGTCCTGGCAACATTAAATCTAGAATTATTAGGTCAACATCTTTTTTAATATCATTATTAATAAAATCTAAGGCACTTAAACCGTCTTTGAAACTTGATACTCTAAAACCTTCGCTGCTCAAGGTTTCACTGACTGTAAGCCTAATACTCTTATCATCCTCTACAAGAAGAATTCTTGAGTCTTGCAAACTTTTATGATCTTTAATAGCCATTTAAAGTTCCAACAATTTTATTTTATATAATCAAAATTATTTGATCTAATTATTTCATAATTAATTTACATTGAATTAATATTTTTTTCATTTAATCTTATTTCCTTTTTAATTTTCTCTTAAACCCTTTTATTTATATTTAGATTGTCTCTTTAATCTTCCTCACACAAAATTTTAAAGAGACAAATTTATTGAATTTAATAATAGATAATAAAACTAATATCCCATCGAAGCGTAATAATAATCGTCATCTTCATCGATATTTGTCACTACCCATTCTGGCGAAAAGTCACCAATTTTTACATATTGATAAAGCTTATCAACATCTGGATCGTAATAAGTATCGTTGATTTTTGGATCTTTGACTACTTTGCTTGGATGCATAATAAAAGATATTTCTACTCTTTTTTTTTATAGATTATTTAGTTTAAAGCAGCTTTAAATCTCATTTAAATATTTTCATTTGATCTAGTTAACCTAAGACTAATTTAATTTGTAGTTAGTCTTGATTGTTTTAATTACCGATTTTTTCGGATCTTTATTTGGATAACAATTAACAATTCTATATTTTCCGCCTTTTCTATCTGTCTCAACAAGAGTAAATTGAACAAATTTTTCTTTTTCAGCACTTGAAAAATCTTTGACTTCTATTTTGATGATTTCTTCATTTTTACTATCAATTATTCTGGATTTACCTCCACAAAGAAGAACAGCAGTTTCTTGAGTTAAAGAAAATAATTTTTTTTCATCTTTAATGGATGATTTATCTTTCTTAATCGAAATTGAATTTTGTGTAATGGATATTTCATCTTGGGTAATGGGTAATTCGTCTTTTGGACTACAGGCAGTAATAATAATGATAGATAAAACTAATAGCTTTTTCATGATTTTTTAGATGATAAATTCACTAATAATTTCTTCTAATTGACTTTTATTTAGTTTAATAAGATAGTTTTGGATTTCCTTTCTAAATAATCTATCTTCAACTCTTTTATTTTGAAGAATCGAAAGAGTGATGAAGTTAACAAGTTGTTTTTTATCCATACATATTTTCTAAATCCCTATTGTTAAATCATATTTAAATTTTGATTAAGCTAAGAAATAAAATCAAATATCTATTTTAGAAATTTAAGCCATTTAAAAAAAATTTATTTTTTAATTAATCATTACGTTCCTTATCCCAGTAATCAGCTAGGTCAGTTGATACTCCCTGTTCTTTCATTAAATCCTTAAGAGTTGAATAATCCTTTGCATTATCTAAATCTCTTGTATTTTTATCTTGTATTGCGAATGGTGATCTTTCTAATTTCATAATTAATTACCTCAAAATTTTTGTTGGATTCTGGTTACAGAATTTGGATGGTCATGTACGTAAGAATTAAATTCTCTAGCAAGCATCAGGCAGTCATAGGCATCGCGAGCGTAGAACCCTATTTGATGTGTACTATTAGATGAATCTTTGTAACTTAATAGATATTTTTTACAAGATCTGATTGGTGTTGAAGACATTTGAACTCATGACTGTTACTACTACGTTCTAACTAGGCAGACTCATAAACTGACTAAAAGATATGTACGGTTTGAGGTACAGTTATTTACGGATAAAGGATCAACAATTGAATTTCAATATGGATAAAATGCTAGGAATAGATCACAAAAGATCGAGAAAATTATATTTTAATTATCTAGTAAGTCTTATTTGAGACCTTTGTTGCCATTTAAAATTTCCATAGCTATAAAAATAAAGCGGGCTAAAGTCTGTAAACTCCACGAGGATTTAGTCCGCTTGCCTAAAGGTAATAAGTCCATTCTTTGTGAAGACTTGTCCACATGACAGTACTACCATGTCAACAAACAATAGGTACATAAAGGGATTTATAAAGACTATCCGTGGTCATGTGGACTTAAAGTGGGATATTGGACAAAAGATGGACGACAATACAGCGGTAAAACCAATTAAAAAGTTAAAAAAAAGGATAAAACTATTTAACGAGTAATTCAGAGGAAAACTTTAATATGAGTAAAGCTAGTGAATCAAGACTCACAGACTATTTAAGTAGATATCACAGACTAGGCAAAGCTGGCTTAGGTTTAATTTCAAAAGAATCAGATCCAAAAGATAAAAGGAGAACACATTTGAAACTAACCAGGAAAGGAAAGGATTTAATAGAAAAGTCTTTTAGTACCCTTTATGAAGACGTAAAGGATTATGAAATAGATTATGAGGAGTAATGAATACTTGCAACTCTATTAATTCAATAGCCCTTGGAAAACTTTTAAAGAAATATAATTTAACTCCCAAGAATAAGCAGAAAGTGATTTTATTAGCCCAACGGAAAACCGCAACATGGTCTGGTCTCAATAGACATGCAAGAAAACTAGAATTTAAACAGTCAGTAGCTAATCAACAGCAGCAACAGTAATGATGGAATTATCTACCACTTCACCTACTACAGTCTTAGAACCAAAGACTGCAAAACAAAAATATCCAGAAGCAAGAGTGATAGTTCTGGATGATAACTTTAATACTTTTCAACATATAGCAAAATCCCTTTTGTCAATAATTCCAGGAATGAGTGAAAAGAGATCATGGGATCTAGCCATTAAAGTAGACAAGTCAGGTTCCGCAGAAGTATGGAGGGGTAATTTTGAACAGGCTGAATTTTATCACGAGCAACTAGTCAGTAAAGGTTTAACTATGGCTCCAATTGAAAGAACTTAAAATTTAATTGAGAGTAATGTAAGAATTTACTTTAGTAAATTAAGCAAAGACAAATAAAAAGTTAAATTTCTGGGGTTTGTTGTAAAAGCATTTTATAAATTGAATCGAAATTAAATATTTGGAGAAGATGTATGGAAAATAAAAAAGCGATAAAAGTTGAACCATTGAATTTTTACTCAAATGATATGACTCTAACTAAAGATCAGCTAGTTCATAATCACTTGAAGTTGACATATCAAAAAAACTTAGTTTCTGATCTAGATCAAAAACATAAAACATGGGCTAAAGAAGATGCAGAGAGTTAATTTTACTTGTGATGAGAGTGTTTTAATATATTTAATTTCTAAAAATTAATGGTTTACTTTTTGATGATTTATATTAACTAAGTATATTTTTATTTTAAAAAGAAGGGTTAGATATTTTGAATAAGATTTTTGCTTTTATATTAATTCTAATATTACCTGCATATGCTTACGCTGGCTTTCCTGAAGGTGAGAAGGGTTACGATTTAAATAAAATAGAAAAGTCATTTAAACTTCCATGTAGTGAAATTGGAAATGATCAATGTCTTGCAAGAGTAGTAGCTATGGGAGGTTGTATTTATAGTTTTGAGATTAACAAAGGGAAAGAAAATGAAGACGCCTTAAAAAAATCAGATGAAGTTTTAATTGCTCTTTTAGATGGAAACAGTTTGGATATAAATAATATGTTTGAAAATGATGGATCAATTAAAAATGATATTAGATCTGAAGTAATTAGCAGAATAAATTCTTGTCGTGAAGCTACTAAAAAAGCAATACCTAATTTAGTTAAGTTACCTGAAGGGATGGAAATGACCGAAGAGAGACTTGAAAGTTTGACTAATACTTATCCTCAGTACTATCTATACATGTTTGAACAAATGAGAAATGGCAAATAATTATTTCTTATTCTTAAATATTATTTTATACATATATGTAACAGAAATGTATAGATTTAATATAAATATAAGCATATATAGCTAATTTCTTTACATTAATTAATATTAATGTTACATTAGTTTACACAAATCACCCTTTATAAAAATGACTCCTGAAGCAGAAAGATTTAACGGTTGGGCAGCAATGCTCGGTTTCGTTGCAGCTGTTGGCGCATACGTAACAACTGGTCAAATTATTCCTGGTTGGTTCTAATGACAAACACAAAAACAGTTGAGAAGGAAAAGGTTATAGCTGAGAAGCTTAACGGCAGATTTGCAATGATAGGCTTTATTGCTCTTATTGGCGCTTATCTAACAACAGGACAAATTATTCCAGGCTTTGTGTAATGCTCGAGGCAGGAATTAACACTTGGATTAATACTATACTTTTTCCTTTTATGCCAGTCATAACAGTATTTCTTGTTAGTGGATTAATGTTGAGTGATTTGCCATGGAATGATGATGATGACGATGATGATGGCGGCGGATTAATTTCCCCGGTGTATAACTATGTTCCCCAAGGGGCTTAGAGGACATGTATCAAAATGATTTTCATCTCATCTTTATTTAACTCAGTTCCTTCAAGTGCTAAAGACCTTTTAGAGTTTGGTTTCTTTCTTACTGTGGGTATTACAGCAGGAAAAGTAGGACTCTTATGAAAACATATCTAATTGCCATATCACTATTTGGCATTGCAGTAATTACTACTGCGATGGCACCAAGTATTGCTTACGCACTATAAAAATTTAATCACTCTTATTAACGAACAATTAAAAAATGGAAAACTCAAAACCAACTTATTGGCAAAATGCCGAGAGAACCAATGGAAGAATGGCAATGATGGGTTTATTCGCATTGGTTGTAAACTACGGTCTTTTTGGCTGGATCATCCCAGGTATTTTTTAAAATGAATATAGATATTTTCTTAATCTCTTTCTTTACATATCTATTAGTGCCAGTGGTAATGGTTGCTAAGGGTAGAAAAAAAAAGAGGGCATTTTAAAATGTCTTATTTCGCAAAAAATAATTATATAAAATATGACGAATGGTTTGATGAGAATATTTCTCCACTTGATTTAAAATTTTATTACGAAGAAAAACGATTCTCAAATACTCTTCATAAAAAATTTTATTTATTGTCTACCTCAAAAATATTCATTGGGGGTTCTGAAAAAAAATGATTAATATAAAATATTTTTTTTAATTACTGCTCCTAATAATAATTAAAGAAAAATAAGGTAAGTGATTATTTTATCAACAAAAAAGGACGTAAGATAAGTCCGATTAAAAGCTTGATAATCCCCATCACCCAGCCTTTTTAAAATAATAGCACTACATATGGTGTTTGTATGTAATAAATTTTACCTATTGATGGGGTTGTAAGTTTTCATTTATTTTGTCATGATAGAAATCCCCATCACCTAGGCTCGCAAGAGTCTTTTTTTTTGCTTGTAATAACAAATAAGTGAAGGATTGAAAAAACAACAAAAGAAACATATAACAGTCTCTCTAGATACACAATAATTCCATCACAAAGTATTAGTATGCCTTTACTGAAGTTAAGGTATTTAATATGTCACTAAAAAATCAAACTAATGGTATTTATCCATGGGATTATCAAATAGGAGATGATAATTTCCAATTTGAGCCTTGGATTCTAAAGAAAGGAAAGGAATATGTAACTATTGAGAAAAACATAGATAACAAAGGATTTTTTTTATTTACAAAAGAATGAAGAAAAACGTCTTTCTCTTAACGCTTTACAAACAAAATCTACATTTAACCAATTAATGAATTTTGGATATAAGCTACGAAAAAGTAAGTTCTAATTTTCTAAAATTACATTTTATTGAGATATAACTTGGATTTTAGATTATTAATAAGAATCGGAGTCCTAACGGTAACCACAGACATAGAAGCATCAATTGTAAAAGTGTAATAGCATGCACATTTGGAATGTAATGCTCTTTAAAAACTTTAGCCTTCATGATCTATCTAGCTTTCTTTAATTTTATCTCTCTTCTAATTAGTAAAGCTATAACAACTACACACATATTCATTAGAAATACGTCTAATGGCATTAAATAAAAATGTATTTAATTAATTGATAGCAAGAATGCTAGTCTGCAAATATTAAGATTTACTGATAGAGAGAAAAAACATCAAACATGGGTGAAAAAAGATGCAAAAAGTTAATTATTTGTTGAAAGAAATTAAATTTTAGAAAGGGTAACTAAATAAAGAATATTGATGAATTTGACTCATAACTGTGACAGTTTATTTTAATTTATTTAAAATCTAAGATAAATAGTAATATTACTTTACAGTAAGTAATATAAATGTTACATTTGTATATGTAAGATTCCATTCTTCTTATGAACTCAAAAAAAGTTAAAGTTCTCGAAACAAAAACAGTTGAGAAGGAAAAAGTTGTTGCTGAAAAGCTCAATGGCAGATTTGCCATGATTGGCTTCATAGCTGCTATTGGTGCTTACTTAACAACAGGTCAAATTATTCCTGGGTTCGTCTAAATGGACTTTATTTCTAAACGCCAAGGATATGTTCCTTTTAAGGTAGTTCCTTACATTTTCTTTATTTCTGTAATTTTAAGTATCACTACAGCAACAGAAGTGTTCGTATAAATTTTCAACAAACATATTCATGAGAGCTTGCTTCTAGAAATATAATCGAGCTTTTTTTTCTTTCTGTGATGAGTGTGTTCATAAAAAAGTTTAGATTGACTATCAATCAAAAAAAGTTAGAACGAGAATTATTAGCTATTAATAAATAAATGATACTAATGAAGCTAAAAATCAATATAAATTTTATAGAAAAATATTTAGCTTATTTAATAAACGATATTGAATATAAGCGGATTACAAAAAAATTAAAAAAATATGATTTATTGGCGGACGTGGACAATCAAAGATTTCATCATTTTAGATCGACTGTTAATTAATTATTTCCCTTAATAACAACTTAATATAAGTAATTATCAAATTAAATTTATGCTTAAATATTTCAGTTCTCATTAACTTACAAATGTATTATTCAGAAACTAAAGTGATAATGGGTGGTCTAGCCCATGTTCCAATATTAATCTTCATAGTAAATTTTATTAAAGGAAAGTTTGAATCTATAGCATCAAAAGTAGTTGAAGTTAAAGCGGAAGAGCCAAAGGTAAAATTAGTTGAAGTTAAAGAAGAGGAAGTAAAAGTGGAAGAGGTAAACGCAAGTGAAGTTAAAGAAGAAGCAGAATAACAGGAAGAAATAATTAAGAAAGAGGTTTTAATCCCTCTACGTTAGATCGACTTTAAATCAATTAAAAGTGCGAATAAAGTGTGAATAGAAAAATTTTTTTTAAATTACCTTTTATAGATAAATTTTTGTATGTCTTCGAATAGATTAGATTTTGATTTAAAAAATCCATTACTTTTTAAATAAGATTTTCCTTTTTCTATATTTTCAATTCTTTTTTTTATAAGAATTTTCATCTAAATTTTTTTGCATAAAAAAATAGTCGGAGTCTTATTATGAATAATGCTCACAAAAAAGCGGTTACCTTAAATACAAAATTTAAATTCTTTTTTGAATTGCTTCTTATTCAAACTAAAGATCTAATAAAAAAGTTTCTTTCTTAAATTTTGAAAATTATTAATGAAAAATAAATTAAAAATAAAATTCTTAGAAAAAATGTAATTTAGGTAGGAAACACTACATCAATTACCTATTAGGAATAATTAACTTGTAAATATAAATCTATCTCGCATAATTATGGAATTCTTTAAAAAATTCATGACTGAGAAAGCTGAAAAGCTTAACGGTAAAGCTGCAATGCTTGGAATGTTTGCTCTAATAGGGGCTTACTATTTTACAGGTCAAATTGTTCCAGGTATTTTCTAACGAAAAGCTTATTAAGACTTTTGGGGGGTTGGTAATTTTCAGCCCTTTTTTTATTTAATGACTAAGAATCTCTTGATAACTTGTTTTTCATATCTTCAATATTCTTGATTAATTTGTCTATCCATTCTGTATGTTCATCTTGTTTTAGATATGTAATTTTTGGTTGATTAATTTCAAGTGTTTCGAAATCTCCACTCATAAATTCTCCTTTGTATATTTGTTTAGCTACATCTTTGTTCTAATTGATTTGACTAAAATACTGCGTATCTAATGTGTGCGGTTTGAGGAACATTTAGGTACGGAAAGAGGTATGTTTTTTTAGTCATTTAAATCTATGGCTGACCTAAATTAGAAATATGGTTGTCATGAGTCGGTTGCATTGCTACAACTGAAATCAACCATAAACTTTAAATTGCATTTAATAAAATGACTTACTACAGTTGCTTTGATCAAAAAGGAAACATAATTGCTCGCTGTCAGACTAAAGAAGATATAGATGTTCTTAAGAAAATGGGCAGACCAATAATGGAAATAAAAGAAATGAAAAAAGAGGAATCAGTTGTTTGTTCTTTAACTGGTAGTCCATCCGATTACAACGACGATTATTAAGAGTATGACTCAAAGATCACTTCAATTAAATCAACATGGAAGATCAGTAGTTCTTTTGTTGGTTGCATTAAATAGCATTTGTACTTTCTTTTCTACTTTTGAAAAAGCATTAACTGATCGCGAAAGAGCGAGATAAAAATATTTAGTTATTTGTGGATTAACAGTCAATCAATAAAATTTAAGACATAAAAAAAGACCCTTTTAAAGGTCTTTTTTAATTGGTGACGACAGAAAGGAGATCTATTTAATAATCAGATTAAGAATTTTCTTAGAAATTAGTTTTGAAAGTAAAAGTGATTACTCACTTCTTCATGTTTTACAAACGACTTGATTTTTAAGATAGTTCAGAATTAATCCCGAAAGTTTAATTTCTGATCACTTAACTTTCTTTACGTAAAGGTTAGATAAGTTAATTTACCTTGGTGTTGCAGACCATGGATTAGTGAAGATCTAATTGGTCAACCTTGGTCGAGTCGATCATCAGAACTGTCGTACAATTAATTTAATCGGTTTCAAATATTTTGCATTAATCCTTAAGATTGATTTAATCATGATTAATTAAATCTTTAATCATCAGACCACATCATCTCGTAGCTATCGAATTTAGTTTTTAACTTTGCTGCTTTATGGATTAAAGCCACCGCTTCTTTTCTTCCAGTAGCATTATTAACTTGGAGTATAAGGTCTTCATATTTCTTTACGATTTTCTTTTTCATAGTTTAGATTTAAATGAAGACCGTTTTTAAATCTATCAGAAGTAGGGGATCTACTGCTTGAGATAAGGAATCAACGGTAAAACCTCAGAGTAAACAAATTGGAACGGGTTCACTCGTAGGAATTAGTTATAAACGATCAAATTGATTTTTGTAAGTATTTATTACTACATTGTTTTTAAATAAAGACGGAATATTTGTCAACCCGAATTTTTTTCGGGTCAAAGAAAATTCCCTGATTTTGTTACATGTGTAATATTGGTATTCTTATAATCACTTGATATATCTGTTAATTTTAAACTGTATATGTTTTAGACGTGTAACATCGAAAAACTGTTAAAGGTGGTGTAACAAGCCGTGTAACATCAGAAGTTAAACCCATTGCTATCTATGATTTATGAGGACAATAAATGTGTAGATATATGAGGTCTTATGAAACTCATTACTCCTTTCACAATCCTTAATCAAAACTTCCACGAAATGGATTTGATTAGAGAAGCAATGAACAAGAGAAGATTAGCAACTGAAAGATTGCATGAAGACTATAGAAAAATGTATATAAACCACCAATTTGCTTATTAACCTTTAATAATGGATTCTTTTACAGAGCTTTGGAATAATCAACCAAATACATTTGTTGGGGTAGGTTTAGCAGTATTAGTATTGTTTGGAATATATATAAAATTACTCGATATATATAAATAGTCATTTTATTTGTAGCTCCTCCGCTTCCCTCAATATTTGATTCTTTAAAAAAACCAGCGCATCTAGTTTTTCTTCCTTAAATAACATCCTAAAAGAACCTAATTGCCCCTTATTTTAGATCGACTGTCAATCGTATTTAATAAAGCGGTGCAAGTAGTAAGCGTTTCGCTAACAAGAAACTTATATATTTACTTTGAACTAATACCTAAATTTTAAATCACAATAATTAGTAATTTTGACTTGTTTTCTATAACCACTTGCCATATTCATCATTGCTACTTCTGAAAAATTACTTTTTTCAATTTTCCTTGCAAATCTTGAAATTAAGCTTTCAACCTCATCTTTTGAATAACCTTCCCCGAGTAAAAAACAAGCAAAAGCGGCTGTACCTTCTCCAAAACCACGTTTACTATTACTTGATTTTACTGGATCAATTAATGATCCACTTATGGCAATTAAACAAAAAAAAGTGATGAAATTTTTTTTAATCATGAAAATAAGGAGCTAATTGCCCCTTATTTTAGATCGACTGTCAATCGTGTTTAATATAGCTGTACAAGTAGAAAGAGTTTCATTTTTAAATATTTTTTAAGTAAAGCGGGTGTCACCAAAATTCCCGCTTAATTGAAGAAAAATATTAGCGACAATTTAGCGAGGATTAGTAAATTTTCCTTAAAAAATAGTTTTTTTATCAATATTTTTAAAATTTGGTCTTTAACAGATGCATGTTATGGACTAAGATCTTATGGGCGGGGCGTGGCGCAGCTTGGTAGCGCGGGTGCTTTGGGAGCACTAGGTCGCAGGTTCGAATCCTGTCGCCCCGACTCTTAAAAACCAAGTTATACTAGAGAGTTTGCCAGACTCTCTTTTTTATTGTTTTCATTCTCAAATGAGAAAGGGGCTCTCTAGGGGATCTAAGAAGTAGCTAGTAAATATTGGTGGATTATTTAACCCTATGGGAAATCTAGAAACTACTGGTAAATATCGAGTAATTTTATGTAGATTCCAAGCAATACTAATGTTGCTACACCAACGCCAATAACTGTATTTGGTTGATTAATCCAAAGATCATTTCAAAATTCCTTTAAAAATAACTCCTGAATATTGAGGTTTTCTTCCAACCTTCTTTCAATAATTCTGCATATTCTTTCCTTGCCGCTTCGATAGTTTCAACTCTTGATCCTTTCATAACTGGTTTACTACTTCTCTTATAAACACAACCATAGGAAATCATCATTGCATCAATCGAAGGGGAAGGCTTGGAAACATCTTCAAATGGTTCAAAGACTTTTATCCTACTTCTGTCCTTATTTATAAGAGTAAATTTTTCTAATTTCTCCATTAAATAAGCAATAAGCAAATCATTGCTCCAATACTAAAAATTAAGCTCCACCCCTGCGAATTAATAGTCATTCAACTAGCTCAAGTTTATAAACTATATCCTTGCAATTATTAGCTTTATCCCATTCTCGAGCCCATTCTGTATCTAACATCTTTGCAAACGCATCTAAACTTGAAACTGTATAGAAGGAATGAGATTTATTATCGTTTATTTTTACTAGCTCATAATCAATTACTATTCCTTCTCCTTGTTCTCTAACCCATTGCTGAACTGTCTCCTCGTAATATTGAAAAGAGCAATCAAAAGTACAAACGATAAATAACTTTTCCATAAAAATACTTCTTACATATAGAGTACTTATTAATTAGTTTCTACATCAATAATTCGTTTACCTTCTAACGCATTAATTCTTTCTTCTTGGAACTCAATAGCTTCATTCATTTATTAAGTAGGTGCAAGTAGTAAGCTTTTCATTTAAATATCTCTAGAACTTATCAAAAGAAAATCTTTAAAGATTTACTAAAATCTTAATTTAAATCCTGCACGATAATTGATATCACTATTACTTCCTAATCCATATTTTTCTCCTGCTGCACCTAAGTCACTAAATGCTGAATAAATACCTTCACCAAAGATATCTATACCTTTATTAAGTGAATAACTTAATCCCAATTTTGCTTGGTAGCCAAATAGCCAAGTATTAGCAGACTCAAGTTCTTCTCCAGCAACAGTAATATTATCAATATCCAATTTGCTTCCACCTATTCCAGCCCCAAGATATGGCGTCAATTTCTTTTGTTTTCCAATAGGAAAATCTAAATAGCCATTTATCAAGATACTACTAATTTTCAAATCTCCAGATGCAGATGATTCTACTGAAGTACCGCTGAGAGCTCCTTCGTTTATTTTGGCAGAGATACTTTTTATATCATTATTAGAATTTCCATATGAAAGTTCTGATCTAAATCTTCCAAAGTCATAACCTAAACCTAATTCCCAGCCTGTTCCATCATCAAACTTAAGCTCACCTTTATGAGCGAGACCACTAACTTCTGCTTTCCAATCTGCACTAGTAAAAGATGAAGTTCCAATATTACCTGTAAGATATAAACCTGTTGATTCTTCAGATTTAACCTCTGTAAAATAAGTTCCTAAAATAGTGATTGGCAAAGATAACATTGACAAAAATGTTTTTGGAAATTTGCTGCTTAAGTTTTTCACTATAAGGTTTGTAAATTTCATTGATATTATATGATCTTTAAATATTTGTATATATTGTTTTACGAATTTAAAATTTCAGTCTCATATATAAAATAAAATATGTCAAATTAACTTTAAATAAAAGGAGCTAATTGCCTCTTATTGTAGATCTACTGTCAATTATCTTTTAAAAGATTTTATGTTAGTATATATCAGATATCCCAGAAATACAATCATTATTATTTTGTATATAGTTTCATAAGTCATCTTATAAAGTAAATAATTCCACCAACAAAAGTGCTTCCTACAAGTAGCAAGACCATGATAAGTGCAATTAATTTTGGTAAGCTTCCGATCATTTTTTTCTATTTTTTATATTTAAAAATAAGTTTGTATAATTCGCAATCACTAATAACAATACTAGTGTAGTAATTATCATTGCAGGTGGATGAAATGATATTGAATTTAGATATTCGAAGTAATCAAATGATTCCAAAATTTTTGCTCGAAATTCCTCAAAACTATATTCCATCTTTCAAATTTTTATTGATTTAAATAGATCAATATCTTGTATAAAATGCTAGTCAAATTTTTATTGTAGTTAAATTATATTTAATAAATTCAGAATATCTTCTATTGAATTTTTCTGATTTTAAATTTTATCCCAAACCAAGGGTATTCATAGATTAAAAAAAGCATCCAATCTTCCTTATTTTTAGCTCGACTGTCAATGGAATTACTTTGTTTTTAGTTCAGGTTCGTAAACAGCACCATTACAAACTGCTACAGCAATACTTTCTTTTGATGCTTTATCCCAGTTTTTTAGTTCCATCTCATATTGATCAATCCATTGAAAAGTTTTTTTAAAGCATTGATTCCAATAAAATGCCTTTTTTGAAATAGGTATCAAGGAGATAAAAATGAGTGCTATCGCAGTTGTAGATGTAATTACACAGTATTTGATCACTTTTGGGCCTTTATTAGGTGACATAAAAAAAGAGTTTTATCCTTCCAATTTTAGCCGGACTGTCAATTATATAAAATTTCTCCTATGAACTCTTCGATCTTTGGTCATACCTTAAGTAAATTTACCACCTCTTTTGCCATATAAAATTTGAAGCGAACAACAAGTTGATAAGCCATCCCATTGCTCGTTAGTAGAGAATTTACATCTTTAACTTTTTTTGCCAACTCTTTTATACTTGCCTTCCTTGCTTAAAGAGTTTCATTAGAATTTACATTTTTTTTGATTCCAGTAATAATTATTTATTTGGATACATCTCTAAGTTATAAAATTTCTCATCTTCTTCTGTTCATTTAAATTTCCAAACTAATCTTTTTTAAGTCTTTCAAATCACTGCTTACTTGTTTCACCTTTCCAAGGATGCTTAGTTTCATTCTCAATTTGCCATTTATTAACCATGAAGAAAAACTAATTGCCCTTATCTTGGATCGACTCTGAATCAACTAAATATTACATAAAATCTTTCTGAATACATTGATTGCCGAAAAATAATGCTTAATTTGTCAGGAGGAACTTCGCGAAACTAAGAAAAAAAATTAAAATCGCTTGAAAACATAATGTGTCACTTACCCCATCAAGTGCTTTGGGAGTATTAGTTCGGGAGTTCGAATCCTGTCGCTCCGCCTCTTAAAATTCAAGTTATATTAGCGAGTTACCCAGACTCGCTTTTTTATTGGATAATTTTGACGGAATGTGTTTCCGTCATAAATCAATCAACCATCTTTAGAATTCCTAGTTTAAACGGTCGTCTAGTTACTTTAGTCAGTAATGAAAAAAGGGTACTTCCTCAACTTGTCTTGGAACATAATCACAAATACCAAATTGCATACATTCCATTTGATCATCAGATAGCTTTCTTTCAACTGAGAACATATCAAGCCAATTATCAACTACTTTTTGAAGTTTATGTTTGATAGGATTTCCCCAAGTCATAATTAAACTCCTTTGATCATGTAGTTATCTAGTATCAGTCACATATAAAAATCAAGAGTGCTAATACTTAAAAAGTAAGAGGGTATTTATTTGCCCTCTTCGAGTCGTATGCACCTCGCTGTCCACAAAGTCGATGAAGTGCTTTTGACTCCTGTGTTATTTTTAATTCAAATGAATTCGAAAAGATAGTCTTGACAACCACAAAGCACTTTTACTCGGGTAATATACTCTATGAATTTCTAATCAAAAGAGAGACAATATAGATAAATATCTGGAAGGCCTTATGAAACTATTCAATAAATTTAATATTCTTCCAAGATACTTAACGGCTTTTAACTATGCAGGGCTAAATCTTATCGAAAATCCAAAAGAACTTGAGAAATGTACCCCTAAGTTTCAAAACTTTTGGGAGAAAGAATGTAGAGAACATCCAACAAATCAAAATTGTTTAATTTACTGTGACTGAGTTATTGATTTTTATATTTATTAAATAACGAGGTTTTATGAAACTTACTACCGCATTCACTATTCTCAATCAAAAATTCAACGAGATTGATTTATTTAGAGATGCAATTAGGAGAAGAAAATTAGCAACTGAAAGATTGCATAATGATTATAGAAAAATGTATAAAACTCACCAATTTGCTTATTAACCTTTAATGGAATTTTTTATTGGGCTTATGAATTAAGAACATCACTAAGAAAATATTCTGCATTAAAATTTATTTTCAATAAATTAGTATTTTTATTTATTAAATTTACTTTTATACTGTTGCAGTAGATAAATATATCTAATGACTTTAATTGATGCGACTCAATTTAATGCTCCAATTACTATCGGCCAAAATAGTAGTATTCTGCCTGATGTAACTATAGATGAAAATTCAATTACCTATTCCTCTACTTACTTATCAGGTAAAGGGCAAATTTCCTATCTTAAATACAGATATCAAGCATCATTTACATATTATGGAGATTTTAGTTTTAGTTCAACTTATGCTTTTGAAAATTCTTATCTTTATTCAGCTTACTTAACAATAAATACTTTAGGTAGTTATAGCTATCAAGACATTAACTTAAAAGTTAGAGATATAATGGGTGATCCGAACTATGTCGAACAACTTTTGATTCAAAGTGATGATTATGTAACTGCATCTAATTATGATGACTTCATAAATGCCAGCACTGGGAACGATGAAGTCTACGGCAATAATGGAAATGATCAAATTTATGGAGCAGATGGAAATGATACTCTTTCAGGGGGCGGTGGGAATGACATTTTAGATGGAGGTGCAGGTACAGATACTGCTGTTTTTATAGGAAATTTTGAAGATTATAGTTTCAGTCTTAACTCTATTAATGGTGATATACAAATTACTGATAGTAGATCTAATAGAGATGGAACTGATACTGCAAGTCAAATAGAATCATTTACTTTTAACCGTACAACCTACGGAGTCGATGATCTCTTAATCGAGGCGGGCTTTGACATATATGGTTATTTAGCAAGCAATGGAGATTTATTAACTACCTTTGGTAATAGTACTTCTTCTGCCGCAGAACATTTTATTAGTAATGTATATTCTGAATCAAGGCGTACTGATACTTTTGATGAATGGAGTTATCTTGCCAGTTATACA
>CACNQT010000016.1 GCA_902622705.1 uncultured Prochlorococcus sp. | reverse complement strand
TACTTATAACGTCCCATTTTTTGGAGTAGATTTTGTTTCTCTTCCTAATAGTCATCTATTAGTATTAGATTTTCAGCCTTCATTAAAAATAGAAAACCAATACAATAGTGAGTTAAAAGAAAAACTTATAAAACTTAAAAATCACTGTCATTCATCACTCCCATTAGCTGAAAAAATGTCTGCAGATGTAGCTAGATTTTTTTCTCCTGGAGTCATCTGGTCAAAATTACCAAAAGAAGAAAGAAGTGATTTTTTAATTGCTAATCAGCTTTATACTTCATTTAAGGAATATCTTGATTTGTATTTGGAAATTCTTTTCGAAAGCAAAGAAGCCAATATTGAACTTCAAAATGAATTAATAAATGGTCAAAGTAATTATTTGAATTATAGAAGAGATAACGATCCGGCAAGGCCAATGTTGTCGAGTTTGTTTGGTAAAGAATTTACTGAATCTTTAATTAAAGAAGTTTTATTTACTACTTAAAAGTCTTATAGTAAATTGAAGTTTGAAATCATATGAAAAAAATTTCCGTTCTTTTTGTATGTTTAGGAAATATTTGTAGGTCTCCTGCAGCAGAAGCTATTTTTATAAGTCTACTTGAAAAGAAGGGATTAACTAATGGCTTTATTGTAGATTCTGCTGGAACTGGGAGTTGGCATATTGGAAAAAAAGCTGACTCTAGGATGAGAATTGCTGCAGAAAGAAGAGAAATAAATATCTTAAGCAAGGCTCGTCAAATTACTAGTAAAGATTTTGACGAATTTAACTATATACTTGCTATGGACGATTCAAATTTTAGAAATATTCAAGATCTTAAAAATAGAACAGCTTCAACTGGTTTTGCATCAATTAAAAAAATACAAGATTTTAGATCAGTTTTTAATGAGCAAGAAGTTCCTGACCCATATTTTGGAGGTGATGAGGGTTTCGATTATGTCCTTGATATTTTAGAAGACTCTGTAAACGGTTTTTTGGAAAGTATTTCTTGAATTTATTTGATCTCAGTCTCTTTAGGAATTTTGTCATTATAAAGATCAATAATCTTATCTACTACCTCGTTAATTGTATATCCATCCGTAATAATTTCTATTGCTTCATTGGCTTTTATTAGAGGTGAAATTTCCCTATTGGAATCTTCAAAATCTCTTTTCTTTATAAGTTCTTTTAATGTATGAAGGTCTATTTCTTGCGAGTCTTTACTATTTTTATCAGATTTTCTTCTTTTTGCTCTCTCATCGATGCTAGCATTTAAAAATATTTTAAGTTCTGCATGAGGAAAAACAGTAGTTCCTATATCTCTTCCCTCAGCAACAAGTCCGCCTGATTCTCCAATTTTTCTTTGTTCTTCTACTAAGAATTCTCTTACTTCTTTTATTGAGGAAATTTTAGAAACGATGGAACTTATCTTTTGCGACCTAATTTCTTCAGTGACACAGTAGTTATTAACATAAACATCCTGATGTGAATTTGTATTAGACTTGAAAACAATAGATATATCTTTGAGAATATTCTGTAATTGCTTTTCTTTTTTATAATCAATACTTTCTTTTATCATAAACCAACTCAATGCTCTATACATTGCGCCAGTATCCAAAAATAAAAGTTTAAGTTTCTTAGCTATTAACTTTGTTACAGTACTTTTACCCGAGCCAGCAGGACCATCAATTGCAATAATCGGCCTTCTTTTCATTAGGAAAACGTGATCAATTAATCTTGTCTCTCCACATCTTATCGCACCAGCCAGTAACGAAATATTATCCTCAAGTCTTGCTTTTTGGAGTGTATGAGGGTTTAAATGTTCTAAATATTCAATTGAAATTTTTTTTGCTGATAGCTTTTTAATTATTTGGTTTAAATTGATCTTTTTATCTTGTTGAAAATTTTTTTTTGCTTCTAATAACTCACTTGAAAAAAAACTAATTAATTTTCTTTGGTTTTTTGATAAATGTACATTACGTGAACTTAAAGGAATTCCATCAAAATCTCTTTGTGTTGGAATGGATTTAATAGCAACATTTAATTTCTTTTTTAGGACAAGATTTTTTAAAATTAAAAGTTGTTGCCAATCTTTTTCTCCTAAGTAAAGATTTTTTGGCTTGATGAGGTTAAGTAATCTATAAACTACTGTACAAACGCCATCAAAATGTCCAATTCGATTTAAACCACATAATGCAGAAGATAATTCTATTGGAGCCTTTAGGAATTTAATATTTTTATTATTCGGTGGATATATATCTTCATAACTTGGGATGAAGATGGCATCTGCACCATTTGAAAAGGAGATTTTTATATCATTATCAATTGTTTTAGGATAATTCTCTAAATCTAACTTGTTATCAAATTGAAGTGGATTAATAAAAATACTAACTAAATTAACATTTGAATTGTCATTTTTTGCTGTTGATATTAGTTTAATATGTCCATTATGAAGATTACCCATTGTTGGGATGAAGTTAATTTCACTATTTACGTTTCTCCTCCAATTTTCTATTTCTTCAGTTTTTCTTATGATTACTTTCTTCACTTTGTTTTAAAAAATAAATCTATTTGATAAATAATTACTGGACAAAAGCATTCTTAGGAGGAATATCTATATAGGGAAAGTCTATCATTTTTATTTCATGGATTACAAAACATCAGGTGTTGATATAGAAGCTGGGCGAGAATTTGTTTCCGAAATTAAACAGGCAGTTGAAGGAACTCATACATCTAATGTGATTGAGGGTATTGGCGGGTTCGGAGGTTTGTTTAGAATTCCTATCGATAGTTTTAAAAAACCAGTTCTCGTTTCAGGAACTGATGGTGTTGGAACAAAATTAGAATTAGCACAAAGTAAAAACTTTCACTTTGAGGTTGGTATTGATTTAGTTGCTATGTGCATGAACGATATTATTACCAGTGGTGCAAAACCTTTATTTTTTCTGGATTATATTGCTACTGGTAAGCTTGATAAGAAACAATTATTGAGGGTTGTTCAGGGAATTTCACATGGCTGCGGAGAAAATAACTGTTCATTACTTGGCGGAGAAACTGCTGAAATGCCTGGGTTTTATTCAAAAAATAAGTATGATCTTGCAGGATTTTGTGTTGGAATAGTTGATGAGGATAAGCTTATTAATGGTAAAAAAGTCTCTGAAAATGACTTAATAATTGCTTTAAAAAGTAATGGAGTTCATAGTAACGGCTTTAGTTTAGTAAGAAAAATTATTCAAAACAATAATCAAATAGATAAAGAATTTGAAAAAGTTTCTCACTTAAATTTTTATGATGAGTTATTGAAACCTACAAAAATTTATAATAATGTGATTAACAAAATGTTATCTGAAAATATACAAATTAAAGCAATGTCTCATATAACTGGAGGAGGAATTCCAGAAAATTTACCAAGATGTATACCTTCTGATTTTATTCCTTATGTTAATACCAGTTCTTGGGAAATTCCTTTTTTATTTAGATTCCTTCAAGAAAAAGGATCTATTCCTGAAAAAGATTTTTGGAATACTTTCAATCTTGGAGTGGGATTTTGTTTAATTATTGATAAAAAATTTAAGGATGCGATATTAAGTATTTGTAAAGATCATGATATATATAGTTGGGAAATTGGAAAGATAGTTAGAAAAAACTATTCAACAATTAGTAAATTTTTCCCAGAAATTTTAACTTAAATTTTTTTATCTTTTTTAAATGAGTTTTAAAAAATTATTTTTTATACCCAAATCAAAAAGTTAGGTGTAATATAATAAAATTACCGCCGAATTATATCGGAAGTTTAAGTTTTAAGATTTAACCTTTATTCAATGCCCTTTGCAAATAATCAAAGAATTACACGTAGACGTAGTTCAGCTGGCCCTACACCTCCAAAAAGACCAATAGGCAATAATTCTGAATCAATTGGTAGACAGGCTCAAGGCCCAAGACCAACTTTCTTGACACTAAGGGATCATGGGAAAGTTTTTGTCGCTGATTTACCTAATTTGTCCGATGGTCAATTAGCGCATATTAGTAAAGAAGCTAATGAAGTTCTAAATAGTTTGGAAAAAAGACTTAGTGATCTTGAAAATGAACCTAATATTAGTAATCCTGAAAACGATACCTTGATAAAAGCCTCTACCAAAAGAGATGTCACACTGAGGTTTATTAAATCAATAGAAGAAGAACAAGAACATAGAAAGAATAATCCCGCTTTACGAGATGCTGCATCTGAATCGTTACCGAGAACTTTTCTTGAGGTTGCTAGACATAGATTGCCTGGAGCAACTTTTGATTCATTACTTCGAGAGGCTCTAGAAGCTTGTGCAGTTGATGAGAGTACTGAAGAAAATCTTGTTATTGATGAGCCTAAAGAAACGGTAAAAATCATGGATATACCTTCTTCCAACACAACTGCTTCACTTGTTGTTAGTATCGATTCAAATGATGATTCCAAGAATGGTTCTATTTGATTCAACACAAGAGTTAATAAGCTTCAAAGATCAAAATAATTTAAAAAATAACCCTACTTCAGAGAAAGATCCTATTCTATGTAATCATTGCAAAAGGACTGCATCAAATGGTGTTAGATGCTTAGGAATGTGTGTAGCTGATAATGATTACTAAAAAAATTCAAATTTATTTATAAAAAATCTGATGAAAATAATTAATAAATTCATTCCAATTTATTTATTAATGAATAAATAAGGTATTATTTATCAATAATAATAAAAAGATTATTTTTCTATATATCAATAATTAATTGAAACTTTTTACCTTTTATTTGAAATTGAAGTTCTTCGAAAACTTCATAATTGAATGTGTAAAAAAATTAAATAAGGCGGCACCCAGATTCGAACTGGGGATAAAGGATTTGCAATCCTCTGCCTTACCACTTGGCCATGCCGCCGAAAAAGATTCGATTGAGTCTTTTTATGATCTTAACAGTAAGGTGTCTCATTCTCTATTATTTATATGTAATGGCCATGGAGAAGATGTAATTGCATCGGAAATAATAAAAATATTACTAAAAAAAATAAAAAATAAAAATATTGAAGTTTTGCCGTTAGTAGGAAATGGAGATATATTTAATTCCATAAAATCAAAGAATTTTAGTAAAATAGGATATTCTAAAGAGCTACCTAGTGGAGGTTTTAGTAATCAAAGTCTGAAGGGATTTATGCTTGATTTGTTTGCAGGATTTTTAATCGATAATTTAAGAAATTTTGCACTTGTAAAACAAAAGTCAAAACATAACTGCAAAATTATTGCAGTAGGCGATTTCTTGCCATTACTTTACGCATGGAGTTCAGCATGCGAATTTAGTTTTATTGGGACTCCCAAAAGTGATCATACTTGGAGTAGTGGCCCCGGTTGGGATTTAAGCGATTTTTATCATAAGTTGAAAGGTTCTGAATGGGATCCATGGGAAATGTTTTTAATGACATCTCCAAGGTGTAAAAATTTAATTATGAGAGATGAAATTACAGCTAATAATCTGAATAGAAAAAATATTGATGCAAAATACTTGGGTAATCCAATGATGGATTTTGTTAATGCAAAAAACGAGAAGATATCAAATATTATTTTATTTAAAAGGATTATTTTATTAGTTGGAAGTAGGTACCCTGAAGCTCTCAAAAATCTTGATAAATTTCTTAACTGTTTGCGAGATTTTGATTTATCAAAGGATTTGGTAATACTTTTGCCTTTGAGCATTAATTCGAATGTGATTAAAATTCAAAGTTATTTAAATAAATATGGTTTCATAAAACAGAGTAACGTTAAATTTCTAATTGATGAAGATTCAGTATGGAAAAAGAAAGACCAATATATAGTGATTGGAAAGGGTAAATTTAATTCATGGGCAAATATGGCAGAAGTCGGATTGTCTAATGCAGGAACTGCTACAGAGCAAATTGCTGGCCTTGGAATTCCATCTCTTTCTCTACCGGGAACAGGACCACAATTTACAAAATCATTTGCAAAAAGGCAATCAAGACTATTGGGAGGTAGTGTATTAGTTTGCAAGAACAAAAAAATTCTTTTAAAACGTTTAAATTTACTTTTGAAAGGAAAAGTTTATAGGTTAGAACAATCAAAAATTGGAAAAGAAAGAATGGGGAAATCTGGAGCAAGTAAGAAAATCGTAGATGCCTTAAACCTTCATTTGTTATCTTGGTAATGACAATAGCGTATTAATTATTAATCTTTTATGTATCCAATAAGTGATCGGCAATATCTAAAAATTTGCGCAGAGATTGCAAAACTTATGAGTATAAGCTTATCTTCTGCAAAGAAGAAAGTGGAAATTCAAATTGCAAAAGAAGGCTCTAAAACTATTCAAGAAAAAATACAAGTTGCGCAAAATGTCTTAAAAATTTGTGAAAAAAATGTTGGAGATAAATTAAGTTCTTCAAGAATACTTGATAAGCTTATGGAAACTCTTGATAGTGAAGATAATTTTTTAACTGAAGATTGATTCTTAATGCTCAAATATATTTGAGAATTTTAATATGTCTAAATCAGCATGTACAGAAACTGTTTCAAAACATTTTTGAGCTAATTCATATCTTTTTTCTCTTTCTAAGATAACTTTTAATTTATGCATAGCTTCAATTAAATATCTAACATCATTTGCTGCATAATCTAATTGATCTTTTGTTAAATCTTCGTTGTTACCCCAATCACTACTTTGCGAGCTTTTGTCCAGTTCTATACCTAATAATTCATTTATTAAATCTTTTAAACCGTGTTTATTTGTATAAGTTCTTGCTAGCTTACTCGCAATTTTTGTACAAAAAATATTTTTTGTATTAATTTCAAGATTGCATTTTAGAGCTGCTACATCAAATCTCGCATAGTGGAATATTTTAGTAATTTTGTCATCTTCAAGAAGTGCTTTTACATGAGGTGAAGAAGATGTATTAAGTTCGATTTTTATACAGGATGTTTTACCAAATTCATTGCATATTTGTACTAAACAAAGCCTATCTCTTCCATGAATCAACCCCATTGCTTCTGTGTCAATAGCTAAGTAGGAAGATTTTTTATAAACATCGTATAAATCTGCTGTTAAATCGTTATAAAGAAAATCGATACTTTTATTTTCAATCGTCATTTTTAATAAGTATTTAGAGTAATTTGAGATCTTAGAATATTAATTAAGATGTTATTTAATTAAGAATTTTTATCTAACAAGTTTATTTTACAGAATAAATCTAAAAAATTATTATATGATGTAATTTTAATTTTTATTCTGGAGTTACTAGAAAATTTAATAAATGTCCTATTCTTTAAATTCAACATTTTTATTGACAATTCTTTTAGCCATAGGATTATTTTTTTTTCTTAGGGCCTCTAGTAAAGATAGAACAACCATAGTTGAGATTTCATCTTCTCAACAGCCAGTTAAGGTTTTAAATGATTTATGTCAATGGCTTAATTTGAGGGGATGGAAGCAAACTGGTGGAGATTTTGAACAAAGAATTCTAATATTTAAGGGTCAAGTTGTTTCTAGTAAATTTTTAGCAATTTTTTTAGGTTTTCTTGGCGGTTTTGGTTCTTGTGCTTTGGGATTAGTTATTATTCAATTATATCCTAATTTAGGTTGGTGGCCTATTCTTTTAGGATTAGTTGGTGGCCCTTTATCTGGCATTGTTTATTTAAAGAAATCAGCAAGAGAGGAGAAATTTGAATTAAGATTGATCAACGAAAATGAAAATAATTCAACTCTCATGAGATTAAGAGCGCATAGGGATGAATTAATCTCTTTAGAAAATGAACTTGGAGAAAAACTTCAATTAAAAAGTGACGGTTCTTTATTTAAAACTCCTATTTAAGATACTTAAAGAAGTTATTTGATAATTTTTAATCAAAGATATTATTCTCTATACAAAATTTCTCTAACTCTTTATCATTGAACCAATCTTGGGGTTTTGTAAAAATTGATGTGAGAAATTCCTCTCGAGAACCCTTTTTTGCTTTATATCCATATTCCCATCTGGCTAAAGGTGGTAAGGACATTAATATAGATTCGGTTCTGCCGTTTGTTTGTAGTCCAAAAATAGTCCCTCTATCCCAAACTAAATTGAATTCGACATATCTACCTCTTCGATATAGCTGGAATTCTCTTTCCTTCGATGAATATGTTTGAGAAGCTCTATTTTCAATAATAGGTAAATATGAAGGGAGGAATGCCTGCCCACAGTTTTCCGCTAAAGAAAATAAATTATCCCAATTTAAATTACATTTGCTGATACTTTGCGAAGCTTTTGATGCCTCTCCATTTTGATTATTTCCTCTATAAATATTTCCTGAACCATCTTGATAGTCATAAAAAATACCTCCTATGCCTCTAGATTCGTTCCTATGCTTCAAGAAGAAATATTCATCACACCATGGTTTGAAAACTTTATGCAAATCTTTATCAACTTTTTCACAAGCTTTTTTATGCTCGTTATGAAAATTTCTCACATCAGAAAGATAAGGATAAAAAGGGGTTAAGTCTGCACCTCCTCCAAACCACCAAACTGGACCAGCCTCAAAATATCTATAATTCAGATGAACTGTAGGAATGTAGGGATTTTTGGGATGCAACACCATAGAAGTTCCCGTAGCAAACCATTCATGACCTTTTGCTTCAGGCCTTTGAGAGATTATAGATTGAGGCAATTCTTTCCCTTGTACTTCAGAGAAATTTACTCCTGCTTGCTCAAAAATAGAACCATTTTTCAATACTCTTGATCTTCCACCACCTCCTTCGTCTCTTAGCCAGGATTCTTCTATAAATTTCCCTTTGCCATCTATATTTTCAAGCCCTGAACAAATTTTGTCTTGTAAAGTCAATAAGAGATTTTTAGTTTTTTCTCTCGAGTTTTTAGGAGGTTCTCTGAGCATGTATTTAGTAAATCTTGAAGAAAAAAATTTTTGGTTAATTATAAGTTTCCCTTTATAATTTCTCTTAGGGGGACCTTATTGCCTATTATTTGATAGTTCGACATAGTTCTTAATCTTTTAAACAGTCGACTACCTTGTCAAAATATTTAAAAATTTAATGACCACGATAGAAGATGCGAATTTTGCTTTACAAAAAGTTCTAGATGCTGGATCAAAGAAAAATGTAATTGAATTAGCTTGGATTAAAAACGTAAGAGTAACTATACCGAGAGTAATCGTAACATTATCATTGCCGTCATTTGCAAATTCTCAGAGAGATAGAATTGTAGAAGAAGTTAGAAAAGTACTACTGGATTTTGAAGATATTGATGATGTTCAAATAGAGATAGATAATAATCCTTCCAAAACAGAATCTAAAACTCAAAATAATGTTCCTGAATTGCAGAAGATTGATGGAATTCAACATATCATTGCTGTTAGCAGTGGTAAAGGCGGAGTTGGGAAAAGTACCATTGCAGTTAATCTCGCTTGTTCTCTTGCTAAATTAGGTTTAAAAACTGGTTTGCTGGATGCGGACATATATGGACCTAATACTCCCTCAATGATGGGGGTTGCCGAACAGAATCCAACTGTTATAGAAGGTGGTAGTAGTGATCAAAGGTTAATACCAATAAATAAATATGGAGTTTCATTGGTATCGATGGGTTTCCTCATAGAAGAAGGTCAGCCAGTTATATGGAGAGGACCAATGCTTAATAGTATTATTCGACAATTTTTGTATCAAGTTGAATGGAATAATCTTGATTTTTTGGTCATAGACTTGCCTCCAGGAACAGGAGATGCTCAAATATCCCTTTCTCAATCTGTTCCTATTTCTGGAGCTATTGTTGTCACTACTCCTCAACAAGTATCTTTGCAAGATGCAAGGAGGGGATTAGCAATGTTTAAACAACTCGGAGTTCGTTTACTAGGAATTGTAGAGAATATGTCAGTATTTATTCCGCCGGATATGCCAAGTAAAAAATATGAAATTTTTGGTAAAGGTGGTGGACAAACATTAGCTAAAGAAAATGATTTACCATTATTAGCCCAAATTCCTATTGAAATACCTTTGGTTGATGAAAGCAACAAAGGTGTACCAATCTCAATAAGCCAGCCCAATAAGGAAACTTCTGTTGCATTCAGTAATTTAGCAGAATTAATTAAGAATCAATTTATTGATAGATAATTGATGTTTAGGAGAATTTCTTTATTAAATAAGAGAGGATTTTTACCAAATAAAGAAAACTTTAATAGAGGTTTTTTATTTTCTCCATTACTTGTAATTCCCCTATTTTTAGTTATTATTTCGGGTTTATTAATAAAAAGTATTCAGGGTGATTTTTTAGTATCGAATTATTCAGACCATATCTTAACTGGTTTTTTAGGTTATTTCCTAGCATTTTTTATATCTTATATACCGTTAGAGAGACTGAGAAAGTATTTGGTCCCATTTTATTTGTGTTCTTTAATATCCTTATTACTAATTTATTTTTTTGGAATATCAGTTTCTGGAGCTCAAAGATGGCTAAACTTGGGCATCTTTTCTTTTCAGCCGGACTTAGGTACCTCTTTAGTTCTACTTGTATTGACAGGTGTGATGCTCTATTGGGCTCATATGCCTATAGAGTGGATTTTGATATTAGTGTTTTTTCTTGTTACTTCTACATTATATTTAATCTTACCAACTCTTCTTATTTTCTGGATTCCATTTATAGGATATCTTGCTTATAGATCTTCGAAAAAGAAAATTATTTTTACAGCTCTCGCTATTTCTTTTCATTTATTAGTGGCAAACTTGACACCAATTTTGTGGCAGTATGGCTTAAAAGAATATCAAAAAGATAGATTAGTTTTATTTTTAGATCCAAATAGAGATCCATTAGGTGGTGGATATCATTTGATACAGAGTCAAATTGCAATTGGTTCTGGAGGATTATTTGGCAGTGGTTTGCTACAAGGTAAGCTGACTAATTTGCAATTTATACCAGAACAACATACTGATTTTATATTCAGTGCTTTAGGAGAAGAATTAGGTTTTATGGGGTGCATAATAGTTTTATTTTTGTTCTTTTTTTTGATTCAAAAACTTATTAATACTGCAACAATTGCTAGGACTAACTTTGAATCTCTGATTGTTATTGGAATAGCCTCAACTTTTTTATTCCAAATAATTATTAACTTATTTATGACTATTGGATTAGGACCAGTTACTGGAATTCCCCTCCCTTTTATGAGTTATGGCCGAACGTCATTGGTGACTAATTTTATATCCATTGGATTTGTTTTATCTATATTGAAACGTTCTAGATCACTAAGAAGTTGATGAAATCACAAATAACTATAAAAAAAATTCAAGACCTTTTAATTAAAGGAGTTCAAACTAACTATGTGGATGATGATACATCGAGAAGAATGTGGTGGGCTTCTTTAGAAGTTATTCAAAAAGATTTCCTATCTCAGAATTATAAACAGGGGGGGATTTGGGTCGCCTCTCCTTTGCCAGCTTTTAATGATGAAAAATTTTTAAATCAACTTCATGGATGGCTTTGGTCTCCAGAGGGGTTTCCATACTTTAAAAATGAGAATGCAGGTTTTTTACCGGTCAATAATTCAGACAAGGTAAAAAAAGATTTCCATATAGTAAGTAATTATAAAGTCTTAAATCTTAGTCAAGAAGACGGTTATGAACCTTTTTTGATGATAGTTACCCCAAATTTTCAATGCATATTATCAATTGTTGGAGAAAAAGATAAGAAAATTCTATTAATAAAGTGTGATGAAGAAAGCCTAAGACTTTCAATTGAATTAATGCATGCCAAATTAAATCAAGAAAATTGTGAGGAAGGTATAAAATTTCGTAATGCAATCAATAATTTAGGTAACCTTAATGTTGATAATCAATTTGAAAAATTATTTTGGCCAATATTATCGGCAAAATTAGCAAGTATTCCGTCAAGCCACAATATACAGAATTCTGTAAAAAACTATGAAAAAAATCTGCAAATAACTGAAGCAAAATTATTGCGTGCAATATCTCATGAAGTAAGAACGCCTTTGGCAACAATAAGAACTCTTATAAGTTCTACTTTAAAAAAATTTAAAATGAATGAATCGATGAGAAATCGTTTAATTCAAATAGATAATGAATGTAATGAACAAATTGATAGGTTTGGTTTAATTTTTAATGCTGCGGAGTTAGTAAATAATGAATTTCCTTCATTAAATAACTTGGCAAAAATTAATTTAACCGAAATATTTAAAAAACTTACTCCTATTTGGAATAAACAATTGAATCGACGTGGGATTTCTTTAAAGATTGATATCCCTAATCAACTTCCACAAATTTTGAGTGATTCTGAAAAATTAGAATTAATGCTAAGGGGATTAATTGATAAAAATACTAGAGGATTGAAAGAAGGCAGTACATTAATTTTAGAATTAAGACCAGCTGGCCAAAAACTCAAACTTCAATTAAAGGTCCAAAAATTAGATAGTAATCCAAAAGAAATATTGAAAAGAGAAAATGGTTCTGATATTGGTCCTGTTTTAAATTGGAACCCTCAAACCGGTAGTTTGCAATTAAGCCAAAATGCAACCCAGAAGTTGTTAGCAAGTTTAGGAGGACATGTAACGCAGAGGCGTGATACAGGTTTGACGGTATTTTTCCCGATTTCAGATTCAAAATGAAATAAAAATAAATCTTACATTTATTAAATAATGTAGAAACTTTTTTATTAATTCGAATTTTGTAAAATATGAATGCTAATTTCTTATTATAAATAACTCAAAATCAAGGATGACGGAAACTTTAGTTGGTCAATTTCCAAAGCATATAGGAAGTACTGGGGGTTTATTAAACTCAGCAGAAACTGAAGAAAAATATGCGATTGTATGGAATAGCTCAAAAGAACAGGCTTTTGAATTGCCTACAGGTGGTGCCGCTATTATGCATGAAGGCGATAATTTAATGTACTTTGCAAGAAAAGAGCAATGTCTTGCACTTGGAACACAATTACGTGCCTTCAAACCAAGAATTGAGGACTTTAAAATCTACAGAATTTTCCCAGGTGGTGATATTGAATTCTTACATCCAAAAGATGGTGTGTTCCCTGAGAAAGTTAATGAGGGTAGAGAAAAAGTCGGTCATAACCCCAGGAGAATAGGTGAGAATCCTAATCCAGCTGGGCTGAAATTCACAACAAAGAATACTTTTGATTAATTTTTTTAAAGTTGATATAAAAGAAAAATATAATTATAATTTGGGTTGATACTATTAGTATGATCAGCTCTCAGAAAGATATTTTTTTTAAGTCTTATAAAGAAGGTAAAAATTTTATACCTATCACTCAAACTTGGCCAGCTGATTTAGAGACTCCATTATCAACTTGGTTAAAATTATCCGAAAAAGATTCCCATGGTGTTTTCCTTGAGTCCGTTGAGGGTGGGGAGAATTTGGGGAGGTGGAGTATTGTTGCTACTAAACCTCTTTGGGAGGCTGTTTGCTACGGCGAAGAAATTGTCAAAACATGGAATAATGGAAAAACTGAAATACACAAAGGGAATCCTTTTAATATTTTAAGAACTTGGACGAACGAATATAAGTCATCAGTGCTCGAAAATTTGCCATCAATTGGGCAGTTGTATGGTTCTTGGGGTTATGAATTAATTAATCGTATAGAACCAAGTGTTCCAATCAATGAAATTGAGGAAAACAATATACCTTATGGTTCCTGGATGTTTTTTGATCAGTTAGTTGTTTTTGATCAAATAAAAAGATGTATAACTGCGGTAGTTTATGCAGATACAACTTCTTCAAAAGAAACGTCTATTGAAGAAGTATATCAAAACTCAATTTCTAAAATTAAGAAAACTAGAAATTTAATGCAAGTTCCTCTGGAAGAAAGCGATTTTTTAGAATGGAATGAAAATGAAAATTTGACTTTAGAAATTAAAAGTAATTGGAAGAAAAAAGATTTTGAGAATGCTGTTCTCTCAGCAAAAGAATATATAAAAAAAGGTGATATCTTCCAAATCGTTATAAGTCAGAGATTTGATACACAAGTCAATAATGATCCCTTTAATTTATATAGAAGCTTAAGGATGGTTAATCCATCTCCCTATATGTCATTTTTTGATTTTGGTTCATGGTATCTCATAGGTTCCAGTCCGGAAGTTATGGTTAAAGCTGAAAAAAATAAAAATAGTCAGATTGTTGCAAGCTTAAGACCAATAGCTGGTACAAGGCCCAGAGGTAATGATCCTCAACAAGATATGGAATTTGAAAAGGATTTATTAAAAGATCCAAAAGAGATAGCGGAGCATGTAATGCTGATAGATCTTGGAAGAAATGATCTTGGAAGGGTTTGCAAAATTGGAACTGTGGAGGTCAAAGATTTAATGGTTATTGAGAAATATTCACATGTTATGCATATTGTGAGTGAAGTTGAGGGAATTTTAAAAAACAATACTGATGTCTGGGATTTGCTAAAGGCATGTTTTCCTGCTGGAACAGTAACTGGAGCACCAAAAATTAGAGCTATGCAGTTGATTAAACACTTTGAAAAAGATGCTAGAGGACCTTATGCAGGTGTTTACGGATCTATTGATATTAATGGGTCATTGAATACGGCAATTACAATAAGAACTATGATAGTTAAACCTTCAAAAGATGGAACATATGACGTATCAGTGCAGGCAGGTGCAGGTATAGTTGCTGATTCTTCGCCTGAGAATGAATATCAAGAGACTATTAATAAAGCTAAGGGGATACTAAAAGCAATAGCCTGTTTGGATAAATAAATGAGTAAGCTTCATCTTTATAAAGGTTTTGAAGTGGAACTGTTCACAGGTTCTTTTAATTCTCATGTTGGTGTTTCAGCAGATGTAGAAAAAAATTTTTCTAATTTTGTAAAAGAGCCTGACAACAGAAATGTTGAATATATAACAACACCTGAAAAAGACTACAATTTGTTACATGGACAATTAATAACTCCAAGAAAAAACTTAAGACAATGGCTAAATAACAAAGGGTTAACAATCATTCCCTCATCCACTCTTTGTTTCAAACATGATATGCAATTTCAAAGATCTGATTTTGAAAATATTTATCATAAATTTATACAAGATAACTATGGGATTTCTATTGCAACATCAAGTGTCCATATAAACATAGGAATAGAGAACTTAGATAAGCTTTTTGCTGCTATTAGATTAATAAGATCTGAGGCTGCGTTGTATCTATCAATAAGCGCTAGCTCACCTTTTTTGAATAATAAAATTACGGAAAATCACTCTCAGAGGTGGATTCAGTTTCCTAAAACACCTAGCAAAGTACCTTTTTTTGTAAATCATAATTCCTACATCGAATGGATCGAGGAAAATATAGCTAATAAAAACATGCAAAATATAAGGCATTTTTGGTCTTCAATTAGACCAAATGGACCCCAAAGGCCTTTAATACTTGATCGTTTGGAATTGAGAATTTGTGATTTTGTTCATGATATTAATTTGCTATTGGGGATAACAGCTATGCTAGAACTTAGGATTTTACATCTTTTTGATAACATAGATGCTTTAGATCCTTTGACTGCGAGTATTTTTTCTATTGAAGAATTATCAGAAATATGTGATCAAAATGAAATTTATGCTGCTAAAGATAGTCTGAATTCAGAGTTAATGCACTGGCAAGATGGCAAAAAAGTTATTTGTAGAGAATGGATTAAAAACTTATTATCAGATTTATCACTCACCGCAGAAAAATTGAATATGAAACATCTTCTGGAACCTATCCATAGAGTGCTTGAAGAAGGAAATCAATCTATGAAATGGATAAATCAATATAAAAAAGGTCTCTCTATTGAGCAAATAATGAAACTCACTATCAATGATATGATCATCAATGAACAGGAGAGTATTTGATTATTCAAACAAACATTTGATCTGAATATTTTTACTTGTGACATAATAATTATATGGAATCTTCCCAACAGAATAAAAATAATAAAAAGGATCTTATAAGTAACAATGATCCACTTGATAAAAATCGTCTTTTAATAGAAGATCTATGGGAAGCTGTTCTAAGAGAAGAATGCCCAGAAGATCAAGCAGTAAGATTGATTCAACTTAAAGAATTAAGTTATTCAAAACAAATTGATAGTGTTAGTTCAAAAACTTTTAAAAATGAAATAGTTGATATCATAAACTCCATGGATTTGGCAGAATCTATTGCAGCAGCTAGGGCTTTTTCACTATATTTTCAACTAGTGAATATTTTGGAACAAAGAGTTGAGGAAGATAGATATATTCAAAGCTTTACGAATATGAATGTTCAAAAATCGCCTGATAACCTTGATCCTTTCGCCCCAGCTTTGGCTAGGCAAAATGCTCCTGTAACTTTTCGAGAATTATTTTATAGGCTTAGGAAACTAAATGTACCTCCAGGAAAATTAGAGGAGTTATTGCAGGAAATGGATATTCGTTTAGTTTTTACTGCACATCCGACTGAGATAGTAAGGCATACTATTAGACATAAGCAAACTAGAGTTGCAAATTTGTTGAAAAAAATACAGGTTGAGCAATTTTTAACAAAAGAGGAAATAAATATTCTTAAAACTCAATTAAAAGAGGAAGTAAGACTTTGGTGGAGAACAGATGAATTACATCAATTTAAGCCTTCCGTTTTAGATGAAGTTGATTATGCCTTGCATTATTTTCAGCAAGTTTTGTTTAATGCAATGCCTCAATTGAGAGGTAGGATCTTTGAAGCACTTACCGAAAACTACCCAGATGTTCAGATGCCCTC
Organism: uncultured Prochlorococcus sp.; assembly: GCA_902622705.1. Taxonomy (GTDB): domain Bacteria; phylum Cyanobacteriota; class Cyanobacteriia; order PCC-6307; family Cyanobiaceae; genus Prochlorococcus_A. Next base: position 11,991 of record CACNQT010000016.1, on the reverse strand, counting down.
TGAATCTTTTTGCAACTTCGGTTCTTGGGTAGGATCCGATAGAGATGGGAATCCATCTGTTACTCCTGAGATAACATGGAGAACTGCATGCTATCAAAGGCAGTTGATGTTGGAAAGATATATTACTGCAACATCTAACTTAAGAGATCAATTAAGTGTCTCGATGCAATGGAGTCAAGTAAGCTCTTCTTTGTTAGAGTCTCTAGAAACAGATAGGGTTAAGTTTCCAGAAATCTATGAAGCTAGGGCGACAAGATACAGATCAGAACCTTACAGATTGAAATTAAGTTATATTTTAGAGAAGTTAAGGCTCACACAAGAAAGGAATAATTTATTAGCAGATAGTGGCTGGAAATCTGATTTAGAAGGGGAAATTGATACTAAAAATATAGATAAAGTTGAAAACTTATATTACAAATCAGTTAGTGAATTTACCTATGATCTGGAGTTGATCAAAAATAGTCTGATTAGTACAGATTTAACTTGTGAGGCGGTAAATACCTTGCTTACTCAGGTTCATATTTTTGGATTTTCACTAGCAAGTTTAGATATTCGCCAAGAAAGTACAAGGCATAGTGACGCTATACAGGAGCTTACAAGTTATCTTGATTTATCTTTCCTATATGACCAAATTTCTGAGGAGGAGAAAATTAAATGGCTCGTAGAGGAATTAAATACAAAAAGACCTTTGATTCCTCCTGACGTAAACTGGACAAAAAGTACAGAAGAAACCTTTTCAGTTTTTAAAATGGTTAAAAGACTGCAGCAAGAATTTGGAAGTCGTATTTGTCATTCTTATGTAATTTCAATGAGTCATAGCGCATCTGATTTGCTTGAAGTTCTTTTATTGGCGAAAGAAATGGGACTCCTTGATCAAAAGTCACAAAGGTCAAAATTATTGGTCGTTCCTCTTTTCGAAACTGTTGAAGATCTTAAAAGAGCCCCAGAAGTAATGGAAAAATTGTTTCAATTAGATTTTTACAAATCATTATTGCCAAAGGTTGGAGAATCCTTTAAACCTCTTCAAGAATTAATGCTTGGATATTCTGATAGCAATAAAGATTCAGGGTTTGTTTCCAGTAATTGGGAAATTCATAGAGCCCAAATAGCTCTTCAAAATCTTGCAAGTAGAAATAATATATTGCTAAGACTTTTTCATGGAAGAGGCGGTTCTGTGGGTAGAGGGGGAGGTCCAGCCTACCAGGCGATCTTGGCACAACCAAGCGGAACTTTAAAAGGGCGAATAAAAATAACAGAACAAGGTGAAGTATTAGCTTCAAAATATAGTCTTCCTGAACTTGCTTTGTATAATCTAGAGACAGTTACTACTGCTGTTATTCAAAATAGTTTGGTGAATAATAGGCTTGATGCCACTCCAGAATGGAATCAATTGATGTCAAGGCTTGCAGAAACATCAAGGTCACACTACAGAAAATTAGTTCATGAAAATCCTGATTTATTAAATTTCTTTCAGGAGGTAACACCAATAGAAGAAATAAGTAAATTACAAATATCTAGTAGACCTGCCAGAAGAAAAAAAGGTGCTAAAGATTTGTCAAGTTTGAGAGCTATTCCATGGGTATTTGGTTGGACACAAAGTAGATTTCTTTTGCCAAGTTGGTTTGGCGTAGGTACTGCATTATCATCCGAATTAAATTCGGACCCACAACAAATTGAATTATTGAGAGTTCTCCATCAAAGATGGCCATTTTTTAGAATGCTCATATCTAAGGTAGAAATGACATTATCTAAGGTTGATTTGGAAGTTGCCAAATATTATGTTGACACTCTTGGTAGTAAAGAAAATAAAGATTCTTTTGATGTTATTTTTGAAGTAATTTCTAAAGAGTATAATCTTACAAAATCTTTAATACTTGAAATTACTGGTAAAAATGAGCTTCTTGAATCTGATAGAGACTTGAAATCATCAGTCAGCTTGAGAAATAAGACAATAATACCATTGGGATTTTTACAGGTTTCGCTTTTAAGAAGACTTAGAGATCAAACAAGGCAACCACCAATTAGCGAATTTACTATTGAAAAAGATGAATCTAGAAGAGCGTATAGTAGAAGTGAACTATTGAGAGGAGCACTTTTGACTATTAATGGTATAGCAGCAGGCATGAGAAATACAGGTTGATAATTGCAATATTTTTCTAAAAAAAAACTTGTTCTTCCAGAAGGTTATTTTGTTAATTCTTCCCAGATTCCATTAGCAAAAGAAGTTAACAAACTTTTAGCGAATTGCGGTTGTGAGACATTCCCAATTAAACCCCTTTCTGAGGCTATTAAGAAAAGTAATTTCTTTTTCACAATACAAAATCAATTAAGAAATAAACTATATGGTTTTGTAAGGGTTACATCAGATAGGGGGTTGAATGCTAACTTATGGAACTTATGTGCAGCAAAAGGTAGTAATCAGCAACTTTTTTATTCGATATTATTAAAAGTAACTCTTGAAAAAATAAATATAGAAATGCCTGGATGTAGTATTTCTGTTCAGGCTCCAGAGTCTTCATTTAAAAGTCTAGAAGAAAGTGGATTTATATTAGATCCAAATGGAATAAGAGTAATGGGATATAACCTTTAATAAACACCAAACGAGCATGGAGGGATTCGAACCCCCGACTCTCAGAACCGGAATCTGATGCTCTATCCAACTGAGCTACATGCCCTTTTATTTTTCAATTTCTTTAAAGAAAATCTAAATATATTAAACTTAGCTAATTTAATTAATGGATGCATCAAGAAAATTTTTTTAAATAAATTAAAAATTAAAAATTTTCGGAACCATAAAAGTTTTGGAATTGACCTAAAAGAGCAAAGAGCAATAGTTCTTGGCTGTAATGGCATTGGCAAGTCAAACTTACTTGAATCTATTGAATTTTTAAGTCAATTAAAATCTAATAGAGCATTAAGTGATAAAGATTTAATTGAAAATGATAGTGATATGGCCGAAGTTATAGGACAAATCGATTTTAAAGATGATTTAAAGTTAAATTTATTTAGAAAAGGCTCTAAAAAAATTTATGTTAATGATTCAATTTTGAAAAAGCAGAGCGAAATAAAGAACTACATAAGGAGTGTATGTTTCTGCTCGAGCGATATAGGTATCGTTAGAAATGAACCTAGTTATCGCAGAAAGTGGATTGATAAAGTTGTATCCCAGCTTGAACCAGTATATTTTGACTTAATAAGTAGATTTAACAGGCTTTTAAAGCAAAGAAGCCATTATTTGCGCTCAGATAGTTTCCAAAATGATCAATCCTCAGAAATTATTGAAAGCTTTGATATTCAAATGTCAATAATAAGTACAAGAATTTTTAGACGTAGGAGAAGGGCTTTATTAAAAATAAAACCATATGTTGAATATTGGCATAGATATTTAAGTAAATCTGAAGAACACATAGGAATAAATTATCTTTCAGGGATACAAAATATAAGTCAAGAAGAAGAAGAAGAAGTTATTACTAAGAAAATAGTTGAACAACTAATAAATCAGCGTCCTATAGAAGCATTGACTGGCAAATGTAATTTTGGGCCTCATCGTGATGATGTTGAGTTTCTAATTAATAATATTTCAGTTAGAAAATATGGTTCATCTGGCCAGCAAAGAACTTTTATTTTAGCTTTAAAAATGGCAGAATTAGATTTATTAACTAAAACATTAAATGTTCCTCCAATTCTCATATTGGATGATGTCTTGGCCGAATTAGATATAACAAGACAAAATTTATTATTAAATTCGGTTGGAAAAAATAGTCAATGTTTTATTAGTGCGACTCATCTAGATAAATTTAATCAATCTTTCTTAGGCTCTTCACAAATGATTTACTTGTAATTCTAAAACTAACAATTTTTAGCTAATCTTATAAACATATAAATTTCTTTAATGGAAGTCCCAAAAAAAAATCAAAATTTAAGTTCTTTTTGTAAAGATGAAAAATTAATTCATCAAAGTAAACACCTTTTGTTGGAACTTTATGGATGTGATTACGAAAAATTAAATGATGAATCCTTTTTGCGTTGTTCATTAAATAGAGCTGCAAAATTGGCAAAGGCAACAGTTCTGAATTTGATAAGTAATAAATTTGAACCTCAAGGAGTTACAGCAATTGCATTATTGGCTGAATCCCATATTTCAATTCATACTTGGCCTGAATCTAATTATTCTGCAGTCGATATTTTTACATGTGGTCAAAATATGAAACCAGAACTTGCTAGTCAATTTTTAATTGAAACTTTGAAAGCTGAAGAACATTTCTTACGTAATGTTAAACGCAATCCACCTTTAGCAGTTCTAAATGAGATTAGAACAGTTGTTTAACTTGCAATATTTATCTATTCAATTTTCCGCTAATTAATCCTTCAAGATCTAAACTTGTGCAATTAAACCCTAAATCCGAAAAATATTTAACTATATCCCCAAAATTATATTTTTTAAAAAAATGCTTTAATTCCTCTTTAGGGATTTCTATTCTTGCGGTGGATCCTTGGCATCTAACTCTCACCTCTGATAAACCGCCTTTTTTTAAGTATTCTTCAGCTTTTTCAACCATTTTGAGCCTTTCACTTGTTATTTCATGGCCATAAGGAAATCTTGAAGATAAGCATGGTTGAGCAGGTTTATCCCACCATGGGAAACCAAATGCTCTTGATATATCCCTAATATCTTTTTTTGAAAATTTAAATTTTGCGAGTGGAGAAATAACTCCTGCTTGTTTAGCAGCTTTTATTCCAGGCCTAAAGTCTTTTAGATCATCAAGATTGACTCCATCTAAAACAATCTTGTGATTAAGTTTTTTAGACAAGTATGTAGTATGTTTGTGAAGCTCTTTTTTGCATGCAAAGCACCTGTCTTGCGAATTTTTACTATAACTTGATTCTTTTAATTCAGAAGTTTTAATTTCTAAATGCTTCACTCCTATCCATTTTGCTTGACTCCTTGCTTCTTCACGAAGTGTATTGGCTAAGGCAGGAGAAATACCAGTAATTGCAATTGCTTTGCTTCCTAATTGCTCAAACGCTAATGAGGCTACTAATGTACTGTCTACTCCTCCTGAATAAGCGATACAAGCGCTATCGAGGTTTTTAATGTACCTTCTAATTGTAAATAACTTTTCATTTTGTTCATCAGACAGAATTTCTAGTTGATTGAACATGATAACTACTTTAAAATTCAAATTACCTATGAATAGGTTGAATTTATTATTAAATTTTAATAATATTCTTAAATATATCTTAGATTAAATTTATTTACCTTGTTCAATTGACAAATATAAGAGGAAATAGAGGTATTGGAATTGTCACAGCTAGTGACAGTGAAGAAAGATCACAAGGTCAACTACATATTTATGATGGGGAAGGGAAGGGTAAAAGTCAGGCCGCTTTAGGTGTTGTGCTAAGGACAATTGGATTGGGAATATGCGAAAAAAGACAGTCGAGAGTACTTCTTCTCAGATTTTTAAAGGGACCTGAGAGGTCATATGATGAGGATGCAGCTATAGAGGCCCTACAAAGAGGATTCCCACACTTAATTGACCATGTAAGAACAGGAAGGTCGGAATTCTTTACTGAAGACCAGGTGACAAAATTTGATATTGGTGAGGCTGAGAGAGGTTGGAATATTGCAAAAGGTGCAATTGCTAGTTCTCTTTATTCTGTTGTTGTTCTAGATGAGCTGAATCCAGTTCTTGATTTAGGAATGCTTGATATCAAGGAAGTTGTTGATACTCTTCAAAATCGTCCTGATGGACTGGAAATAATTATTACCGGAAGGGCTGCCCCTCCTTCTTTGGTTAGAATATCTCAACTTCATTCAGAAATGAGATCACGTTTAAAAGAAGACTTGCCAAAATTAACAGGACAAAAGAGATTTATTGGAGGTATTGAGATATATACAGGCGAGGGAAAAGGTAAATCCACAAGTGCACTTGGCAAGGCTCTTCAAGCTATTGGTAAAGGAATATCTCAAGACAAAAGTCATAGAGTTTTAATTTTACAGTGGTTAAAAGGCGGAACTGGCTATACCGAAGATGCTGCTATAGAAGCATTGAGAGAAAGTTACCCACATTTGGTAGATCATTTGCGCTCAGGAAGAGATGCGATCGTGTGGAGAGGCCAGCAAAAACCAATTGATTATGTTGAGGCTGAAAGGGCTTGGGAAATAGCTAAAGCTGCTATTTTGAGTGGTTTGTACAAAACAATAATTTTGGATGAATTGAACCCAACTGTTGATTTAGAGCTGCTACCTGTAGAATTAATACATCAAACTCTTTTAAAAAAGCCAGCAGATACAGAAGTAATTATTACTGGTAGATGCAAAAATGAACCTTCATATTTTGAACTCGCTGATGTTTACTCTGAAATGGTTTGTCATAAGCATTACGCGAATGTTGGAGTTGATTTAAAAAGAGGTGTAGATTACTAAATATTCACACTGAAATATTAATCGCTTAATAATCTTTTTACCTTTTCTAGGCCACCTTCAATAGATCTCGATTTAATTTTGAATTTAGATAAGATTTTTGAAGCTTTTTCAGAACGTTTTCCAGTTTTACATATGGTAAAAATCTCTTTTATTAAACTTTCTTTTTGAATAAATTCTAAGTCAGGCTTTTGGTTTAAATAACTTAGGGGGAGCGATATAGAACCCTCAATTGCTGAAGCAGAAAATTCTTCATTTTCCCTTACATCAATTAAAAGAATTTTGTTGGGTTTTATTTTATATAAACTATTAAAATCATAAGCATTAATTCTGTTGATTTTACTATTTTTTGTAGAACATTCATCGTCACTATAAAAGTCCATAAACTTAGAAAGATTTTTTATTTGTTTATTTACCTGATCACTTTTAAGATGTAATTTTTTTGTATGCATATTCAATAGATCAAAAACCATGATTTTTCCATCTAAAATCTCACCTTTTTTTAAGATAATTTTGATAATTTCATTCACCTGAAAAATTCCTATTAGACCTGTTGATACCCCTACAACTCCATATTCTGCACAACTAGGGACTGCATTTTTTGAAGGTGATTCTGGTAGCAAGTCTCTTAAATTAGGACTAGTTTTATTTAAGTTAAACACACTTACTTGTCCTTCAAAGCCCTGAACACTGCCAAAGACTAGAGGCTTGTTTAGTATCAAACATGCATCATTTATCAAATATCTTGTGCCGAAATTATCTGAGCAATCACAAATAATATCAAATTTTCGAATTATTTCTAAAGCATTTTTAGGATTAATTCTTTCTGCAAACGTTAATAAGTCAGAATGAGGATTAAATTTTTTTATTCTTTCCTGGGCAGAATCAATTTTTAGACTACCTATAGTATTTGTTTCATGAATTATCTGTCTTTGGAGATTAGACTTCTCAACGTAATCATTATCAACGATGCCAATTTTTCCTATTCCTGCTGCAGCTAAATAAAGCAAAACAGAAGAACCAAGGCCACCTGCTCCAATACATAACACCGAGCTGTTTTTTAGACTTAGTTGACCTTCATAACCTATCTCTTTGAGTGTTAAATGTTTTTGATATCTTTCTTTTTCATCTGTAGTTAGGAAATTATATTTAATATTTTTGGACATGCCGATTATTTAACTTTTAAAAATTAAACTATTCAAATATAATAATTAAAATAAAAATTTTAGCCTTTTAAAAATTTCCTATTTCTTAATTTTATTAATGTTTTTGTTAGAACTAGATGATAATGTGAAGTTTTTATAAATCAATTTTAAGTTTAAATATCTCCAGAAACTTTATATACCAACGTCTCTAAAAAATACAAAATGTTTCGGTTCGGAATTTTGCACAACAAAAAGGTAGTCAATAGGCGTTTTTTCCGATACTGTCTGGTTCATATATTAAGTTTACTGAATTCATGAGTGATAACACTCCAGGGTCAAATCAAGACTCCGGCTCCGATACAAGCTCAGAAACCAAAAGCTTTTCAGAAAAGTACTCTGATGTCATGGGAAAAGTCAACGAAACCCTTGGTAATGTTGATTGGACTCAAATGGGGAAGTATGGTAAAGCGGCAGGTATAATAGCCGTTGTAGTCATAGCTCAGATAATAATTAAAGTTGTTATTGACACGATTAACTTTTTCCCAATTCTTCCAGGTTTGCTAGAACTACTAGGTGTAATAGTAGTCGGCCAATGGAGCTGGCAGAATCTTCGCACCAGTGAAAATCGTGAAGCTGTTTTAGAAAAGGTACAAAATCTTAAAAAGACTTATTTAGGATAGTCCAAGATTACATGCCAAGTATTGCTTTTATGTAATCTTTGACTTGATTTAAATATGATCCTCCGAACATATTGGCATGATTCAATATGTGATAAAAGTTATAAATAATAATTCTATTTTCAAAATTTTGCTTTAAGGGAAAAATTTTATGATACTCTTCATAAAATTCGTTTCCAAAACCTCCAAATAGTTTGGTCATTGCTATATCTACTTCATTATCTGCCCACCATGATGCTGGGTCAAATATAACCCCCTTACCACTTTGGTCCATTCCTGCATTTCCTGACCACAAATCACCATGAACAAGAGTATTTATTGGTTTATGATAAAGTAATTCTGATTTAATTTTTTCTTCAATTTTATTTATTGTCGCTTGATCTAAAATATTTGATTTGAGAATTGATAATTGTGGCATTATCCGTAATTTCAAATAACAATCTAACCAATTATCTTCCCAGCCTTTCTTCTGATCTGTCGTTCCAATAAAACCCTCAACTGGAAACCCAAACATTTTTGGATTAGATTCAGCTGATTTCAAGTGCATTTCTCCTAAACCTTTTCCGAGCTTTTTTTGGTCAAAGTTTTGCATATCTATCCATTCAATTAAAAGAAACTCTATATTTTTGATATTTTTATATGTAATAACTTTAGGAATAACTAAGTTTTCTTGATTAATGTAAGTGCTTAAATTTTGAAGACAATATTTTTCAAATTCAAGAAATTTTTTGTTTCTATCATTTCTTTTAAGAAAAAATTTTTTGTTTGAGAATTCTATTTTCCAGGCACTATGTATATCGCCACCATGGACTGGTTCAATACTTTTTGGATAGGTTTCACCTAATTCAGCACAAATTTCGTTAACTTCAAAAGGGTTTAATTTTTGCATTTTCAATGAAAAATTCCGAAATTGTTGTTGTTGGCGCTGGTATAGCAGGACTCACAGCTGCAGCAATTTTATCAAAACAAGGTTTATCAGTGACTTTAATTGAATCTCATACTCAATCAGGAGGATGTGCCGGTACTTTTAAAAGAAAGAATTATATTTTTGATGTTGGTGCAACCCAGGTTGCTGGTTTAGAGGAAGGAGGAATACATTCTAGAATTTTTGATTTTTTAGATATCCCATTACCTGAAGCTACAATTTTAGATCCTGCTTGCATTGTTGATTTAAATGATGGTAGTAATCCCATACCAATCTGGTATGAAAAAAGTAAATGGATTGCTGAACAAGAAATACAGTTTCCTGGGAGTCATAGATTCTGGAGACTTTGTACCCTAATACATCAAAGTAATTGGATATTTGCTAATAATAATCCTGTATTACCAATAAGTAATTTTTGGGATTTTTCTCAACTTCTTAAAGCATTAGTACCGTCCAATCTTTTAGCAGGTATCTTAATTAAATCTACTATTTTTGATTTATTGAGGATTTGTGGATTATCCAAAAATGAGCGCTTGATAAAATTCTTAAATCTTCAACTAAAACTTTATTCTCAAGAGGACGTTTATAATACTGCAGCATTATATGGATCTACTGTTCTTCAGATGTGTCAAAAGCCACATGGTCTGTGGCATCTTAAAAAATCTATGCAGTCTTTGAGTGAAGCATTAGAAAGTTCATTGAGAAAAACTGGAGTTAAAATAATTTTTGGACAAAAAGTTAAATCTATAAATTTTGATGATGTAAATAAGTGCTGGAATGTAAACGCCAATTCAAAAAAAAATTCTTTTATTTACCATGCAAAAGATTTGATTTATACCGCCCCTCCTCAATCTTTGCTTAAGCATTTGAAAGATCCTTTAGAAAGAAAAAAAAATTATAAAAATCGACTCAATAATTTGCCTGATCCAAGTGGCGCTTTAGTTTTTTATTCAGCATTAAAAAAAAGAAATATTAAAAAAACTTCTTCAAATCATTATCAATTTGTTTCCAATGAATTTGGTTCTTTATTTGTCTCAATTAGTAATGATGGTGATGGTAGAGCACCAAAAGGTGAGGTTACTTTAATAGCTAGTATTTTTACTAAAACAAAAGATTGGTTTGATCTAGATAAAAAAGATTACTTAAAGAAGAAAAAGGATTTAATGAAAAAAATATCCCTTGAATTGGAAAGTCAATTTGATATTGATCCGGAAAATTGGCTACATAGGGAATTAGCAACTCCTTTGGGATTTCAAAAATGGACTAATAGACCTAACGGAATAGTAGGCGGGCTTGGTCAAAATCCAGATATTTTTGGTTTATTTGGATTATCAAGTAGGACGCCTTTTGAAGGTTTATGGTTATGTGGAGATTCAATTTATCCAGGGGAGGGAACAGCAGGTGTTAGCCAGTGTGCATTAATGGTTTCAAGACAAATTTTAGCTTCTAAAGGTATAGAAAATTTTAATTTATAAATTTTTCTCTGATTTCTTTTGCTTCAGCAAGTTTCTTTAGGAGTAACTCCCAATTTTTTTCTTTTATAAGAGATTCCAATGTATTCAGCTTATTTTGAAAATTATTAATGGCATTTAAAACATTAATCTGATTATTCATAGCTACATCTAAGCCTAGTTTTTCATTGCCACCACCAACTCTCGAAGTGTCAGCAAATCCTGTAGCCGCTAGCTTTTGTGTGAGATTTAATAAAGATTGATTATTCTTTGTATATGCAGTTTCAATTAAGGTAGAAGCTAAAAATATAGGCAAATGAGAAATTAGAGATACTGCTTCATCATGTTCTTTTGGCGAAGCTTGACAAATTTCACAATCCATTGATTTTATTAGCTCGGAAATAGTTATGACTGCATTTGAATCACTATTTTGTGTGGGGGTAATAATCCATTTTGCATTTTTAAAAAGACCTTCAAAACCTGAATCAACCCCTTTCTTTTCTGTTCCCGCCATTGGATGTGATCCAATAAATAGCGGATGTAAAGTTTCCCATGTATTTACAATTGGCTCCTTAACAGAGCCTACATCAGTCACTATTGTTTCTTGCGGTATTGATGCTACTAATCGTTGAGATGGAATTATTAAATCTTTGATAGGCAATGCCAAAATTATCAGCTCACATTTTTTTAATAAGCTCAGGTCACAGCTAACAAAATTTGCAAGCTTTTTTTCCTTAGCTTTTTTCTCATTTAATTCATTATTTGTTATTCCATAAATTGTATGGTTTAGTCTTTGGAGTTTTAATCCTAAAGAACCGCCAATTAAACCTAATCCTACTATTCCAATTTTCATAGATTGATTAATTCAATACTTTCTTATATTCATACCAATTTTTTGTATATTAGGTTCATAAATTTTGTACGTATTTGAAATTAAATTAATTATAAATGCTTGAAATTCTAAGTCATCAATATTTAAAAAATTTTTTGAGAGATCAAAGTATTGATTGGGAACACATATATTCTTTTGGGAGGATAATTTCTAAGTGTATTGAGAATGATTCTACATATCTAATTAATTCAGAAATTTTCTCGAGCCATGATTGGTTACCTCCAATTTTGATTTCTCTATTTTTAAAGGAAGAAAATTCAATTTTTATTTTATCCGAAGAAAAAATTCAATTTATAAAAAAGTTTCAGATTAATTCGCTGAAAAATCTTGGTTTAAATTTTATTTTAAAAAATGATCAATTAATTTTTGCAAATCATCATGTTCGCTTGATAACAATTGAAGATTTACTTAAACATACCAATTCTCTTAATCTTAGAAATCATAGAATAGTTTATTCTGGAGCTGAAAATATAA
>CACNQT010000015.1 GCA_902622705.1 uncultured Prochlorococcus sp. | reverse complement strand
CCATTAATTCAGCTAAAAATCTTAGATAATTCATAGCATTCTCTGGGAGATCAGATAGTTTTCTGCAATCTGCAGTTGAACATTGCCAACCTTTTAATTTTTTGAAGATTGGCTTACATTTTTTTAAATCATCTGAATTTGTAGGAAAGTAATCTATTTCCTCTCCATCGAGATCATATGCAACGCAAACTTTAATCTCATCTAATTCATCTAGTACATCTAGTTTTGTAACGGCTAAACAATCAAGACCATTTACGGATACGGCATATTTACCAATAACTCCATCAAACCACCCACATCTTCTCCTTCTACCAGTAGTGGTTCCAAATTCACTGCCTCTATCACAGAGTTGATCATTAATACTCCCTTGCAATTCCGTTGGGAATGGCCCTTCACCTACTCTTGTGGTATAAGCTTTTGCGACACCTATGACCCTATCAATTAAAGTGGGACCCACTCCAGCCCCAATACATGCTCCCCCTGATATGGGGTTTGATGAGGTGACAAAAGGATAAGTCCCATGATCTAAGTCAAGTAGCGTACCTTGAGCTCCTTCGAATAGAATATTCTTCTTGTTTTTTGAGGCTTCATGGATAGTCCTAGTACAGTCAACAACATGCTTTGATAATCTTTTTCCGTAGTCAAGATATTCTTCAACAATGTCTTCTAATTTAAGTGGTTCAATGCCATAGATTTTTTCTAGCAGACCGTTTTTTTCTCTTAATGGAATTTCGATAACATCATTTAGCCTTTCCTTATTAAGTAAATCTCTTATCCTAATACCATTTCTCTGTGACTTATCCGCATAAGTTGGGCCAATCCCACGTCCTGTTGTACCTATTTTGTTTGAACCTCTATCTGCCTCCATCGCTTCATCTAATATTCTATGGTAGGGCATTGTTACATGTGATGTTGATGAAATTTTTAATCCTGAGATATCAATTCCATTTTCAATTAACATGTCAATTTCTTTAAGCAAGATTTTTGGATCTACAACAGTTCCCGATCCAATTAAACAAGTAGTATTTTTATAAAGTATCCCTGAGGGTATTAAATGTAATTTTAAGACTTTATCATCTACAACTATAGTATGACCTGCATTCACTCCCCCTTGGTAGCGAACAACAACATCTGCCGATCGACTAAGTAAATCTGTTATTTTACCTTTTCCTTCGTCACCCCATTGGGCTCCGATTACAACAACATTGGCCAATTTTAGAAGAGCATTATTTTTGTACGAATATTTAATATATTCAATAATCTTGGTTTACTTTTAAAAAGTAAATGAATTGTATCAACTTTCCCTTAGAACCATTTTTTCAGCAAGAGAAAATTCTTTGGTTAAACGCTCCCTTAGTTTATCTGGTAAAGGTCTACTTGCAAAGTTTTTGTAATGACCAGCCATGGCATTTAATGCTGTTTGCATGGTGGTAAATGATTGTGTTTTATTCACCATTCCTCTATTTCTATATCTGGAAATATAGTCAGTTATAAGTGTAAGAGCCTCACTTCTTACTTCATCTTTATTTGGAGAATCTTTTGGAGTATCGACAGCTGTTTGTAATGTTTTAACAACTGAAATTGTATCTTTTGCATAATCACCAGTCATAGAGGTTTTTGCAGCTATGGAGGGGGAACTAAATAGTGTAAAAACAATAATTAAGGATATTGAAAAAGATATAGCTTTGGTAAGGTTTTTAAAAAATAATTTTGATGTCCATTTAAGTAACATAACTTAGCTCCCAAAAAAAAAATAAGCCTTAAGTTTTTTTATTGTACATTATTTCAGATTCGGAAATAAATGTTTCTAACAATTTATCAGTACTAATTTTAAGCTTAGTATTATTTGTTCTGCATAAAAGTTCTACTTCTTTATTAATAGAATCTCTGCCAACAATTATCTGAAAAGGAATACCAATTAATTCCGCATCTTTAAATTTCACTCCAGCTCTATCTTTTCTATCATCAAGAAGGACATCAATTTTATTAATTAAAAAATTGTTATAGATATGCTCAGTAAGATCACTTTGAATAGGATCTTTTAGGTTTGTTGGGATAATAATAACTTCAAAAGGAGAAATTTGGATAGGCCAACAAATGCCTTTTTGATCATGATTCTGTTCGATAGCGGCTTGAGCTATTCTTGTCACACCTATTCCGTAACAACCCATCCATAAATTTTTTAGCTGACCGTCCTTATCAGAAAACTTAGCATTTAATTTCTCACTATATTTCTGACCTAGTTGGAAAATATGTCCAATCTCGATACCTTTTTTTTCTTTAAGTTCTTCATCATCATAGATACTTATTTTATCTCCTTTTTTGGCATTCCTGATATCCCCAATTAGATAGTCTTTCGAATCAAAAGAAAATTCTTGAAAAACTTTATGGAAATTAACTTTATTCCCACCACTTATAAACCTTGAAAGGTCACTTGCAGAATGGTCAATTATTCTTGTCCATTTTTTTTCCCAATTAGAAATAGCTTTTATAGTTTTATTATCTAAATCTGGCCCGATAAAACCTAAGGGTAAATCAATCAGATTTTTTTCGATAGTATTTTTGTCTTCAATCTTTTTAAGATTAAGGAGATTTAAGTGATGAAGTTTATTGATTAAATTAAAAAGCTTTACTTCATTAATATGTTGATCGCCTCTTATGCATGCAAGAATTGGGACATTAAATTCGCCTTCGAACTGTGCAAGGAATATTACTACCTTAATAATCTGACTTGGGTCTAAATTGTTATTATCGCAAACTTCTAAGATTGTTTTTTGATGAGGCGTTTCCAACCACTCTGGAATATTATCTTTAAGTGGAATAGGTTGAGAGGGTATAGAAACAGCTTTTTCGATATTGGCAGCATAAGAACCACTTTGGGTGAACAAAATGGAATCTTCCCCAGCATCAGCAGTGACCATAAATTCTTTAGATGAAGCACCGCCAATTGCTCCACTATCTGCTTCAACTCCTACTGTCTGCAGTCCACAAGATTTAAAAATATTTTCATAAGCATTGCCCACCTTTTCATAGAAAGAAGCTAGATCGTTTTCTGAAGAATGAAAAGAATAACCATCTTTCATTATGAATTCTCTACTTCTCATCAATCCAAACCTTGGCCTTATTTCATCTCTAAATTTTGTCTGAATTTGGTAAAAACATTGAGGTAATTGCTTATAGGAGTTGATGGTCTCTGATGCAATACTCGTTATCACTTCTTCGTGAGTTGGTGCTAAACCAAATTCCTTACCTTGTCTATCTTTGAGATTAAACATTATTCCTTCACCAGCGGTATATCCTTCCCACCTTTGACTTTTTTTCCATAAATCTGCAGGATGAAGTTGGGGTAATAGTAATTTTGTGCAACCAATACTATTAAGTTCTTTTTCTATTATTGCGGATATTTTTTCAATAACTCTAAGCATTAGCGGCATGTATGCATAAATACCGCTGTTTACTCTGCGAATATAACCAGCTTTTAAGAGTAATTGGTGTGAAATAATCTCAGCTTCAGAAGGTGTGTCACGAAGTGTCCCCAGAGGAAATGAGGTTGTCACGCGCATACAGAAAAATCCTTAATAATATTTAATTTTATCAATTAAGTTGAAAAAATAATTTAAAGTGTCTTGAGTCCCTCAACGCGGATAGTCTAAGGATATTCTTTCTGCTAACTTCTTCTGTAATGAAGTTCAAACTTTTTAAAAAGTTCATTACTACTTAATCATTTTCTTAAGTTTATGGAAAATATAGATTCCAATATTTCTAGTGAAGAGGAATTAGTAGGTATTGATGAAGTTCAAAAATTCCTTAATAGATCAAGAGCTTCTGTCTATAGGTATACAAATACAGATTTAAGAAATCTAAACCCTAGTTTTAATCCAAGAAAATTAAATCCAGAATTTAGGACTGATCAAAAAGATCCTTTAAAATTCCATCCTAATGAAGTAGCAAGATTTGCAAAAGACATTTTAAGAATAAAGGAAGTTACTGTAGAGGTCTTTAATACACCTTCTTCCGCTGCTCAAAATATACTGGCGCAAATATTAGACGAACTAAAATCTATTAGGTCTTTGCTAGAAAAAGAGTAATTAAAAAGTCACCAATCAATGTTTTGATTTATTGACATTTTGAATGTAGGATAATGATGTTTAATTATCTCCTTAATATTAACCAATTAAGAGTTCTTGAGTTACACGAAATCAAAGCAGTTTATTCAAAGTAAATCAAGCGAAGAATCTTCTCATGGTTCTGATCGAAATGATTTTGATAGAGATGATGATGACCCTTTAAGTATAAGGAGTTTTTCAATAACATCTTTAGGTATTATTTTTGCCTTTTTGACAATTTTTTTACCTTCAATAAGCATTTTAATTGGTAGACCTTTATCTCAAGGAAACGAGATAATTCATAATCACGATTTTAAAAAAGATGGACCTTAGTTCAATACCTCCATCTCCAATGAAGGGAATAGTGAATATTGTTGTTGAAATACCTGCAGGGAGTAGGAATAAATATGAATATTGCTCTGACGCAGGAATAATGGCCCTAGATAGAGTATTACATTCTTCAGTCAGGTACCCTTTTGATTATGGTTTTATCCCAAATACCCTTGCTGATGATGGAGCTCCCCTTGATGCAATGGTGATAATGGACGAACCTACTTTTGCGGGTTGTCTAATAAAAGCTAGACCTATTGGAGTTTTGGATATGCATGATTGTGGTGCTTATGATGGAAAACTTTTATGTGTGCCTATGGCTAATCCTAGGCAGGCTAATATAGTAAGTATTAATCAAATTGCTCCTAATCAGCTTGAGGATGTTGCAGAATTTTTTAGAACAAGTAAAGGACTCGATGGAAGAACAGTTCAAATTGATGGTTGGAGGGATTTTGATGTAGTTGAAAATTTATTGAAAAGTTGTATGCCTCCAAAAAAGAAAAACTTTAAAGTACTTAAGAAATCAAATATTAGTAAATTAAATTGAAAAAAATAATTTTTTATAGTTATTTAAAATGCTCTACATGCCGAAAAGCTGTAAAGTGGCTAGAAAGCAAAGATGTTGAATTTCAGTTAATTGATATTGTAAAAGAACCTCCACTTGTCAATTATTTAAATCTAGTCCTAGAACAATACTCTGATGATAAAAAAAGGATTTTTAATACAAGAGGTAAAGCCTTTAAAACTCTTAATCTTGATATTGATAGTTTGTCAAAGGAAGAAATTATTCAACTTCTTTTAAGTGATGGTAAATTAATAAAAAGACCATTTTTGATTTACGAAGGAAAAAAAGTAATATTAGGTTTTAACGAAATTGAATATGCAAAACAATTTATATAAGTTTAGAAAATCAAGACTTTATTAATCCTATGCCTGGTTCCATAAAAAGTTTTTTAAAAGAATGGGGTCTACTAATTCTATTAACTTTTTTTGTTTCTTCTTGTAGATCATTTTTTGCAGAACCACGTTATATCCCTTCTGGTTCAATGCTCCCAGAATTACAAATAAATGATAGGTTAATTATTGAAAAATTTTCGCTAAGAAACTCTTTACCAAAAAGAGGAGATATTGTTGTTTTTAACTCACCTTATTCGTTTGACAAAAAATTAATCTCATCAAGATCTAAGCCTTTACCAAAAAAAAGATATTGTTTTTTTATGAGTTTTCCTCCAATGTCATTTATTCCTGGGTTAAGGGATCAAGCTTGCGATGCTTATATTAAAAGAGTGGTGGCACTTCCAGGAGAAATTGTAAGTGTAAACTCTAATGGTGAATTAATAATAAATAATAAATTAATTTCTGAACCCTATGTCTCTTATAAGTGCTCATTATCCCTATTTAATAATTGTGGTAAATTTGAAAACATAAAAGTGCCAGAAGATCATTTTTTAGTTTTAGGTGATAATAGGGCAAATAGCTGGGATGGAAGATATTGGCCTGGAAGTAAATTTCTTCATAAAGAAGAGATAATTGGTAAAGCATATTTCAGATTTTGGCCTCTTAGTCAAGTTGGCTTTTTCAGTAAGTGAAGCCTTTTTTTTGCCTCTGACTTAATCAAAATAAATTTTTAACAAGGCTTAATTTAAAGTGCTCCTGAAGCAGTTGAATCAAGTATTCCCCCTAGGTGTGTTGTAATGTTAAGAGCGCTAATTACAGGGGGCTTATTGGGATCATTAAAAAGATCAATTATAGTTATGCCGCCATTACCCTGTTTTATCATCCAAATATTTGAATAATTAATCCCAAGCATATTACAAATAAGTGTTTTATTGACTGCATCATGAGCAACCATCAGGGTTTGATCATTATCCTTTTGAGATAAACAAATTTTGTCAAAAGCTTCTACGGACCTTTCAGATACATCTTTTATAGATTCACCTTCGGGCATTATTACTTCTTCAGGTTTATCATGCCAATTTTTTAGTAAAGCAGGCCACTCTTCTCTAATTTCTGCTTCCAATTTCCCCTCCCATAATCCGTGACTGATTTCTACGAGTGAATTTATTTTCTCAATTTTTAAATCTTTGTTATTTTGAAGGATTATTTGTGCAGTCTCATAAGGCCTATGCATTGAACTTGAAAATGCCTTATTGAAAGAAATATTTCTCAAAAATTCAAAAGTCTTTCTAGCTTGATCTTTTCCGTTTTCATTTAAAGGGACATCAATTTGGCCTTGAAATCTACCTTCTTTGTTCCAGTTAGTTTCACCATGCCTTATTAGAAATATTCTGGAATCTCCAATTTTATTTGGAATATTTTTATTAAGATGGGAAGTTTGATTTAAGCATTCAATTTGAGTCTTAAAAGAGTTATCTTTCTTTGTAATATTGAGTATCGAGAAAGAAGCATTTTCTAATCTTATTTTTCTAAAACCTTGCTTAGGCTTTCCTAATAACAAGAGTATTAAACATCTGAGAATTGCATTATGTCCAACAACTAATATATTTACATCATCTTTGTCTAGATAAATTTTTAAAATATCTTCTACAAAATTTGTTGCTTGAAAAAATAATTCTTGAATTGGTTTATAAGTTTTATTATCATTTCTTTTTAAGATAAGATTTTCTGGATCATTTTTCCATATAGGATAAATTTCTGGAAATTTCTTTTTTATTTCATCAATTTTTAGACCAGACCATTCACTAAGATCTACTTCTAGCAAATTATCATCGAATACAATATTTTGTTCTTTATTGAAGGTCTTTTTAATTGTTTTTGCAGTCTCTGCCGCTCTGACAAGTGGGGAGGAATAGATTTTATCGAAGTTTATTTTTGATAATGCTTTTCCTGCTTTTTGGGCTTGTTCGTATCCTTCATCAGTTAATAATGAATCGTCTGTTCTTCCTTGAATTAATCCTTTTGCATTGAAACTGCTTAGTCCATGCCTAACTAAAACTAATCTTATAGCCATTATATAAATTTGAAAATTAAGATAATTTAATCATCTCATGGCGTGATTAAAATAGATACATAAATACAAGGAAATTCAATGATAACTAACTATAGTTTTCAAGAATATAATAAGTTATGATCTTTAAAAATACTTCTAAGTCAAAACTCACTTTAGCTTTTATTTCTATTGTCATAACTTTTTTTGTATGGCAACAAGGATTAAGAGACAGTTTAAATAGACCATCTGTTTCATTTGATATTAGTCAAAAAGAGCAAGAAATTGTTGAATTATCTGTCCAATCAATACCTGTAAATCTTAAAAAATTTTTTATCATTAATGATCCTGTTGATCAAATAAATAAATCACTCTCTGATGTCTCATTTGAAGAGCTAACAGAAAGAAATAAATTAATTCGAATAATTACCTCAGAATCAAATGATCCTTTGATCTATAATAAATCCAAAGATTTTGAAGATAAAAACTATAAGTTTCTGATTGATGAGATAGAAAAAAATTCAAATAATAATTCATATAAAGTAAATTCTGAAAAATTTGATTTATTTAAAGATGATAGATTTTTATATCACCTCTTAAGCCGGAAATTTGATTTTGACGATAGTGCATTAATAACAAAATCATTTTCAAGCAAAATGTTTTTTAAAATATTAGCCATAAGACTAATACCACTTTTAACAATACTTATTGGCTCTATTCTGGCTTTAAAAATATTATGGACAACTATATCTTTGAAAAAGTTTGGTTGGAAAGAAATTAAATCCTTAGATTTAGAATTAATAGATATGGTTTTATTAATTGCAGGGGGATTTGTTGTTTTAGGAGAAGTGGTATCACCTTTATTTTCTATCAGTTTGGTCGAACTTTTTTCTAAAAATATCTCTAATGAATTGTCTCAATCTATAAAAATTTTCTTTGGATATCTTTTTATGGCTATTCCTCCATTATTGATAGTTTTTTATCAAATTAAATCCTTAAATGGTGAATTTACTTTTAAAAAGGATTATTTACAGTTCAATTTCTTGCCAATAAAATATGCAATTATTCAGGGAATTAAAGGCTGGTTAACAATTGTTCCTTTTGTTTTATTGATCTCTCTAATTATGAATAGTCTGATCAATAATCAGAATGGTAGTAACCCCTTGTTGGAAATTGTTCTTAATAATAATAATTATTTATCATTTTTTCTATTATTTGTAACAACAACTTTATTAGCTCCTCTATTTGAAGAGATTATATTTCGCGGTATTTTACTGCCAACTCTTTCAAGAGATTTTGGAGTAATTTCTGGCATCATAGTTTCAGCTTTTATCTTTGCATTAGCCCATTTAAGTTTGGGAGAAATGCCGCCATTATTTGTTCTAGGGATTGGATTAGCAATTACAAGAATTGCTTCAGGAAGCTTGTTTTCCTCAGTGATTATGCATTCTTTATGGAATGGATTGACTTTCTTAAATTTGTTTTTATTGAGGACATAGAGAATTTATTTTTTTACTTGCGAATCATACAAAAAGATGTTTATTTAATTTATAACACTTCTTTTATTTAAACAATAAATCTTAGATGAAACCTTATGGGCATCAACTTAATTTAAAAAAAAAAGTTTCATATGAAAGTAGTAAAAATTCTGAAAAAATATTCATAATTAATATCAAATTAATACATAAAATTTTCGACACCATTAATATTTCTCTTTTGGTATTAATTTTCACCTTATTTTCCTTGTCTTTTGATAGTCAAAGAAAATGGTCAAATATATATAAAAACTTATCTAAAACAAGAGCTATTAATAATAATCTCATTGATTATATTTCTAAAATTGAGGAATTTTATATTAGTGAACTTGAGTCTATTAATACTTATAGAAAAACTAAACCTGAAGATTTAATCTATATAGATAAACTACAAGAAAAGAAAGAAAGTTTATTTAAGAAAAATTTAAGTAGTTTCTTTGAAGGTTTTAGTGTTAGCAAATATCAAAGGGGATATTGATGAAAAAATACAAGAAAATTGTTCGTCTATCACCTCTTGATCAAAGAAGATTTAAATTTCTCTATATTTTTAGCTTACTATTAATATTTTGTTTGTTTGGTAGGTTAGTAAAATTGCAAGTCTTTAACGCCTCTGATTTACAAAGAAAAGCTAGATTAATACAGTCTTCTAAAACTAACGCCTTAAAAAAAAGGAGAGCGATTGTTGACAGAAATAATAGACTAATTGCTTACGATAAACCGCTTTATAAATTATGGGCCCATCCAAAATATTTTAATTTTCCTGGTGATTCAGTTAACAGAGTTCGGAGTATTGAAGAAGTTTTAGAAAAATTGTCACCTATCTTGGATATAGATGGTGAAATACTCTTGAGTAAATTTAATAATAAAATGAGTGGTATTAAGCTTTTGGATAAAATTTCCGAAGAAAAAGCAGAAAAAATTAAGAACCTTCAAATAAGCGGACTTGATTTGTTTAAATATTCGCAGAGATATTATCCACAAGGGAAGCTTTACTCTAATCTTGTCGGTTTTGTTAATGATGAGAATATAGCTTCAGCGGGTTTAGAGCTTCATTTAGATAATCAAATTAAAGTTTTTAATAAAAGTAATTTAATAAAAAGAGGAGGAGATGGAACTCCTCTACCTGATAATTCAGCGCCAGGTGATTTTATTTCTGATTACAAAAGTTTAGGACTAACTATAGATTCAAAATTACAGAAAGCGTCATTCAATGCATTATCAAAGCAAGTGAGCAAATGGAAAGCAAAGAAGGGATTTGCCATAGTTATGGATGTTAATAATGGTCGGATTCTCTCCTTGGTTTCAGCTCCGTCATATGATCCAAATAAATTTTGGCAATATGATTCTGAACTCTTTAGGGGTTGGTATTCTCAAGATTTATTTGAGCCTGGTTCAACTTTTAAACCCATTAATCTTGCCTTAGCGTTAGAAGAAAAAGTAATTCAGAAAGATGGATTTGTCGAAGATATTGGAAAAATTAATGTTGGAGGATGGACACTTTCTAATTGGGACAAAAAAGGTAATGGTTACATTGACTATCCAAAAGTATTGCAGGTTTCAAGTAATGTTGGGATGGTAAAAATAATGCAAAATTTAGACCCCACAATTTATTGGGATTGGCTAAAAAATTTAGGTATAAATAAAAATTTAGAGACTGACTTATTTGAATCAACTGCTGGCCAACTAAAGAGAAAAGATTTATTTGTAAATCAATCAATTGAGCCTGCTGTAACTTCTTTTGGTAAAGGGTTCTCAATCTCGCCACTTAAATTGGTTCAACTTCATGCGGCTCTAGCAAATGGTGGTTTTGAAGTGACTCCTCATGTAACCTCAAATTTCAAAGAAAGAGTTAATAAAAATCCAAAAAAACAATTTTTTTCACACGAAGTCTCTAAAACTGTTCTTGAATGGATGGAAAGCGTAGTTGATAAAGGTAGTGGATCTGGAGTGAAAATCGATGGTTATAGGATAGCAGGGAAAACGGGCACTTCCCAAAAAGCCTCAAATGGTTCCTATACAAGTAAAAAAGTTTGCAGTTTTGTGGCTACCTTACCAGTTAATGATCCGAAATATGCTGTCTTAGTAGTTGTTGATGAGCCATCTAAATCTTATGCATATGGTTCAACTGTTGCCGTACCAGTTGCTAAAGAAATTATCGAGAGTTTGATAGTAATTGAAAAAATACCTCCCAAGATTAAAGATCATGGAATGATTGTTAAAAAACCCTAAAATTTTACAATTTTATAAATATTTAGTTCATTATCTGATGATTTCATCTGGAATAAAAGCTAGTTTATGTATATGTATGATTATCTAGATATGAAATCAATTTTAGAACAATTGTCCTCAATGACCGTTGTTGTTGCTGATACTGGAGATTTAGATTCGATAAAAAAATTTCAACCAAGAGACGCCACCACCAATCCATCTCTAATACTTGCTGCTGCTAAAAACCCTGATTATGTGAAATTAATTGATAAAGCTTTAGAAAGTTCAGAAAATGCATTGCCCCAAGGATTCTCCGAAATTGAATTAATCAAAGAAACTGTTGATCAAGTTTCAGTATTTTTTGGAAAAGAAATATTGAAAATTATTTCAGGACGAGTATCTACAGAAGTTGATGCAAGACTGAGCTTTGATACCGAAGCTACGGTAGTAAAAGCGAGAAAATTGATCAATCTTTACAAAAATTTTGGAATTGAAAAGGAAAGAATTTTGATTAAGATTGCTGCAACTTGGGAGGGAATTAAGGCAGCTGAAATTTTGGAAAAAGAGGGTATTAAGTGCAACTTAACTTTACTTTTTAACTTCTGCCAAGCGGTAACTTGTGCCAATGCAAAGATAACTCTAATTTCCCCGTTCGTTGGCCGTATATTGGATTGGCATAAAGCAAAAACTGGTAAAACTAGTTTTGTTGGTGCTGAAGACCCTGGTGTTATTTCGGTTACACAAATATACAAGTACTTTAAAGAAAAGGGATTCAAAACAGAAGTAATGGGAGCGAGTTTTAGAAATCTTGATGAAATCAAAGAATTAGCAGGTTGCGATCTTTTAACAATCGCACCAAAATTTCTTGAGGAACTGAAAAAAGAAAAAGGAGAGTTAGTTAGAAAATTAGATGTAAGTACCCAAATAAATAATTCTATTGACTACGAATTTGAAGAAAAAGATTTCAGATTAAGTATGTTAGATGATCAAATGGCAAGTGAAAAGCTTAGTGAAGGTATCACTGGATTCAGTAAGGCTATAGAAGAATTGGAAGAGCTGTTACTAAAGAGATATTCAGAGATTAAAAATCATAAATTGATTTCTGCTAACTAGATTTAAGTTTGAATTGAAAAAGAATTAAGTTCTAGAGTTTGTTAAAAGTCTTCTAATAACTCTTTTTGCAATATCTTCATAACTCATTTCTCCTGATAATATTTGAGCAATACGTTTAGGTGCTGTTTTTCTTTTGACACCTAATTGGTATCCAGTTCTAGGAAATCTATAAAATACTTGGGCTATTCTCCTCCCCCAAACCATTGATTTCCCCCAAACGTTGTTAATTTTTTTCGTATAAACATTTAAATCATCTACTTTTCCTGATAGGCACTGATCTATATATTCTGCAGCATAAAAACTGCTTATTAAAGAAGGTCTAATTCCTTCAGCTAAAAAAGGATCACATAGAGATGCTGCATCTCCAACCGCTAAAACTTTGTCACCATTGATTGAGTGGAAGCCATTCCATATTCTCAGTTTCTTACTAATTGTTTTATAAGGAAAATCATGAAAACCGAAGCTTCTGATAACTTGTTTATTTATAGCCTGATTTTCTAATAGACCATCATTTATAAAAGTACCTAAACCAATATTTAAGCTTTCTCTTAAGGGAAATGCCCATGCAAAACCATATTTTATAAATCCAAACTCAAATCTAACTGCATCTCTAGGTATTTCACCTAACCCTTTCAATCTTAATGAAAATGTTTTAGCAAATTTAGGTTTTCTTGGCCCTAAATTGAAATAACTCGCCCATTTCGATTGTGATCCATCTGCAATTACAAGAAATTCTGAAATATATTTTATTTTGTTATTGCAAGTAATTTCCCATTTATCATTTTTTTTTATGATTTTTTCTATCAATAATGGTCTCATTATTTGAGCTCCATTACTTAAGGATTCATCAAGTAATAATTGATCTAGTTTTTCTCTTTTAACAATCCAAAATGGGGATTCACCAGTCAGATCAGCAGTTACATTATCTGCAGCTTTCCATCTGAATTCAACATTCTTAATTTTTGATTCTATGCAATCTTCTATATTTAAAGGAAGAAATTTTTGCATTGAAGATGCCATCCCACCTGCACATGGTTTGTAATCTTGGGATTTTTCTTTTTCAATAATTAAGACTGAATATCCTTTCTTTGATAGGTTAAGTGCGGTGGAAGATCCTGATAAACCTCCACCAATTATTACAACGTCAAATCCTATCAAACTTTTAGAATTTCCTTCTCTTTCTCAGACAATTTAGTTTCTATTAAAGCAATATATTTATCTGTAATTTTCTGAATTTCAGATTGATTATCTCTCGATTCGTCAATAGAAATAAGACCGTCTTTTTCGTCTTTTTTTTCTTTATCAACAGCATCTCTTCTGATATTTCTCAAAGCTACTTTTCCTTCCTCTGCATATTTTGAGGCTAATTTACAAAATTCTTTTCTTCTTTCTTCTGTTAAAGGAGGAACATTTATTCTTATTACTTTTCCATCATTATTTGGAGTAATACCTAAATCACTCATAGAAATAGATTTCTCTATAGCTTGTAAACATGAAATATCGAAAGGTTGTATTGAAATTGTTTGCGAATCAACAGTGCTTATAGTGGCAAGCGATTTGATTGGTGTTTCTGCTCCGTAGTACTCAACACTAACTCTGTCTAACAAAGAGGCATTAGCTCTGCCTGTCCTAATTGTATTAAAGTTTCTTTGTGTGGCTTCAATACTTTTATTCATATTTTCTTGAATTTCTTTTTCTTTCATAATTAAAAAAATAAAATGATCTTTAACTAATTAAAGAGCCTATTGGCTCACCAGCAACAGCTTTAGAAATGTTCCCTTTTTTGAATATATCAAAAACCATAATTGGGATATTATTATCTTTGCAAAGTGCAATTGCAGTACTGTCCATTACTGCAATTTCATCACTTAGGACTTGTTGATAACTGAGAGAGGAATATTTTTTTGCATCTTTAAATTGATTAGGATCCCGATCGTATACTCCATCAACTTTAGTAGCTTTCATAACAACTTCAGCGTTTATCTCTGCTGCCCTCAAAGCTGCTGTAGTATCAGTTGTAAAAAATGGATTTCCGCATCCACCACCGAAAACAACAACTCTACCCTTTTCTAGGTGCCTCATCGCTCTTCTTCTAATGTAGGGTTCGGCAATTTCCTGCATTTCGATTGCTGTTTGCACTCTGGTTGCAACTCCGACTCTCTCGAGACCATCTTGAAGTGAAATTGCGTTCATTACTGTTGCTAGCATCCCAACATAATCAGCGGTTGCGCGATCCATTCCATCGGCAGATCCTTTGAGCCCTCTAAAAATGTTTCCGCCACCAACAACTATTGCAAGTTGCACATTATTTTCGACTACTTTTGAAACATCCTCTGCAATTGACTGAACTATAGCAGGATCAATACCATAAGGTTTTTCACCCATTAGTGCTTCACCACTAAGTTTTAAGAGAACTCTTTTGTAAGTCATTCAATAATAGTACTTTTAAGACCTTAGCAAGTAAATGCACCAAATTTATTTTTTGTTCAGATATTGCTTGCGTCTTTAAACATTTCTAAACCTGCCTAAGGAAAATTTTAGAAATAATTTACAGTAACTAAAATTCAACACACTTTTGTGCTTTTATTCCTTGTTCTTTAAAAGGATGTCTTATTAGTTTCATTTCTGTAACTAGATCAGCGTAATTGACAATAGCATCAGCTGCTCCCCTTCCAGTTAAAACAATATGATTTTTTCTATTATTTAAGCTTTTTAAAAAAGTTATTATTTCTTCTGGTGGAAGATAACCAAGTTTTGTAGCAATATTAATTTCATCAAGAATGATAAGTCTATAAGATTCATTTTTTATATATTTTTTGGCTAGTTCCCATGCTTCTTGAACTAATTTTTCATCTCTTATTCTGTCTTGCGTTTCCCAAGTAAATCCCTCTCCTAATGAATGCCAAGTTATGTTTGATGACAAATTTTTAAGTGCTTTTTCTTCTCCAGTGGTCCAGCCTCCTTTGATAAATTGAATTATTGCCACTTTATAGCCATGCCCTATCGTCCTTAAAGCCATACCTAAAGATGCAGTTGTCTTGCCTTTGCCATTTCCTGTAAAAACGATCAATAATCCTTTTTTTGTTTTTCTAATTTGTATTCTTTCGGTTTGAATATCTTTTCTTTGCTGCATTCTTTTTTTATATGAGCTTTCATCGCTATCTGGTGATAGTTTTCCTCCCATTCCAAGTTTTTTTGCTTGATTATCGAGGTTAAATATTTTCTCAGAAGATGAAGATTTTTCTTGCATATGGACCTAATTTTTATCTAATAATTATAAATCTTTAAATATTTTTAGCTTTTTTAACTTTTAATAATGCATTATTTACTGCATGTTGTTGATCCCTTTTAGTAATCCAGTGGTGATAAGTTTGAGTATGTAAACTAACCGAATGTCCCATCATCCTGGCTGCCACAGTATCAGGTAAATCATAAAAAATTGTTCTTACTGCCCAAGCATGCCTGAGATCATAAGGTTTTATTTGTAAAGAGTAACGCTTAAACTGATCTGTAATTTTTTTCCCAATATTCTGTAAGGTTGTGATTTTAAGGTCTGTTTTAATATTTGGGAGTAGTTCTGGATTTTCACCAAGTTTTGATAATTCGAACTTTTCCACCCATTCAGGATGGAATGGCCAAACTTGATGCTCCCCCGTTTTTGTCGTAGGTAAAACTCTAATAATTTTGTCCCCAAAATTAGTTAGAGAACTTAAATCACAAAAAAATACTTCATGATTTCTTAATCCATATGTAGCCATCAAACCAAAAACAAATTTCCAAGATTTGTTTGGGATCTTTTCCCAAAGCTTTTCTATTAATTCGTCTGCCGGGAGATCCCTAAATCCTGCTTTGTTCAGACCATATCCTCTGGAATTTAATTTCCAATCTTCAGGTAGCTTAATGTCCAAAAACTTAGCTAAAACACTCAGAGAAGTAGCGCATTGTTTTCTACTTCTGCTTCCTTCCTTGTAACTTTCGAGTGTCTTTTGAAATATTTTTTCTAAAGCTTCATTTTTATGATCACTATAAACATTGAGGATTCTCTTCATATATGGTTTGTAAGAACTTCTCCAAGTGGTTTTTCTAGTGCTTCTTCGAAAATCACTTTTGTTTTCTTTAAAAAAGAATTCCTCAAATTGATTTATTCTATTTGGGAATTCAAAACGATTATTTATTTGTTTCTTATAAGGATTATCTATCCAATTAATCCAATCAAATTGATTTAATTCCAATTGTAAATTGATTAATTGTAATTTTTTTTTGGCCTCCTCTAATCCAGCTACATCAGCCTTTAAACCAAGAGATATTCTTTGATTTTTAAAGTTATTTTTATCTTCTTTGGAGGGTAGTGATCCACGAATATTTAATTTCTCTCCTCTTTTCTCAATTTTAAGCTTGCTGCCTTGAGTAGCAAATTTATCATTGACATTATTAATTTCCTGAATTACGTTCATTTACTTATATAATTGACCATATGATGACGTTTTTAATGTTGATTTTCAATCTTCATCAATTTTAAATGGATAAAATAGGCGTCTTATTAATGAATTTAGGAGGGCCTGAACGTATTACTGATGTAGGCCCATTCTTATACAATCTTTTTTCTGATCCAGAAATAATCAGGACCCCTTTCCCTGTTTTTCAAAAGCCCTTAGCTTGGTTAATTAGTACGCTTAGGAGTACTACTTCACAACAGGCATACCTTTCTATAGGAGGAGGTTCGCCAATCAGAAGGATAACTGAACAACAAGCAAGAGAATTGCAATCTAAACTAAGGGACAAGGGGTTTAATGCTACTACCTACATCGCTATGAGGTATTGGCATCCTTTTACCGAATCAGCTATTGCTGATATGAAAGCAGATGGTATAGATCAAGTTGTTGTAATACCTTTGTATCCACATTTTTCCATAAGTACTAGTGGTTCGAGTTTTAGGGAATTAAAAAAATTGCGAGATTCTGATGATGAATTTAAAAAGGTACCAATGAGATGTGTAAGGAGTTGGTTCAGTCAATCAGGTTATTTGAAATCAATGGTCGAACTTATTTCTGAACAGATTTCACTATGTGAATTACCTTCAAAAGCCCATATTTTTTTCACTGCTCATGGAGTTCCTAAGAGTTACGTAGAGGAAGCTGGAGACCCTTATAAACAACAAATTGAAGATTGTTCTTTATTAATAATAAACGAGCTGGAAAAATATTTAGGGCATAGTAACCCTTATACACTTTCTTATCAAAGTAGAGTTGGTCCTGTTGAATGGTTGAAGCCTTATACAGAAGAAGTGTTATCTGATCTTGGAAGGTCAAATGTTAATGATCTGATTGTGGTTCCCATTAGTTTCGTTGGAGAGCATATCGAAACATTGCAAGAAATTGATATTGAATATAAAGAAATTGCTGAAAAGGCTGGTATTAAAAACTTTCGGAGAGTTAAGGCTCTAAATACTCATCCTACTTTTATTGAAGGTCTTAGTGATCTCGTGATTTCCTGCTTGGAAGGGCCTTTAGTTAATATAGAAGAGGCATCTCAGTTACCTGAAAAAGTTAAACTTTATCCCCAAGAGAAGTGGCAATGGGGTTGGAATAATAGTTCAGAGGTCTGGAACGGAAGGGTTGCAATGATAATTTTTCTTGTACTTTTTATTGAACTTATTTCAGGCTCTGGACCTCTACATAAGCTAGGTATTTTATAGAGTACTATTAATATTTATTTGTAAATTTAAATTTTTTGAAAGATTTTTTTTGAATACGTTTCTGACATTACATTTCTAAATGAGGCAAAATTATTTAATTAAGTTTAAAATTCATTATATATATTGAATTTATTTAGTGACCCTTACTTCGAGATCCTTGTCAAAGGGCAGTTCAAAAAATGAAAATCCGATTTGGATAACTGGTGCAGAGGCACTAATGGATTCTCTTAGAATTCATGGAGTAAAGGTTATATTTGGGTATCCAGGAGGAGCCATACTACCTATATATGATGCTGTTCATAAAGCAGAACAAGATGGTTGGTTAAAGCATTATATGGTAAGACACGAACAAGGTGGTTCTCATGCTGCCGATGGGTATGCAAGATCTACTGGAGAAGTGGGAGTCTGTTTTGGAACTTCAGGTCCAGGTGCAACAAATTTAGTAACGGGAATTGCTACTGCTCAAATGGATTCGGTACCTCTTGTTGTTGTTACTGGGCAAGTCCCAAGACCTGCTATTGGGACAGATGCCTTTCAAGAAACTGATATTTTTGGAATAACTCTACCAATAGTTAAACATTCATGGGTGATAAGAAATTCTTCAGATATCGCGAAAGTAGTTTCAGAAGCTTTTTTTATTGCATCTTCTGGAAGACCGGGTCCAGTTTTAATTGATATACCAAAGGATGTAGGCCAAGAATACTTTAATTACCAAAGAGTTTTGCCTGGTGAGATTATTCCTAAAGGATTTAAGAGAAACGGAGACATTAATGATTTTGATATAAAAAAAACTATTAATTTAATAGAAGAGTCTGAAAGACCTCTTCTTTACGTTGGAGGTGGGGCAATATCTTCAGGGGCTCATGAAGAGATAAGAACTTTGGCAAAAAATTATCAAATACCAGTGACTACAACCTTAATGGGGAAAGGTGCTTTTGATGAGAAAGACAACTTATCAGTTGGTATGTTAGGAATGCATGGGACAGCTTACGCCAACTTTGCAGTTACAGAATGCGATCTTTTAATTGCTGTTGGGTCAAGATTCGATGATAGAGTGACGGGAAAATTAGATACTTTTGCTCCTAATGCAAAGGTTATTCATATAGATATTGATCCAGCAGAAGTTAATAAAAATAGACGCGTAGATGTTGCAATTGTCTCTGACGTATCAAAAGCTGTTCGCAAAATCAATCAAAAATCTATAAATAAAAAATTTGCCTCACAAACTAAGAATTGGTTAGAAAAAATTGATTTTTGGAAAAATAAACACCCTTTATATGAACCGCCTAAAGAAGGAGAAATTTATCCTCAGGAAGTTCTTTTAAAAGTGAGGGAATTTTCACCGGAAGCTTATGTGACTACAGATGTAGGACAACATCAAATGTGGGCCGCTCAATATCTTAGGAATTCTCCAAGAAAATGGATTAGTAGTGCAGGCCTAGGAACTATGGGTTTTGGACTGCCAGCGGCAATTGGAGTGAAAGCAGCTATACCTAATTCAGAAGTAATTTGTATTGCAGGAGATGCAAGTGTCTTAATGAATATTCAAGAATTAGGAACTTTATCTCAATATGGTTTAAAAGTGAAATTAATCATAATAAATAATCGCTGGCAAGGGATGGTAAGGCAATGGCAGGAAAGTTTCTACGAAGAAAGGTATTCCTCATCTGACATGAGTTGTGGTGAACCTGATTTTGTAAAACTTGCTGAGTCTTTTGGAGTTAAAGGATACTTAATTTCTGATAGAAAACAATTACAGAATGAACTAAAGAATGCTCTTGATCATGATGGCCCTGCCTTGATTAATATTCTTGTCAGAAGAGGTGAAAATTGTTATCCAATGGTTCCACCTGGTAAAAGTAATGCTCAAATGGTTGGATATGTTAATTGTGAAGACTAATATTTTTTTTAAATTCGTCAATTTAAAAAATTAACTTTAAGATTATTTAAAAACTTAAATATTTCTGAATTGAAAAAATTAACAAAATTATTAATTATAGTCTGCTTGATTTTTCTAAATCCCATATTAGTTAACTCTGCTGAAATTCTTCAAATTAAAAGTTCTAATACTATTTTAGTTGGGGATCAAAATAGGAACTTAACTATTGGATTATTTTGTGTAGATGTAAATGAAAATGATGAGCTCGAGGCAATTAATTTACTTAAGAGTGAATTCCCAAGAGGAAGCAAAGTGAAAATTAAACCTTTTGGTTTCAAAGAGAATGTTTTGTTAGCCAAAGTTTTTAAAATTAAAAGTACCAAGGAGATGACCGAATTATTAGTCGATAAAAACTTAACTAGTGAAATTTGTCCAAGTTAACTATTTCTATGAGCAAATAAGATTCCATTGCCTCGAGATTGTTTTGCTCCTTCTCCAAGAATTAAATTCATTTTTTAATTTGTATGTGCATAAATTCGAGATGTCTATATTTGTAAAAGGAATGTTCTCATTTAAAAGTTGTCTATAGGCAGATCTTTTAAGATCAAGTTGAATTAAGTTTTGATCTTTGAAGTGATTTGAATCACTAAAACAATGATCTTTTTCAGTTGTAGACAAATTGAACGTTATTTTTTTGTTTTCGGCCTTTCTATTAAATTCTTTGAATGTAATTTTATCAACAAGATAATGTTCCTTTGAAATCGCTGGTCCTATTGCAACAAGTAAGTTATCTCTAGATGTCCCGAAATTATCGAAGACTTTAACCAGCTTGTTTATTATTTTTTTTTCTAAACCTTTTCTTCCACAATGCACAGCTGCTACATTTCTTGTCTTTTTATCGGCAAGGAATATTGGCATGCAATCAGCTGTGTAAACCCATAAGTTTTGACTGCATTTATTACCAACAAGAGCATCTGCATCTTTCTTATTCCCTTCTTGCGAATGTGATCCAAAGACTATTACATTGCTGTGAATTTGATTAGAAACACAATTTGAGTAATTTTCATTAAAGTTATTCCCCAATAATTGAAGATACTTCTCAGAGCTAGACTTAGTAAAGAATGCATGTTTGAAATGATTTTGACTAAGGATAGGTGATAAATAGTACTCAAATTTTTTGTTTTGAATGAAAATTTCAGCTTTTGAGAAATATATTTCTTTATAAGGAATAGTTCCTGCTCCTAAACTGCATTTATGAAATTAATTCAATATCTCTCAAGATCCAGAATCCTGCAAATTTTTGGATGAATGGCGTTGACTGTATGGAAATAAATTGATAACCAAAAGAATTTTTTCTATTCTCTAAAAACTTTGTATTCAAGATCTTAGCCTCTTTTTCTGGTAAATCTGTTACCAGCCACTTATCATTTTCTGAAGCTTCAAGTATGAGTTGGTTCTTATTCATGACTAATTTAATAGGTTCTAAGCAACTGAACCATGCAGAAAGTGCTAAAGATCTATCTTTGCTAAAAAGTCTTAATCCTGGAACTAAATCATTATCATCTAAATCTTGCTGAATTGGGAAAATATCTCCAAATTCCATAGGCCAATTTTCCGCTGATTTTAGTTCGCCAATTGATATTTCAGAGATAGTTAAAGCATCACCCCTAACTGCCTCTGGTAGAGGTTGAGGGGAGGATTCCATTGTGGTGGAAAAAGTAGGAGCTAGTACCCCTCTTACATAACCTTTTTCCTTTGGATAAATTTCTTTTTCTAGAAATTTAATTCTATCGAATAAAACAAAAGTTCTTCTACTTACAAGAGCCTCAATATTTGCTGCCTCAAGAGATTTCTTAATGATCGATTTCATTGACGATCTCCAAAATCTAACTATAGAGGGTTTTGCCCAGCCTTCTTTTTTTGCATCATTAATTGCTTCATTTAGTGCCTTTGTGAGCCATAATGAATTAACTTCATTGGCAGGGCAATTTTTATTCCAAAGAAAAATATCTTCTGTCTTATAACTACTTGTAGAGCAAATAATTAACTCCCACCTTTTTTTTCCATTTGATTCAATAATTGGTCTTGAGTAAAAATCTAATTCCCAATCTGAAGTTCTTAATTCAAGACTTGGTTTCGTTTTATTATTAATTTTCATTTATCTTGTTCTTTTTTATCGAAGAGTGCTTTAGTTTTTAGGGCTCTCTCTGTGGCTTCCTGCATAACTTTTTGTTTATCAATAATTAATTCTCCTGCAGAGTTCTCCAATAGTGCTGTATTAAGACCAATACGCCCTTTTTCAAGGTCAATTTCAGAGATTAAAGCTTTTATAATTTCCCCTTCTCTAAAAATTTCTCGTAAAGAACGAATCGATCCCTTTGTTAGTGAGGATTGATGAAGAAGTCCACTAGCTCCACCTAGATCAATAAAGAAACCATATGGTTTTACTGCTAAAACTTCTCCTTCAATTAATTGACCCAATTCTAGGCTTGTAAGTTTAGAGACTAATGACGCCTTCTTTTCAGAGAGAACTAATTTTCTGGATTCTGGATTCACCTCAATAAATGCTACTTTTAGAGTTTTGCCAACAAAAGATTGATGATCTTGACCATCTTCAAGTTGGGATCTTGGGATAAACCCTCTCAATCCATCTACATCACACGTAAGCCCACCTCTATTAAATCCATTAATTAAGACGTCAATTAATTCGCCATTTTTTGCGGAACTTGATACTTTCTCCCAACTTTGTCTGAGAATTAATGCCCGAGCGCTCACTGTTACCATCCCATCAGCATTTTGTTCTTTGATAACTAAAACTTCTATTTCAAGGCCTATAGGAAATTTTTCTTTAAAGTTAGTTATGACTCCTAACCCACTTTCATTTTTTGGCATATAACCAGGTGCTTTCCCACCAATATCGACATAGAGTCCATCACTTTCTATTGCTATAACCTTCCCTGAAATTGTTTCTCCAGCAGCCCCAATTGGCTCATTTGCATTTAAAGCCTCCAAAAAAGCACTTTCATCAAAATCGAATTCATCAACTGTTCTTTCTGATTGAAAATCTGTGTTTTGCTCAGAAAAATTAAGGGGTCTATTTAAGTCTTGTTGGTAACTATCTGAAGATTTAGTGCTTTCATTTCTGTCCTCAATTTCTGTAACTGATTCATCTTTAAATATTTGAGGTTTGATTACGATATTTTCTTTTTTAATTTCTTCTTGCAAATTGGGTTGCTCATTCTGTACTTCTTGAGATTTTTTTTGAGTATCTTTCTTGCTTAGGTGAAGTACCTGAAGAGGTTTTTTTAAATCTTTTTTATTGCCCTTTGATTGTATGTTATCTTGGGCATTTTTATTACTGACTCCCATCGTAGGTAAAATAAGAATAATTAATTATTAACATACTCTAAATGTTAGTACTCGAAATTAAAATTAATGAACTTTAAACCAATATCAAATAAATTTGAATATTTAAATTGGCAAGAAATCGAAAGTATTGCTAAAGATAAAAGATCAACAGTGATTTGGCCATTCGGTGCTGTTGAGCAACATGGACCACATTTGCCTCTTGCTACAGATAGTATTTTTGTTGATGAAATCATTAGGGAAGTTTTAAAATTATGCTCTTCCGATATTCCATTAAAAAAACTTCCAACTCAATACATTGGGTTTTCTCCAGAACATAAGGGTTTTACCGGAACAATTTCACTTTCCTCAAATTTAATAACCTCAATGATTAAGGAAGTCGGAGGTCAATTATCTGAAATGGGTTTTAAAAGATTGATATTGATTAATGGACATGGAGGTCAAATTTCATTATTAAATACAGCGGCAAGAGAGTTGAGAAGTTTTGCACCTGGGATGGCAGTTTTTCCTTGTTTCTTATGGAGTGGCGTTAATGGTATAAGTGATTTGTTAACAAAAACTGAGATCGAGAATGGGCTTCATGCTTCTTTAGCCGAAACAAGTTTGATGCTCGCTTTAAAACCAGAATTAGTAGGTGAAGAACGTCCAAATGAGAGTATTAGAGAGCAGATTCCAGAAGGTTGGAGTCTTGAGGGGAATGCTCCTACTGCTTGGCTTACTGATGACTTCAGTAAATCAGGAGTTATAGGGGATAGCAGAGGAGCAAATGAGTCTTTAGGAAAAAATTTAAAGGAATTATTGATTAAACATTGGTTCAAATTGATAATGAATCTGATGGAATCAGATTGGCCAAACAATTCTTAAATAAATTTAAGTAAAAAATGTGACTTAAATAATTGAAACTATTTTCATGATATTTAAATATAATCACTATAATCATGTAATATTCATGCATAATGAGCTAAAGATTACTGACATGCAAATTCTAGAATCAAGTAAAAAAACTACTGAAGAATCCGCTAACCCGCTTTCTTTAAATTTGCCGGACTTTACCACAGATTCTTATAAGGATGCATATAGCAGAATAAACGCAATTGTTATAGAGGGAGAGCAAGAAGCTCATGATAATTACATTTCAATAGCAACTTTAATACCTACTGAATTAGAAGAGTTAACAAAATTGGCGAGAATGGAAATGAAACATAAAAAAGGGTTTACTGCATGCGGAAGAAATTTAGGTGTAGTAGCTGATATGGAATTTGCTAAAAAATTCTTTTCTAAATTACATGGTAATTTTCAAATTGCTTTAAAAAAAGGAAATCTAACAACTTGTCTTTTAATACAAGCCATTTTAATCGAAGCATTTGCCATCTCTGCTTACAATGTCTACATACGAGTTGCAGATCCTTTTGCAAAAAAAATAACTGAGGGAGTAGTTAAAGATGAATATCTTCATTTAAATTATGGTCAAGAGTGGCTTAAAGAGAATTTATCCACTTGTAAGAAGGAATTAATGGAAGCTAACAAGGTTAACCTTCCCTTAATTAAAAAGATGTTAGATGAAGTAGCAGATGATGCATCAGTTTTAGCTATGGACAGAGAAGAATTAATGGAAGAATTTATGATAGCTTACCAAGACACCCTTATGGAAATTGGTCTAGATAATAGAGAAATTGCAAGAATGGCTATGGCAGCAATTGTTTAATCATAAATCTATCTAATAAAGCATTTTTA
This sequence comes from uncultured Prochlorococcus sp., assembly GCA_902622705.1. Classification (GTDB taxonomy): domain Bacteria; phylum Cyanobacteriota; class Cyanobacteriia; order PCC-6307; family Cyanobiaceae; genus Prochlorococcus_A. The sequence goes on along the minus strand of CACNQT010000015.1, from coordinate 4,769 downwards.
TAATTAATTTTTCTATTTTAGTAGTGACCTCTGTGCTATTGTTCATAACATTGTACTGAAACCATTAATAGATAATAAATGTTTGGGTTAATAGGCCACTCAACTAGTTTTGAAGATGCAAAAAGAAAAGCTTCGTTACTAGGCTTTGATCATATTGCAGATGGCGACCTAGATGTTTGGTGTACAGCTCCCCCTCAATTGGTTGAGAATGTAGAAGTTAAGAGCGCTGCTGGAATATCTATTGAAGGTTCCTACATCGATTCTTGCTTTGTTCCTGAAATGCTTTCTAGGTTTAAAACAGCTAGAAGAAAAGTATTAAATGCTATGGAACTAGCTCAGAAAAAAGGGATTAATATAACCGCTTTAGGAGGATTTACTTCTATTATTTTCGAAAATTTTAACCTTCTACAGCATAAACAAATTAGAAATACTTCATTAGAATGGGAAAGGTTTACTACTGGCAATACTCATACAGCATGGGTTATTTGTAAACAACTAGAAAAAAATGCGCCTCGTATTGGGATAGACCTTAAAAAAGCAACTGTTGCCGTAATTGGTGCCACCGGTGATATTGGTAGTGCTGTTTGTAGATGGCTTATCAATAAAACTGGGATTTCAGAACTTCTTTTGGTAGCAAGACAACAAGAACCACTAGCACTGTTACAAAAAGAATTGGATGGCGGCACCATAACAAGTTTAGATGAGGCATTGCCTCAGGCGGATGTTGTTGTATGGGTTGCAAGTATGCCTAAAACTATGGTGATTGATACTGATCACTTAAAAAAACCATGTTTAATGATTGATGGTGGATATCCTAAAAATCTTGATGAGAAATTTCAAGGCGAAAATATTCATGTTTTAAAAGGAGGCATAGTAGAGTTTTTCAAAGATATTGGTTGGAATATGATGGAACTTGCGGAAATGCAAAACCCTCAGCGAGAGATGTTTGCTTGCTTTGCAGAAGCTATGATTTTAGAATTTGAAAAGTGTCATACAAACTTTAGTTGGGGAAGAAATAATATTTCTCTTGAAAAGATGGAATTTATTGGAGCAGCCTCTTTAAAGCATGGTTTTTCTGCAATTGGACTTGATAAGCAATCTAAAGTATTAACTGTCTAAATTATGGCTAAACGTTACCTTCTTGATTTTGAAAAGCCTCTTGTTGAACTTGAGAAACAGATAGAGCAAATTAAAGAATTAGCTCGAGATTCAGAAGTTGATGTTAGCCAACAGCTTCTACAGCTTGAAACCTTAGCCGCTAGGAGAAGGGAAGAGATATTTAAATCTCTTACTCCTGCACAAAAAATTCAGGTAGCTAGGCATCCTCAAAGGCCTAGTACTTTGGATTTTGTTCAAATGTTTTGTGATGACTGGATCGAATTACATGGAGACAGAAATGGTGGCGATGATATGGCACTAATTGGGGGAATAGGTTCGATAAATAATAGGCCAGTGTTGATGTTAGGGCATCAGAAAGGGAGGGACACAAAAGAAAATGTTGTAAGAAATTTTGGGATGGCAAAACCAGGAGGTTACAGAAAAGCTCTTAGATTAATGCAACATGCAAATAGATTTTCCTTGCCTATTCTTACATTTATTGATACTCCTGGAGCTTATGCCGGTTTAAAAGCGGAAGAACAGGGTCAAGGGGAAGCGATTGCAAGAAACCTTCGAGAGATGTTTGGATTAAAAGTCCCAATTGTAGCTACTGTTATTGGAGAAGGCGGTTCAGGTGGCGCACTTGGTATAGGTGTTGCAGATAAGTTACTAATGTTTGAACATAGTGTTTATACAGTTGCTAGTCCAGAAGCATGTGCATCAATTTTGTGGAGAGATGCTGGGAAGGCACCAGAAGCTGCATCAGCACTTAAAATTACAGGTAAAGATTTACTTAAATTAGGGATAATAGATGAGGTATTACCAGAACCTTCTGGTGGGAACAATTGGGCTCCTTTAGATGCTGGGAATACATTGAAAGAGGCTATTGAGAAACACCTTAATGATTTATTGCAAATGCCTGAAGATAAATTAATTGAGGAAAGATACAAAAAGTTTAGGGTTTTAGGTAAATTTATCGAAGCAAATAATATTGAAGAAGTTTATAGTGAAATTCCTCAAAAAACTGAATAAATTGAAACTAGCTTTTATAACGGGTGCTACAAAAGGTATTGGTAGATCTACCGCAATTACTTTTGCTAATGCTGGTTGGGATTTAATTTTACTATCCAGGAATATGGATTTAATGGAGAAACTAAAAAGTGAACTTTTGACTACTAAATCAAAAATTAGCCTAGTTAAATGTGATTTATCTAATCCTCTAGAAATAGAGCATTGTGTTAAAGAAGCAATTGAGAAATATGGCTGCCCTTCAGTCCTGATAAATAATGCCGGTTGTGCATTTAATGGGCCTTTAGTTGAAATGGATTTAAATCAATGGGAACAAACTATTCAAATAAACCTCACAAGTGTTTTTCAGATTTGCAGCTCAATAATTCCTCAAATGAGAAAAAATGGTGGTTTAGTCATTAATGTTAGTAGTCATGCTTCTTATAATGCATTCCCCCAATGGGGCGCCTATTGTATTTCAAAATCTGCACTAGCTATGTTTACTAAATGCTTGAGGGAAGAGGAGAGATCTAATTCAATAAGGGCGTGCACAATAACTCTTGGTTCAGTAAATACACCTCTTTGGGACTCCGAATCAATCAATTCTGATTTTGATAGAACCTCTATGCTCTCCTCAAGCGAGGTATCAGACACTATTCTATACATGGCTCAAAAACCAGAATCACAATTGATTGAAGACTTGACTCTGATGCCTTCTAGTGGAGCTTTTTAAACATTCTGAATGACTACATAACCTCAAAACAGTGATTTTTTTTAGTGCTATTTGAACCCGATTAAACAAGAGAATGTGATATAGTATATAAGCAATTAAGCTTTTGGAAGATACAGTTAATTAAGTTGCTTACAATTTTCTGTTAAGAATTTTATGACCTCTACATTACCCAACGATAATATTAGAAACTTTGACGACCAGATTACTAATAAACTCATATCTGAAATTATAAGAGACCGAATTAAGAATTCTGGGACTAGATTTAATGCTAACGACAATATTGCAGATTTTATAAATCCTGGTGAATTAGAAATTTTAGAAAAAGAAGTTGCCTCAAGGGTTAAAGACTTACTTAAATCTCTAGTAATAGATATTGAAAATGATCATAATACTCAAGAAACTGCTGAAAGAGTTTCAAAAATGTATTTAAATGAAGTTTTTAAAGGGAGATATCATGAACAACCTAAAGTTACAAGTTTCCCAAATGACAAGAATCTCGATGAGATCTACACAGTTGGCCCCATTTCCGTCAGATCTGCATGTTCACATCACTTAGTGCCAATTCTAGGAGAGTGCTGGATAGGTATTAAACCTGGAAATAAAGTCATAGGACTTTCAAAATTTGCGAGAGTTGCTGATTGGGTTTTTTCAAGACCTCATATTCAGGAAGAAGCTGTGATGATACTTGCAGATGAAATTGAAAAATTGTGTGAACCTAAAGGTTTAGGTATTATTGTAAAGGCCCAACATTATTGTATGAAGTGGAGGGGAGTTAAAGAACCAAATACAAGTATGATTAATTCAGTAGTAAGAGGGGATTTCAGGCATGATTTAAGTTTAAAACAAGAATTTTTTGAGCTTGTAAAACAACAATCTGCTACAAATAATTATTAATTATTTTTTAAAAAATTAATTATCTCCCTTGTTTTTTTTAGATCTTTTAAACCTGGAGAAATTTCAATACTGCTAGAAACGTCTATTCCATCTGGTTTGATTTCATTTAAAATCTCATCAATCCAATTAATTGATATTCCGCCTGCTAACCACCAAGGTTTGCTAAATTCCAGATTCTTTAGATAGTTAGATTTTATTTTTTTCCCTGAACCGCCATAAGTTTTTTCATTCCAAGAATCAAGCAGTATCGCATCTACAAAATTTTCAAAAGGTTGTATTTTATCCAAGTCTTTTTCCGTTTTTATCCTGAAAGCCTTCCATAGGCCAATATTTGGAATTTTTTCTCTTATTTGTTTACAGTAATCAATATCCTCATCACCATGTAATTGAATGATGGTTTCACTTGGGTTGCCTAAAAAATTTTTGACAATTAAATCTATAGGACAATTTTGCACAACAGATACTCTATGGATTTTTGGATAAAAACTTTCTAAGGTTTTAAATATTTTTTTCTTAATTTTTGCTGATACGAACCTTTGCGACTCTTCAACTGAAATAATGCCAATTGCATGCGCTCCTAATTTAGCGACTTGTAGAGCTTGTTCTTCTGATGTTAGTCCACAAATTTTAACTAAAGTATTAGTCTTGGGCATATCATAATCCTGAATGTAAAATTAATATTATTGCTAAATATAGCGGAGATTATTTTTGAGAAGTTGGCAAGTTTTTAAAATATGGGGAATTCCCTTTAAAATTCACCCCTATTGGTTTGTTATTCTCTTTTTATTCTCATGGAGCATAAGTAATCAAGTTAATTTATCCTCTGATGATGTCTACAATAATAAAGAAGCTTGGATTATAGGTTTTTTAACTTCTTTTTTCTTATTATCTTCAATTATTTTTCATGAGGTTTTACATACCTTTGTTTCCTTAAATCAAGGAGTAAAAATAAGAAAAATTACTTTTTATTTTCTCGGAGCAATTTTTCAAATAGATAAGTATTGTGAAACTGCTATAGGTAATATAAAAATCGCTA
>CACNQT010000014.1 GCA_902622705.1 uncultured Prochlorococcus sp. | reverse complement strand
CTCAACGGTAGATATATTGAAGAAAATAATGCTTGGAAAATTATTACCGTTTAATGATGACCGATTTAAGTTTAATTCGAAATTAATAACAAAAGGATATGGATGTTTTATCATGAAATTTTTACCTACTAAGTAATCAAAGGAATCTTTAGATATCATCTTTTTTATTATATTTGCGTTGAATAATTCTTGGTTCACATTAAAGGAAAGATTCAATAGTAAATTTTCCAATGACTTGTCTATTAAATCAAAATTATTAAGATTATGATTTTTTGATAAATTATCAATTCGATTGATATTTTCTTTTTCTGGATTTATTGGTTTTCCCACCTTTTCTTCTCCTATTAATTCAAGTAGGGAGGAAATAAATTGTTTTTCAACTCCTAAATTTTCAAAAATATTGTTTTTAGATAAATAATTATTATAATTTTTGTTATCTAAATCAAGTGATACGAATTTCTCATAATTATGAGCTTGATAATATTCAGAAGCACTTGAAAAGTCTTTACTAATCTCGATCTGAGTGGGTTCTGTTAATTGAAAACTATCTTCATATTGAAATTTTTCTTTTTGATCATCCTTTGTTTTTGTGGAACTATCAAAAATAGTATAGTTAATTTCCTTATTTACATTAATTTCATTTATCTTTAATTGTTCTACTGTTAAAAAAGGCAAAATCGTAAATATTAATTTACTTATTTTTTTTTCAAAAAGATTATAGAATTCATTTTCATTTAAGAAATTATCATTAATTGTTGGATAACTATATATTTGATTAAGGCCTTTTTCTACAGAGATGGAAAGTAGATCTCTTACTAGATTAAGATAAAGTTCATATTCCCTATAGATATTTCTATTTAATATTCTTTTTTGTATGTCTGCCCTCTCTAACTGAGAATTAATTTTATCTATATCTATGTAATTATTGAAATTATTCAAATCATTCAAGTGATTAGTTTGTTTGCATTGAAGCGACCTCTTCAGCAAAGTCCATCTGATTTTTTTCGATACCTTCACCCAATGTATATCTTGTAAAGCGTCTTACTTTGATATTTTCCCCAATTTTTGCAGCTGCTTGTTTAACAAGATCCTCAACTGTTAGAGAACTATCTTTAATGTAGGGTTGTGAAAGCAAAACAAGCTCATTAAGTCTTTTTGCTATTCTCCCTTCAACTATTTTTTCTTTAATTTGTTCTGGTTTTCCAGATAAATCATCCCTACCCATTTCAATCTGCTTTTCTTTTTCCACAACATCTTCTGGTATTTCATCAATAGATACATACTCAACATTTGGGCATGCTGCTACTTGCATTGAGACATCCTTCAACAGAGATTGGAATATATCACCTCTAGCAACGAAATCAGTTTCACAATTTAACTCTAGTAAAACTCCAACTCTTGATCCTGTATGAATATAACTACCAATTGCCCCTTCGGCCGCTACTCTTCCCGATTTCTTCTCAGCACTAGCTATGCCTTTCTTTCTTAACCATTCCAAAGCTTTATCTAGATTTCCTTCAGTTTCATTAAGTGCTTTTTTGCAGTCCATCATTCCTGCGCCAGTTTTGTCTCTAAGATCTTTTACAAGTTTTGCTGTAATGTTTCCCATTTGAAGTAATAAAAAATAGTGAATAGTAAGTTTTGAATTGGAATTTAATTTTTTCTTTCGGCATTAGAGCCCTTTCTACCTTCATTTATGGCATCTGCAAGTCTTCCTAAAATGAGTTGCACAGATCTAACGGCATCATCATTACAGGGAATTGGAACTTCACACAAATCTGGATCGCAATTAGTATCTAACATTGATACTAATGAGATATCTAATTTTCTAGCTTCTAATACTGCATTAGATTCTCTTCTCTGATCAACCAATACAACTACATCTGGTAATCTTCTCATACCCTTAAGTCCACCTAAGTATTTTTGTAATCTTTCAAGTTCTCTCCTTAATACTGCAGCTTCTTTTTTAGGTCTCATTGCTATTGAACCACTGCTTTCCATTCTTTCTAGATCCTTTAATCTTTCAATCCTAGCTTTCATTGTTGTCCAATTAGTCAACATCCCTCCAAGCCATCTTTGATTTACATATGCAGCTCCACAGCGTGTAGCTTCCTGAGCTACTACATCGGATGCTTGTTTTTTTGTACCGACAAATAGGAAACGTTTACCGCTTTTTGCAGCGTTTCTCGTCCATTTATATGCATTATTCATACACAATGCTGTTTTTACAAGATCAATAATATGAACTCCATTTCTCGCGCAATATATATACTTAGACATCTTGGGATTCCAACGTCTAGTTTGATGCCCAAAATGAGCACCAGCTTCCATCATTTCTGATAGTGATACAACAGCCATAATTTAAAAAGGTTTCGGGTTAGCCTCCATCTGACGGGGAATTAATATTAATAATTCACCCGAAACTGTCAGATGTGTGAAATTTATTTCCACTATTCTAGCAAGTGATGTGTATTTCTAAAAGTTTTTTATCTTGATTTGGTTAACTGTTTAATGTAAATCATATTTAGAGGAATCCTAAGTATTTCAAGTGCAAGTCTATTTCTTCTTTTATTTACAAGGAATCTTAATAAAGGAAGGATTCTATCAACACTGATTAGTCCACCCAAGCAAAGAATTTGCCAAAGTAAATTATGGAGAGGAGTTAATTGAATCATAAATCTAACCCTTAAATTTGGGTGTTTCTTATAAAACACCAAAGCCATTTTAGCTCTCTCTTTTTCTTGTGCTATTAATGAATCTATTTGTTCGCAATTAAATGGCGGATGCCAATGAAAACCTACTGCATTTGGGCATTTAATTAATTTTGTCCCAATTTTTTTTAATCTTTCTCCAAGTTCTAAATCCTCCCAACCGTAAAGACTAAAAGAAGTATCAAATAATCCCACACTTAAAATCAATTCTTTTGATATCGCTACATTCCCAGTAGCAAAGTATGCAAAAGAAGTATCCATTATTTTATGTTTTTCACTCTGAGGATTTAGAAAATTAGATGTATTGACTACCGAGCCATAGGTAAAACATTTTTTATCATTTTTTCTCCAAGAGGCAAGTAATTTTTCTACGTGGCAATTTATAAAATTGTTTAAAACAATAAGATCACTATCAATGAATATAATAATTTCATATTTTGATTTAATTACTCCCAGATTTCTTCCAAGTGCAGGCCCACCATGTTCTTGCTGAAATAGAATAACGTGTGGGAGATTAGCTTTGTTTTTATTTATCCATGAGGTTGTCCCATCAGTTGATCCATCATCAACTACTATTACTTCATAATTACTGATATTTGTATTTAATTTTTGATTCTCAAGCGCAAACAGACATTTCTCTAATATAGGTAATCTATTGTAAGTCGGTATAACAATACTTACATTCATGATTATGTCTTAAATATGCATGATATGTTGAAATCCAAAAGATAAAAATAAAAGATATTCCCTAATCAGCTGCACCACCATTATTTGCTGTGCCTGTAACGTTTCCACCATCAGGTCTTCCATCAGTTCTTAATTTCCTTTTTTTGAATTTTCTAGCATAGGCTCTATTACGTTCCTGCTTTTCTTTTTTTAGATTCCTTCTCTTAGACATAAAATTTTTAACTTTTAATTATATTAGCTCACTATGAGCATTATATATTTTACCATCTTCCATATTTAATATCCTATCAGCCATATCAGAAATTCTTGGATCATGCGTAACCATAAGTACAGAACAATTTTGCTCTTTTGCCAGTTTCCTTAGAAGGGTTACTATTTCTCTTCCTGTGACGCTATCTAAAGCAGAAGTAGGCTCATCAGCTAATAAAAGTTTTGGGTTAGCAGATAAAGCTCGAGCAATTGCTACTCTCTGTTTCTGCCCACCAGATAAGTCATTTGGCAACTTTTTATGATGTTCTTCTAATCCTACTGCTGACAACCAATTACGTGCTATTTCACGTCTTTGCAAATATGTTAAACCATTTATTAAATCGGCGCCCATCTGGACATTTTGTTCAGCTGTTAAACATCTCAGAAGATTGTGACCTTGAAAAATCATTCCAATACTTCTTCTGAGAATCTGACGAGTTTTCCTTGATGCTCCATTTAACTGATTATTTAATACAGTCAAATCTCCACTTTGACAGGTTCTCAAGGCACCAATTAGTGTTAAAAGAGTCGTTTTACCACATCCAGAGGGTCCTTTCAAAAGAACCAACTCCCCTTTATCAATATTTAAATTAACGTCATTAAGAACTTGTTTTTTATTCTCATTTTTTCCATAAAAGTGACTCAAATTATTTATTGAGACTGTTTTAAGGTTTTTAACATTATTTTTTGATTTATTAGCTTTAACCATTTATCTTCAATTGTTAAAAAATTTCGGCAGGATCAGCGTCAACTAATTTACGCATCGCAACAGCGGCGGACCCCATACACATAACTAAAACTAATACGAAAATTAAAATAGTTTTATCTGCGTCCATTATTATTGGGAGTTTTGTAGAACTTCTTATAACTGAATAAAGTATTTGACCAGAGAAATAAGCAGGTAAATAACCAAACAATGCCAACAAAAACCCCTCTCTAGCTACAACAAAGAAAAGGGACTTAAGTCTATACCCCATTGCCAATAAGGTGGCGTACTCTGGGAGGTGATCTGTAACGTCACTATAAAGAATTTGATAAACAACCACACACCCTACAACGAAACCCATCAATGCTCCCAAACTAAATATAAAACCTATTGCGGTACTATTTTTCCAATAATTCTTCTCAAATTCTATAAATTGATTTTTTGTAAGAACCCTAACATCATTTGGAAGTGAGTTATTTAATATCCTTGAAATCAATTCAGAATCAGATCCTTTTTTTAGCTTTACCAAACCAATTTCTATACTGCCAGGAGGATTAGCAGGAAAAAGTCTTAAGAAGGTCTCTCGACTAGTTATCAAATTACCATCTGCACCAAAAGATGGTCCCAACTCCACAAGGCCCTCAACAATTACTCTTTTTCCAGCAACCTCAGTCTCAACTTTTTTTTCAGATAAGAACCATTCTTCAATCGGCCCAAATTCAGGTCTAGATAGTTTGTCAAAAAGAACTCTTGATGGATTTCTCAATTTATAAGCTTTCTTTGAGAATCCTTCATCTAAAAGAAGTGAATCGGAGGGATTAAAACCTAATGCAAGTATTGATCTAGTTTTAAGATTTTCGGGATTTCTCCAAAGTAAATAATTTAGATTAACAGGAGCAGTTTTTTCAACATCTTCTACTGCGAGAGTTTGAATTAATCTTCTTTTTGGGAATCCACTCATGCTTATAGAACTTTTTGATCTGGGACTTATCAAAACAAGATCGGCATCTAGAAGTTTATGAATAGTTACGCTCGTGTCAAATAAACCATCTCTAAAACCTAATTGCATAAACATCAAAATCCCTGCAAAACTTATTCCAGCTATGGCAACTGCTAGCCTTAATGGTTGTCTAGTTAATAACAACCAAGCTAATGGTATTTTTCTAAATTTGAAAAAAGAAAAACTCATTAGGGAATAAATTTTGCAATCACTTTCATTCCAGCATAGTTTTGAACGATCTCTATAGAATCTTGATCTAGTTTTACTAGTACCTCGATAATTCGTGAATCAGCATCACCTGTTGGATCAGTCGATAGAACTTTTCTTTGTTTTACCTGAGGACTAATCCTAATCACCTTTCCCTTAAGATTTTTTTGGAATCCTCCATTCTCACTGCTCAATTCAACATTCTGAGAGATAAAGACTCTATCGATGTCAGATTCATAAACCTCTATCAAAGCTTCCATATTTTGACTAGAACCAATATCCAAAATCCCTTCATTTTGAGGCCTTTCACCAACTCTCGTGTTTATTCCAAGGATAAAACCATCGATTGGACTCCTTAGTTTTGAATTAAATAGATCTATCATGATATTTTTTTGATCTCCGATAAGGTTTATTTTCTGTTTTTGCAATTTTAATAATTCATCTTTTCTCTGTGAAAACTCTACAAAAGAATATACATCTTTGCTCAAAGCTAACTCATACCTTTGAATTTGATCTTTCTTTAGAATAATTTCTTCGTTAACAGTATTAATTAGATTTTCGTTTCTTTCAAGATCAGCAATTAATTTTTTTCCGTTTTCAAAGATTGCGAGAATATCACCTTTTTTTACGAAATCTCCTTCATTTACTAAAATTTCGACAATTCGGGGGGAAGATCCAAACTGACTTATTGGAGCTGCCAATTGTCTAATCTCCCCCGAAGGAGAAAGTTGACCAAGTGCGGCAACAGCTGTAATGGAAGGTATTAAATCTGAAGTTATTTCCTCTTTAAATTTTGAACTAGATTTATTATTTCCAGAACAGGAAATAACACCAAGAGAAATTGGTGTAAATAACAAAAAATAAATAAATAAATTTTTTAATATTTTAAATTTCATTAAAAATCAAAGAGTACTGTTTTTATATAGTTATTGACCCATTTTTCATCAAAATATTTTAAGAGAACCATTCTAGTCTTCTCATTTTTCATTTGTTGAACACAATAATTTTTTTGAAAATCTGTTCTCTCTTGGATAATTTCCTCATTAACTTCACGTTTAGCCTTCTTACTTAAGTTGATCAAAATAGTGAGGTATTGATCCACGACTCTACAAAAATCATTTTTTTCAGATTTATTTTTTAAGGAAGCAAAAAATACATTATTAGAAAAAATACCCCCCCATTTAGGAATCTCTCTCAAAGAGGTAAAAGAACTTTTATCAACTTCAGAAAGTAATTTTTCATATTTCAAATCTTGGTTTTGGGATGCTGGGGATAAATCAACAATGGCTGCAGAAACAATATCATTTATTTTTACCAAATCCATTCCAAAAATTGGGATATCAAACTTTGGATCAGGGAAAAAAACGCAGTGTAGTATTTTAAGATTCTTAGAAAATTCTGCTACTTCAATATGTAACTTTCTAAAACCTTTTGCTTTATGAAATTCATTTTCAATACAAAGTTCTCTACCTATTTCTTTAGATATTATATTAGTTAGTTTTGGATCAATTTTTATACTCTTAAGGTCCTCAAGCATGGATCTATGCTCTCTAATATTTTGTAATAAATCCAAAATAAGAGGGTCAGTTAATTTTGTTTTAGTTAAAGATTCAGACAACAAGGCTAAAAAGTACCAAAATAGAATTTAAAGAGAGAACCTAAATGAACTTAGGAGATGTTAAGTACTACACCCATTCAAGCAAAACTAGATGTGTGTTTGTGGATAATAAAGAATTGCCGCTTATAAGCATTGATATATGGTGCAAAGCAGGTTCTTCATTTGAGGATGTTGATAAAAACGGCACTGCTCATTTTCTAGAACATATGATTTTTAAAGGATCTAACAAAATAATGCCAGGTGAGTTTGACCATAAAATTGAATCACTAGGCGGATTAAGTAACGCTTCAACAGGTTATGATGATGTACATTACCATGTCCTAGTTCCACCCAGTAACTTTAAAGAATCACTTGCTCTTTTGACAAATATTGTCGTTGCTCCAGATTTTAATCCTGATGAATTTATAAAGGAAAAAGGGGTAGTTATTGATGAAATAAAACAACAAAATGATCAGCCTGAAGAAAGACTATTTAATTATTTTTTAAAAAGGGTTTGGTTAAGCCCGAATTATGCCAATACGATTCTAGGAACTGAACATAGTATTAAAAACTTAGAGATAAATGACCTTGTGAAATTTCACAGCAAACATTACACTAGCGAAAAAATTTGTATTGCTATTGCGGGGAATCTATCTGAAGAAATTTATAAAATTTTTGAAAAAAGTGATCTATCTGGCATAAAAGAAAGTCCAAATTTAATAAATCTAAAAAATAAACCTTCTTTAAAAATTAGGAATGGTAGAGAGTCAGTTAAGTTTGATAATTTAGAGTTTTCAAGAATATTTATGGCTTGGTTTATTCCGAACCTAAATGATCAAAAAAATATTATTGGACTAGAAATATTAGCATCAATACTCTCTGTTGGAAGAAACAGCAGGTTAGTTAAAATTTTAAAAGAAGATAGTAATCTTGTTGAATCGGTATATGTAGATGTAAATGCTGGAGAATTGGGAGGTTTATTTATAATGGAAGCAAGTTGTGAGTCCAAAGATATTGATTTAGTAGAAAAGGAAATAAATAAAACAATAGATGAGATATCAAATTGTAAAGCCTTGGCTTTGGATGAAATAAAAAAAGCAATAAATATTGTAAAAAGTAATTATATCTTTAATTTAGAGACATCTACACAACTTTCTTCATTTTTTGGTAATGAACTTCTTTGGGAGAGAAAATCTTCAATAAATAATTTAGAGAGTCATTTGAAATATTGGAATGACTTGGATAACTTCAAAGAGATCACAGAATATATCCGTGGAGAGAAATTCACTTTAGTTGCATCCCCTGTTAAATGTTAAAAAGATATTTTTTAAAAAATAAAAAAAGAAATTTTTCAACTGCTTCAATTTGGATTAAAGGGGGGAGTGATATGGACAGTACTGGCAAAAAAGGGATAAACAAGATCCTTGGTTCTTTACTTACCAGAGGATGTGAAGGTTTTAACAATTTCACTCTCTCTGAGTATATTGAGTCCTATGGAGCAGAATTAAATCAAGAAATATTTGAAGATGGTATTTCAATAAGTATTAAATGCCTTAATGAACATTTCAGCAAATTATTCCCTTTATTAGAATTAATAATTGATAAGCCAATTCTCTCGGAAACTGAATTTAAAAAAGTAAAAAAATCTTCTATTGATCACATCAAAAAAGATAAAGAGAATCCATTCAATATTTGTTTTGAAAAATGGAGAAAAATTGTTTACTTAAATCATCCTTATGCTTTTAACACAATTGGCAATTCTAATGATGTCTCAAAGATTACCTATGAAGATGTTTTGCTTGAGTTTAAAAATTTAAAAAAAAGAGAAAAGTATTTAATTTCAAATAATCCCGAAATAAATGGAGAAAATTTTGGAACATCAGAAAAAAAAATCTTTAAAGAAAAATCAGATCCTTTTAATCATAATTTAAATGATAAAAATAGATTTGATTACATTAGTAATGATTCAAATCAAACAATAATAATGATGGGGGACCAAACTTGCTCGCGAAGAAGTAGTGAATATATTCCTCTTAAGGTTTTGGAGTCATATTTATCTTATGGAATGAGCGCTGCTTTATTTAAACTTTTTAGAGAAAAACATGGTATCACTTACGATTTAGGTGTTTATTATCCTATCAGGAGTGGAAATGCCCCATTTTTAATTTATTTATCCGTATCTAATGAGCAAGCAATTTTTGCTTTTGAACTTTTATCAACACTATGGAAAAATTTACTTTTTTATCCTTTGACTGATGCTGAAATATTTTTAGCGAAGGAAAAACTAAAAGGTTCTTTTCTATTAGGAAATCAATCACTAGATGAAATCTTACAGAGAAAGATACAGTTAGTTAGTTATGGTATTTCACCAATTTCTGAGAACGATTTAAATTCAGAAATAGAGGAAATATCTTCATTAGATATTTTTAAATTAATAAATAAGTATTTTTCAAAACCTTTTCTGAGTATTTCCGGAAATAAAAATATATGTTTAGAAATTTCTAATAGGTGGAAGAAAAACTTTTAAGTTAGTTTTTCTCGATCTTATCAATATCGATTAAAAACGAACCTCTTCTAAACTTTACTTCAACAGTATCTGGGGATTTAATTGAAAGGATTTCCCCAATTTCATCAATTGCCACTAAATCAGGTGGTCTTAACATCGGCATATTATCTGAAGTCTTCAAGTAAGAGACTGGTGCAATCAATTTAACCTTATCGTTGATCTCAAATTTCATTTATAAATTTGATACATTCAAAGAGTAGTATAAGCATAAAGTTAGAGAAAATATCAACGAAATGCACTGATTCATTCTAGAATCACAGAATTGACTTTCTACAAATTAATGAATCAGAAATTTAAAACATTAATTTTATGGGCTTTACCTATAGTTTTAGTAATAGCGCTTTCCTACCAATTTTTATCTTCAAGCAATGTTGATTCACTTAAATCTAATGGGACCACTGTTGCACCAAGAAATTCAGCGGTAGCAAGAGTTAGTTACGGCAGATTTTTAGATTACATCAATTCAGGAAGGGTTACATCTGTTGATATTTTTGAGGGAGGAAGAAATGCAGTTATTGAGACAATAGATTCGGATTTAGATAATAAAGTTCAAAGGTTGCGTGTAGATCTGCCTGGCTTAACACCAGAACTTATTAATATTTTAAAAAATGAAGGGATCAGTTTTGATGTTCATCCAGTAAAAACAGCTCCTCCTGCATTAGGAATTTTAGGTAATTTACTCTTTCCGGCTATCTTAATTGGAGGTTTAATTTTATTAGCCAGAAGATCGAATGGTATGCCTGGAGGTCCTGGCCAAGCAATGCAGTTTGGAAAAACAAAGGCAAGATTTGCAATGGAAGCTGAAACAGGAGTTGTATTCGATGATGTTGCAGGCGTTAATGAAGCGAAACAGGATTTGCAAGAAGTTGTCACTTTTCTGAAAAAGCCAGAAAAATTTACTTCTGTTGGAGCAAGAATTCCTAAGGGTGTTTTGTTGGTAGGCCCTCCTGGTACTGGAAAAACGCTTTTAGCAAAAGCAATTGCAGGTGAAGCAGGTGTACCATTTTTCTCATTATCAGGTTCTGAATTTGTTGAAATGTTTGTTGGTGTTGGTGCTAGTAGAGTTAGAGACCTTTTCAAAAGAGCTAAAGAAAATAGTCCTTGTTTAATCTTTATTGATGAAATCGATGCTGTCGGAAGGCAAAGAGGAGCAGGTATTGGAGGAGGGAATGATGAGAGAGAACAAACTCTCAACCAACTACTTACTGAGATGGACGGGTTTGAAGGTAATAGCGGAATAATTATTATTGCAGCAACAAACAGACCTGACGTTTTAGATTCAGCTCTTATGAGACCAGGTAGGTTTGATAGACAAGTTACTGTTGACGCACCAGACATTAAGGGCAGATTATCAATTCTTGAAGTGCACGCTAGAAATAAGAAACTTCAAGACGATTTAACCCTTGAAAGCATTGCAAGAAGAACTCCAGGTTTTACTGGAGCAGATTTAGCGAACTTATTAAATGAAGCTGCCATCTTAACTGCTAGAAGGAGGAAAGATTCAATAAGTATCTCAGAAATAGATGATTCTGTAGACAGGATAGTCGCTGGGATGGAGGGTTCTCCTTTGACAGATGGGAGAAGCAAAAGATTAATTGCTTATCATGAAGTTGGTCATGCTCTTATTGGATCATTAGTTAAAGCCCATGATCCTGTTCAAAAAGTTACTGTCATTCCAAGAGGCCAAGCTAAAGGATTAACTTGGTTCACTCCAGATGATGAACAAACTCTCGTCAGTAGAGCCCAACTAAAAGCAAGAATAATGGGTGCATTGGGAGGAAGAGCAGCTGAAGATGTTGTTTTTGGCAAAGGTGAAATTACTACTGGTGCAGGGGGAGATTTTCAACAAGTCGCTTCTATGGCTCGTCAAATGGTTACTAAATTTGGAATGAGTAATTTAGGTCCAATTGCTTTAGAGGGTGGAAATCAGGAAGTTTTTGTTGGTAGAGATTTGATGACAAGAAGCGAAGTTTCTGATTCAATTTCAAAGCAAATCGATGAAAGCGTGAGAGTTATGGTTAAGGAATGTTATAGAGAAACTTATTCGATAGTTAGTAAAAATAGAGAAGCTATGGATAAAATTGTTGAATTACTAATAGAAAAAGAAACATTAAATGGTGAAGAATTCACAAGTATTCTTTCCGAATTCACCAAAATTCCTGAAAAAGAAAGAACACCTCAATTATTAAGTTAAACCTTAACTGGTTTTTTATCTAAAACTTGATCTATTAATCCGTACTCAACAGCCTCTTTAGGAGACATATAAAAATCCCTATCAGTATCTTCTTTAATAGTTTCATAATCCTTACCAGTTCTTTCTGATAATTCTGTATTAAGTCGTTCTTTTAAAAACAAAATTTCATCAGCTTGAATTCTTATGTCACTGGCTTGCCCTCTAGCACCTCCTAGTGGTTGATGAATCATTATTCTTGAATGTCTAAGGCTACTTCTCTTACCTTTAGTACCTGCAGCCAATAAAAAAGCACCCATACTAGCTGCCAAACCAACACATACTGTATGAATATCAGGCTTAACATGCTGCATTGTGTCAAAAATCCCTAATCCATCATAAACAGATCCTCCTGGTGAATTTATGTACATGTAGATATCTTTCTCAGGGTCCTCTGCTTCGAGGAATAATAATTGAGCAACAATTCTATTAGCAGTTTCACTTGTAACTTGTTCTCCTAAAAAGATTATTCTCTCTCTTAATAATCTCGAATAAATGTCAAAGACTCTTTCACTACCGCCAGATTCTTCTAAAACTAAAGGGATCATAATAATATTTATCTGTTTATTAGATATTAACGATATTGAGTCAACATACGCTAACCTTATTAAGGTTTACATATAAAAAATTGAAAGAAAAATTGACTGTTTCTGATAGCAAAAAGTTATTTCATGAACAATTTCCCTACGTGATTCCAGGTTTATATAAAAGAATAGTTGATGAATTGCTTGTCGAACTTAATCTTTTAAATCATCAAAATGAATTTACCCAAGATAATCTTTTTTGTGTTGGTCTCACAGAAACATTCAAAGAATTAACGAAAGGATACAAACCTGAAAAACATTTGGATCTTCTTTTTGAATCTTTATGTAGTTCTACAAATTTTAAAGCCGAGGAAATCAAGGTAATCTCTCAAAAATATCAAAAGGAATTCAAGGAAAAATCATCTAATGATATATTGAAAACTTTAAAAGAAAAAATCACTTCCAAACTTTATCCTTCAAGAATATTAAACTTAGGAATTTATAAAATAATTTCAAACTCAACAGATTTTATAGAGGGAAATGAAACAGCGTCAAATAAAAAACTCTCTGATATCTTTGAAATATTAAATTTATCCACTAATAAAGCAGAAAAAGACATCGGAATTTACAAAAGTACTATTTCCAAAATGGAACAGGCAAAAGAATTAATTGAAGAACTAAAAATAAAGGATAAGAAGAAAGATAAAAAACAATAGTATTTATTTTTTTAATCTTTTTTTATCTTTCCAAGAAATATAAGAAATATAAATTACAGCAAAAGTTATAAATATTAGTAAAACGAATGATGTAGTAATAAGAAAATTGTTTAAATATACATCATAAGTTAAAAATCTAATCATATGTCGATAGATCCATCACCATTTCGCCCCCAAACCACCATTGCGATAGAAAAAGTAAAAATTGCAGCTAATGCAGCCCATCCAATCTGAAAAATCATTAGATTTTAAATTACTAATATTAATATAACAGAACTTCAAAAATTTTTTTCATTATCTGATCTAAATTTAATTTCCCGAAAACTAAATTTTTTAAATAGAATTAATTAAAAAAAAATTGGGCAGGTTAGTTATAAATCATAGTACGAATATAGAGGGTCTAATTCCAATACTCCAAAAGCTAGCTCTGAACAAAAATATCAAAACAATTACTCCGGCTGTAATATCAAGAGCAAGGGGTAAATCTTCAAATTTGATTTTAAGATTATCAGTAAAAACTATAAACGGATATAAAGCAATTGCAAGAAAAGGAAAAACTGCCCAAGAAGTTTTTATTTCAACAGACTTAAGCAAAGATGAATTAAAAGAGATTATAGATATTTATAGTAATAAGTAGTTTAATAAAGGAGAGTTAAAATTCTTAGTATAAAATCCATGAAATTAGCATTAAATTTATGCTTAAGTATATTTGTTTTATTTATATTCGAAGATAAATCATTCTCACTTACTAATTACCAGATAAAAAAAATTTGCAAAAATAAAAAAAGAAAATCAACGTGTATAAAACTTTTGGAAGAGAAAAGATCTAATCTTCAAAAAGGAAACCTAATCGAAATACCTGTATTTCATTATAAAAGGTAAGTAGAATTTAAATTTCAAATTCTGATTCGAAAAGATTATATGCATTTTTATAATTTATTAAAAGATTTTCTGAATTATCATCAAATCCTTTTTCTTGATAATTTTCTTTTAATTGATCATATAAGTAAACAACTTCATTAAAAGCGCTCATATATTCCTTCTGAATATCTTCATCATTGATATCATAAATTTTGGCTAAAACTAACTCTACATTTTTTTTTGATGAATATATTTTCTTCTCAAATTCCTTATTTAACTTTCTTCTTTTCTTTGCCATTTAAATTTTGTTTCTAAATACAAATTTACAATACTCAAATTCATAGATAATTTAAATTAAAACTTATAAAATAAAAATATAGTTTCCAAATCAAAATAAAACCTCTATATTCCAAATAAATTATTCGAAGATATGAATAAAAAAGAAAAAAGTAATCCCAAAGAATTTAGAAATCAAAATTTTGAAGATAAAAAAATGAAGACAACTCCAAACTCAAATAGGAAGAAAGATAAAAATCTTCCATGGTGGGTAGAGCTTTTATTTGTTCAAATAGGATTTCCAGATAAATTTCTAATAAAAATATTAAATGCCAAAAAGAAAACCAAAGAATTAATCAAAAATGATAAAAAATCATTGCTAACTTTTCTTTTTATAATATCTACCTTGGCATATTTTTATCCTGTTATCAAACATGCAAAAAGTAAATTAGATTGTGAAAAAATTGCTAAAGATTATATTATTAAAAATAAAAATTTAACTGGAATTAATAAGCAAGAATTAAGAATGTTATCAACAAATTTTTGTTATGGTGGTGAGGAAATTTATGAAATTAAAAATATAAAAAATTAAATTTTGATCATTTGCTATCAATAACCAACAAAATTACTATAATAATTACTTGAAGTTAATTAAATATATTTTAATCCAATGACTGACATACAACAAAAAAAAGAAAAAGTAAAAATGCATTTAACAGATTTAAGACAAAACTTAAAAAAAATGCATTTATCAGTTACTGAAGAATTATTATTACCGCAGCCAGATGAAGTGAAAACATTAATGAATAAAATGGATCAACTGTTGAAATTAATAGAATCAAAATAAACTATAATTTAATTAACTCAGAATCATCAAAAGATTAAAAAATGAAAATAATAAAGAAATTATCACAAATATTTTTAATCCTAATTTTCTTTACTTCTTGTAAAACATCATTAAAAAAAGACACCCCTATAATTAATTTAGAAGAAAATATTAACGCAAATACTGACTCAGAAAAGAAAAGAATGGAAATAAAGTTTTCCTGTGGAGACGATCGGATTTCAGAATACTTAAATGATGGATGGATTATCTTAAAAGAAGATTCTCAAGAAAAAATTTGCACTTGGAAATCTATTCCTGCAACAAAAGATTGTGATATGGAAAAAGATAAAGGATGCAAAATAACAACGCCAGACAAAATTGGTGAAGAGAAAATTTATTTGTTAGAAAAAAAATTTTAATATTATGACTCCAAAATCAGAATATTTAATAGATTTGATATTTAAGAAATTAAAAAACTATAAGGCTAAAGAAATCACTTTAGAACAAGAAGAATTTAAGGAATTTATTTCTTCACTTTTTAAGGAAGACTGAATTTCTTGGAAAATATAATCAACCCGGGTATAGTTAAAATAGTTATGAAGATATAATGATCTATAATTTTTCTGCTTTAACTTTAATCCTAATAATTACATTTATTTTAAGCCTATATTTTTTATATAAGGTTACTTCTAACGGAAACAATTAAAATAGTTATTTTTTTAGATAATTGGATCTTCTCTAAGGAGTAAAACTGTATGATTATTGAAACCATCCTTAATCCATTCTTTATATTCTTCTAAAACACATTTTTTATCAGAATTATCTAGTATAGCAACCCTTTTTTTGGCGTTATCTAGAGCTAATTTAATACAGAATTCGTAATCTTTAGATTTTTCTTGCATTAGTTTTTTTTAAATTTTAGTAAAAATAATGGTCTATTCTGTATTAGAAATAACATTAATAAGCTTTCCTTTAGTAAGAGTATCAAGCTATACCGAACAATTTTTTATATATTTGTGATAATGAGTTTTTTTAATTTACCATGTCATACGAAGCAGGCAGTAAGGAATGTAGACATTTGATTGAAGCGAAGGAAAGTCTCCTATCAGCAATGGAAGCATTAAGCAATATTAATTCAACTGATCTATTACAAATTCAAATCAAAGAAATATACAATAAACTAGAGCAGATGCATGACAATAGAAAAAAAATAGAATCAGCCACTAATTACTTATGATTCTTTTAAAGGATTTAAAATTTTCCTAGTTGGCCTTTCATATTTTTTACTCTTTTGTCTGATAACAAATCTAGTAAAGCGTCTAGTTGTGCATGTACTTCCTTTGCTTCACTAAGATCTGGCAACAAATCATCCTTGATAAGCATTTGATGCATCTCTCTAAGCTCTAACCTTATGTATCTAAGGTGAGAACTTACTTCTTCTCTCTTAGTTGCACTCATATTGGCTTATTAATATTTTTAATTATACATTATTGTGTTTTTATGACCCCTTAGTAAATTTGATTAAATTAAAAAATTTAAAGATTTAAAATACATCAAAAATATTTTTTAAAGTTTCAATGTAGTAAAATATCACTCATGAAAAACAAAAAAACTAAAAAATTAAAACCAAAGTCAAATAAGAAAAATCAAGAATTGGGGCAAACAAAAAATTCTGCAAAATTAGTTCTTTTTATTTTTGGCATTGGTCCAATCATAGGCATAGTAATATTTTTATATAGCAAGGGATTTTTTAATTCACCAAATTTGTAAATCATGAGTATTTAAAATTAAACTTAAACAATTATTTAAACTTTTTTAAAGAAAATATCCTAAATTCAGCCATTTTTCTTGCATTTTCTGGATTAGAAACTAAAAAAGGATGGTCAGATAAAAGTTCAAACACTTTATCTATCTTTAATCGCAAATCCTCACAATCAATATTTTTCCATTCTTCGTCAAATGACATTGCAAAACTATCAGCATTGTCATAAAGTTTATCTCTCATAAGATTTAGGATTTAAATAAGAAAGGATTTAAAATCTTGACCTAATCTAAAAGAGAAATTAGAGGAATATATAAAATACCCTAATACTAATCAAGACATAACTTTCTATGAAAGTACTTTAAAATTATACTTTTATATTCTTTAATTTTACAATATGTACTATCAATAAAAATCTGACCACATTTGACAGAAGTGTTACAATAACGACATATATAATTTTTCATGGAAAATAAAGTTAAAAGGATAGGATATCTACCTAGAAAAAGGGTCCTTGAAATCATTGATGAAATATCTAAGAGCGAATCTATAAGTAGATCTAAAGTTGTTGGAATATTAGTTGAAGAAGCATTAGATACCAGAGGAATTGCAAATTTTGGATATAGCAATATTAATAAATCAAATATATACAAATCTGATAACTTCAGAGATGTACAAAATGATAATGTGCAATTAAATGATTCAGAAGATGAATTTGTTGATGATAGTGGTTACACAGTTTCTTCTCACAAAACCTTAGATCGCTCAATATCTTCTGCCGATATAGAATTAGCAAATAAAATTAATATTCTTAAAGAATCTGGATTAATATAACTTCCATTCAATATTTATTTATTATTTAATGCGTAACAAAGAATCATTGATTATTCTTAAACAAGAATAATATTCTTTTACATAATTCGAATATTAATCCTTTCTATTATTAATTTCGTAATTAAAAAATGAAAGATATAAAATGTCCCTCATGCGGAAAAGCTTTCAGAATTGATCCCAGCAGCTTTGAAGAAATACTTCTTCAAATAAAAGACGAGGAATTCAATAGACAAATAAAAGAAAGACTTCTATTGGCTGAAGAGGATAATAGAAAATCTTTAGAAATTTTAAAGCGAGAATTAAAAATAAAGTTAATAGAGCAAAACCGGATTAAGGATAATGAGATTAAAGTTCTTGAATCTAAATTAAATATCGTTGAAGAGAAGAAAGCAAGTGCCATAAATGATTTAAAAAATCAAGCAACAAATAAAATTAACTCTCTTAACAATGAATTAGACAAATTAAAGAATGAAATTAAAAACCAGTCTTTAATTTCAGAATTATCTTTAAAAAATAGAGTCAATGAAGCTGTTACTAATTTAGAAAAAGAAAACTCATCTTTAACAAGTTCCATAGAAAAAATTAGGCTTGAAAGCTCAATTAATGAAAAATTAATTGAAGAAAAATTTAAAAGCAAAATTAGTGAAAGGGACCTGACTATTAAAGAGTTAAGAGATATGAAATCTAGATTATCTACAAAGATGGTAGGCGAAACCTTAGAAATCCATTGCGAAACCCAATTCAATCTTAATCGCGCTACCGCATTTAAAAACTCATATTTTGAAAAGGATAATGATGCCACCCTAGGAAGTAAAGGTGATTATATATTTAGGGAATTTGATAATAATAATCTTGAAATCGTATCCATAATGTTTGAGATGAAGAACGAATGCGAAGGTAGCACTAATAGAAGGAAAAATGAGGAATTTTTAAAAGAATTGGATAAAGATAGAAGACAAAAATCTTGTGAATATGCAGTACTCGTATCGCTTCTAGAACCAGATAGTGAATTATATAATGCGGGGATAGTAGATGTTTCTCATAGATTTCCAAAGATGTATGTTATTAGACCACAATTCTTTTTGCCAATTATTTCTCTACTAAGAAATGCCTCTATGGAAACTTTAAAATACAAATCACAAATTGATTTGATGAAAAGGGAGAACTACGACATAACAAATTTTGAAAGTACACTAGAGCAATTTAAGAATGCAGTTGGTAAGAATGTATCACTAGCCCAAGATAGATTTAATGATGCAATTTCAGAAATAGATAAATCAATAAGCCATTTACAAAAAACTAAAGAGGCTTTAATTCTCTCAAAAAAACACCTATTATCCGCTGATAGCAAATCTCAAGATTTAACGGTAAAGAAATTAACTAAAAATAACCCAACTATGAAAAAAAAGTTTGAAGATTTAAATAATTTTGAAGATAAGGTTGCCTGATTTAAAAAATTTTGAAATTAATAATAGTTAAAAATGCAATTAATTACTAATTTATAAATATACTATTAATAATAAATTTCATAGTAAAGAAAATAATGTCTCTCAATACTCCAATTTTTACTATTGCTAAAGATCTAAATGTCGAGAGTAATAGAATATTATTAGCCTGCAAGAAACTTGGAATTAATGCAAAAGGTGCAACAAAAAGATTGAATAAAGATGAATTAGAAAAAATTAAAAGTTATTTTGAGACTGGTAAAAATGTTTCAGATGAAGTGATTAATTTAAATAAAGTCAAAGCTAAAAGCAGTTCAAAAAAAAATGATAAAAAAATAAAGATAAACTATTTCGCAAACAGGCTCATACGCAAATCTTAAATAAAACTATATTTTCTGATTTCTTAAAAGAATAAACCACAGAAGAAAAAAATAATATTTTATCATAAGTAAAAATACTTAATATGAGCTTAATACAAATTTTAAACTCTCTAGAAAAATCTTGGGAAAGAAATGAAATCCTTCTAAAAATCAAGGATGGCTTAGGTACAGACAAGATAGTTGACGAATTCCTTATAAAGAACGAAGTTAAAATTAAAAAATTAAATTCTTTATTAAGACAAGAAGACATTGATTTATTAAATCAAGTAGAACAACTCTCTACTATCGAATCTAAATTAATAAATAAGATTAAAAATATGAATCACTTAGAAAATAATGAAAATCAACACATAATAAATCATAAAAACACCTCGCTATCTAATAGAGTGCCTTCTAACAGAATTAGTTCATTGATGATTAATTGGAGCAACAAAGTTGTAGTTATTGCTTTACTAACAATTTCAGCCATAGCATTATCTAAACAAGCATGGGCATAATTAGCTAAATTAACTTCAATAATAAGAGATGGAGTTTTGAGTACAAAACAAGAAGATTTAATTAGATATGAAGATGGAAATCTTTATTGTGAACTTGCTGATATTTGGATTGATCCAAGTAAGCCAATAAAAAGAGCATTAATAACCCATGCTCATTTTGATCACTTTACATTTGGCTGTGAAGAATACATTTCTACTAGAGAGACTGCGATACTTCTTCAAGAAAGAGTTGGAAACAATCTCAAAATTAAGACATTTGAATATGGAGAGGAATTCAAGATAAATGGCATAAGTATTTCTTTTCATCCTTCTGGTCATATCCTTGGATCTAGTCAAATAAGATTTATTTTTGCGGAAGAGAAATGGCTAATTTCAGGTGACTTTAAGCTTCAAAAAGATGAGACTTGTAAACAATATGAAATAGTAAAAACTGATTATTTAATAAGCGAATGTACTTTTGGTTTACCAATATTCAAGTGGGATGAAACGATTAAAGTAGCAAATAATATTTCAAAATGGATAACTAATTCACCAGAAAAAACTTCTTTGCTTTTCTGTTATTCACTTGGAAAAGCTCAGAGATTATTAAACGAAATGAGTAAAACAAATTTTAAAGGGAATATCTATTCCCATGGAAGTATTTATAAAATGAACAATTGTTATAAAGAACTTGGAATTAATATTAAAGAAACTATAAAAATCGAAAATAAAAATATTGATGAACTTAAAGGGAGTCTTATATTATTACCGCCATCTTTAAGTAAGGGCTCTTATCTAAAAAATTTCAAAAATATCCAAACAGCTTTTGCTAGTGGATGGATGTCAATAAGAGCTCTAAGAAAAAGATCAGGATATGACAAAGGGTTCCCAATCTCTGATCATGCAGATTGGGATGGAATTCTGGAAGTAGTAAAAAAGTCTAAAGCAAAAAATGTTTTCTTTCATCATGGAGATAGTGAATCCTTAAGTAAATATTTAATTGAAAAGGAATCAATAAATGTTCTTTTCTTCGGAAAATAAATATGAGCTTAAAAAAGTTTTCAGAATTATTTGGGGATCTTGATTCAATTAATAGTACAAATAATAAAATTGAAGTTTTAAAAAGTTATTTTCTATCAAATGAACCAATAAATAATTCATGGGCAATATATCTACTAACTGGAAAAAGTAGTAAGAGATTTATTAGTGGAAGATATTTAAAAAATCTTTTTTCTCAAATATATGAATATCCTCAATGGTTAATTGATGAATGTTATTTAAAAGTTGGTGATTCTGCTGAGGTAATAACGTTATTACTTAAAAATAAAACTACTTCTAGAAATAAAAAATTATCAAACATAAGTCTCAATGAATTACTAAGCAAAACAATACCTGAATTATCAAAACTTGATGAGGAAGATAAAAATTTAAAAATTAAAAATCTTTGGGAAACATTACCTGAAGATAACCATCTAATTTTTAATAAAATTCTTACCGGAACTTTTAGAGTAGGAGTCTCTATTGGATTAATCACAAAATCAATATCAAAACTAATTAATATTGATGAAGAGATTATTTCTCATAGGCTGATGGGTAATTTTAAACCTTCAATTGATTCATATGAATTTTTAATTAACAAGAAAATCAATCTTCAAGAGTTAAATTCCAAACCATTTCCATTTCTTCTTGCGAATAACATTGAAGATAAAATCTTCAAACATTCAATAAATGATTTTCAATTTGAATGGAAATACGACGGTATTAGGATGCAATTAATTAAAAGATCAGGGAATGTTTCATTATGGACAAGAGGCCAAGAATTAGTAAATGAATCTTTCCCAGAATTAGTAGAGAAAATTTCCCATATAAAAGATGATTTTGTTCTTGATGGGGAATTATTAGTTTGGGATTTTGATGAACAAATTGCCTTAGATTTTTCTTTACTTCAAAAAAGAATAAACAGAAAATCTCCTACTAGATCAATCCAAATAAAATATCCAATTATTTTTATTGCTTATGATCTTTTAGAGATTAATGGAAGAGATGTAAGAGAAATTAAATTAGAAAATAGAAGAATTGAGTTAGAAAAATATTTTTCAAAATGGCAAAACAAAACTGAAAATAATATCTCTGATATTTTCAAAATATGTGCTTTAATCTATCCTGCAGATTGGTCTGATGTTTTAAATTATAAAGAAAAATCTCGAGAAAATAATACTGAAGGATTAATAATTAAGAAAAAGACTTCTATATACGCTTCTGGGAGGAAAAAAGGTATTTGGTGGAAATATAAAGTTGATCCTATGCAACTGGATGCTGTTCTAATTTACGCTAAGGGCGGTAGCGGTAGAAGAGCTGGTCTTTATACAGATTATAGTTTTGCATTATGGAAAGACCAAGAATTAATTAAATTCGCAAGTGCATATTCTGGTTTAACGAATATTGAGATTAAAGAGCTAGATAAATGGATAAGGAAAAATACAATAGAAAAATTTGGCCCTGTTCGATCATTGAAACCAGAAATGGTATTCGAAATATCTTTTGAGAAAATACAAATTTCAAAACGTCATAAGTCAGGCATAGCAGTAAGATTTCCAAGAATAACAAAATGGAGAAAAGATAAAAAAATCATTGATGCAGATAGCCTAGAGAATGCTTATGAACTGATGAAAAAAATATCATGAAAAATATTACGCAAAATAGTAAGCAAAATAATTTAATTTCTAAAATTAAACAGTTTTTCTTCACAAATGGATGGGAACCGTTACCATACCAGATCGAATCTTGGGAAGCATTTTTAAATGGAGAGAGTGGAATAATACAAGTTCCTACTGGATGCGGCAAAACTTATGCTGCATTAATGGGACCTTTATCACAGATAGAAGATCCCAAAAATAATAAAAGTGTGAATATATTATTAATAACTCCTTTGAAAGCATTAACTAGAGATTTAAAAAATTCCATACAATTAGCGGCTTTACATTTTAATAAAGAAATCACTGTTGAAATTAGGAATGGCGATACCACCTCATATGAAAAGAAAAAGCAATTAGCTAAACCGCCTAATATTCTTATTACGACTCCAGAGTCTCTATCTCTTTTACTTTCTAATAAAGAATCTAATAATCTGTTTAAGGAGTTGTCATCAATAATTATTGATGAATGGCATGAATTGATGGGAAGTAAAAGAGGCAACCAGTGCGAATTATCTTTAAGTTGGCTAAGAGGTAATATAAAAAATTTAAAAATATGGGCAATGTCTGCAACCATAGGAAATATTGAAGAAGCGGCAAGAGCAATAGTGGGTATGAACGGCGTTAGACCTAAAATAATTAGTACAAATATTCAAAAAGAGATTGAAATTATAAGTGTTTTACCTGAGAAGGAAACGACCTTTCCATGGAGTGGGCATCTTGGAATTAGAAGTCATTCTTCACTTTTAAAATTACTAGATAAAGATAAAACCACCTTATTATTCACCAATACAAGAAATCAATCTGAAAGATGGTATCAATGTCTTAAATTTCTTCTCCCAGAGATGGGAGACAAAATCGCACTCCATCACGGCTCCCTCGATAAAGAAGATAGACAAAGAGTTGAAGAAGGAGTTAAAGACGGATTAATAAGATGGGTAGTCTGCACCAGCTCATTAGATTTGGGCGTTGACTTCCAACCTGTTGATCAAATAGTCCAAATTGGTAGTGCAAAAAATTTAGCTAGACTCATCCAAAGAGCGGGAAGAAGTGCTCATAGACCAGGAGGAAAATCAAAAATAATTTTTATGCCTACTAATTCTTTGGAGTTATTAGAGATTAGTGCAATGAGAAGAATAATAAAAAGTGGTATATCTGAAAAAATTAAACTTCCTGAATTATCTTATGATGTGCTTCTTCAACATCTAATAAGTTTGGCATGCGGAAATGGCTTTGATCCAACAATTGAAAAAGAAAGAATTATAAATTGCTGGAGTTATAGGAACTTAAAAGATCAAGATTGGAATTGGTGTCTTAACTTTTTAGAACATGGAGGGAAATGTCTTAAAGCATACCCAAAATATAAAAAGATAGTTAAAGAAGAATCACAAAATAATAATGAAAACTTTAAATATTTTGTAAAAGATAAATCTTTAATAAGAATGCATAAGTTCAATATTGGGACAATTACAAGTGATAAATTCGTGAGTGTTAAATATATGAAAGGAAAATCCTTAGGTAATTTAGAAGAGAATTTTGCTTCAAAATTAAATCCTGGTGATACCTTTTACTTTGCCGGTAAAATGCTTCAATTTGTAAGAATCAGAAATATGATTCTATACGTTAAAAAATCAACAAAAAAAAATTCTCTTATTCCTGCTTGGGTTGGAGGTCAAATGGCAATTTCTGATCTACTTTGTGAAAATTTAAGAAAAGAAATAGATTTATGCAATGAATTAGAAAATTCAAATTACTTAAACCCAGAACTAAATTCTTTACGCCCAATATTGAAGAAACAAAAAGTTCTTTCAAATATTCCAAAGAAAGATGAATTCCTTATAGAAATATATAAAACCAAGGATTTATCAAATCTTTTTGTTTTTACACTTGATGGCAAATTTGTAAATGAAGGAATTGCTTTTCTATGGGCTTTAAGATTGGCAAAATTAAAACAATCAACATTTAGTATTACTGCTAATGATTTTGGATTCAGCTTAACCACCGCAGAAGATTATGAATTTTCAATAATAAAAAAAGAAGCTGATTATTTTTTGGATAATAAAAATTTAGAAGAGGATCTAGAAAATGCAATTAATTTTTCAGAATTAACCAAACGTAGATTTAAAAATATTGCCCAAATAAGCGGACTTGTAAATCAAAATAATCCAACCAAAACAAAAACTTCCTCTCAACTTCAAATAAGTTCAAGTCTTTTCTACGATGTCTTCACTAAATATGAAGAAGGCCATCTATTGATAAAACAATCGTATCAAGAAGTTAAAGAATATCAATTAGAAAATCAAAGAATATCTAGATCATTAGAAAGATTAAAAAATTTAAAAATGCTATTAAACGAGATAAAAACTCCAACTCCTTTTGCTTTCCCTTTATTAGTTGAAAGACTTAAAAATACTTTAAGCAATGAACCAATAGAAAAAAGAGTAGAAAAACTTATTAAAAAATATATTGATTAAATGAAAAAAAGTTCTTTTAAATTTTGTTGGGAAGATACATTGTTAGAGATGCTTCCTTCAAGAGCGTTATTTCTGCCAGAAAGAAAAGAGTTGTTAATTTGCGATATTCATCTTGGGAAAGCTCAGTATTTTCAGCAAAATGGTATACCTCTTACTAATAATTCAGATAGAAACAATTTCGCAAGGATAAAAAACATAGTAAAAAAATATAATCCTGAAAAGTTGATAATATTGGGAGATTTATTCCACAGCAAATATTCAATAGATAAAACTCTTCAAAAAAAAGTTGAGGATCTTCCTGAACTACTAAAAATTAATGTTGAACTAGTTCTTGGAAATCATGATGTAGGTTGTGATATTAAAAATATAAAAATTTTTGATATAAGAAAAACTAAAAATATTACTTTTAGCCATGAGCCAGTTAATGTAGAAAACAATCAAATCTTGAATATTTGTGGACATTACCATCCAAAAATCTATTTAAAAAGCAATGGAGATAAGCTATCTTTTAGATGTTTTGCAATGGATATGAATAAAAATGTTTTATATATACCTGCATTTGGAGACTTAACAGGAGGTTATCCTTGCAAAAAATCATTTAAAAAATGGGCAATTGTTTCTGAAGAAGAAATTATCGAGATTAAATCCTAAGAAAAATCCTATTGAAGTGACTTAAATTTTTCATTTAGATATACCAATTTATACTTAAAAGTCTCGTTTATTTTATTTATCAATTAATTTATTTTCTATTAATCTATTTTTTACAAAAATAGATAATAAAAAATTCATACAGGTTATGCCCCTTTCTTTAGCACACAATCCACGTTATAAAAAAAATAAACACATTTTATAGAAATGAAAAAATTAATAGCCTTGATTTTATTTCCATTTCTTGTCATACCATCTGGGGCAAAAGCAAATGATAATTTTTCGGTTGAAATAGAGGCACTTACACTAGTAATGGAGCAATATAAGGAAGATACTGAATCAAGTGTTGAATTAGACGTAGAAGATAAAAAGCCGAGTTACATGGCTCTTAAACAAGACGAATGCAATGCGACTGTAAAAGTTACAGAAAAAACAGGATTAGAGGTTGTCAATACTGAATCTTTCGATGTAAATGTCTGCTTGAAAGAAATCTATAAAGTAATCAACTAAATAAGCAGGTTATAAAAATATAATAAAAACATATAAATTAAAGAGGTCTTTTACATATAGAAGGTAAAGACCTCGAGACCTAACAGAAAACTTTGGAACGGGTTCTGCATAACCAATTAATAACTACAAAGAAATTGTAGAGATGTAATTAAAAGTACAAAACCTAAATTTATTATTTAAATAATTATTTCTTCTTTGATAATGTTTGTGATTCTTCTCTAGACATTAAAGCTTCTATTTGAGCAAGAACTTTTTGAAGTTCATCCGTTTTTGTAAGAGATGCTTCTGCTACTTCTCTTAATTTTTCTAACTGTTCTTTAGTTTTATCCATGATAAATAAATTAGAAATTAACCACTTTTAAAAATGGTTTTAATACAGATTTTTCACTCCCACACAGATACATATTCTCTCTTTTTTTTATAAAGTCAAATAAATTTTCCTTTATTAAGGTTTTATGAGGACTTCCAATTAATTCTTTATTTATTATTGAAACCATAAGATTACCTGAAATAAAAATACTCTTAAATTATGAAGTAAATACAGGTAATCCTATTGTTGCAGTTGTTATGAGAGCCCCTGCAAAAATCAAGAAAGGAAGAAAAGGATAGTTTTTCAAAGATAAACTTGCTAATTCGAGATAACTATATAGGTATTTATACTGTTTGTCTACCCCTCATCATTATCAAAGATAAAATTTGTCCTTTTAAAAGTAAAAATTTAACATCAACCAAATTTACCTGATATGTATTCCTGAGTAGTTTTTTCTTTTGGAGAATTAAAAATTTTCTTAGTGGAATCAAATTCTGCAAGATAACCAACTTTTCCTCCGTCACCATCTTCGTATTCAACTGCATTAAAGAAAGCAGTCATATCACTAACTCTTAAAGCCTGCTGCATATTATGGGTAACGATAATTATTGTGTAATTCTTCTTAAGTTCGTGCATCGTCTCCTCAATTTTTAATGTAGAGATTGGATCTAAAGCTGAGCATGGCTCATCCATGAGAATTATTTCAGGCTCAATTGCGATGGTTCGAGCAATGCATAATCTTTGTTGTTGTCCACCAGATAAAGAGTAACCACTATCATTTAATTTATCCTTACATTCACTCCATACAGCAGCTTTTCTCAAGGAACTTTCCACTAATTCATCCATATCTCCAGTAAAGCCATTGATTCTTGCTCCGAATGCAATATTTTCGTAGATAGATTTTGGAAAAGGATTAGGTTGTTGAAAAACCATTCCGATTCTTCTTCTAACTTCAACTGGATCTACTCTTTTGTCATAGATATTAGTTCCATCAAAGAGGACTGTCCCTTTTAACGAACAATTAGGGATTAAATCGTTCATTCTATTCAAAGCTCTAAGAACGGTTGATTTACCACAACCAGAAGGGCCAATGAGTGAAGTTATATCTCCTGCTTTAAAATTTAAAAAAACATTTTTTACCGCTTCAAAAGTTCCATAACTAATAGAAACATCCTCAAGAGATAAAATGTTTTTCTTTTGCGACTTTTTAGTGTTTTTAATCATTTCATACCCTCTTAGTTTTCTCAGTAAAAGCGGCCAATATCCTTGAAAAAATATTAACTGTTAGTATTGATATGACAAGAATAAAGGAAGCTGCCCAGGCTAGTTTATTTTGAGCATCATAAGGTTCAAGGGCAAAATTATATATCAAGACAGCTAATGAGCCCATCTCGTAAAACAAATCTTCAATACCTACTATGTAGTAGTAAGAAAATAAAGCAGTAAATATCAAAGGTGCTGTTTCACCTGCAGCCCTTGCGATTCCAAGCACAACTCCAGTAGCAATAGATCTAAATGCTGTGGGTAAAGTTATTTTTAATATTGTAGTATACATACTTGCTCCTATCCCTAGAGAAGCATACCTTAATTCATTTGGTACTAACTTTAAACCTTCATCAGTAGTTTTTATAACTGTAGGCAACATCAATATTGAAAGAGCCATACCTCCTGCCAAACCACTGTACATACTGCCAAATAAAATTTTTGTTGAAACGATTAAGGCATAAATAAATACACCTGCAATTATTGAAGGAACACCAGCTAAAACATTTACCCCGAATCTAATAAACCTTGAAAAAGCACCGCCTTTAGAGTATTCAGCTAGATATATGCCACCGCCAACACCTACTGGTATGGAAATAAGTGAAGCAATAGTTGTAATTACTAGTGTCCCAACTAATGCAGGATTAATTCCTCCTGCATCTAAATCATCTCCAGGAGGATTTGGCTCTAGAGTAAATAATTCTGGCGTGATTTGAGATCCACCTTTAATAAGAATATATGTAACCACAAAAATCAAAGGAAGAATTGCAATGAGTGCACAAAAAACTGATAAAGAAGTAAAGAATTTATCTCCTACATTTCGTGATAGTTTTTTCTGGTAATAAAGAGAATTCATAATCATCTAATATTTGAGACTAAATTTCTTAACTAGCCATTGAGCAAAGATATTAACCACTAAAGATAGGATCATCAACACAAAAGCCGCATAAAAAAGTGATGAGACCTGACTTCCATCGGCTTCACCAAACTGGTTTGCAAGCATAGAAGAGATGGTATATCCAGGAGATAATAGTGACCAACTAAATGCATTAGAATTTCCAATAATCATTGTTACAGCCATGGTTTCACCCATTGCCCTGCCTAACGCCAATAGAACTCCAGCCATAATTCCTGATAATGCAGCAGGCAAAATTACCGAAAATATAGTTTTCCATCTACTTGCACCAATTCCATAAGCAGCATTCCTAAGCTTTTTGGGAACTTGATTCAGCGTATCTCTAGCTATCGAGGTCACTATTGGTAAAAGCATTACCACTAAAATTAATATCGCTAAAAGTGAATTCCGACCAGCAGGCTCCGAACTAAATAAAGGAATCCAACCAAAGAATTTATGTAAAAAAACAAAAAACTCTCTAAAGAAAGGTTCCATAACAAATATCGCCCATAATCCCAATACGACAGATGGTATAGCTGCTAGTAATTCAACAAATGAACCTACTATTTCTCTGACAAATTTCGGAACAAAATCCTCTGTAATAAATATCGCAGTTCCAACACCTAAAGGGATAGTAATCAATAATGAAAGAAGAGAAGTAACTAATGTCCCATATATTGCTGTAAAAGCTCCATATTCATCTTTTACTGGATTCCATTCAGAAGTTACTAGAAAATTTAAGCCATACCTTGAGAAGGATTCAAATGACTGAAAAAAGACTACTAAAATAATTCCAAATAGTACTATTGCAACAAGACTAGACAAGGCTAGGGCTGTATTTTTAAAGATTAAATCTATATTTTTTTCAATCCCGAACCTTTTACGATTCTTGAAAAGAGTTAATTTCTCTTCCATTAAAAAAAGAATATATCTTTAAATCT
This sequence comes from uncultured Prochlorococcus sp., assembly GCA_902622705.1. Lineage (GTDB taxonomy): Bacteria > Cyanobacteriota > Cyanobacteriia > PCC-6307 > Cyanobiaceae > Prochlorococcus_A. The sequence goes on along the minus strand of CACNQT010000014.1, from coordinate 1,238 downwards.
ACTACTAAATATTGGAAAAGACTTTAAGAGGGGTTAAAGGTATATGAAAGTCATGATAATTTGACATCTATTAAAAAAATTTAACTACCTATTTTTTCAACGGGAGCTCTTGATTTCAAAAGGATATTCCCTTTTAAGGGGATAAATCCAAGAGATGAAGCCTTATCTTGATACTCATCACTTAACAATGTGTTAAAGGCTTGTTTGATTGCTTTGGTGTTTCTACCATTACCTTTTTCGTAAGCGAGTATCCATGTCAATGAAGCGATAGGGTATGCTCCTATTGCAGTTGGATTAGGATTTTTACCCGCAAGATTTTCATCTTATGTAATACCATTAAGAGCCTTAGCTCCTGCTTCTGCAGATGGTTTTAGAAACTCACCTGAAAGATTTTAAAGTTTAGCAGCTTTCACATTTCCTTTTATATATGACTGGTTCACATAACCAATTGCGCCTGGAGTATTTTGAATGACACCTGCTACTCCAGAATTACCTTTAGCACCAACACCTGAAGGCCATTTAACAGATTTACCAGTTCCTAAAGTCCATGTTGGTGAAAATGCTTCCATAGAGTTTGTGAAAGCCTTAGTAGTTCCTGAACCATCAGAACGATGTGTCCAAGTTAACTTTCCTGATTTACAGCCTAATTCTTTCCAATTTTTAACCATACCCATTGCAACTCGTACTGCTTGCTCTTGAGTAAGTTTCAAATCGCAATCATAGTTATAACCAAAAGCAATAGTTCCTCCAACCATAGGAATCTGTACTAAACCTCTTGATACCTTTGCTATATCTTTAGCCTTCATAGGATCATCAGAAGCACCAAAGTTTACAGTTTGGTCTATAAAAGCTTTTCTCCCAGATCCCGATCCGACTGCTTGGTAATTAACCCTTGGTCCACCTGATTTGGCTAAGTCAAAAAAACCACCTAGTATAAATTTTCGAAGGAAATGTAGCACCTGCTCCGCTCAATCTTTTTGAAGCAATCGCTTCTTGAGAGAGAACTAATGAGATGGCAGAAGAAAAAATAAGAACTTTTTTGAAAATGCCCACTTTGTGATGAGAAATAAATCTATTAAATATAAATTACAGCCAAAAGGTAATTTAAAAATTTAAAGATCTATAAATCAAATTATTTTGATATAAAAAAATTATTTTCTATATATCGGCATTAAAAGTTCAGCTAGAAATTAAATTTTTCAATTAAATATCAACCCTTTATTTAGAATTTAATTTTT
>CACNQT010000013.1 GCA_902622705.1 uncultured Prochlorococcus sp. | reverse complement strand
AGAAGTTATTCGAGCTATTACTCCAGACCATGCTGTTTTAATAAATAGACAAAACAGAAGTGGATCAATGATTCAATCTGGAATGAGCATGTTTATATTAGAAACCGAACCAGCTGGGTATGTCTTAAAAGCAGCAAATGAAGCAGAAAAAGCATCAAATATAACTGTTGTAGATGTAAAGGCAGTTGGCGCTTTTGGTAGATTAACTCTCGCTGGGAAAGAAGGAGATGTAGAAGAAGCAGCAGCTGCTGCTATAAGAGCAATTGATGAAATTTCAAATTATTGAGAATTTTTTAATTTAAACCAATTTCTTTTTTGAGGTAAGGTGACATAATTCTGGCGGCTTTACCCCTGCTTCCTAACTTACTTAGTTGTGATTGTGATAGCTCACCGTAAACACAGTTAGCTTCTTTTACCCAAAAAACAGATTCGAACTCCCCATTTGGATATTTTGGAGTCTTAAGAATTTCTCCCCAGCATATTCCAGTTGAATCCTTCACTAAGTTTCCTGAGGGATCACATAAAACCATACAACTTATAAATCTCGCGCTCCTGTAAGGACTATCAGAAAGTTCATTAATTAATTTTTTAATTTTTTCAGAGTTGTTTTTGGCATATCGAGCAGAATATATGCCTGGTCGACCATCTAAAACATCTACTTCAAGTCCAGAATCGTCAGCTAATGCCCAGGTTTTTGTCTCTAAAGCAGCTGCTTTTGCTTTTAAAAGCGCATTCTCAAAATATGTGTCTCCAGTCTCTTCGACATTTAAATATTCTGGTTGCTTCTGAACCCTTAAAGACAAAACATCCAGCATTGCCGAAATTTCAGAAACTTTATTTTTGTTGCCACTCGCAATAGTCAGTACTGGATGGTTCAAAATAATAAATAAATTTATTGAGGATATTATCTTACTTCAAAGCTAGATACGGAGACAGGAAAGGTTGAACATTCCACACCTGTGTAGACAGGGCCTGCCTCGTACGGAAATAACATAATGTAAATTTTTTCTTAACACAACAGTATGTTTTGATGCACTAACTAATTTGCATAAGTATTGACATATCAATAGTACCAAGGGTGATAAGTTTAACTTATGAATGATAGAAAAAACATTAATGGAGATTTTGTCGAAAACGCTTGACTTATAAGTACTTAATGAAGCATTCTTCGGATTGAACATTCCACATTTAGTAATTAGTAGACAATGGCTACAGAAACAATGGGTATCGCTCTCGGCATGATCGAGACACGCGGACTTGTACCTGCAATCGAAGCAGCTGACGCAATGACAAAGGCTGCAGAAGTTCGCCTTATTGGTCGTGAATTCGTAGGTGGCGGTTATGTCACAGTATTAGTTAGAGGAGAAACAGGAGCAGTTAACGCTGCTGTAAGAGCTGGTGCTGATGCTTGTGAAAGAGTTGGTGACGGTTTAGTTGCAGCTCACATTATTGCTCGTCCTCATAGAGAAGTTGAACCAGCTCTTGGTAACGGTGAATTTCTTGGTCAAAAGGACTAATAAATAAAGCAAAAAATTTATAAATTTTGCACAATAATTATTTTCCCTACAGAGACCTAAATTTATCCTTATGAGTAAGAAGTATGACGCAGGGGTAAAGGAGTACAGAGATACCTACTGGACTCCAGAATATGTACCCCTAGACACCGATTTACTAGCCTGTTTCAAATGTACAGGTCAAGAAGGTGTTCCCAGAGAAGAAGTTGCAGCAGCTGTTGCCGCTGAATCTTCAACAGGTACTTGGTCAACAGTTTGGTCCGAGTTACTTACAGATTTAGAATTTTATAAAGGACGTTGTTATCGAATCGAAGACGTTCCTGGAGACCCTGAAGCTTTTTATGCTTTTATTGCATATCCTTTAGATCTTTTTGAAGAAGGTTCTATTACAAACGTACTAACATCTCTTGTAGGAAACGTTTTTGGATTTAAAGCTCTAAGACACCTACGTCTAGAAGATATTAGATTCCCAATCGCTTTCATCAAAACTTGCGGTGGTCCACCAAATGGAATCGTAGTTGAAAGAGATCGTTTAAACAAATATGGAAGACCTCTACTTGGTTGTACCATTAAACCTAAATTAGGATTATCTGGTAAAAACTATGGTCGAGTTGTATATGAGTGCCTTAGAGGTGGTCTCGATTTAACGAAGGATGACGAGAATATAAACTCTCAGCCATTCCAACGTTGGAGAGAAAGATTTGAGTTTGTTGCAGAAGCAGTTAAGCTTGCTCAGCAGGAAACTGGCGAAGTTAAGGGTCACTACCTAAACTGTACTGCCAACACTCCTGAAGAACTTTACGAAAGAGCTGAATTTGCAAAAGAGCTAGATATGCCAATCATCATGCATGATTATATAACTGGCGGTTTCACTGCAAATACTGGATTAGCAAACTGGTGTCGTAAAAATGGCATGCTTCTACATATTCATAGAGCGATGCATGCTGTTATTGATAGACATCCAAAACACGGTATCCATTTCAGGGTTCTAGCAAAATGTTTGAGACTCTCCGGAGGCGATCAACTACATACTGGAACTGTTGTTGGAAAACTAGAAGGTGATCGTCAAACAACTCTTGGTTACATTGACAACTTAAGAGAGTCATTTGTTCCCGAAGATAGATCAAGAGGTAACTTCTTTGATCAAGATTGGGGTTCAATGCCAGGAGTATTTGCTGTCGCATCAGGTGGTATTCACGTATGGCATATGCCTGCACTCCTAGCGATTTTTGGAGATGATTCTTGTCTTCAGTTTGGTGGAGGAACACATGGTCATCCATGGGGTTCAGCTGCTGGAGCTGCAGCCAACAGAGTTGCTTTAGAAGCTTGCGTAAAAGCACGTAATGCTGGTCGCGAAATCGAAAAAGAGAGTAGAGACATTCTTATGGAAGCTGCTAAACACAGTCCTGAATTAGCTATCGCTCTTGAAACTTGGAAGGAAATTAAGTTTGAATTTGATACCGTCGACAAACTAGACGTTCAAGGTTAAACCAGATTTCAAAATTGAGGAGATTCTTCTCCTCAAACTTCTACAAATCTCGTTCTATTACGAGTAATTTCATTCACATTTAAATTAATTATGCCTTTCCAGAGCACAGTAGGCGACTATCAAACAGTTGCAACCCTGGAAACATTCGGTTTCTTACCACCGATGACCCAGGAGGAAATATACGATCAAATTGCATACATAATTGCTCAAGGCTGGAGTCCTGTTATTGAGCATGTTCATCCTAGTGGAAGTATGCAAACTTATTGGTCTTATTGGAAGCTCCCATTCTTTGGGGAAAAAGACCTTAACTTGGTTGTAAGTGAATTAGAGGCATGTCATAGAGCATACCCTGATCATCATGTAAGAATCATCGGATACGATGCTTACACTCAAAGCCAAGGAACAGCTTTTGTAGTTTTCCAAGGACGTTAAATCTACTTTTATGTAGTAAATATCTTTCTCCAAAAAATATTTTTGGAGAAAGTTTTTTCAAAAGAGTTTCACATTTGAAGATTATGTCAAAAAAAACCAGTAGAGAGATTGCATTAGAAAGAAGAAAGGCGATGAGTGATAGCGGTAAAAAAGCTGCTGCTTATTCTTCGACTACTAAAGATAGAGTTCGATCTTCTCAAGATATACAGATTTCTGGTACTCAGTCTTCTTCGAATAATCAAAATATTACTAAACCAGTTACAAAACATATCCCAAAAACCCAGGTAAGTAGAAAGTCTTCTTCAACAACTTTATCTAGTAAAGAGTTAGTAATAGAGAGAAGAAAAGCAATGTCTACTCATGGTAAATCAGCAATAACTTCATCCGATAGAACTCGTACTGATGTTAAAAAAGAAAGTCCTGTAAACACAGTTAAAACTTCCATAAGCAAAAATCAGGAAGTTCAAAGCTCACAAAATACAGAAATTCAAACATCAAAACCAAACGTTAAAAGAAGAATTAAACAAAAGAGAAAGCCTATTACTAATACAAGTAGAGATATTGTTTTGGCTAGAAGAGAAGCTCAATCCAAGCATGGTAAATCAGCAACTAAACAAAATACCAGTGCAGCTTCTTTAGCTAGAAGGGGAGACCCAGATTTAAGTAGTAGAGAGATTTCTCAGAGAGTGAGAGAGCTAAGAAGTAAAACTGGTGCCACAGGCAAAAAAGGTAATGGTAAATGTAGACCATGTGGTCCAAATAAGAATGGAGCCAAACAAAATATTGCAGATGCTAGCTGGAAAGTTGGTAAAAGTGAAACTGATTCAGGTCAAATAGTTACTGGAACACAAGCTAATAGATCTGTGAAAACTACAGGTAATGAAGCAAGTACATGCAGGACTGTAACTGGTACTCAATATATGGGATCAGAAGTAGTTGATCAATTTTGTCAAGATAGACCAAGTTATAAACAGCCACTTAGATCTACTGTTACCTCTACAACATCAGGTAATAAAGTAACTGGAAATGAAGTTGGTAGATCTGAGAGGGTCACAGGCGATGAGCCTGGGACTTGTAAAAACCTAACAGGAACTGAATATGTATCTGCTAATCAATCACAGAAGTATTGTGGTGATGTTCCTAAAAATCCTTCAAAGGTTAAACATAGTACTACAACTGATGGATTAAAAGTATCTGGATCACTTCCTGGTAGATCAACCCTGGTTACTGGAGATGAATCAGGTTCTGGACATCAGTTAACTGGAGATCAATATCTTGGCTCAGAGCCAAATCCAAAAGGTAAAGCATTTGAAAAAGTTGGCAGTTACAACACTCTTAATGGGAATAATGTAACTGGTACAGGGGTAGGTAGATCAGACCTTATGACAGGTAATGAACATGGGAGTTGCAAGAATGTAACTGGTGATGAGTACATAGGATCTCAACAATATGAGAAGTTTTGCGGTTCAAAACCAAAACCAGAAGCTAGAAAAGTAGGTTTAAGTCTTTCTTCAAAGTCAAATTTAATAAGTGGTACTATGACAGGAAGTTCAAAAATAGTAACTGGAGATGAACCAGGTTCATGCAAAGTTTTAACAGGAACACCATACGCAGGCTTAGATCAGATTAATGAGAATTGTAATAATGAAACTTCAGAAGATATGAAATTACGAGCAACAGTTAATTCTGGAAATAATTCAAATGCCAGACTTACAGGCCAACAACCAGGAATTGGCGGAGTAATGACAGGTGCTAAGAAAGGTGCTTGTAAGAATTTAACAGGTACTCCATATGTCGGTGGAGATCAGTTCTCACAAGCTTGTGATAATCCTCCACATGATAGTGCTTATGCGAATCCACAAAAGTCAGCAGGTAACTCTTGGAACGAATTCTCTGTTAAATCCCCATCAAGAGACAAATATTCTGAAAAAAATACTCAAGGTGTTACGGGTAATGAATATGAAAATGGTTCAAAGGTAACAGGACCTTTTGATATGGCAGTTGATAAGGTCACTGGGACTGAAAAATTTAGATTTGAACCGAATAAAAATATAACTTATAAACAAAAAATGGAAATTGATGAGACAGACCGTGCAGCTAAGACACCAGAGAAAAGAATGGCATCAAGGATTACTGGTGAAGGACAATCAGTGGGAAACGTAACAGGTGACGATTGGGATCGCGGTGATAAGGTAACAGGTACAGAGGGAGCTTCTTCTAGAAAGAGAAATCCATCAAGAGCAGGATTCATGAGTGCAATGCCCCCTATGGAAGTTAAAAGAAATGAGGAAACAGAAAAACCAGATTTCTTGATAACTGGATCTAGTGGTAATACTCGTGAAGGACAACTTGTTACCTTTTCAGGTGGTGCTAGAGGTTAAGTAAATAATGCCTTTAAGAGGACTGGCTAAAGCCAAGAACTTCACATTGGGGCCAACCGCTCCAATGAAAACTTTTACTGAAAATATCCATATACAAACTAAAGAAGCAAATAATTTCCGAAATTCTGGAAAATCTCATAAATTAACAAATAATATTCAAAATGAAAATCTATTTAAGTATGAAAGCAAAATAAAAAGTGATTTTGACGAAATTGTTCCAACTCTCAAGGAAATTGCTCGAATTCAACATCACCAAGATTTTATAAATAAGGCTCAGAAAATATCAAGAAATAATTTGGGAATAGATTTACCCCTACATGTATTAGATAAATCTTGGGTAAAACCCCTTGATATGAGAGCTTTATATGCATGGTGTGCTTTTAAACAGCATGAGAAACTTAGCGACAATTTTTTTAACAATGATCCACTTGAAGGTGCGGCTGGAAGTAGGGATGCGGAAGACTTTGAAAAATTTCTTTTAGATTGTGGAATACATTTACTTGATATAACTCCTTGTTCAGATGGAAGATTAGCTCATTCAGTTGCTTATGTAATGAGAATACCTTTTAGTTCAGTAAGAAGAAGATCCCATGCTGGAGCACTTTTCGATATTGAAAATACCGTTAATCGATGGGTAAAAACTGAACATAAAAGATATAGAGAGAACGTTCCTAATGAAGCTCATAAAGATACCAGGTACTTAAAAGTTGTAACTTATCATTTTAGTTCTGTAGATCCTTTGCATCAGGGATGCGCAGCTCATGGGAGTAATGACGAGTTAGCTGCAGAAGAAGGTAGAAATAAATTATATGCTTTCAAAGAGGCTGTAGAGAATAGCTTTTGTTGCGGGGCTTCCGTAGATTTAATGTTAATTGGACTTGATACAGATACTGATTCATTAAAAATACATTTATCAACTAAAGATGGCAATATAGATTTAGAAAAAACAATTTCTACATTAGAAATTTATAATTCAACAATTAATTTTTCAAAAGAGGATGCGGAAAGAGAAATTTGCCAGATAATTTCTAAGCAATCTTCAAAAGATAAACTCCATGGACTGGAAAAATTTATGTATAAATTAATTGTCAATAATATTTCTCAAATTGATTATGTTAAGAGTTTTCATAATGGTTCTTATGAAGATATTGGACATGCAGAGAGGTTTATTGGAGTAGGTATAGGTTTTAAAGAAGTACATCTAAGAAATTTAACTTATTTTGCTCATTTAGATACAGTTGAAGAAGGGGCTCCAGATTTAGATGTAGGAGTTAAGATTTTCACTGGATTAAATGTTTCTCTTGATCTACCAATTCCAGTAGTTATTAGATTTGATTATTCTGGTAAAGTACCTGGCGCAAAAGATAGGGCAATAAAAGATTGTGAAAGAGTTAATAATGCGATATCAATTAGATATAAAAATTTAGTTGATCAAGGTTTGTTACATACTTGCTCTACTATTAGAGATAGGGACAACATTCATTCCGCACAAATTATTGGAATGTCTTTAGATAAAAAAACAGAGGAGGCTCACTAGTCATGTTAATTTGTAAGGTTGTAAAACCACTTGTTTCTACTAATAGGATTCCTGGTTTTGAACATAAACATCTGCAGGTTGTATTAGACGGTTCTTCTAACAAAGTTGCAGTTGATGCTGTTGGCTGTAAGCCAGGAGATTGGGTTATTTGTGTTGGAAGTTCTGCTGCTAGAGAAGCAGCGGGAAGCAAATCTTATCCAAGCGATTTAACGATTGTTGGAATAATTGATCATTGGGATCCTGACAAGTCATAAAAAAGGAGGACAGAAATTGTGGAAATTATGAAGGTATTAGGAAGGATGGTATGTACTCAAAGAGTCGCTGGTCTAGGTCATATGAATTTACGAATTTTAGAAAATAATAAAGGAAAGAAATTAGTTGCTGTTGATCCTGTTGGAGCTAGAGAAGGTAACTGGGTTTTTACTTCTAGTGGCTCCGCAGCTAGATTTGCATGCCCTAATCCAGAAGTTCAAACTGATTTAACAATTGGCGGTATTATTGATTATTGGGAGTGTGACTAAAAATTTTAACATCAAAAATTTTTTGAGAAACTTTGTTGAAGGTATAGTGTAATTAGTCCTGAATAAACAATTTAAATGTGGAATGAAAGAGAATCACCTTTGAGGATCGAAAAAAGATTTAATTTTGAGCAGTACTCAAAAATTAGTAAATTCATTGGGAAAATTGAGAAATTATGTAAAGAAAGGGATATCTATCCAAATATCAGCTTCGGTAAGAATTTTGTAAGTTTTTCAATATTTTTAGATAATAATGAAATATCAGATAAGGAAAAAGAATTTTCAAAGGATATTGATAAATTTTATTTGGAAGATTAGTTTTTTAATAATTATTTGGATTTGCAATATCTCTTTTGATTAATGCCATTAAATATGTGGGAGCTTTATATCTTCCTGGTAAACATCTATTTAAAGTTTCAAGATGCCCCCAGCATACTGTCTTTTTTATATCATTAACTGAGTTACCTTTTAAAATTAATAGTCTTAAAGCCTTACAAAATAGGGGATAGCCTGCTTCTAATTCATCTATATTAAGCTTTGCTGCTGTCATAGATTAAAGAGGAATAACCAATTAATAATCTATACAAATATGGCTCAGATTTGGATCATATTTAAAATTTCTCAATAATTAGAAATTAATCTAGAAAGGCAACGCAATCTATCTCTACTAACACTCCTTTAGGTAGAGATGAAACTTCCACACAGGCCCTCGCTGGAGGATTCTTTACATTGAAAAAATCACTATATATTCTATTGACAATTTGAAAATTACTTAGGTCGGTTAAGTAAATAGTTGTTTTTATTACGTCCTCTATTTTTGCTCCGCCAGCTTTAAGAACTGCTGCGAGATTTTTTAAAACTTGAATAGTTTCCTTCTCAATATCACCTAAACATGTTATTTCATTTAAATCTGGATCTATAGCGATTTGGCCAGAACAATAAATAAAATTACCAGCTTTTATGGCTTGATTATAAGGTCCTACTGGATCTGGAGCATTTGATGTTTTAATTACTTGCTTTGGAGACATTTGTTCAATACAATTTCTATCTATTTAAACCCATAAATCTTTATTTGCTCTCAAAAAAGTAAATTCTTCTAAATTTTTTGCTCTTAAGAATAGGTTTATTTTCATTTCTTCATCTAGTAAAAATGGAATTGTCAATTTATTAAGAGAGAGTTTTTTTTCAACTTCCGAAAGTTTATTCTTTATATCTTGATCTTTAGGCTTGAGATTCAATGCCCATAATAGATTTCCCTTAGTATATTCATGTGCACAATATATGAGAGTATTTTTTGGTAATGACTTAATTCTTTCTAATGAAGAATACATTTGTTGATAAGTTCCTTCAAAAATTCTTCCACACCCACCAGAAAATAATGTATCACCAATAAAAAGTACAGGATTTTCCCCATTTAAAAAGAAAGCAATATGTGAGCTTGTATGCCCTAGAACTTCAATTATTTTTACTTCTTCACCTAAAATATTCAAAGTTTCTCCATCTTCTACAGATATATCTTGAAATGGTATTCGCTTTTTTTCTTTTGAAGAAGCAATCACCTCAACATTTGGCCATCTTTCAATAAGATGTTTCGTTCCTCCAATATGATCAGAATGATGATGAGTTTGAAGAACAGCTTTTAAATGAAAATTATTTTCCTCAATATATCGAATTACTGGCTCATGAATAGATGGATCTATTACTACCACAGATTTATCTTTTACCCACAACCAAATAATGTTATCATTTAAAACTTTTAGCCCTATTATGTTTTGAGCTTTATTAAATTCCATTGTTAACTTAGAATGAAGAATGCTAGGAAGAAATTGATCTATGTTTACTATAGCTTTAGCAAAAGGGGCTCTGCTAAAAGATTCAATTTCAACTTTCAAAAGAGCTGGGTTAGATTTCTCTGATGCGTTGGACGAAAATAATAGATCACTAACTTTTGAATCAAATTGCAAGCGGGCTAAAGCTTTGTTAGTAAGAAATGGAGATGTTCCTGTTTATGTAAGTTATGGTCAGGCTGATTTGGGTATTGTGGGATATGACGTTTTACGCGAATCTGAATTGAAAGTTGCAAAGTTATTAGATTTAGGATTTGGGGGTTGTCATATGTCTTTGGCAGTTAAGAACAATAGCAATTATTCCAAACCAACTGATCTCCCAGCGAATTGTAAAGTTGCAAGTAAATTTACAAAAACGGCAAGATCTTATTTTGATGAATTAAATATACCTGTAGAAATAGTTCATTTGACAGGATCTGTCGAGCTTGGTCCTATTACAGGTATGGCAGAGGCAATAGTAGATTTGGTAGCGACCGGAAAAACTCTTAAGGAAAATGGTTTAATCAAAATTGATGATCTTTTTTACTCAACTGCAATACTAATTGGTAATCCCTTATCAATGAGGTTAGATGATGATCATCTCAAAGATACGATTTTATCAATAGAATCAACTAATGCTTTATAGATGACTAGCTAAATGTTTTTCAATGATTTTAGAAGGATTAAAAAGTTAGGTAAATATTTAACTAAAGATAAAAAAACAATCTATTTAATTTTAATAGTATTGCTACCAGTATCTTTCTCTGGAGCAATTCAACCACTATTAGTAGGTCAAGCAATTACTATTCTTAAAAACGAAAGTACAGATGTTTGGCTAAGTAAAACTTTTTTTGGGCAGTCAATAAATGCCATAATCCTTACTTTATTTTTAACAGTTATCTTTAGATTGGTTTTGCAAGGATACCAAACTTACAATATCCAAGCTGTTGGTCAGAGATTAACTGCCAGGATAAGAAGAGAACTTTTTGATCATTCAATATCATTATCTCTCAAGTATCACGATAAAATGCCTGTTGGTAAGTTATTAACGAGATTAACCAATGATGTTGATGCTTTATCCGAGGTTTTTGGGAGTGGGGCAGTCGGAGTAATTGCTGACTTTGTTAGCCTTATAGTAATTTCTTTGACAATGCTGTCAATTGATCGAGGACTTGCTATTTTATTGCTATTAACGCAGATTCCAGTTTCATATTTTATTATTTGGCTTCAAAAACGCTATAGAAAGGCTAATTATCAAGTAAGAGAAGAGCTATCTCAACTTAACTCTGATTTTCAAGAGAATCTTCAAGGTCTAGAAGTCGTCCAGATGTTTAGAAGAGAGGCTTTTAATAGCAAGAAATTTTCTAATACTGGAGTTGCTTATAAGAAAGCTGTAAATGGAACAATATTTTATGACAGTAGTATTTCAGCATTTATAGAATGGATTTCTCTTGCAGCAGTTTCATTGGTTTTAGCGGTTGGAGGGTACCTTGTTACTTCTGGAAATATTGGTTTAGGTACATTAACAACTTTTATTTTATATTCTCAAAGACTCTTTGAACCTTTAAGACAGCTTGCAGAAAGATTTACTCAAATTCAAGGAGGACTTACAGCTGTTGAGAGAATAAATGAATTATTGGATGAAGAAATTCAGATTAAAGATTCTATTTCCGCAAAGCATTTTGCAGAAGATGTTTTAAGTGAAAATCACAAATTTAAAGGAAAAATTGAATTCAAAAACGTTAATTTCTTTTATAAAGAAGGTGAACATATCTTAAAGGATTTATCTTTTTTGATCCATCCAGGAGAGCATGTAGCTTTTGTGGGACCAACTGGTTCAGGTAAAACAACCATAATTAGATTGTTATGTAGATTATATGAACCTCAATCAGGCCAAATTTTAATTGATGATATAGACATAAAAGATATTCCTATCGCAACTCTTAGAAATATGCTGGGGGTTGTTTTACAGGATACATTTATATTTAGTGGAAATGTTGCAGATAATTTGAAACTAAATGCGAATATAGACAATATCGAATTAGAAAATGTTTGCAAAGAGTTAGGATTAAACAGCTTATTGAAAAAATTACCAGAAGGTTTGAACACTTTTCTTAGAGAAAGAGGGGGAAATCTCTCTTCGGGAGAGAGACAGCTTCTTTCAGTAGCAAGAGTTGCGATAAGAAATCCTATTGTTTTGATAATGGACGAAGCTACAGCGTTCATGGATCCTTCTACAGAAGCTACTTTACAGAAAGATCTTGAAAGAATTCTTACAAAAAGAACTGCACTAGTCATAGCTCACAGACTAGCAACTATTGAAAGTTCTGATAAGATTTTAGTTTTAAAAGGGGGATCATTAATTGAGGAGGGAACACATAATGAATTGAGAATTAAAAAAGGTTTATATTTTCAGCTCTCTGAGCTTCAACAAAAAGGATTTGCGAATTTTTAATGATTTTTAGAAACCAAGGGTCATCAATAAAAAACTCGAACAGTATATCAAGAGATGAACTTCTAGATATTTATGGTTTGAATTCTTATGAATTCACTCAAAAAAATAAAGACGAAATTTTTGTATGTAGTAAAAGTAAAGAGTTAGATCTAATAGAGTTAGATCAACTTTTGCAAACTGTTGGTTGGAGCAGAAGACCAATAAGGAGAGTTAAAAGAGCATTGGATTTTAGTGTTTTAGTGGTTGGGTTATGGCGTCACGATGATAAATTCCCCAGGCTAGTAGGGTTTGCTAGATGTACTGGCGATGGAATTTTAGAAGCAACAGTGTGGGATGTGGCAATTAATCCTGTCTATCAAGGACTAGGATTGGGTAAGGAATTAATGAAATATATTCTAAAAGAATTAAAAAAAATTGGCATTTCAAAAGTCACCCTTTTTGCGGATGCGGAAGTCGTTTCATTTTACAAAAGACAAGGTTGGACCTTGGAACCAAGAGGCTCTAAATGTGCCTTTTGGTATGCAAATTAATTATTTTTGTAGTAATCAGAATATATAGATTTTGTTGATTCGCCTTTTAACCACCTTCTTCTAAATTTCCAGTTCTTGAGTGCTTGGAGAAAAATATTAGTTCTTTCCCATTTCCTTGAACTTATAAAAATAGGTAAATTTAATTGTTTTAAATCTTTTTTTTTGTTTAATCTCCTTAAAAAATCTATGTCTTCCATTATTGGTATCTTCCTAAAACCATTATTCTTAAAATAAATAGTTCTATGAATTATTAAACCTTGATCACCATACGGCTGTTTAAAATATTGACTTCTAAAATTTACAAGAATCTCTAAGACTCTATAAATTATTTTTTTGTGATTAATTTTAAATGTAAAATAGTAAATATAATTCTTGTCTCCCTTTAAAATAAAATTTATTTTTTTAAACCAATCATGAGTTAATCTTGTATCTGCATGCAAAAATATAAGCCAGTCTCCTTTTGAATTTTTAGCCCCAATATCTAATTGTAAACCTCGATTCCTTTCTTCAGATTTAAATACTTTCGCCCCATAAATATTTGCTACGTCAATAGTTTTATCTTCACTTCCACAGTCAACAATAATAATTTCTCCCTCTTTTTGAATAACTGACAAGTCTGAAAGCAATAAGGGCAAATTATTGGCCTCATTGATAGTTGGAATAATAATGGAGATTTTAGACAAGTTGATTAATTTCTATTTTCAATATCAATTATTGTATCTATATCTATTTTTTTATCTAAAAATTTATATTTAAATTTTGAAGAAGCAAAATTATCAATTGTATTTTGAAGAACATTTTTAGTACCCCATTTAATGTTAATAAAGGGTGAATACAGATGTGTTGACATTGTTTTTTCTGATAAACCAATAAGCCAATACCCTCCATCATTAGACGGTCCTAAAATAAGATCATTTTGCTTTAACTCTTTTAAAGTTTTCAATAAATCTTGATGGCATAAATCCGGGAGGTCAGTTCCAATAAAAATAATATTTTTGATCTTATTTTGAGTACAAAATTTTTTGTTGATGATTATTTGCCTTTTCATTTTCTCTCCTAAGCATCCTTTCCCCTGTAAATTAAATTTTTTGATACCTAATTCTCTAGACCATCGTCTACAATTTTTCCTTCCTAGACCAGATATGGCTATAGAAATATCAATAAGGTTACTTTTTTGGAGTGATTTTGCGACTGAAATAGTGTGTTTGGTCATCACACTTTGTACTTTTGCAGAATTACTTTTACCTATATCTTTCGATAATCTTGTTTTGCATCTTCCAAAACCATGCCATTTCGCCATGATAATAAGTAATGCTTTATCCAATACTTTATAGAGTTTTAAAATTAATTATATGCAAATTGAAAAAAAATAAAAATTTTTTTTATAAATTTAGATGACACTTTGTTAATTAATTTTAAATTTGTCGTGATCTTACAATTTGATAATGGCCAATTATTAAATTCCAACTAGATTAATAATCTAGAGAATAAAATTTTGCAAGCAACTAATCCTATTTGGGCGGAAGTTCAACAATCACTCCAAAAAACTTTAAGTAAGCCTTCATTTGAGACGTGGATTAGGCCTGCTAAATTTAATTGTTTTGAGAATGGCTTATTGACTTTAATTGCTCCAAATACATTTTCCAGTGATTGGTTAAGAAAGAATTATTGTGGAACTATCGAAAAAGCTGCAAAAGATATTTGCGGTCATGATGTAAAAGTTGTTTTTAAATCTGAAACAAATATCAGCAGCGCTTTCACAAATAAAGATAACGGTGATGAAAAGAAAGTTCATCATAAAACCAAATCATTTTCTAATAGTAGTCAAGAAATTTCTTCAAAAAATCGATCCAAAAATCCTAACGGCTTAAATTTACGTTATGTCTTTAAAAGATTTGTTGTAGGTCCAAATAGTAGATTGGCTCATGCCGCTGCTTTAGCCGTTGCCGAATCTCCCGGGAGAGAGTTCAACCCATTATTTATTTGTGGTGGAGTAGGTCTTGGTAAAACTCATTTAATGCAGGCAATAGGTCATTATCGAGTTGAAATAGATCCTGAAGCAAAAGTCAAATATGTATCTACAGAGACCTTTACTAACGATGTTATTAGTGGTATCAGAAGAGATGGAATGACAGCTATAAGAGATAAATATAGAAATGTAGATTTGATACTAATAGACGATATACAGTTCTTAGAAGGTAAAGAGTATACACAAGAAGAATTTTTTCATACTTTCAACGCTCTTCACGAATCAGGCAGTCAAATAGTTATTGCAAGCGATAGACCTCCAAATCAATTGTCAGGAATTCAGGAGAGATTAATTTCTAGGTTCTCAATGGGTATGACTGCAGATATTCAACCGCCTGATCTTGAGACAAGGACTGCGATTCTTCAAAAAAAGGCAGAACAGGAGAGGATGAGTCTTCCTAGAGATTTAATTCAATTTATAGCAGGAAGATTCACTTCAAATATTCGAGAATTAGAAGGGGCATTTACTAGAGCCGTTGCCTTTGCTTCAATTACAGGCTTGCCAATGACTGTCCAATCAATTGCTCCAATGCTTGATCCTAATAGTGTTGGAGTAGTTGTAACTCCAAAACAAGTTATTGCTAAAGTATCCGAGTTCTTTAAAGTTTCTACTGATGAATTAATTAGTTCAAGTAGAAGAAAACCAGTAAGTCAAGCTAGACAAATAGGCATGTATCTTATGAGACATGGAACTGATTTAAGCCTGCCAAGAATTGGAGATGAATTTGGGGGTAAAGACCATACAACAGTTATGTATGCTATTGAACAAGTTGAAAAAAAATTGTCTATCGATCCTAATATTGCAAGTCAAGTTCAAAAAATTAGAGATTTACTTCAAATAGATTCAAGAAAAAATTTATAGCTAATTAGAAATGAAATTCTTGGGATCTTGATCATATCTATGATTGAGAGGTATCCTATCTACATCATTATTTTGATCTAGTAATTCAATTTTATTTAATGATTGCCTTAATAATCTTGCAGAAATAATTGGCATATCCCTTGGAACTGAGATTCTATTTCTTAAATATCTCAGAGATTTTCCTGAAAGTTTCTCAGGGATTCTTACTTCACCAGTGATCATATGAGTTAAGGCTGATCTCAATGATTCTTCAAAGTATTCTTTATCGTTTGGATTTACTTTTATTAAATTATTTTTATGCTTTATTATTCGTTTAAGGGCAAATTTAGCGCAATATTTTGAATCATAATTGTTATTAAATTCAAAATTGCCAAGCCCCTTTCCAGTATCGATTGATTTAGAGAAAGAAATCTGTTTTTCATTGCTTTCTTTATAACATCCACCCATCTGCGGCGGTAAATCGTGAGAGTGGGTATGAAAATCTCCTTGAGTTCCTCTATAAGCACTCGTCCCTTCAAAAAGGGTAAGCCATTTATCTATATATCGATAATTAGATCTTAGATTAAACCCTTTATAGTAAGTTAAAGAAGCATTCATTCTTTCCATATAAGGAATAAAAATTATATCTCCAATACCAGGCACAAATTCACTTGAAGTAGATTCTGCTGGGTCGATAAATCCTGATTCTGAACTGCCTAAGATTTCATCAAATTTAGAAATAGATTCCTTAAATCTTTTTTTTCGAAAAGAGTTGTCTATGAAATTAAAGTTTTCTCGGCAAAGCCAATTACACCAAGCTCTGAAAATTTCTCTTTCCAATTCTCGAGTTTTCTTTAGGTGACTTGATGTTATAAAAGACCCAAGCGCTCCAAATTCATTTTCTAAAAAAACTATGATATTATCACTTTCAGTGATAACTTGCCCTTTAAATTCAATAGCTGGTAATTTACCCGATCTAACTTTATCAAGAAACCAAGTTTCTTTTTGACCATAGCAAAACATATTTATTTTTTTTACTCTGTACGGAATTCTTTTAAACTCAAGCCACAACCATATTTTCTGGCAATAAGGACACCATGAATGTCTATCCCTGTAGAAGGTAACTATTACATCATTTTCAGTATGCCCAAATAATCTTAAATCAGCGTAGGAATTATTAAAACCATTGACTCTATCAAGATCATCAATTTCAAACTTATTTAAATCATCCCATGTCAAAATCCCATTCATCATTTGCATTAAAGCTATAATCTAACGCTATAATAAATGATTAAAAAAGTCTTGGAATTTGAATTTGATTTGATTGTTGTTGGCGCTGGATCTGGTGGACTGGCAGCGGCTAAACGTGCGGCTAGTTATGGAGCAAAAGTTGCGATCATAGAAGTAAATAAAATAGGAGGAACTTGTGTAATAAGAGGATGTGTTCCTAAAAAATTGATGGTTTATGCTGCTAAAAGTAAAAAAAATATGTATTCTTCTGAAGGCTATGGATTAAAAAATGAAGGTATTAGTTTTGAATCAAATATTCTATTGAAGAATGTAAGAGAGGAGGTTTCCAGATTAAGTAATGTACATAGGAATTCTTTAAATAAATTGAATGTAACTATTTTTGAGGGATTAGGGAGATTTAAAACTCAAAATGAATTAGAGATAATTTGTCCAAAAACAAAGGAAATTATAAATAAAATAAGTTCAAAAAAAATTCTTATTTCAGTTGGAGGTAAACCAAAGAAATTGAATATTCCTGGGGAAGAATTGGCATGGACTAGTGATGATATTTTTGAATTAGATAGTTTTCCTGACACAATATTAATTGTTGGAGGCGGATATATTGCCTGTGAATTTGCCTCTATCTTCAGTAATTTGGGTACTGAAGTAACTCAATTAATTAGGGGCCAAGGTTTGCTCAATGGTTTTGATGAGGATCTATCTTCAAGCTTGGAAGAATCAACTACTTTTAATGGAATAAATATAATTTTCAGAAATCAATTAAATTCTATAAAAAAAGCTAATGGGAATTTGGAGTCTACCTTATGCTCTGGACATAAAATCCTAACTAATAAT
This sequence comes from uncultured Prochlorococcus sp., assembly GCA_902622705.1. Taxonomy (GTDB): domain Bacteria; phylum Cyanobacteriota; class Cyanobacteriia; order PCC-6307; family Cyanobiaceae; genus Prochlorococcus_A. Next base: position 16,374 of record CACNQT010000013.1, on the reverse strand, counting down.
ATCCTTATTGCCACAGGTAGAGAACCAAATCTTTTGCCTTTAAATTTGGATTTTTTAAATCTCAAGATGGATGGCTCCTATTTAGAAGTTGACGAACTTAATCAAACAAGCAACGCTAATATTTTTGCAGTTGGAGATATCATAAATAAACCACACTTAACTCCAGTAGCAATAGAACAAGGCAGAGTTTTTTCAGATAATTTTTTTAATCACAAAAAAAGAAAAGTTAATTATGAATATATCCCTAAGGCCGTTTTCACGATTCCTGAAATTTCTACAGTTGGCTTAAGTGAGAAAAGAGCGAAAGAGATTTACTCTGAGGAAAATATAAAAATTTTCAAATGTAAATTTACGCCTATGTCAAATACTTTAAAAGATGATAAATCAAAATGTATGTTAAAGATAGTAGTTAATAAATTAACTGATAAAGTACTTGGATGCCATATGTTCGGAGAAACATCATCTGAAATTATTCAAATGGTATCAATTTCATTAAATGCAGGTATTACCAAAAAAGACTTTGATATTACAATGGCTCTGCACCCAACTATCTCAGAAGAATTTGTGACTATGTACGACTAAAATTATGATTCAGAAAATTTTAATTTTTCTTGAGCAAAGAGAAAAATTAATAGTAATGAAAAGTAAATAAACAAACCTATCCTTAATTCAGAAAGATAATTAAATCCATTCAAGAAAAGTATCTTATCTAGAATGTAAAAAATATAAAGATTAAACAAAATAAATCCCTCAATTCTGGAGATTTTTCCTTTACTCCAGAAGATTGGCAAGCATGCAAAGGTTGTTAAAACCATAAAGGGAAGGTCAACTTTTATTAGGCTTTGTTCAATTACTAAGCCTTTAAATCCTGAAAAAATACTACAACTTCCAAGGATTAGAAGTTGATTGAGCAAATTGCTTCCTATTACATTCCCAATCGCAAGATCTGTTTTACCTTTAAATGCAGCAATTATTGAAGTTACTAATTCGGGCAAAGATGTTCCGGTGGCAACAATAGTTAATCCAATAATAATTTCATTTACCCCCAAAAGAGAAGCAAGAGTTTGAGAACCATTTACTAAGATATTTGAACCAAAGCTTAAAAGAAATATTCCCAATATCAACTTTAGTAAAATATTTAGCTTCCCTTTGTAATTATCATCCAATTCTTCTATCTCTGGTTCAGCATCTTTTGTATCATCTCCTTTCTCATTAATGGTATTAATTTCCCATATTGTATTTAACAATAAACAAAATATTAGAAAGATTCCTGCTTGAAATGTTAAGAGGCCTGTTGATGACATTGCCCAAACTGCGCAAGAAATAGCCATTAAAAGAGGAACATCCCTCCTGACTATTCTGCTTTTTACCTTAAGTGGTCTTATTAATGAGCTAATACCTAAAACTACGAGAACATTAAAAATATTGCTCCCTATTACATTGCTAGCTGCAAGGGAATCACTGCCTTTTAAAATTGAACTTAGACTCACCAATAACTCAGGAGAGCTCGTACCCAGAGAAACAACTGTTAATCCAATTACTATTTGAGGTATACCTAAAATTAAAGATAAATTTATGGCTCCTCTTATGAAGAACTCTCCTCCTGCAAAAAGTAAAATTACTCCTAATATTATTTCTATTATTGGAAATAAAAAATCACTCATATTTAAGATCTAGCTTAGATAATTAAATCTTTAAAAATTGATTAATAACTATCCTCGAATATCTATAATTTATTGTCAAATTTAATTTGTTGTTAAAATTGACTAAATAGTAAAAATTTTGAAGACATTAACCATATTAAAACCTGATGATTGGCATTTACATTTAAGAGAGGGCCCTGTATTAAAAAATATTATTCCTTTTACATCAGAATATTTCGGAAGAGCTATCGTCATGCCAAATACAAAAATTCCAATTACATCTATTGATAGTGCAATTTCATATAAGAAAACTATTGTTGAAGCGTTACCAGGAAGTTCTAAGTTTGAACCATTAATGACTATGTATCTCACTGATGAGGCTGATAAAAGGGAACTAATAAGTGGGTTCAAAAATAATGTCTTTTTTGCCGCAAAATTATATCCTGCTAATGCTACGACAAATTCAAGTTATGGAGTTAAAAAAATAGAAAATCTATACGAGATTTTTGAATTAATGCAAGATTCTGGAATGCCTCTTTTAATACACGGAGAGGTGACTGATACTGAAGTAGATGTATTTGATAGAGAGGAAGTTTTTATAGATAGGGAACTTTCACCAATAGCTAAAAGATTTCCAAAATTAAAAATTGTTTTGGAACATATAACCACCTCTTATGCAGTGGATTTTGTTCAAGAAAATAATATTGGAGCTACTATTACTCCACATCATTTGCATATAAATAGAAATGCAATGTTTTTTGGAGGCTTAAATAGCGATTTTTATTGCTTACCAGTAGCTAAGAGGGAAAAACATAGACTAGCATTAAGGAAAGCTGCAACAAGTGGGAAAGAATGTTTTTTCTTAGGGACTGACTCGGCTCCACATCTTAGAAAGTGGAAAGCCTTTTGTGGTTGTGCGGGTATTTTTAATTCCCCAGTAGCATTAGAAAGCTATTTAACAGTATTTGAAGAGGAAAATGCTTTAGATAATTTTGAGAAGTTTTCAAGTTTGAATGGTCCTAAATTTTATAATGTGCCCCCAAATAAAGAAAGAATAAAATTAGTGTCTAAACCGAATAAAATCGTAGATTTTATTGATGTTTTTGAACAGGAAAATATCGTTGGACAAATCAAACCATTACACGCTGGTGAAACTTTAAAATGGCAAGTAGATGGGATAGTAAATTAAAAAATTTGTATGCATCCTACCATTCAACATAAGTTTAAATTTCCCAATTTTCTTATTAAATGGGATACTTTCGGTTTCAATAAAAAATTGTAAATTCCTTTTGGGTTCGTGGGCAATTGGTAGACGCGCCGGACTTAAAATCTTCAGAGGATTCTAGAAAAGAGTGGATGGGATTAGTTTAAAAAGCTCGTCCCTTTTTTATTTTATAACTGTACGAAGATACATAGTTAATCCGCAAAATTATCTATCGAGCATGCTTACCGAAAAAAAGATAGAAGATCAGCAGGAATTCGAGCGTAAATTATAAGTGTTGGACTAGAAAAGTTAAAATTAAAATATCGATGATAAATAAATATATAAAAGACCTTATAAACGTTGTTCAAAAAAACAAAATTTATATAAAATTTAAGTTATAAATCTTTCAAGAAGTCCATGAAAGCGAAATCTATTTTTAGATTATTTCTATTTCCAATATCACTTATAACAGTTGGTGTTTTGCCACTTAATTTATTTCATTTAATCTCACCAACAACAGCTGTACACGCAACAAACTGGAATAAATACAATATTGCATTTAAAAATGGTTTTAGGCATTTGGACAAAGGAAATTATCAAAAAGCCTTAGATTTTTTTACTGAAGCTATAGGAATTTATAACAAAGATCCCGCTACTTACTACAACAGAGGGATAGCTAATCAAGAATTAGGTAATCATCAGGAAGCTATAAATGATTTTAAAAAGTCAATGACTATGGATGGAAAAATGTATAAAGCAAATACCCAAAATAATATTGGTTGGTCTTATAGTCAACTAGAAGATTATGATAATGCTTTAATACACTTCAATAAAGCAATAGAAATAAAGCCAAAGGAAGGTATGTTCTATGCTGATAAAGGTGATGCCCTCTATGAACTAGGAAAGGAAGAAGAGGCATGTTCAAATTATCTTAAGTCTTCTGAATTGGGTTATAAGGAAATTAAAGACTACCTAAATTCATTAGATGGTGAATGGTGTAAAAAATAAATCAACCTTCCTTCCTTGCATAATCTATCTACTCCATTGTGTATGTGGCTGAGCTGACTACATAGGTCATTTCTAAACACATGTAACAGAAAAGTACCTACACGAAGCAGACAAAAAACTTGCTGCTCAAGTGAACTCTTTAGAATGGTCTGAGGATCTTGCTATTGCATGATCTAACTGATCCACAAGTTCCGTAATCAACACTTTTTTACAGTTTTTTGGAAGATTTTAGACGACCAGCTACAATAAATATGCGCTAAAACCCTTGGGAGTGTGGCGGAATTGGTAGACGCGCCGGACTTAAAATCCGTCGAGCGCTTTAGCTCGTGGGGGTTCAAGTCCCCCCACTCCCATTTTTTAATTATTTATTTTTAATTCTTACGATAACTTTCAATAATTGTTATGTTTTAACTAAGAAGCCATAAATCAAAATGGAAAATATTTTTAATAATTCATTCGCTACATTAATTGCCTATCTTGGTGTTATATCTGTTTATTTATTAGTTGTTCCACTAGTACTATTCTATTGGATGAATAATAGATGGAATGTTATGGGCAAATTCGAGAGATTAGGAATATATGGACTAGTATTTCTTTTTTTCCCAGGTTTAATTATATTTTCTCCATTTTTAAATCTCAGATTAAGAGGAAGTGGTAAAGGGTAAATGGTTGACTAAAGGTAAAGTTGTACAAATAGGAATATTAGTTTCTATTTTAGGATTAATTAGTTACAACTTGGCACCACAATTTGGCATCGATAATTTTACAACAAGTACTATTTCAAGTTGTACATTAATTCTTATTGTAATTACTTGGGTATCATCTTATGTTTATAGGGTTGTTAATGGAAAAATGACTTTTATGGAACAAAGGAAGCGTTATAGAAAAGAGTACGAAAAAGTTGTTAGTGATAAACTGGAAACTAAGTTCAATTCATTGTCAAAGGAAGAGCAGGAAAAACTAATGGAAGATTTAGAAAAAAATTCATAAATTTAAACAAGAAAAAATCTAAATTTTATGAAAGAAAGCAAAATGCAAATTACTAAAAATGAAGCTTTATCAAAGGTGGATAGGAAGTTTTATGAGTTAAAAAATAATAAAAAAATAGCTTTGATGCCTTTCATAATGGCTGGGGATCCAAATATTGAAAAAACATCTGAGATCTTATTAAAGTTACAAGAAAATGGTGCTGACCTTATTGAGTTAGGAATTCCATATAGTGATCCCTTAGCAGACGGGCCTATTATTCAACTATCTGCCTCTCGTGCATTAAAGTCAGGAACTACACCAAAAAAAGTAATTGAACTTTTAGAGTCTTTAAAAAGCAAATTAAATATTCCCATAATACTTTTTACTTACTTAAACCCTCTATTGTGCTTTGGATTTGAACACTTTTGCGAGTTAGCTTCCAATGCTGGAGTTTCTGGACTAATAATTCCTGATCTCCCTTTAGAGGAAGCTTATAAATTTTCTAAAATAGTTAGTAATCACTCTATGGACTTGGTTTTATTGGTTGCTCCAACTACTCCTTTCGAAAGGATGAAAAAGATATCCAATCATACAAAAGGTTTTACTTATTTAGTAAGTGTAACTGGTGTTACTGGGGAGAGAAACAAAATGGAAAGTAGAGTAGAAAATCTTATTGCTAAATTAAAAGAGATAAATAATAATCCAATTGCTGTTGGTTTCGGAATATCCACCCCTGAACATGTTAATAAAGTTCGTGAATGGGGGGCAGATGGAGTAATTATCGGAAGTGCATTTGTAAAAAGAATTTCTAGTTCAAGTGAAAAAGATGTTGTTAATAATGTTGGTAAATTTTGCAATGATATGCGTTTAGCTGCAGATCAAAAAAAACTTAAAAAATTGAGTGATTAAAAAATAACTAATTAAAAATTTTTAAATCAAATCTAAAATTAATTTTTTGTTATCTTCAAGTTTCATCAGTTGGCAATAATCTTATTTGTTTTCTACCTAGTTTAATTTCGAATTCATCACCTGCTTTTAAATCTAGAAGTGCAGTATATGCTTTGCCAATCAAAAGATTTCCGTTCCCTTGTACTGTAGCTATATAACTTAGTTTTCTTCCTCCTTTGCCAATACCAGCGACTCCAGCATCACCAAGATTTACCCCTTTTGCCTCTAAAAGTGCTTCATAAAATGCGGTGAAATTTAAGCGCTCCCCTCCATTTTTCTTCTCTGAAACATATCCACAAGCACGAACGAGTTCGGACTTGCTGACATCTCCAAGTTCTTTAACTTTTGCAAGAAGATCGCTACCAGTTAGCATAATTAACTATAAGAAAGTCCTTATTAATTAAGATAGCAATTTGTGTGTGATATATGCAATTATTAATTATATATTTGTTCTATTAGTTATCTTTAAAAATGGAAAAGTATGTAGTGTTTGGGAAGTATTGTAAAGACGCAATCATTAAGAGAGAACCATTCCGTGAACAACATCTTAAAAGGCTTAAAAAATTAAAAGATTGCAATATTTTAGTTACTTTAGGACCGACAAAATGTACTAAATATTTGTTTGGAATTTTTAATGCTAGCGATGAATATCAATTAAGAGATTTAATTGAGAAAGATATATATTGGAAAAAAGGTATATGGATCACCTATGATATATATCCATGGGTTCAGGCCTTTTAAATAATACTTATTGATATATTTTAACTTTAAATTTTAATAGGTTAATCAATATATTATATTTTATATGTAAAAATATTCTTCATTAATAATTTATTCCTTGATTATATTATTTTATAAGTAAGATATATCTATATTAAATTTGAATTTTAATTGGAATAAATTTTATTTTTAATCTCTTTGTTAATAAAGAAGATAATTTCTAGTTCATAAACTAAATTCTAAAAATATATTTATTCACTAGTGTCGTGATTCATTTGTTTTACTAAAGAGTCGATATCTAATTGATTATATGGTGGAGTTTGGTGATTCTCTGGAAAATCATTTTTTATTTCTTTTAGCCATTTTTGTTCAATCTTTATTAGATTTTTTGCGATGTTGAACATACCTCCTTTTTTATGTAATTCGTTAAATTTTAAAATAATCTCAGAAGTTCTACTCGATTTAATATTTAATTCATATGCCAAATCTTTTTGATTATATCCATGAGATTTTAACCAATCCTTAATGAAGGAGACTAATTCTTTTTCTTCCTGTTGAGATAGTTTACTCATTTAATAAAAAGGGAATAATTTATTAAGCTTTTTTTCTGCTCTTGCTCTTATTGAAGGAGACATGTATTTACTCCATATGCTAAGTACTGCAGTGAGGGCTACAAAATCATCACTAAAACCAACTAAAGGCATAAAGTCAGGGAAAAGATCAAAGGGCATAATCAAATAGGCTAAGGCAGCCATTAAGGAAACTCTTACTTGCGCTGGAGTGTAGGGATCTAAAGCCATCTCTAAAACTTCTAAAGCAGGTTTGGCAATTGTTCTTCCGGCTTTAATAAGTATTTTGATGATGATATTCTCATCAAATGTTGAACTTTCTAATACTTCAGCTTCATAAATATTTTCTTGGTTTTTATATTTCTTTTTCATCCTTATAAATGAAATTTTTAAATGTTTAACTGATACTATCAACTAATCCATTTTGTATCCCAGCCTTTCTTAATTTTCTTAGTGCACGTTGAACGACTTGTCGGCAATATTCTCTACTACAACTCATGTGTCTAGCAACTTCAGCTAAAGTTCTCCACTCATTTGAACCGTCTAAACCAAATCTCAGGCTTACTATCTTTCTTTCTTTTTCAGTTAAATTTGCCTTGTCTAATAGCTTCCAAGCAGAGGCTGTTCTCTCAGCTAATTCGGCTAACTCCATAGGAGGAGTCTGATCACTTGGAAGAATATCTACTAATTCAGAGGGATCTGACTTTGATTTAACTGTACCTTGGAGACTAACAGTGATACTTCTTAATTCACAAGAGAGGAGTTCATCAACTTCCTCTTTAGTTATGTTCATTTCATCAGCTAGCTCATTGCTTGTAGGGGGGATACCTTTAAGTTGCATGAGCTTTGATTTTGCCGATCTTAATTTTGTAAGTTTTTCATTAATATTTACAGGAATCCTAATAGTTCTACTTTGAGTTGATAACGCTCTATTTAATCCTTGTCTAATCCACCAATAAGCATATGTTGAGAATCTGTGTCCCCTAGCGGGATCATACTTTTCTACAGCTCTTGTAAGGCCTAATGTCCCCTCCTGAATTAAGTCCAGCAATTCTAGCCCCTTACCTTGATACCTCTTGGCAAGATTCACAACTAATCTTAGGTTGGCTGTTATCATCTCATTTTTGGCTTTTTCACCAATTTTGATTTTTTTTCTCTCAGAATCTGAATATTCGCAAGCAGGCCCTTTACCTCCAGCCTCTTGACATCTATTAACAAGCACAACCATTTCTTGGACTTTTCTGCCCATTGTGAGTTCTCTTTCGGGAGTCAAGAGTTGATGACGCCCTATTTCACCAAGAAAATCGCTTAATGAACTCACGATTAACCTCTTTATCGATATATTCAACTTATAGTTAATTTAGTAATAAGCCATACATGTAATAATTAATTAATATTTAATTAATAATTATTAATTAGTTAATTAACATTATTTTCTATAAATTTAAGCTAAAAGAATTCAAAATTATAAATTTTAATTATTCAATTTTTTCTTCTTGATTCTAGAACAGCAAGTATATCTCTCCACTCAACCCCTTTATGCATAAGGGCTACTTGCAGATGATAAATTAAATCAGCAGCTTCATTTGAGATTGAATTTTTATCATTATCTTTGCAAGCCATTATAAATTCTGCAGATTCCTCTCCTATTTTTTTCAAAATAGTATTACTACCTTTTGTTAATAAATGATTTGTATAACTTTTTTCTGATGGATTTATTGATCTTTCGTTAATTGTATTAAATAATTCAGAGCAAATATTTGAGAAGGGCGTTGTTTTCTTCTCTTTTTTATCACTTTGATTAATTTTGATTTCGTTGAAAAAACAACTTTTTTCCCCAGTGTGACATGCTCCTGAACCATTTTGTTCAATCAAAAGGATTAGTGCATCATTATCACAGTCGAATCTTATCTCCTTAAGAATTTGGGTACTTCCACTTGTAGCTCCTTTTCTCCAAATTTCGGATCTTGATCTACTCCAATAATGAACGTTTTTGGTTTCAATTGTCATTGTCAAAGATTCTTTGTTCATCCAAGCAAGCATAAGAATTGATCCGTCAAGCCAATCTTGTGCTATTGCAGGGATTAATCCATAATTATCAAAGCGTAGATCCTCTATCGAAAAATTAGTTGAATAAGTCATTATGTTCGTTATGTTAAATCCTACTCAATGTGTTTTATTAAAAATTATCTTAACAGTTAATTGATGTATATTCATTCTCTGAAATTTTCATGCAGCAAAAGTTACGAGGATTTTCCCTGTTCACATAGGCAATGGCGCCATGAAGGCCACTGCAGATTTGTGCATGGATATTCAAGATCATTCACCTTTTGGTTCACTGCAAAAAAATTAGACCTAAACGGATTTGTTGTCGATTTTTCAAGTCTAAAGCCCCTAGAAAATAGACTAAAGGAGCAATTTGACCATACTTTTCTAATAAATAAAGATGACCCTTTGCTGAATTACTGGGAAAAATTACATGACTTAGATGCTTTAGATCTGAGAATTATGGATAATGTGGGAATGGAGTTCACCTCTGAATTAATTTGGAGATGGGCTAATGAATACTTACAGGATAAGGATAAGGGCAGAACATGTTGTTGGAAAACAGAATCAAAAGAAAATAAATCGAATAAAGCAAGTTATGAGGAAATTCCTGATTGGTTCAAATCTTAGATTAAAATTGTTAATTTTAAAGTCATATAGGCTTCTTAAATTAGATATTTAATCAACATTTATCTCTCCATTAATCAGATAAATATTAATCTCGTCTTTATTAAGGTAATGATTATTCAATATATTATTTGAAATTTTTGTCTCAATTTGTTTTTGAATAATTCTTTTTAAAGGCCTTGCACCATAGGCATGATCGAAACTATTTTCGACAAGTTGGTTAATTGCTTCATCCGTAATTTTGAATTTTAAGTTTTTTTTGTTAAGTCTTTTTTCTAAATGTTGAAGCTGGATTTTTGCAATTTCTTTTATATCATTTAATTCTAAATTATTAAAAATAACTATTTCATCAAGTCGATTTAAAAACTCAGGCTTGAAAAATTTTTTAATTTCTTTATCTACAACTTTTTTAATTTCATTCGTATCTTCTTTTCTAACGGATAAATCATTTATTGATTGACTTCCTAAATTACTTGTAAGAACGATGATTGAATTTTTGAAATTGATTGTACGACCTTGACCATCAGTAATGATTCCATCATCAAGAACCTGTAAGAGAATATCTAAAATATCTTTGTGAGCTTTCTCTATTTCATCAAGGAGGATTAATGAATAAGGATTTTTGCGTACAGCTTCAGTTAGTTGACCGCCTGATTCGAAACCTAAATATCCAGGAGGCGCACCTATAATTTTGCTCACTGAATGCTTTTCCATATATTCAGACATGTCCAGTCTCGTAATTGAAGAATTTGAATCGAATATTAATTTGGCTGTTACTTTACTTAGCTCTGTTTTTCCAACACCAGTTGGACCTAAAAAGAGAAAACTGGCTAATGGCTTGCTTGGATCATTTAGACCAGTCCTTGATCTCTTAATGGAATCTGCAACTGCCCTAATTGCACTATCTTGACCAATAATTTTTTCTTTAAGGATTGACTCAAGGCTCAAGAGTTTATCTTTCTCTGACTGGTTTAAGTTCTGTACTGGAATAGAGGTCCACTTAGAGACAACTTCTGCAATATCATCAAAAGTCACCTCTTGTCTTAAAAGATTTGTATCTCCATTTTTTTGAGAATTTACTAAGGACTCACTTTTCTCTTTCAATTTTTTTTGTAAAGAATTTAAAGTTCCAAATTCTAATTCTGCTGCTTTGTTGAGGTCAAAACTCCTTTTGGCTTGATCTATTTGCAATTGAACAGATTCAATTTCTTCTTTTATGGTGCTAATCTCATCAATTTCATCTTTTTCTTTTTTCCATTGAGCGCCTAATTCTGCCTGTTTATCTTTAAGGGATATAAGTTCATTATTGATTTTTTTTAATCTTTCTATTGAAAAATCATCTGTTTCTCTTTTTAAAGATAATTTTTCCATCTCAAACTGAAGGACTTTTCGATCAATCTCATCAATTTCTTCGGGTTTGGAAGTTATGACCATATTTAATCTTGAGGCTGCTTCATCGATTAGATCTATCGCTTTGTCTGGAAGAAATCTATCGTTAATGTATCTTTCGCTTAGGGTGGCTGCTGCAACCAAAGCATTATCAGAAATTCTTACACTATGATGGACTTCATATCTTTCTCTTAATCCTCTTAATATTGATACAGTATCTTCTATTGAAGGAGCATCAATTTTTATTTTCTGAAATCTTCGTTCTAAAGCAGGGTCTTTTTCTATATTTTGTTTGTGTTCAATAATAGTTGTAGCACCAATACATCTTAGTTCTCCTCTTGCAAGCATTGGTTTTAATAGGTTGCTTGCATCTAAAGAACCTCCACTAGCACCAGCTCCAACGACTGTATGAATTTCATCAATAAAAAGAATGATCTTTCCTTCTGATTCCTTAACTTTCTTAAGGACATTTTTTATTCTTTCTTCAAATTCTCCACGATATTTTGCTCCAGCTATAAGTGAACCCATATCTAATGAAATTAGTTGCCTATCTTGTAGAGCAGAAGGTACATCGCCATTAATAATTCTTTGAGCCAACCCTTCAACAATGGCCGTTTTCCCAACCCCAGGATCTCCAATGAGAACCGGATTGTTTTTTGTTCTTCTACTCAATATTTGAATTGTTCTTCTAATCTCTTCATCCCTTCCAATAACTGGGTCTAAAATTCCATCTCGTGCAGATTGAGTTAGATCAACACCATATTTTTCCAAAGACTCATTAGAAGTATCAAATTCGTTTTTTACGCCTGGATCTGACTTCATTTTCTTTATAGTTTCAATAAATTCTGGAAACCCTTTTTGATTTAAAATTTGAAATCCATATTTATCATCATAAGTGAAACCGTAAACTAAGTGTTCTGTTGATATCACTACATCATTTAAAGTATTTTTAATATCATTCGCTTTCAAAAATATTTTGTGAAGAGTCTCTCCGATATATAAATTATCTTGTTTATCTTTCATTTTTGCCTTCAAATTTAAAGAAGACATTATTTCTTTCTCAATCTCTTTGATATTTACATTATTATTTTTTAAGATTTTTTTTGTAAAATCGTCTTTTTTTATAAGAGCTAAAAATAAATTGTCAGAGTCTACGTTTTGTTGATGATTTTTATAAGCAATTTCTTTGGCCAAAATAAAACAGTCCCAAGCAGAATCAGAAAATTCGCTTGGGACTATTTTCATCAATCAAAATATAATTGTGAGTGTATTAAGTTTTAAGTAAAAAAGTAGTTAATTATTAAAACATTTATTCAACAATAACTTTACCTACCATTCCAGCTCCTCTGTGAGGCTCGCAATAGTAATCATAAGTTCCTGCAGTATCAAATGTTTCTTCCCAAGATTCTCCTGGAGCAAAAGCTAGATCTGCATGACTCAATTCCTCATGTCCATCAAAAACTGCGTTGTGAGGAGCTAATTTATTATTGACGAATTTAACTGTATCACCAGCACTAATGGTTACCGTACTTGGTTCAAATGCAAGCATTCCAGCATCCGTTCCAAGTTTTACTTCAACAGTCTTAGCTGAAACTGATGAAATTCCTAAACCTAGAGTTAAAACTATTGCGAATAACCCTGCGAAGATTGAACGTAGCATAATTAAAATTTACTTATTTATATATATTACAAGGCTTTGGGAGCCTAACTGCGAGAATTTTAATTGTTATTACAGCTTGGTAACTTTGATAACCTTAAAATATCATTTAGTGATTTGGCATAACTTTTAAGTTTGAAAGTCTCAGGATTAGTGATGGGGACATGATTAAAGTCATATTTTTTGATACTAAAGCTATCCCAAGGGGTGGTTTGGATGGGGAGAATTCTTAATAATATTTTTAGAATTTTTTTTGTAAGGGGTATCGCAAAATATCTCCTCATATTGTTTCTTTTTAAAAGTGTAATTATGGCATGATCAATTGAAATGAATTTCTGACCTAGGACAAATTTTCTAAAGCCTTTGTATTGCTCTTCTTTATGATTTTTAATTAAAAACCCGCAAATTTGGGCTATGTCATTTGCGTGTATAAAGTGAAATTTAGAATCGAGTTTTAAAAATCTTGCTAGCCAAAGCCATTTCCCGATTTCTTTCAATCCACTAGTTAAATAACTTACTGGATATTTACTTTTTTTTCCAAGATTTCCTCCAAAAACCAAGGTAGGGAAAACAGCGAAAGTTTTCTCTGCAAATGAGCTTTCTCTAAGTCTCTGGAAACATTCGTATTTTGTTTGAATATACTCTGTTCCATAAATCAATGATTCCCTTATTAATTCTGTTTGTGGATCAAGAATACTAGCTGTTGAAAAATAAATAATCTTTTCTAACTTTTCAATATCAAGCATTTCAAGTAATTCTTCAAAAGCTTTAATGTTTACTTCATAGGCTCTTTTTGGATCTCCCCAAGCTGTAGCAGTATGAATTAGGTAATTAATTTGACTAATTTCCTTTTTATATATATTTGATTCCCTTATATCACAGACCATTAACTTGACTTTTTTATTTTCTTGAAAAGAAATTGGCAACTTACTTTTGTCTCTTACCATGAGATAAAGCCTGAATTTTGTGTTTTTTAAAAACCAATTAACTAAATATTGGCCAACACATCCACTCGCACCTGTGATTAGTAAGTTTTTATATGCCAAGACTTTGATTAGTAAGTGAGTTTTTTTCCATGTTCAAAAAAAGTTTGAGCATTTTCTTCTGGAGTCCCAGGTAAAATTCCATGACCCAAATTAAGAATATATTTCCTATCTTTAATTTTATTGAAAGTATTATCTATCCTTTCTTTTATTGATTCTTTGTTTCCGAATAAAATGCCAGGGTCAACATTACCTTGAATGCCTATCCCACTAGGGATTCTTTTACAAGCCTCTTCAATATCTACTGTCCAGTCTAATGAGATTATATCTACTCCAGTTTTTGCCATTCTTTCTATAACACCAGCACTTCCTGAAATGTAAAGTATTACTGGTGTTTCAGGGTATTCCGCTTTTACAATATCAACAACTTTTTTTTGATAAGGCCCAGCAAAGATATCGTAATCTTGTGGGCTTAGTTGGCCTGCCCATGAATCAAAAATTTGTACTACTTGAGCTCCAGAATTTATTTGATATTTAAGATATTCACCAATAGATTTTGCGAAATGATCAAGAAGTTTATGAAGTAAATCTGGTTCTTTAAAAGCCATTGATTTTATTAAAGAATAATTTTTACTGCTTTTACCTTCAACAACATATGCAGCAAGAGTCCAAGGTGCGCCAACAAAACCTAAAACTGTTGCCTCATTATTCACATCTTTTTTTAGCGAAGAAAGAACTTGCCCAACAAAACTTAAACTCTCACTTGGATTTAATTCTTTTAAATTTTCTACTTGGTTAAGAGTTCTTATTGGGTCCTCAATTATTGGACCTTTACTTTCTATTATTTCAAAATTTATGCCCATCCCTGGAAGAGGTGTGAGAATATCTGAAAAAAGGATCACACCATCTGGTTTGAAAGCATGAAAAGGTTGCATTGAAATCTCATATGATAGTTCTGGATTCTCAGACCTCTCTCTAAAGCTTGGGTAACGCTCCCTTAAATCTCTATAGATTTTCATATATCTTCCTGCTTGCCTCATCATCCATACTGGAGGCCTATTTACTTTTTTACCTAATGCGGCAGAAAGTAGTAGCGGTAAATTTTCACCCATTTTTCAATTCAATATGTTTTTAAAAAAAATTTTTTAAAATTCCAACTTAAAAATCTTACAATGCTAAGCCGAGTAAAAGTGTTATATGAACATTTATATGAAACACTAAGTTAAATGAGTTTTCTTATTTTTTTGATTGATGTTTGAAGATGCTCACGCTTAATGGGGGTAAAGCAAGTTCTAGAGCATTTTGATAATCATGAATATTGTAATTTATAGTTTCTTTACCTCCCATATTTCCTTTATTACTGCCTCCATATCTAGATCCATCTGAATTAAATATCTCCTTATAAAATCCTTCTACAGGAACACCTACTTTATATGAACCATGAGTATTAGGTGTAAAGTTGGCAACTACAACAAGCCACTCATTGGTATCGTTTTCTCTTCTCATAAAACTTATTACCGAATTAGATTTGTCATTACAATCAATCCATTGGAATCCATAAGGATCAAAGTCGTTTTTCCATAACGCAGGTTCATTTTTATAAAGTACGTTTAGGTCATCAATCAAATTTCTGATACCTTTATGAGGCTCAAATTCTAGTAACTCCCATTGCAGATCATCCCAAACATTCCATTCTTGTCTTTGCCCAAATTCCATTCCCATAAATATCGTTTTTTTACCAGGGTGGGTCCACATATAAGTTAGTAAAGCTCGAGTATTTGCATATTTCTTCCAGTCATCGCCAGGCATTTTATGCAAAAGATGACTCTTCCCATGGACAACCTCATCATGACTAAGAGCAAGCATAAAGTTCTCTGTATAGTTATATGTTATTGAGAAAGTTACACTATTCTGGTGGAATTGCCTAAACCAAGGATCTATCTCAAAATAATCGAGCATATCATGCATCCATCCCATATTCCATTTCAAATTAAATCCTAACCCTCCCATATCAGTAGGTTTGGTAACCATTGGCCAAGTTGTTGATTCTTCGGCTATTGAAAGTGCACCTGGGAAATGTTGGAAGAGTACATGATTAGCCTGTTGAAGAAATTTAACGGCTTCAATATTTTCATTCCCACCATTTTCATTGGGTATCCATTCCCCGTCTGGCCTTAGATAATCTCTATAAAGCATTGAAGCTACAGCATCTACTCTTATGCCATCAATATGAAACTCTTCAAACCAATAAACGAGGTTGGCTACTAAGAAATTTCTTACTTCGTTTCTGCTGTAATTAAATATTAAGGTTCCCCATTCCTTGTGTTCACCTATGCGTGAATCTCCATGCTCATAAAGATGACAACCATCAAAAAATGCTAACCCATGCTTATCTTTTGGGAAATGACCAGGTACCCAATCAAGAATTACTCCTATGCCCTCTTGATGACATTTATTCACAAACTCTCTAAATTCATTTGGGGTGCCAAATCTACTTGTTGGTGCATACCAGCCTGTAACCTGGTATCCCCATGAACCATCGAAAGGATGTTCAGATATTGGCATTAGTTCAATATGTGTAAATCCTCTCTTTTTTACGTATGGGATGAGT
>CACNQT010000012.1 GCA_902622705.1 uncultured Prochlorococcus sp. | reverse complement strand
TTTTCATTTTATCTAGTTGACCTAAGACTAATTTAACTTGTAATTAGTCTTGATTGTTTTAATTACCGATTTCTTAGGATCTTTATTTGGATAACAATTAACAATTCTATATTTACCACCTTTCCTATCTGTCTCAACGAGAGTAAATTGAACAAATTTTTCTTTTTCAACATTTGAAAAATCTTTGACTTCTATTTTGATGATTTCTTCATTTTCACTTTCAATTATTCTGGATTTACCTCCACAAAGACGAACAGCAGTTTCTTTAGTTACATAAAATAATTTTTTTTCATCAGTAATGGATGATTCACCTTTCGTGATCGAAATTTCATCTTTTGTAATGGATAAATCATCTTGGTTAATGGATAATTCATCTTTTGTACTGCAAGAAGTAAGAATAAGAATAAATACAAACAGTAGCTTTTTCATATTTTTTTTTAAATGAGAAATTCACTTGTAATTGCTTTTAATTGTTTTTTATTTAGTTGGGTAAGATAGCTATGAATTTCATTTCTAAGTAATCTGTCTTCAACTCTTTTACTTTCAAGAATTGAAAATGTAATGAAGTTAATAAGTTGATTTTGTTCATTTTTATCTTTTAGGTCTCTATTGTTAATTTTTAATTAAATTCTTATTAAATAAACTTTTGACTATTAGAAAAAATATTTTATTTAAAAATTTAGAAATTTTTTAAACAAATTTATTTTTTACTTAATAACTTCTTAATCCAATAATCTTAGGTTAGATAGGTCTTCTATATTTCCACTCCTTGAATATTGAAGACAATCATATAAAAAAATAATAAATGATTAAAAAAAATTCACCTTCTCCCAAAAACTCAAATCAAGCCCAAGAAATAGGGCATATCAAATATTCTTATAAAGAAAGTTTTAAAAGAGAAAATAAATCTATTTTGGATGATTCGGAATTTATTGAAAATTACAATAACGCCCTTAAATCACCACAATCAAGAAGATTGTATAAAGATACAGAGAATGAAATTCATTTGGACTCAATTGAGGCCCAAAATATTTTACCTCTAGATAAAATTTCTATTTAAAATTTTATTTAAAACTACTTTTAAAGATTTTTTAAATATATCTTAAATCCGACCTTCTTTTTTAATGTTAGCTTACTTCTACGTTCATCCAATTTATTTGGACGCATGAAATGAGAATAGGGAACGGGATTCTCATTAACTGCATAAGATCATGAATGAGCTCTCTCAAATAAGAGAAAAAATTACAAGAGCCAAGAAGCTTTATGATGCCCAAATCTTGGCAACTAAAAATGGAGAAGTTACTCCATATAGAAGATCAGTCTTTGAAGAAAGAATTAGGGAAGCACAAAAAGAAATGAGATCGCAAGACACCAAAAAATAAATTCTTTTGTAAAAATCTATTTTGTATCAGCTACATTCTTGAAGAAATCACAGTAAGCCATTAATTCTGATTCGGTTTCGATTTTGAGATTTAAATCATTAATTGCTTTCTTGGTATCAATTCTGTATCCATACCAATCGAGACAAACTTCTCTCTGTTTTTGGGTTTCAGAAATCTTTTGAGTAGCTATTTTGTTTGAGTTATTAGTACAACTCGCAAGGAAAATAGTTGAGAGAGCTAGTAGTGGGAATAGCAGTCTTTTCATTTGTTAATCACAACAACTTTCCGTTGTTGCTGAAGAAGTCCAAGATGATTCTTCCATTGTTGAAAGGTCAACTCTATGGGTTGCCATCCAGTCTCCATTAGCTTCCACAAACTTCTGAACATTTCCTTCTGGAGCTTGATGAATGACAATAACTTTTTGAGGATCTTCCTTACTTATTCCTCTAAAAAGTGGCTTAATATCAAATTCTGAATGCCTTTTATCTGCTTCTGCACTATCAAATATTGCAGCCCATTCATCGAAAGTGCTTTCAATTTTAAAAGTAAAAACAGATGTTATAGAACAAGACATAATAAAGATATTGTTTGTATATATAAAATAAATCTATTTTATTAAGGCTTGGTTAATTATCTTTAAACGGAATTAAAATACCTTTTTTTTCAAATTTGAGCCAACCTTTTTTTTCTAGTATTTTTAAATTTCTTGTTACGGTTACTCTTGTTGAAGAAATTGAATTACCGATAATTTTATGGGTAAAATTAAATTCTTTTAAATTTAGATAAAAATGTTTATCTTTTTTTAAGCCAATTATTGAGGATAAGTATAAAAGAAATTCTTTTAGTTTTTCTTCTGATTTTTTTATATCCCTTATTAATAAAAGTTTTTCCAATTGATCAATTCTTTTTAGACTTTTTGTTAATAAGTCTGTAGATGAAAAAAATAGCCCTCTTTTAATTGTTTTAATTTCGCAAGTTGTCAACGTAATTAATTTAATATTTTCGTAGTTACATAATTCCAAATTTATTACAACATTTTTATTTATTATCCCAACAATATTTTTCTTATTCTTGATTTTTGATTCCATTATTAATATTCCTGATTTGACTTCTAGAATTGTATTTTCTTTAAATTCTATATTTTGCTTTTCAGGAATTATCATATTTATTTATTAAATTCAATCACCCTAAATTTATAAAATTAAAAATAAATTAAAAATTATTTAATTCCCTAATAAATCTGATTAAAAATTGAGTAACTCAAAATAAAACACTTAATCAGAATTTAAACTCTTTTTGCGAAAAAGTTAATCTCTTTAGAGCAAGTTAATAATGAAGAATAAATTCAAACTAATGAGAAATTTTTTAAAGATAGTCTTAGGGCTATCAATAATCAGTGCAAGCATTTCAAGTTGTGGAAATAAATCAAATAATTTAATTGGAGATTTAGATTTATCTGATTGCAATCCAAATAATACTGTTGACAGCAAATATTGTGATCGAGATGGAGATTTTCTCGCAGATCTACCCCTTGCCGAAGATGAATGGATAGATCCTGAAACTATTGTGTTCTCATATACACCTGTTGAAGACCCCTCCGTTTATGCAAAAGTTTGGGAAGATTTTGTAATACATATGTCTAAGGTGACTGGTAAAAAAGTAACATTCTTACCAGTTCAATCTTATGCTGCACAAGTTGAAGCGATGAGATCTGGTCGTCTTCACGTAGCAGGAATTAATACCGGTAGTAATACTGTGGCAGCAGCATGTGCAGGAGCAGTTCCTTTTGGAATGATGGCTAAAAAAGATTTGTCTTACGGTTATGAAATGGAAATCATCGTACCTTCTGATAGCCCAATTAATTCTCCTGCAGATTTAAAAGGTAAAAAAGTTACATTTACATCTAAGACATCTAATTCAGGATTTAAAGCACCATCGGCAATTCTTAAAGGAGAATTTGGTCTTGAGGCAAATAAAGATTTCACTCCAGTCTTTTCTGGCAAGCATCAAAATTCAATAATGGGTGTTGCAAACAAAGATTATGAAGTAGCACCAATTGCTAACTCAGTTCTTACAAGAATGGATGCAAGAGGAGTTGTTGATTCTTCTAAAATAAGAACTATTTATAAATCCCAAACCTTCCCAACGACAGGTTATGCTCATGCTCATAATCTACATCCAGCCGTAGTTGCAAAAGTAAAGCAAGCTTTTTACACCTATAACTGGGATAATTCAACATTAGATAAAGAATTTAAAAAGGCTGATAGATTCATTTCAATAAGTCACAAGCACGATTGGGATGTTATTAGAAAAATAGATAAGGCTAATGGTGTTGTTTATGATTGCAAATAAAAATTTTTAATCATAAATAAAATCAGACTTAATGCTTAAAACAATAAACCTCAAAAAGGTTTATCCAAATGGAGAAGTGGCGCTTAAAGGAATAAACCTAGAAATTCCTAATGGGCAAGTAGTTGCTCTTATCGGTCCTTCAGGTGCTGGTAAAAGTACTTTTATTAGAACAATAAATAGAATAGTTGAGCCCACTTCAGGGAAAGTTTATTTCGCTAATGAAAAAAATGACATTACTTCTTTAAATAAATCTAAATTAAGAAAAATAAGAAGACAAATTGGAATGATTTTCCAGGAATTTGCTTTGGTAGAAAGATTAAGTGTAATGGAAAATGTCCTTTCCGGCAGATTAGGTTACGTAGGATTTTGGAATAGTTTTTTCAGGAAATTTCCTCAAAAAGATATTGAAGAAGCATTCCGTCTGCTTCAAAGAATTGGACTAGAGCATATGCTTGATAAAAGAGCCGATGAATTGTCAGGAGGGCAGAGGCAAAGAGTAGGAATTGCTAGAGCTTTGATACAAAATCCAATGTTACTTTTAGTAGATGAACCTACCGCTAGTTTAGATCCCAAAAATTCCAGGCAAATTATGCGATTAATATGCGAGTTATGTAATGAAAGAAATCTTGCTGCGATTATAAATATTCATGATGTTTTTCTTGCTCAGAATTTTGCAGAAAGAATAATAGGTTTAAAAGCTGGAGAAATTGTTTACGATGGCAAGCCGAGTGGCTTATCAGAGACAATACTTACAAAAATATATGGAGAAGAAGACTGGTCTAAAACTGTAGCAAATTAGGAATATATTAAATGAATGATAAGAAAGTAATTTGGAAAAGAAAACCGTTAATAAAAAATAGGTTATTAAGAATTGGATTAATTTTGATAATTAGTACTTACTTATTATCTGTTTTCCTAACTACCGAAATTGATTGGCAAAGAATTCTTGAAGGGATCCCAAGGGGTAAAAATTTTATATTTGCTTTTTTCCCTCCAGATTTTATAACTAGATCTGATGAGATTTTGGCAGGTATTTTTGAAAGTCTATGGATGACTATTGTTGCAACTATTGTGGGGATACTTATTTCTATACCTGTATCCTTAGGGGCGGCTAAAAACATAGCTCCTAAATTTGTTTATTTCTTATCAAGAGGAGTTATCACATTGTCGAGGAGTTTTCAGGAAGTTATCCTAGCAATATTTTTTGTTAAGTTAATGGGTTTTGGACCTTTTGCTGGGATGGTAACTCTGAGTTTATCGACAATAGGGTTTTTCGCTAAATTATTATCTGAAGATATTGAAGACATAAATAAATCCCAAGCTGAAGCAATCAAATCTACTGGCAGCAGTTGGTTTCAATGGGTTAATTATGGTGTCCAGCCTCAAGTTATGCCAAGATTTATTGGATTATCTTTATACAGATTGGATATTAATTTTAGAGAGTCAGCGGTAATTGGAATTGTTGGGGGAGGAGGTATTGGTTCTACCTTAAATACAGCTTTTGATAGATATGAATTTGAGACTGCAGCGGCTGTTCTTATCGTAATTATTTCTATCGTGATGATTGTTGAATATACATCTAGTCATCTCAGGAAATTAATAAAGTAATGCCAATAATAAAACAAAAGGATTACAAAACCTGGAAAAAATTTGATCGAAAAAGAGATTTACAAAACTGGCTTTGTTGGTTCTTAGGTACTTTAATTTTTAGCTTTTGTTTCGGTCTGATTAGTAGTAAAACAATCTGGTTTTATGTATTTGATTCACATAATGAGGCTTTAGATCTTTTAGGTAGGATGTTTCCTCCAGAAACTAATTATTTCTTCACTTTAATAAAACCTATTTGGGATACTTTAAATATCGCGACTATTGGTACAACGATTGGAACTTTAATTGCAATACCATTAGCTTTTTTATCCGCAAACAATACTACCCCAAGTAAAAAGTTTTTAAGACCTTTAGCCTTATTTTGCATAGTTTCAAGCAGATCAATTAATTCAGTAATCTGGGCATTACTTCTGGTTGCAGTTGTCGGTCCGGGAGTCTTGGCTGGCATAATTGCTATCGGATTAAGATCGATTGGATTTTGTGGAAAATTACTTTATGAAGCTATAGAGGAAATTGATGAAAACCAAATTGAAGCTATTGAGGCAACAGGGGCAAATAAAGCACAAATTATGACCTTTGGCATAGTGCCTCAAATTCTCCCAGCATTTACGAGTATTTCTATTTATAGGTGGGATATAAATATAAGAGAAGCAACTGTTGTTGGCTTAGTTGGAGCAGGAGGTATAGGGATAGAATTAGATGCTCAAATAGGAGACTTAGCTTGGGCTAAGGTATCAGTTATTTTATTAGCAATAGTAGTGGCAGTAGTTTTTAGTGAATGGATTACAGCAAAAATAAGAAAGGCTATTATTTGACTAAATTAAATACTAGGATGAATAGTTAAGTAAAGATAAATTAAATGCAATTTTCTGATAGATATCTAAGTGTTTGGGTTTTCTTAGCAATGTGTATTGGATCTTTATCCGGTTATTTATTTCCTAATTTATCTCAATTTATAGGCGAATTAGAACTCTCAAGAATAAATCTTCCAATAGCAATTCTTATCTGGGGAATGATTTTTCCAATGATGTTATCAATAGATTTCAAGTCAATAATAAATTTGAAATATAAGATTAAAGGATTTTCTATTGTCCTTTTTATTAATTGGTTAATAAAACCAGTTTCAATGGCAATCATTGCAGCCTCTTTTTTATATTTTTTATATGGTAATTTTATAGATCCTGTACTTGCTAAAGAATATGTTTCTGGAATGATTCTATTAGGAATAGCGCCATGTACAGCAATGGTTTTTGTCTGGAGTAATCTTGTTAAAGGCGATCCTTTATTTACTTTAATCCAAGTAGCTATTAATGATCTAATATTAATTTTAGCCTTTCCATTATTGTCAAAAATTCTTTTAGGATTTAACAGTATAGATATCCCGTTAGATACTGTTTTCGGTTCTGTAATAATCTTTATTTTGGTACCACTTTTTCTAGCAATATTTTTAAAAAATAAAATCTATAGCGAAAAAAGAATAAAAAGTATTTTGAATAAAAGTAAAAGTTATTCGTTGTTTTTTTTAATTCTTACAGTCTATTTATTATTCTTTGTTCAATCAAAATCTATATTACAAAATCCTATTCATATAATCTTAATTTCAATTCCATTAATAATTCAGACTCTTTTTATTTTTTATTTAACTGCTTTTTCAATGAAGTTTTTTAGGCAAAAGTTTTCTATTTCCTGTCCAGGCTCGATGATAGCCGCTTCAAACTTTTTTGAACTTGCAGTAGCTGTATCGATAACTCTTTTTGGTATTAATTCAGGAGCTGCTTTGGCTACCATCGTTGGGGTACTAGTAGAAGTTCCTTTGATGCTTTATTTAGTAAATATTTCGAAGTCTTCCAAAATATTATTTATAAAGTAATATTTTCTTCTTCAAGTTTTTTCTTAAGTTCTAGTGGCATATAAGCAATATCTTTTTTAACTGCATCTATCGCATCTTTATACTTTTCAGGATTAGATAAAAGCGTTTTTATTAAGTTATATTGACTTTCTATTTCCTGAGAGGAAAATTTACTCATTTTTAAAAACTTATCACTTTTTTTATTTTAGATTGACTGTCAATTTAATCTGTCTTTAAATATCAACTACTAAAATAAATTTAATTTTTAAATTATTTTGGGTTACTTAAAAAAAGAATTTATTAAATCACTTAAAGTTAAAGGGTCCATATTTTTAATTGTGTTAATTATTGGATTTATTTACTCAAGTCCAAAATCAAAAGTAATTATTGCAAATTCTTTGACTTCTTCCGCTAAATTTTTAAACGAAACTGTAGAAATAACAGATAAAGATAATTGGTTTTCTGAACCTGATTTCATTTTTAGTCTTAGGTTAAAATTACGAGAATTATTGAGAGGAACTCAAAGAGGTTGAGAAGGAGCTAAATGCTAATTATGGTAGATCGACTGTCAATCAATAAGCAGTTCCTCCTAATTTCTTAAGTAATTCATACTTATCTCTTTTCTCATACCACTTATTTAAATCTTCTTCACTTACTGTTTTAAATAAAAATAAGGATATCTTTTCTAAATAATCAGCAATATAAATTCTTGAAATTGGGTTTAGAGAAACATAAATTATGGTAATTAAAACTAATAAAAGTTCAACTAGGAGTATGCATTTCATTCAGAAATTTAAATTGAAGTTCCTTTTTTGAGCTTTGACGAGGAATCATTTTCTGGAAAAATCTGTTTTATATTTTCTGGAAAGAAAAACTCTAATTGCCTCCTTAAATCACCTTCATATAAATAGTCTTTTGTTGAGACTTTAAAAGTATCTCTTACTAATCGAACATTTATTTTTTCCTTTTTACCTGCCTCATTAATTCTTGATAAAACTAATTTAATTGGCTTATCTTTTGGTCCTTTTATGAGAGAAACAGCTTCATTTATACCCATTCCTTTAGTTGATTTGCCATCTATTTTTATGATTACATCATTTGGTTTAATGTCAGCTGAAGCAGCAGGTGAATCATTTATTACAGATTGAATAGTTAATTCAGCAGTGTCACTATTGAGAAAAAGCCTTATTCCAATCCCTGATATTTCCTTATCTTTTTTATGAGATAGTTTTTTATTAGTTTTCACACATCCTGCATAATCTCGTGCTTCTAAACATTTTTTATGTAATTCATCAGATATTTCAGCATTAACAGCAGTTGGTAAAGCGAGGGCAGCTAGTAATGGGAGTAGTAAGCGTTTCATTTATTTATTCAACAATAATTGAGCCTCCCATCCCAAAAGGTGCATGAGGAGAACAAACATAATAGTATTTCCCAGCTGATACACCCGTTGTGTTCCATGATAGTTTTCCATCTTGAGTTCCAGGGATACCTGATAATGTCCCTTTGGTTACTTGATCACCGCCTCCACGAGAAAATTCAGTCTTTATATAAAACGGATGACTAAACGCATCAACATTAAAAACAATAGTATCTCCTTTATTAACAGTAACTGTAGGATCATTCCCACTTACAGATCCATTTTTATCTTTACCACTAAGAATATAGTTTTCTATACTTTCTGCTGAAACATCAATAAAGTAAGTCTCTGACTTTGCATTCGCTGGAAATGAAAAACCTAAAAGCAAAGGCAATAATAAAAGTGAACGCATAAACTTAAGGAATTTATATAAACATATTAAAAAAAAAAGGAGCTAATTGCCCCTTATTTTCGATCGACTGTCAATCAATTAAATTATCCCATCGCTGCTACTTCTTCAGCAAGTTGTTTATTTCTTAGAATAACTTCTTCATCATTAAAAACAGGAAGTACATTCCATTCAACGCCAAATTTTGCTCTCCAAATACCAAAATGTTCAGCCATTTTAAGATGACTGTCAGCTTTGCATGTTACGAAAACTTCTCCGGTTTGAGGAGCATGGACTCTACTTATCAATTCAAAGCCGTCAAAATTATCCTTAGGTGCGCCGGAAGCAATATATTGTTCAAAGAGTTTGTACCCTTCAGATTGCGAAAGAGTATCTGGGATAACTCCATGAACGTGATAGTAAGCCATAATTAAAATTCAATAGTGTAATCTCAATCTAAAAACGATAATTTAAAAAGTATTTAATTTATCTTTAAATTTAGATTTTTATATCGACAGTCAATCATCTATTTACTGATTGATATCTCTCTCTCGACTTTATCTCAAATAATTTATGATTGGCTTCAGTTGTATGCCTGCAACTGCCTCATGACAACCATGTATTAATCCTAGGACTGGTAATTAAATAACAGTCTCAAAATTTGGTCCTCTACCCGAACTTTATTCTTCCTTAAACCGTACATTGTGATACTCATAAATAATATGCGTTGGTAGTTAGAACATAGGTGTACTAAGTAAGAGGAAATCATGAATAAAAGAGTTCCTTATACAATCATTCCTAAATACTTTAGGACTATTAATGATATAGATAATGGAGCAAATATTAAAGTAATTTATTGGAAACTTAAGTGTGAAGAGAACCCTTCATATCGCGGCTGCGAAATTTAAAATATTGCTATGCTATTTAGATTAAAATAAAGATTATAAATAATGAAAAATAAAGTTCTTCCTTTTATCAAAAAATACCCAATGAGCATTTTATTAGCGATTATTGCTATTAATTTATTCTCTATTGCTAGCAGTTTAAGAACAGAAGCTTATTTAAATAGGGAAAAGAATCTTTGTATTAAATATTTAAAACATCAAATAGATCGAGACACTCTTATCAAAAAGCTAAGAATAGTTAAGCAGGCAAATCCATCTAGTATTTGTGACTCTGTTCTTAAAAGTTAAAAAATGCAATTAAAGTCTTTTACACCATTGGTTGCAGTATTTGGTACTTCATTTCTTATAACTATTATTTTGATTAAAAGCTTCCAAGTTTTTATGGGCATATCAATATGTCTTTTAGCGATGCTGAAGCTTATGGATATTGAAGCTTTTGGTTTGAGTTATAAAAAATATGATTTAATTACTTCTCGATTTAAAAATTGGATTTATATCTATCCTTTTTGCGAATTATTAATTGGCTTATGTTTTTTACTATCTTCACCTCCCTCTTCAATTATTTTAATTGCTTTAATACTAGGAATTTTTGGAATGGCATCAGTTTTTAAAGCTGTTTATTTAGATAAATTAAAATTAAATTGTGCATGCGTTGGAGGATATACAAAAATTCCTTTAGGAATTATTAGTTTTATTGAAAATCTTTTAATGGCAATTATGAGTGCTTTGATTTTGATTAAATAACAATTTTATAAAATTTCATTTATTTTATTAATAGTTTTGAAAATAAGAATTCCTTACTGAAATGGCATTTAAGAAATCATTCTTTAAGAAGCATTTACTAAAGACTCTTTTATTTTCTGGATTTCTCATAGTAAATATATTTAATGCCCAAAAGAGTAGTGCTAAAAATCAAGATAATATAGATATACCTAAAGTCGTTTCTTATAGATCAGCATCATGCGGTTGTTGCAAGAAATGGGTAAATCATTTACGCCAAAATGGATTAGAAGTTGTTGATAATATTCTTGAAGATGTTTCGGGAATTAAAAACCAATATAAAATTCCCAATAATTTAAGGTCCTGCCACTCTGCAAAAATAGGAAACTACGCAATTGAAGGACATGTGCCGATTGAATCAATCACTAAACTTTTTAAAGAAAAACCAATTATCTCTGGTATAGCAGTTCCTGGCATGCCTCTTGGTTCGCCTGGAATGGAAATGCATTCTCACGAATCACACTCGCATAATTATGAAAATTACAAAGTAGTTTCATTTAGTAATAGTGGCAAAACAAAAATATTCGACAAAATTTCACCCTAACAAAAACACTAATTTAATTAATAATGACTTTTGTTTTTAGAAAGATAAAAATTCTTACTTTTTTCATTTTTATATTTCTTAATTTCAATTCATATTCACATGCTCATATGAAAGGAACATATTCTTCTGAGCAAGATGCTTTAAAAAAGTCATTAGAACTTGGTTGTCAAGGAACACATAAGAACAAAGAGAAATGGCTTCCATGTGAGGATGAAAAAGAATTACATAAGTACCTAAGAATGTAAATGCAAAAATTTAAACTTAGTAAAAGGAAAATACATAGAAAAGTAGCTGCAATTTCTTCAATACCTTTATTAATTACTCTTATAT
The DNA here is from genome assembly GCA_902622705.1 of uncultured Prochlorococcus sp. Classification (GTDB taxonomy): domain Bacteria; phylum Cyanobacteriota; class Cyanobacteriia; order PCC-6307; family Cyanobiaceae; genus Prochlorococcus_A. Next base: position 22,693 of record CACNQT010000012.1, on the reverse strand, counting down.
CTGGGACTATCTATAGTTTTCTTCAACCATTAGGAGTAGATGCTTTTTGGTTGATCAAATGGCATACAGGTAATTTTGGCATTATTAATTTGCAGCCTTTTTATTCGATATTTCTTGGTATTGCATCGATAATCTCTGTAATATCTGGCATTAGATTATTACAAAAGAATTCTTAGCTTTAACCTAAAGAACCCACAACTATTCATAGGCAATGCTTGAGCAGCTAGCAGTGGGATTAGGAATCTTTTCATTTATTCCCATGTGGTCATATCAGTAGTGCCTTGAGATCTTTGCATCCAAGAATACTTCCAAGTACCATTTACATTTTTAAAAATGCAAGTATAAGTTGAAAGATCTTTATTTTGATTTCCTTTATAACTGAAGATTTCATTTAAAGTAAAAACTGCGTAAGCTATCTCACCGTAAATTTCAATTTTGTGGGTTTTGATTAGTTCTGATGATTCTTCAACTAAGTCTTTACTATCAAACATTCCCACTAATCCCTTAGCAGATATTGGATTTCCACTTGGTCTTACAGCTAAAAAATCCTCAGTTACGTTTGGTATTAGAAAAGAAGAATCTTCACTGGTTGCATAACCATTAATTAAATCTTCTATGGCTTTAGTATTTGACATTAAAAAAGGAGCTAATGCCCCTTATTTTAGATTAATTGTCAATAATGCACTAGTTATCGCACTATTTTGCTTCTGAAAGATCAGAAGTAAATTCATATCAAAGGATTAAAGAGATTAACCACTCCCTAGATGAGGGATTTAGCCCCAATATGGGTCATCTTCGTCTGAGTCTGTATCCCATGATGAACCTGTTATGGATGGTTGGAGGGTTTGGAGGGTTTGCTGCGAAAATTCTTTTCTATTTATATTCTCTTTTTTATTTTTAAAACTATTTTTATTGTTTGAACTATCCATACTCTCCATAGATTTATTATTCCCCTCATCAATAGAAGGTTTTGAGGATGGAGGGTTAGGGTCAGCAACCTTACATGATGGAGGGTTTAACCTTGCATTAGTAGAGATGCCAAAATGTTCAGCCAAATTAATCTTTTTAAATTCACTAATAAAGTAATAGTTACCATCCATTTCTTTCTTCTTTTTACTAAAACCTTCCATTTTTCCAAGTTCCTTCCCAAAGTTAGTAGAGGTCATTTTATGCTTGCCTGACTCATTGCACCAATCACAATATTTTGAGTAAATTTCTGATGCTTTAAATTTTTGCTCACTATCTCCAGCTAGTTCATAAACAAACTGCAAGACAGGTTGATTATCTAAATAATTTTCAATAGTTGCCTCGGCTACTGCCGCAACATTTCCTCGATTCTCTAAAACTTCAAACATTTTATTGTCATCCATATTCCAGCACCATTGAAAAATACCTTCAATTTCTGAAAGTAATTTATTTTTTAATTCTGGGTCTGGGTTGGCTGCTAAAAGTAAGCATTCTCCTCCCAAGTCCTTCAACTCCTCCACCTGATGCAGTTGGATTGTCATTAAAGGCTCTCCAATAAACAACTCCTAATCTTTCAGAACTTTCATTTAACTATAAATTTTTTAAATCTTGTTCAATTTTTTCAAGTTTTTTGGTTAGTTCTGTTTTCTCCTTCAATAGAGCTTTTTTCTTTAATTGAAGTTCTTTGTTAAATGGAGAATTAAAGTACTTTTTATAAGCTAGAAAAAATACAGCCAGTGCTACAACAATCCCTATCGCGCCAATTATTAGTATGGGCGAAGAAGGAAAATCGTAAAATGGTACAGAGAGTAAAAGCATTTAAACGAAACCTGGAATTATTTGGCCTGTTGTTAAGTAGGCTCCGACAGCAGCAATTAATCCAAGCATTGCGAATCTGCCATTAAGAGTTTCTGCAACAACTTTTTCTTTTTCGATTTTTTTGACTTTAGTTTTTGAATTTGTCATTGAATTTGGAGTTAAATAGTTTAAATTTTCGTTTTGAAATTGCTTGGTTAGATAAGCAACAAGGATAGCTGTGAAGAATACTATTACAGCTAAAAAACTTGCAAGAGGAGACATTAAAGAATACCTGGAATTATTTGGCCAGTAGTTAAATAAGCTCCTAAAAGTGCAACTAAACCGATCATTGCCCAACGGCCATTAACTTTTTCTGCGTTTTGAGGATATCCATCGTAAGAAACGGATTGATCAACATAAGGACGAGGTTCAGTTGGGAAAATATTTTGCCTTCCGCCTGATTCTGTAGTTATGTATGAAGAATTGGCCATTAGTTAAATAATTTAATTGTTAATAAACGTAACATTTTTATTAACTAATGTAAATAAAAAGGTATAAATATGAGTATTTCGGTATTATTTAAGCAATACTGACACATATACGTAACAGTTAGTAATTTATTTTTAAAGCTGAACCTAATAATTAAAAGATCATGGAGATATGAAAAAGCTCCCCCGGATTTGTTTTTGATTGATCAAAATTGAGTAATGGCAGAGCCTATTCTCTACTTATCAATGATCCTTGGACTGGGAGGCGTTTATGTCTTGATTGGCTCTTTCAATGATGATGATGATGATAGTAATGATGATGGTGAAAAATATTTTTTAAATCTCGAATATGCAAAGGCGGGAAGATAGCTTTAATAAGTTCAGCTTATAGGGAGTATGAGAGTAAGTAATTATACTCACGCTTATAGTTTTCCTTTATTAGATTTACTTCAAGATTGCATTAGGAAGCGTCTTGGCTAAGCAACCAACCACAAAAATGAAAGAAACAAAAACAGTTGAGAAGGAAAAAATCGTAGCTGAGAAGCTTAACGGTAGATTCGCGATGATCGGCTTTATAGCCCTTATTGGCGCATATTTAACAACTGGACAAATTATTCCGGGATTTGTATAAATGGATTTTATATCTAAAAGACAAGGATATGTACCCCTTAAGGTGGTTCCTTACATATTCTTTGTTGCATTTGTTTTAAGCATCACAACAACAACTACATTCGTATAGTTTTTAAAACTTACATCGTCATAGAAGTTAGCTAGTAGGGATACATCCTTACTTTTTTTAGTGGGTATTTTGCAAGTGACTTGGAAGAATTTAGTCAAAACTAATAATTAAAGGATAGAAAATATAAAATGATTCGTTTACTTTCTGAATTGCTATCAACTTATTTCAAATCAGTATCAAATTCAGGCCTAAATTTAGTAAGTTTTGAAAGTTCTAATTCAAGTTCTTCTTGAGAATTAAACCCTAAAACATCGTATGATTCCAAACCTAATTAAGTTTCTTCTTTTTGGGCTAATTCCTTTTTTTTATAACTTATAGCTCAATACTAGATTTTTAAGATTTTAAGAAAATACTAAGTTGGTTATTCAAAACTTAAAGATGATTTCTTAAATTGACAGTCGATCTACAATAAGGGGCAATTAGCTCCTTTTTTTATGTCAATTGAAACAACTGTTTTAGATTTTAAATTAAGTAATACTTTTGAGGAATATGAGGCACATATGAATGCTCCTGAACAACAGGCCATGTTTAAAGAGATGGGAGTAAAAACTTTTTATATTGGCAAATCATTAGAAGATCCCAAAAGAGCAACCGTTATGTTTCAAGGACCAGTAAATACATGTTACGACATCTTTGTGAACCCAGAAACCAAACCGATTGTTGAAGCATCGGGCCATATTTATGAAGGGACAATAATAAATCGCTGGATTTCTGATTAATTTCTTTGTGCGATAGTGGTAATCTTAATGATACCAATCTATCCCGGGAGTGCCCTCGTCGGGACTTGAACCCGAGACCTCTCCCTTACCAAGGGAGTGCTCTACCGCTGAGCTACAAGGGCAATTTTAAAGTGGGCCGGGTTGGATTTGAACCAACGTAGGCAGAGCCAGCGGATTTACAGTCCGCCCCCTTTAACCACTCGGGCACCGACCCCCACTATTTGAACTTATCAGTTAATGGACACTTTGTGTGAAAATGTTTTGGTTTTTTTGTTTCTTTATAGATAGCATTTGTAAAGAAAGGCTTTATTGATGATGAATATTTTATTGATAAATGGACCAAATCTTAATCTTTTAGGCACTAGAGAACCCGAAATATATGGTTATAAAACATTGAAAGATATTGAGCAAGATTTAATGAAAGCCGCAGAAAGTAAAAAAACCCTTCTTGAATGTTTTCAAAGTAATCATGAAGGTGAAATAGTTGATAAGATTCATGATTCTGTTAATAGGATTCAAGGCATTCTAATAAACGCTGGCGCTTTAACTCATACCTCAATTTCAATCCGTGATGCTTTAATTGGATCAAAAATTCCATTTGTAGAGTTGCATATTTCAAATATTTTTAGTAGAGAAGATTTTCGTAAAGAATCTTTTCTTACAGATAAAGCTATAGGAATTATTAGTGGATTCGGCATATCAAGTTATTCCTTAGCACTTGAAGGAATCATTGGATATTTGAGTATTAAAGATTAAATGCTAGTAGATTTTAAAAGGCCCACTTCTCATATTAAATATTTATCGTCATTTACCTCAGATGAGTGGATCAAACTCGCATTATCTAATCCAATAGATATTCTTATTGACCATGCTCATTGTGAAAGAAAAGCAGCAGGAGTAGCTATTCAATTGATGTTTAGATATCCATCAGAACCAAAACTGGCAGAAGTTCTTAGTCCAATAGCGAGAGAGGAATTAGAGCATTTTGAAAAAATACTTTATTTTTTAAAAGATCTTGGACATTCTCTTAAGTCCTTAAAACCGCCTCCATATGGAGCTGAATTGTCCAAGCATATAAGAAAGGAAGAACCCAATAGAATGCTTGATAGTTTCTTAATAGCAGGACTTATTGAAGCAAGAAGTCATGAAAGATTAAGCTTGCTTGCTCTGAATTCTGAAGATAAGTCGTTTAAATCCCTTTATGAATCTCTGCTTGAGAGTGAGGCAAGACATTTTGGAGTTTACTGGAAGCTAGCGCAAACTAAATTCTCTAAAAATCAAACTTTCAAAAGGTTAGAGGAATTGTCTGAAATTGAGTCAGTAATACTAGCTGAAACTTTTATGATGCCAAGGGTACATAGCTAAAGTTAATAAAATAAAAATGATAATAAACAAGTTCTTAAGTTTACTTAATCGATATAACACTGATTTACCAACATTCACCATCGTTGGTGTTGGGCCCGGAGATCCATCGCTTTTAACAATTGCTGCTGTAGATGCTATAAAAAAAGCGAAAGTTATAGTTTTTCCAATATCAGATGATAATAAAAAGAGTTTCGCTGCAGAAATAGTAAAGAAACATACCAAATTTAAAAAAAATATACCTTTTATCTTTCCAATGGCTAGAAGGGATTTAGATCCTGATGAAATATGGTCTAACGCAGTAGAAAAAATTGTGAAATTTATAAAAAATGGTGAATCAGTTGTTTTACTTTGTCTAGGAGATACCTCAATATTTGCAAGTTCTTCTAATATTTTGAGGATAATAAAGCATAATTATCCAGAAATCACTACCAAAATCATACCTGGTATTTCTTCTCTATCAGCAACAGCAGCTTTGAATGATTTTGATTTAGTTAAAAAAGGTGAGACTTTAATAATCAAAGAGTGCCCCTCCTCTAATTCAGAATTGACATCACTAATTAAGGAAAGTAGAGAAAATAAAACGGTCTTAGCCATTATGAAAATTGGGAAACGATGGAATTTAGTTAGGGAAACTTTAAAAAAAGAGGATATTATCAAAAAATCATTAATTGCTTTGAGTGTTGGTACGCCAGATCAAATTATTCAATATGCATCCGAATATAATAAAGACTTTATGCCTTATTTTTCTTTGATTTTGATAAGGTTCGATTAATGCATAAAAAAGAAAAATTCGTTGAAAATCAATTTACATGGCCAATATGTAAAAGACTATTATTTTTTATTCTTGAAGATAAGTTAAGTGACGTATTTGTTTGTGAGTTAGTTTGGGAAAGACTTTTTTATACTAAAGAAGTATCTACAAATGATTGGGCCTCTAGCGCATTAACGCCTTCTTATTGGTCAGAAAAATTTGAAAAGGCTCCTCAAATCATTTCAGAGCGACCAGCCTCAGTACATTTGACTCGATCAATTCCAAAAGACTATAAACAGGGATTGAAAGATGTTCTTAATTTTAAAGGTTATAAGATAAATGAACTCTATCCAAGAAGAACTAGAAGAGCTACGGCAGTAAATTGGCTGCTTTATTGGGCGATTGAAAATGATTGTTTTTCTAAAGATAATGAATTAATGCCAAGTCTTAGTTCACCACCTGGTAATCCAGCGAAAGGACATTTTGGAGATCCAGAAATCAAATAAATATTTTTTAGCAAGGTAAATGATTCTATTAAAGGTATAGTTGTAATAGACAATATTTTCTTTGGAGTGAAGAATTGATTCTTCCAAAAATAGCAATAATCGGGAGACCTAATGTTGGTAAATCTACCTTGGTAAATCGTCTTTGCGAAAGTAATGATGCAATAGTATTTGATAAGCCTGGTGTTACAAGAGATAGAACTTATCAAAATGCTTCATGGGGTGGTAAGGAATTCCAAATTGTAGATACTGGAGGGTTAGTTTTTGATGATGATAGTGAATTCTTACCAGAGATACGAACACAAGTTTATTTGGCCTTAGAAGAGGCTTCAATCGCTTTACTTGTAGTAGATGGGAATCAAGGGGTTACTGATGGAGATTTATCAATAGCAAAATGGTTAAGGAACTCAAGCTGTAAAACAATTATTGCTGTTAATAAATGTGAATCTACTACTCTGGGAATCTCTTTAGCCTCTGAGTTCTGGAAATTAGGATTGGGCGAACCTTACCCTGTTTCTGCTATTCATGGTTCAGGTACTGGCGACCTTTTAGATCTCGTTATTGATGAACTTCCTGAAAATAATATTCTGGATGAGGAAGAAAAGATAATGATGTCGATTATTGGGAGGCCAAATGTTGGTAAATCTAGTTTGTTAAATTCAATCTCAGGAGAAAAAAGAGCAATAGTTAGTGATATTAGTGGGACTACAACTGATTCAATTGATATGCTTATTAAAAAAGGTGATATCCAATGGAAAATTGTAGATACTGCAGGGATTAGAAGAAAGAAGAATGTTAAATATGGGACAGAATTCTTTGGTATTAATAGAGCTTTTAAATCTATAGATAGAAGTGATGTATGTGTCTTAGTTATAGATGCTATAGATGGAGTAACTGATCAAGACCAAAAGCTCGCTGGGCGAATAGAAGAACAAGGCAGAGCTTGTATAATTGTTGTTAATAAATGGGATCTTGTAGAAAAAAATAGTTCAACAATTTATCAAGTAGAAAAAGAACTTAGATCTAAACTTTATTTTTTACATTGGTCAAAAATGATTTTTATATCTGCCCTAACTGGTCAAAGAGTTGATAATATTTTTGAGCATGCTCTTAATGCTGTAAATCAACATAGAAGAAGAGTTACAACATCTGTAGTTAATGAAGTACTTAAAGAATCAATCAGTTGGAAAAGTCCTCCAACGAAGAGAAGCGGCAAGCAAGGTAGGCTTTATTACGGTACTCAAGTAAAGAACAGACCTCCCACTTTTACTCTTTTTGTAAATGACCCGAAATTATTCGGAATAACTTATAGAAGATATATTGAAAAACAAATTAGAGTAAATTTAGGCTTTGAAGGCACACCCATCATTTTACTTTGGAGAGGAAAACAACAAAGAGCTTTAAATAAAGAAGTTGAAAGAGAAAATATTGAGTTAATTCAAAAAGATTAATGAATTTGCTTACCAAATTTTCTGTTGGTCAATACGTTCATAGTAATAGAAGTTGGCTAAGAATTATAGATAGTAGATTAAAAATAATTTTGGTAATGATATTTCTAATCACTCCAATATGGGCAGGCCCTATCTGGAGATTGAGTTTAGTTGGTTGTTTATTATTGGTTACTTTTATAAGTTTATTGCCATCAAGAGTATGGTGGCGATCAATGTTTATTCTCTTATGCTTATCATTGTTAATTGGATGTTTATCAATGCTTGCATCTTCTGATATTCAATCTCTAGATAGCTATTTAAGAAATCCCAACGAATTACAAGTGGTAGTTGAAAACTATAAGAAATGGAACATTTTGCAAATTCCATCACATAAAATATGGCTTTTAAATTTTGGTCCCTACAACTTATCAAGAAATGCCTTTGAATTAGGAATAAAAACTTCCACCTTGATATTTACTGTTATTCATAGTGTTAATTTGATGCTTTTAACTACATTACAAGAAGATATTGTATGGGCACTAAGTTGGTTTCTTTCCCCATTAAGAAAAATCGGATTGCCACTTAATAAGTGGCTTTTTCAGCTGTTAATTGCGTTGCGTTTTATTCCATTAGTGCAGGAAGAATTGCAAAATATAATTAAATCAGTGTCAGTAAGATCAATAAATTTTCGAAATTTAGGACTAAAGAAATCTTTCAATGTTTTATTAATCTTGGCGGAAAGGTTATTTCAAAATATATTTCTGAGAATTGATCATGGAGCAGAATCATTACTCTCAAAGAAAAAAATTATTATAAAAACCAACAGATTTAGAACTCTTTATCCTTCAAAATCTCTCAATGTAATTGTTAATACATTATCGATTTGTTTTATTTGCATAGCAATTTTTCTTAGAAAACTGTATGGTGCATTATAAATAACACAATATTTTAGGTTTGAGTTCTGAGCGTTATTTAAACCATCCAACATTTGGCATGTTGTACCAAGTTTCTCCTGGAAATGATGGGAGAGATATTTATGCGACTTTATACGCTCAAAAAATGTTTTTCTTGGTAGAAGTTCGCCAGAGAGAAGTTTTTTTTGAAGTTATACCTTATTTAGATGCACGTAATCAGGCCGAATTAAACCTCCAAAAAGCTAGAAGAAAAGGTTCTGAAGAGCTATCTAAATGGGATAATTTATTTACGCAAACTTTCTTATAAAAGGTGAACCCTGCAAATTTTTTAAAAATAAAAAATAAAATACCATCAAATGTAAATATTCTTGCTGTAAGTAAAGGATTTAAAAGTCAAGAAATCAAGACTATTCAAAATATAGGTCAGAACGACTTTGGTGAAAGTAAGTTTCAAGAGGCTTTCGAGAAGCAATTGATATTAAAAGATCTTAAACAAATAAAATGGCACTTTATTGGACGAATACAAAGTAATAAAATAAGAAAGATAGTTCAAAATTTTAAATACATTCACTCAGTAGATTCATTCGAGAAGTTGCAAAGGATTTCTAGTATTTCATATGAAGAGAAGAAAAATCCATTTATAATGTTGCAGGTTAAGTTAAGTGATGACCCTTCTAAAGGAGGTTTTAGGCCTGAACTTTTAATATCGAAGTGGAGCGAAATACAAGAATTGAAAAACATTACATTAAAGGGTTTGATGACTATTAATCCCAGAGGACTTAGCTCCAAGGAGAATTCAGAATTGTTTAAAAAATGTCGTTCTTTAGCTGATTCACTTCAACTTCCAGATTGTTCAATGGGAATGTCAGGGGATTGGGAGGAAGCTATTAATTCTGGATCAACCTGGTTAAGATTAGGCTCATTAATTTTTGGAGATAGATCCTAATTATTTATTTATTTATAAAAATCTTATCTATAAACTTGCAGTAAAGAACAAGTAACGTTATCTAGGTATAGGTAGTTTATTCATTTAAAAAATGAATCTATTACTTAAGGTTATTAAACCTTAGTAATTATTTTATGAGGATTTAAAAGGTGTCACTTATTTCTAAATTAAAGGCAGTTGTTGCAGGGGATGAGTATCTAGATGATGATTTTGATGAGTTGGATTATCCATCAGAGGATGAATTAAATGATTTTAAACAAAATCAAAGAAATCCAAATGCTCTTGCGAATTCAAATCCTTTCGAATTTATGAATAATAATAGATCATCTAAAGTTGTTGGAATGCCTGGGATCTCAAATTCATCCTCAGAAGTAAGCTTAATGGAGCCAAGAAGTTTCGATGAAATGCCTCAAGCTATTCAAGCATTAAGAGAGAGAAAAACTGTAATTCTTAATTTAACTATGATGGATCCTGATCAGGCTCAAAGAGCGGTTGATTTTGTTGCTGGGGGAACATATGCAATTGATGGACATCAAGAGAGAGTGGGTGAAAGTATTTTCCTTTTTGCGCCAAGTTGTGTAAATGTAACTAGTTCTTCGCCTGAAGAAGCTTCTCCTTCAAATGTGCCTTCTAAAAACACTCCTCAATATAATTTTGAAAATAACACTGCTCCCGAACCTGCATGGGGTAATTCTAAATTAAGTGCTTATTCATGATTAATCTGTGACTGAAAAAATTGCGATTATTGGTTTTGGAAATATTGCAAAAGCTATAATAACTCCTCTATTAGATAAAAATTTAATTCTCCCAGAGAATGTTTATTGTGTTGTAAATTCTGAAAAAAGTTTAGAAAATATAAAAAAAAATTATAAATATAATATAAATGCCTATAAATCAAGTTCTAAAGATTCAAAAATAATTTGGGATTGTCAATTTCAACTTCTCTCGGTAAAACCTCAGCATCTTAAAGATATAAGCGAAGCCGATAACATATCAAATAAGGACAAGTTGTTAGTTTCAATTCTTGCTGGTGTTTCAATAAATAGACTTACTCAAAAGTTCCCTAATCATAAATGTGTGAGGGTGGTTACAAATATTCCAATAACTATTGGAAAAGGTTTAACGGGGATTTCTTGGGGAGAAGAAATTACAGAAGATCAGAAACAATTTACAAAAACATTATTTGAAAATACTAGTAAAATTTATGAATTTACTGAAGATTACCTTGATATATTTTTAGCTTTAACTTCATCAGGTCCTGCAATTATTGCTTTAATCATAGAAGCATTGAGTGATGGAGGATTAAGCGGGGGATTACCAAAAATAATTTCAGAGGAACTTGTTATGGAAATGATACTGGGGACTATTTGTCTAATAAAGGAAAATAAACTTACTACTTCTGAGCTTAAAAATTTAGTAACCTCTCCAGGTGGAACAACTATTTCTGCTTTAAGGGTTTTAGAAAAAAAGAGTATAAGGTCAGCATTAATTGAATCAATAGTTTCAGCTAGTAATAGAAGTAAAGAGTTTCGTTAGTTAATTACTTTTTAAGTTCATATAAGCTTTCTCAAGCGAATTTATATTATTAGTAATTGTATATCTCTTAAGTACTCTTTCTCTAGCTTTCTCACCAAGATCTTTTGTAAATGAAGGATGTTCTACAAGAATTGGGATTATAGTTTTCAATTGTGCCGCCACATTATCAGTTGAAATCACTATCCCTGCTCCGTTATCTAAAACTTCACCATCAGCACCGGCATCAGTGGCTACACATGCAGTACCAGTAGACATTGCTTCTAAAAGTGATAATGACAAACCCTCTACTAAGCTTGGTAAGAAAAATACCTCTGCTATTTGCATTATCGCTACCCTAGTTTCTAAATCTAATTCGGCACCCCACCAAATTAATTTCTCATTACCAAGGTTAGAAAAACTATTTTCAAGTGTTGGCTTTATTGGTCCATCTCCAACAATAACTAATTTGCAATTTTCAGTTTTTGTTTGGCGCCAAGAACGTAAAAGTGCCTCGATATTTTTCTCATTGGCAATCCTACCCATATATAAAAAGATTCTTTTATTTCCAAGTTTGTTTTTTACCTGATCATATTTTTTATTTTTTTCGCAAAAAGGTTTCCAAATATTCTCATCAACACCGTTTGGAATAATTATTTGTTTTTCTTTAGGTACTCCTAATTTATAAAGAACATTTTTTTGAAGTTCGGAAAAAATGATTATTTTATCGAACTTTGATAAAGAGGGGGCATAAAGTTGATATGTTAACTGTTGAGTGCTAGCAGTTAAATTTCTATTTTTTGCATCAAATGGTGGGTGAAATGTTCCTATGAGTGGAAGATTAATTTCATCGCAAATCTCTGGAAGTCTAAAGTCTAAAGGAGATAAAGTTAAGCTTGCATGTACTAAATCAGGCTTTAATCTTTCCAATGATAGCCTTAGCTCTTTTTCTGCTCTTGGTGACGGTATTGTATAAACTTGGGATTTAATTAAATATGGAAGACTTACATCTGGATCATTTGCCAGAAATAATGGTTTTGATGAATTTGAACTAGAAGGATTGTCGAAATGAATGAAACTAATTTTATGACCTCTGGCCTTTAATTTTTCAGTAGTTGAATTACCATAAGTTACATTTCCACAAAAAGGAGATTTCTTACCCAACCAGGCAACATGAACCACATTTATTGAATTAACTATTCATTAAATTAACAGTCAGAGCACCCAAGATCATAATTTTAAAATTTATTCATAGTTTATGAAAATGTTAACTATATATTTCTCTCAATATTTTTAGTGAAGATAGATCTTTCTCTAGTTGAGCAGAGATCCAAGTTTCAATAATAAATAATATTTTAAGCCAGACTATTTTAGGTCCCAATAACTCTCCGTTAGATTTTATTGGTAATTCGGGGAAAAGAAGTCTCTGTAATAGAGCAACTTCAGATGCGTTTATTTTTAGATTACTTTGAGGATCTTCCGTAGATGAAAACCCTTCACTTGGCAAATAATAACAACTCCATTCCCAATTTCCTAAAGGTGGAATAATAGGATCTCCAGTTTTACAGCAATGATGAATTGGTAAATTTATACCTCCAATGGCTAATAAATGGATTAAAGATTGAATACTCATTGAGAGCATTTTAATATCTTCTTCTTTAGATTCTTCATACAAATAAATCCTATCTAGATGTGCAAGAACACAAGATAAATAGTTTTGTTGCTTGTCATTATTACCTACTAACAAAAAAGTTAATTCAGTTATTGCTTGCGCGGCTGCAAGACATTCAATATTTTTCCCTATACCAGAATAGCTTTTTAATATTTTAATTTGACGTACAGTTTTAAGATTTCTTTTCCCAAAAATTTGCAGACTTAAATATGTTAGTGGAGTAGCTGCCGCAAGACTACTCTTAGGACGTCTAGCACCAGGTACCGCTAATCGAACAATCCCTTGCTCGTCAGTAAGGATAGTTATTAATCTATCATTTTCGCCTAATGGAGAAGCTTTAATACAGAGACCTTTTAATCTGCACTCACCAGAACCAGACATTTAAATAACCTTTACTTCTTGAAAAATCTCACAAAAATTAGAAGTTCCAACGCAACTAATTCCATTTTCAAGCAAATCAATAACTTGTCTAAGTGTTTTTATACCACCTACAACTTTGATGTGATTTTGGGAACCCGTTATTTTTAATATTTCCGCTACATCATTTAATGTAATAGGAGGTCCAAACCCGTCCCCGAATTGAAAATTTTTTATTCCTAATTCCAAAGATATTTCTATCGCATTGTACAAAACTTCTTTTTGTAGTTTTGATTTATTTATGATTATTGAAACTGGTAATCCAGATAACTTAACTTGCTCAATTTCAGCAGCGAAAGTTTCCAAGTTCCTTTTGGATAAATTGATAAAGTTTGGGATATATTCAATTCCGTTTGCACCTTTATCTTTTGCAAAATTAACTAATTCTTCAATAAATGTAACTGGTAAATCTGCTAAAGGGTAAGAAATTAGTGTGTTTATGTTTGCACTGTGATTGCTCAAACGGTTTTTAAAATCATCTAAATAATTAAGTGAAGTAGAAATATTCTTGATATTATATTTTTTTATTAAATTGCAATTTGCGCAGAAATTTTCCCAGGTTAAATACGGGTTAATAATAATGGCATGAATTTTTTCGTTTAATTCATATTCAATATTGGGCATTTGAAAATTATTTGGATTGAATCAGTCCATAACCACCATGATTCCTCTTGTATATAACTTGAAGGTCATTATTTTTTTTATTTCGAAAAACATAAAAATCATGATCAATTAGATCTAATTGTTTTCTTGCTTCTTCTGACGAAATTGGATTCATTTCAAAGTATTTATTTTTTATAGATGGTTCAGGCAGACTAGCTTCTATTCCATCTTTAAGTAAAGCTTCATCTAAAAATCTTGATTCTGTATTTTCAATTAGGAAAGACTCTTTATTTTTAAATTGATTATTATGAATTGCTTTATTGTTTCTTTCTTTGTATTTACGTAATTTTCTACAAAGTTTATTTGAAACTAAATCAATGCTTGAGTATAGATTTTCAGTTTTTTCTTCGGCTCTAATTACGGTACCATTTGCAAAAATAGTAACTTCTGCAGTCTGGAAGGAGACTCTTGGATTTTTTTCTATTGAAAGGTGTATGTCGGCTTCTTTAACGATATCCTTATAGTGATGAGTTGCTTTTTCTATCTTTGCCTCAGTATATTCTTTTAATGCTCCGGTGAGCTCAAGATTTTTCCCATGAATTAAAATTTTCATAACAAATCTAAAAATATTTACTTACTTTCTAAATCTACTTAAATATGTTTAATAGAACAGCAATAATTAAACAACCTGATAATATTTCTTTTTTCAATGATGTTTATAAATTACAAAAAGAATATCAGGAGGCATTGATTTTAGATAACTCTAACCCTGATTTAATTTGGATAGGCGAGCATCAACTCTGTTATACGTTGGGTAGAGGATCTAATTACGATAATTTATTATTTTCTTTTAATGATGATAAATATGATGTTTTTAAGATTGATAGAGGTGGTGAGGTTACTTGTCATATGCCAGGACAATTAGTAACTTACTTGGTCTTAGATTTGAAAAATTTTAATAAAGATTTAAATTGGTATTTAAGAAAAATTGAAGAAATTATTATAAAAATTCTTGGAACTTTTAATATAGATTGTCATCCAAGAGAGGGGTTCACTGGTGTTTGGATAGGAAATAAGAAAATTGCTTCAATTGGAATTGGTTGTAAAAGATGGATTACAATAAATGGATTTTCAATCAATATTGATTGCGAATTAGAAAACTTTAATAAAATTATTCCTTGCGGAATAGAAAATTGTCTTATGGCAAATATGATTGATTACAACAAAAATTTAAATATTCAAGAAGTCAAGATAATTGTTAAAAAAATAATTCAGGAAGAATTTAATTTTGATTTTGTATCAAAATAGAAATTAAAATTTCAAAATCAATTTAATATGGGTGATTTAGCATACTGGCCTTCAGCCAAGCCTCTTTCTAAAAAAGATAAATTTGCCAAAAATAGAGATTTTATTAAGAACCTTAATCATATAGATCAAATTTGGAAAGAATTAAAAATTAAATGTGGTGATACTTTAGCTATATGCGATTTAAGAGGGAAATACAAAGAAAAATTTTCTTATTCTGAGCTGGCTGATTTAATAACAAAAGTCTCTTTTTCTTTTAAAAATTATGGCTTAGTAAAAGGGGATGTGGTCACTGTAATATCTGAAAATTCTCCAAGATGGCTAGTAGTTGATCAAGGCTTAATGCGTTTAGGAGCTATAAATGCAGTGAGAGGTATTAATTCTCCTTCAGTAGAATTAGACTATATTATTGAGCATTCTAATTCAGTAGGTCTGGTAGTTCAATCTAAGGAGATTTGGCTAAAGTTAAACAACAAAGAAGAATTAAAAAAAAGACTTAAATTTATAATCAATTTAGAAGATGAACAATTTGAAAGTTTAATAAGTTGGAATCAATTTATAAAAGAATCAGAAAAAGAAAATTCACAAAAAAAAAATCTTGAAAAATTTAATCCAGAAATTGATGACGTAGCTACTATTCTTTACACTTCTGGGACAACAGGAAAACCTAAAGGTGTTCCCTTGACACATGCAAATTTTTTACATCAAATAATCAATTTAGCCTATATCGCTGATCCAGAACCTGGGACCTCTGTATTAAGCGTATTACCTATCTGGCATTCTTATGAGAGGAGCGCTGAATACTTCTTTTTTTCATGTGGTTGTTCTCAGTACTATACAATTCCAAAATTTCTGAAAGATGATATTACACAAATAAAACCTGTTGTGATGGCCACTGTACCAAGACTTTGGGAGGCAATACATGATGGTTTTTTTCAGGCATTGAAAAAAATGCCTTCCAAGAAGCAAAAACTTATTAAGTTTTTGATAAGTAATAGTTCAGTTTTCAAAAGAAGTCTTAGAAAGATAAGAAATATAGATATAAATCAAATAACTTTGAAATCAAAAATCCCTTTACTGGGTTGTGTTATTAGCCGATATCCTTTACATAAATTGTCTACTATTTTTTTATGGCCGAATATTCTTAGACAACTATGCGGAGAAAAACTGAAATTTCCCATTAACGGTGGAGGTGCATTGCCAGAACATGTAGATCTTTTTTTTGAATCTTTAGGTGTAGATGTTTTGGTGGGATATGGACTTACAGAAACTAGTCCAGTATTAACTTGTAGGAGAAGAGAATTAAATGTTAGAGGATCATCTGGTCAGCCTTTAGCATTTACTGAAATCAAAATAGTGAATGATGATAAAAAAAAGATTCTGAAGTTCAGAGAAGTCGGAAAAATTCTTGTTAGGGGGCCGCAAGTAATGAAAGGTTATCTAAATAATGAAATAGCTACAAAAAATGTTTTATCCGAGGATAGTTGGTTTGATACTGGTGATTTAGGTTTTCTAATACCAAATGGTTCTCTCTTTATAACAGGAAGAGCCAAGGATACAATAGTCTTATCAAGTGGTGAAAATATAGAACCGAATCCGCTAGAGACTGAAATCCTTAGCTCTGAATTTATTAATCAGATTCAACTAGTAGGACAAGATAAGAAATGTTTAACAGCCCTTGTAGTTCCTAATGTCGAATTGGTTAAAAGCAAGTTTTTGGAAGAAGACCTTTCAAAATTAAACCTGAATAAAAATATTGGTACATTTTTCAAATCACAAATTAATAATTTGCTTAAAAGTCGATTAGGAGCAAGATCAGAAGAACAAATATTAGATTGTTATTTTGTTGATGCCTTTACTCTAGAAAATGGGTTGTTAACACAAACTCTTAAACAAAAAAGAAAAGAAATAGAAAAAAAGTATTCATTACAAATAGAAAATATGTATGAAAACAAATTTAGTAAGAAAATTTGATTTGTTCTATCTATATTGAAAAGGTAATTTAATTTTTTATGGAAACAAAAAACTCAATATCTATAAAGCGCTCAATAGCAATTAAAGCTGTAGTTACACCAACTTGGAAGGAAGATGCTGAAAAAGAATTAAGTAAAGCAATTTCAAACATTGATCAGCAATTATCGCAACTGGAGCAGGAGGGGCAGCAAATAGTAAATAATATTAGATCCCAATCGGTTAATCCTCTAGATCCAAGGGTTCAAGAACAGGTTAGTCAGGTGCAACAACAAGTTGCAGCAAAACGAAATGAAATTGAAGAACAAAAAAGAAATCTACTTCAACAACAGAGTCAAGTTCGCGAATTAAAAATGGACGAAATTGTTGATCAAGGGCAAGTGGATAGTTTCTGTGATGTCACTGTGGGAGACAATCTTATTGAAAAAATGCAAGTCTCGATTACGGTTAAAGATGGAGTTATTCAATCTATAGATAATAATTAAAGAGAAGATTTAGTATTTTTGATAAATATAAGTAAATCTTAATTTCGAAAAGTTTTAAATTCTAATTGATCTAAATTATTACTTTCTTAAGTTTTAAGAGTTCCCACTGTGAACATGATTTCGTATAATTAAAACAAGAGTTTAAAGGGTTCTTAATCATAAAAACTTTAGGAAGTTTGGTAGAAATCCCTTGAAACTTATGCAATAACAATTTTCTTATGTCTCACGAAATATTCATGCCTGCCTTGAGTTCTACTATGACGGAGGGCAAGATTGTGGAATGGTTGAAAAATCCAGGAGATAAAGTTGAAAGAGGTGAATCTGTCTTGGTAGTTGAATCTGACAAGGCAGATATGGATGTTGAATCTTTTCAAGATGGATATCTTGCAGCAGTTTTAATGCCTGCTGGCAGTACTGCACCAGTAGGAGAGACTATCGGTCTTATTGTAGAAAATGAGGATGAGATAGATTCTGTTCAAGAACAAAATAAAGGAAAGCAACCCGATGTTTCTAGTTCGGATCAACTTGAATTGGTAAGCAATAAAACTGAAGAAAAACAAGTAGTTCAGACTGAAAATATCAAAAAAGAAGTACAAGAAGTCGTCTTAAAGAGTGAAAAGCCAGTACCGTCTTTAAACAGTGATAAAATTAATGCCGCTACAAGTAATGTTTCTTCCAGGATAATTGCATCTCCAAGAGCTAAAAAACTAGCCTCTCAAATGGGTGTTGATTTAGCAAAGGTTAATGGATCTGGCCCTCACGGAAGGATTCAAGCCGATGATATTTTAAAAGCTAATGGCCAACCTGTTTCTATACCATGGATAGGGGAAGGTGATTCTCCTGCAAGTATCCCTGGTTCAAATTTGGGAGTTGAAAGTAAACCAGAAACTTCAGGAAATAGTTTTGGTAATCCCGGAGAAACAGTTCAATTTAATACTCTTCAAAAAGCGGTAAATAAAAATATGGAATCTAGTTTAGATGTTCCATGTTTTAGGGTGGGATACTCCATCAATACAGATAAATTAGATTATTTTTACAAAAAGGTAAAACAGAATGGAGTGACTATGACTGCTTTACTTGTAAAGGCAGTTGCAAAGACACTAAAGAAACATCCTCAAGTTAACTCAAGTTTTTCAGAAAATGGAATTTCTTATCCAGAAAATGTAAATATTGCTGTTGCTGTCGCGATGGAAGATGGTGGACTAATTACTCCAGTATTAAAAGAACCATGCAGTACTGATTTATTTGAATTATCTAGGGAATGGAAAGATCTTGTAAAAAGATCAAGATCAAAACAATTAGAACCTCATGAATACTCAACGGGAACCTTTACTTTATCTAATCTTGGTATGTTTGGAGTTGATAGATTTGACGCAATTCTTCCTCCTGGTACCGGTGCTATTTTAGCCATAGCATCATCGAAACCAACCGTTGTTGCAAATAGTGATGGTTCAATATCTGTTAAAAAAATAATGCAAGTAAATCTTACAGCTGATCACAGAGTGATCTATGGAGCTGATGGTGCTTCATTCTTGCAAGACTTGGCTAACCTGATTGAAAATGAGCCAGAGACACTTGTATCTTAAATTTAATTGATTTCTCAAATTAATAAAGAAGAAAGAGATTATAGGCTTGAATCTTATGATTATTTACTTGATCCTTCATTAATTGCTAGTAAACCTTCTGCAATTAGGCATGAATCAAGATTGATGATAGTTAGAAATAGTGCTTTAGAAGAAGACTGCTTAACTAATAAATTTACCAAGAATCTTTTAGATGAATTTAGAGAAGGCGACCTTGTAGTTGTTAACAATACAAAGGTAATGAAAGCTAGGTTAAAGGTTGAATTAGAAAATGGGACTTTAGTCGAATTATTAGTCTTAGAAAGATCCCATGAATGTGTTTGGTTATGTTTGGCAAAGCCAGCGAAAAAGTTAAAAATAAATAGAAAAATAATATTAAAATCTCCTTTTGCACAAAATATTAATTTGATGGTTGATGGGGTTGATGAAGAAACTGGAGGGAGATTTATTAAATTTCCTGAAAATATAATTGATCTCAATTCAATGAATGACCTTCTTGATAAATACGGGGAAATCCCTCTCCCCCCTTATATAAAAAATACCGAAGAAGAATCTTTTCATGAAAATAGTTATCAAACTGAGTATGCAACTAATCCAGGGGCCGTTGCTGCGCCAACTGCTGGTTTACACTTAAGCAAAAGTCTTATTTCCAATCTAAAAAAAAAAGGAGTAATAATTTTACCAATAACTTTGCACGTGGGCTATGGAACATTCAAACCAATTGATCAAGAAGATTTAAGTAACTTAAAACTTCATAAAGAATGGGTAAGTGTTAATAAGGAAGTAGTGGAGGAAATAAAAAAAATAAAGAAAACAAATAGAAGAATAATTGCTATTGGGACAACTAGCGTGAGAGCTCTTGAAAGTTGTTATTCTCACGAAATTAATGACTATATTCCCATAGCGAAGTACGTGGATTTAGTAATTAAGCCAGGTTATAAATTTAAGGTAGTTGATGGATTATTAACTAATTTTCATCTTCCTAAAAGTTCATTATTACTTTTAGTAAGTGCAATGATTGGTAGAGAAAGATTATTAGATTTGTATAAAAAAGCCATAAAAGAAAAATTTAGATTTTTCTCTTATGGCGATGCGATGTATATTTCACCAGATTAATTACTGGAGAAAAAATAGATTTAGGCTTTGACTGGTTCTTGAATGATTCCGCTTGGAACTTCAGTAAACATAATTGATGATAAATATCTCTCTGCTAAATCAGGTAGAACAACTACAATAGTTTTTCCCGCATATTCATCTTGTTCAGCTAATCTAACAGCAGCAGCGGCAGCAGCTCCACAAGATATTCCGACTAATAGACCTTCTTCTTTTGCTAATCTAAGAGCCATCTCGATTGACTCGTCATTTGTCACCTGCTCAACTTTATCGACAATTGATAAGTCAAGGTTCTTAGGAATAAATCCTGCTCCAATTCCTTGAATTTTATGTGGTCCAGATTTAACCTCTTCTCCATTCATCGTTTGTGTAATAACAGGACTATGCGAGGGTTCTACAGCTACAGAAGTAATATTTTTACCCTTTTCTTGCTTAATGTATCTTGAAACTCCTGTAATTGTGCCGCCAGTCCCAACCCCTGCGACTAAGACATCAATTTCACCATCGCAATCATCCCAGATTTCTGGTCCAGTAGTTTTGAAATGAATTTCAGGGTTTGCTGGATTATCAAATTGACCTGGCATGAAATATTTAGAAGAATTACTTTCTGCAATTTCTTTAGCCTTAGCTATTGCTCCAGGCATACCTTTAGATGCCTCTGTTAAAACAATTTCAGCACCCAAAACTGCCATAACCCTTCTTCTTTCAATTGACATGGATTCTGGCATTGTAAGGATGAGTTTATAACCTCTTGCTGAAGCAGTAAAAGCTAGAGCAATTCCTGTATTTCCAGAGGTTGGCTCTACAATAGTTTTGTCTTTTGTAAGCTTCCCACTTTTCTCTGCATCCCAGATCATGTTCGCGCCAATCCTACATTTGACACTGTAAGCGGGGTTTCTACCTTCAATTTTTGCAAGTACTGTAGCTTTCGCGTTTTTAGTAACTGATTTTAATTTTACTAATGGAGTGTTTCCAATAGCAAAACTGTTGTCCTCATAAATTTTTGCCATTTATATATTGAGAAAATATATTCTAATACTAACTATTATTCAGAAAAAGAGTATATAAGTTTCTATACGGTAAATACTAGGAATTTAGAAATTATTAAGTGCTTCAGAAAAGCTTTTCCACAATTGATCTTGGTCTTC
This sequence comes from uncultured Prochlorococcus sp., assembly GCA_902622705.1. GTDB lineage: Bacteria > Cyanobacteriota > Cyanobacteriia > PCC-6307 > Cyanobiaceae > Prochlorococcus_A. Next base: position 1,265 of record CACNQT010000012.1, on the reverse strand, counting down.
TAATCCAACTGATACTCTAATAAGGTGCGATGGTATACCATAACTTTCAGCCCAATCCAACTCGTCATAATGAGCTAGTAAAACATAAGGACAAACTAAAGTAAATTTTGTACCTAAACTAGGTCCTTTAGATACTTGAAGAGAATCATAAAATTTTTTAGCTTTGTTCAATCCTCCATTTAATTCAAATGATAATAAACAGCCGTATCCTCCATCAGAAGTAAGTAAAGAATTAAAATTTGGACAATTTTCAGGATGGAAAATATTTTTAATCTCGCTATGGGTCTCTAATCTTTTTTTTAATTCTAAACATGCTTTATTTTGTTCAAAAACTCTTTGATTTACGTCTCTACTAACTTTCTCTAGATAAACTGTATCTCCATCGGAAAGTGTTGGAAGATTAATCTCGTTTAATGCTTTTCTAAATTGATCAATCCATTTGCTTTTTGGATTTAGTATTAATGATCCCGCAAGAATATCACCACTACCTGAAAAAATTTTTGTAAGTGAAGTAAAAACTATATCTGCATGTTCTAGGGAATTTATATTTAAATTTGATCCAATCGTATCGTCAACAATTAATGGAATATTTAACTTTTTAGCTATTTTTGAAATTTTTTTAATGTTTACACATTTGAGCATTGGATTACTCGGTAGTTCAATAATTAATGCTGATGGATTTATGCTTTTGATTTCTAATTCAATATCCTTGCAATTTTCTTCTGTAATTAACTTGGCTCCATAAAAGATATTCATTGGTAATTTAAGTACATCTACATATGGGAAACCAATTTGTAGTGTTGGTTTAGCTGGAAATAATTTATATATTATTTCTAATGATGTATGCAATGCAGACATGCCAGATGAAGTTAAGTAAATATCATTAGAGTTAATTTTTGTAGATTTAGAAATTCTATTTTTTATTCTTTGAGAACATTCATTTACGTAAGATTTTGGAGGGCAATCTTCAAGACCTAGTTCTATAGCAGCAGCCCTTGAAGATATGCCAAGACCAGTATGTTGCCAAAAAGATTTTGCATAAATACTGCCTTCTTTTTCAGTTATTAAGAAAGCTAGATTATCTCTTTTTTCAATTAATGAGAATTGTTCAGAAGTATTTCTATCAATGTATTTTTTAGCTTTAAAAGCTATGCTTTCATTCGGATATGGCCAGATACTTTTATTGTTGTAATAATTTTCCTTTTTTACTTTTTCACATAATCTTTTCACTATGGGGTTTAGCCCGAATCTTGGGTAAATGGACT
>CACNQT010000011.1 GCA_902622705.1 uncultured Prochlorococcus sp. | reverse complement strand
CCAGAGAAATTTTGGTTTTTGTTAATCCAAGGAGTTCCTCCAATCCATAACCATCTCCCAGAAGGTTGGGCTTTTTGGTTGCTTTGCATCTTTCTCATTAGGATTAATTCTTCATCAGAAAGTTTTCCTAATTCTTTTAAGCCCGATAAATTTCTTTCACCTACTTCACTCCAGTTTTCCCTTTTACCAGACTTAGTTTTCCTACTGTAAGATCTGAAAAAAACAGGGTAAGCAGCTGGCGCAGTCTTTGGAAAATCATCTTTTTTAAGATTATTGGAATTGCTCTCTGAAGAAGCTTTATTTGGTGCAACAGTCACGATAAAAAAACGTATGTAAATAACCCGTACTGGAAGAATAACTCTACCTGTGGCGTCTGCAACCATTCTTACCACTATTTAACGGTTTGTGTAGAATTATGTTTAATATGAAATCTTTGTTTCAAGAAAGTACATGGAAAGAATCCCTGAACCTGAATTAATGGAAGAAAAAGAGCAGGTCATTTCTTATGACGAAGCTGATTTCTCAGAAGGCGAATTTAATCTAATTAATCAAATAAATCATTATCTTTTGAGAAAAAATATTTCTTTAGGTGAAAAAGATTTAATAGTTGATTTAGGATGTGGCCCAGGAAATATTTCTGAGAAGTTAGCAATAAAATGGCCTGATACTGAAGTGGTTGGAATAGATGGTTCTAAAGAGATGATTTTGAGAGCAGAATATAATAAAAATACTTCTACTAATAAAAAAAAATTAAAAAATTTACGCTACCTTTGTTCTGACATCAAAGACATTAAATCAAATAATTTCTTAATTAAAAAAAGAATTAGTTTGCTTGTAAGCAACAGTTTGATTCATCACATTATTAATCTTGAAGATTTTTTCAACACCATAAAAAGATTGTCTAGTAAAATTACTGTAAATTTTCATAAGGACTTAAAAAGGCCATTAGATGAAAAGTCTGCTCTAGAACTAAAAGCACAATGTTCAAAAAAATATAATGAGATTTTAACAAATGATTATTATGCATCTTTAAGAGCTTCTTATACTTTGAAAGAGTTAAAAAATTTCACTTTAGAGAATGATCTATCCTCTTTAGATGTGTTTGAAGAAGGTGATAATTATTTAATAGTCTATGGTAATGTTTAAGAACTAATTGAAAGACGCTTATATTATATAAATGAGCTTAAGTACTAAAATTCTAAATAATAAAGAAATACTGGATGCAGTAAATAAAAGAAGAAATTTTGCTATTATTTCACATCCAGATGCTGGGAAAACGACACTTACTGAGAAGCTTCTTTTGTATGGAGGTGCCATTCAACAGGCAGGAGCAGTAAAAGCTAGGGGTAATCAGAGAAAAGCTACCTCAGACTGGATGGAACTTGAGAAACAGAGAGGTATTTCTATTACATCAACTGTATTGCAATTTGAATATGAAAGATCAGTAATTAATTTATTAGATACACCAGGACACCAAGATTTCTCCGAAGATACTTATAGAACATTAGCTGCTGCTGATAATGCAGTCATGTTAGAAGATGCTGCTAAAGGACTTGAACCTCAAACTAGAAAATTGTTTGAAGTTTGCAAGATGAGAAAAATACCAATATTTACTTTCATAAATAAAATGGATAGACCAGGAAGAGAGCCATTTTCTTTACTTGATGAAATTGAATCAGAACTTGGATTAAATACTTTACCTATTAACTGGCCAATTGGGAGTGGCGAGGAATTTAGAGGGGTTATTGATAGATTTTCGAGAGAGGTGATTTTATTTGATAAGGCCGTGAGAGGGAAACAATCGAATGAGAAAAGATTAAGTCTTCAAGATAAAGAGCTATCAAAATATGTAGAGAGAGATTTACTTGAAAACTCACTTGAAGAATTGGAGGTTCTTGATGAGGCAGGATCGAAATTTGAAAAAGAAAAAGTTTTTAACGGCTCTTTAACCCCAGTTTTCTTTGGATCTGCCATGACTAATTTTGGTGTAAGACCATTTTTAGATAGTTTTTTAAAAATGGCACAGAAACCAACTTCAAGAAATAGTAATAAAGGGGATATTGAACCTTCAAGCGATGAATTTAGTGGGTTTGTTTTTAAGCTTCAGGCAAATATGGATCCAAAGCACAGAGATAGAGTTGCTTTTATAAGAGTTTGTAGTGGCAAATTTGAAAAGGATATGTCAGTTAAACATTCCAGAACTGGGAAAACAATCAGATTATCAAGACCACAAAAAATATTTGGGCAAGATAGAGAAGTAGTTGATGATGCCTATCCTGGAGATGTTATTGGTTTAAACAATCCAGGTATGTTTTCTATTGGAGATACTCTTTATACTGGAGCCCATCTGGAATATGAAGGCATACCATCCTTTAGTCCTGAAATATTCAGCTGGCTAAGAAATCCAAATCCCTCAGCATTTAAAAACTTTAGAAAGGGTGTTAATGAACTTCGAGAAGAAGGTGCTGTTCAGATTCTTTATGACTTTGATGAGAGCAAAAGAGACCCTATACTCGCAGCTGTTGGTCAATTGCAGTTGGAGGTGGTAACTCACAGATTAAAAAGTGAATATGGTGTAGATGCAAATCTCGAAGCAATGCCATATCAATTGGCTAGATGGATTTCTGATGGATGGCCAGCTATTGAAAAACTAGGCAGAATATTCAATTGTAAAATTGTTAAAGATTGTTGGAATAGGCCAGTTATTCTTTTCAAAAATGAGTGGAATCTAAATCAATTTGTTGAAGACAATAATCAATTAAATTTAAACAAAGTTGCCCCTGTTGTTAGTGGAGTCGAACCAATTGTTTTATAAAGTCTTAATGGATTATAAAATTAGTTAATCTGTTATTATTGGTAAAAAATTTTGGATTCAAACAGTAGTAAAAACAATAACGAAAAATCACCTTATGAAATTTTAGGTGTAAAAGAAGGTGCTGCTTTTGAGGATATTCAGAAGGCTAGAGATATTAAAGTTAAAGAGGCTGGTGAAGATTTAATTTTAAAAGCGAAAATAGAATCTTCCTTTGATCAATTACTCATGGGGAGTTTGAAAGCGAGGCAATCAGGAAATGTAAGCTATGAAGCCGTGAGTGCCTCAAAAAAAGAAAAACAAATTAATCAATTTGCCAATAATAATTTCCCATTGCTTTCTAAGATAAAAAATTTAAATAATAACTCAAAGAATTCAAGTCAGTCTAGTCTGCCAAAAATAAACACCCCCTCATTTGATAATCTTTCAATAAAAATATCTATTGGTCTATTATTTTTAATTTTGTTATTTATCAGTCCAGACTCTAATAATAGACTTTTACTCTCTATCTCAACATTAATACTTACATATACTCAGATTAAATCGGGGAAAAGATTTATAGGTTCTCTGGGTTGGAGTGTTACCTTTCTCTCGATAGGATTAATATTTGGTGGATTGCTTGAAAATAATTCTTTCATTCAGGAAGTCTCAAACAACTCTTTATCAATCCAAAAAATTCAAAGTATTCCAGCCATGGTTATTTTATGGCTAGGTGTAATTTTTTTATGATTGATTTTCTATCATCGATTTAATTTCTTCAAAATTTATAAGATATTTATTCTTACAAAATTCACAAACCAACTCTGCTTTGCCATCTTTCTTGAGGATGTCCTCTAACTCGCTCTTATCAAGCATTTTCATCGCATTTAAACTTCTTTGTTTGGAACACTTACATTTAAAACTAACTTCCTGGGAACGAGCTTTTTCAGAGATTGATTTATCGTCAATATCGGGAAATATATTTCTAATTAACGAAAGAAGATTATCTTTTGACTTAAATAGGTCTTCGCTGAAAGAATTAATTTCTTTACATCTTTCTTCAAGTAGAGAGACAAGTAGAGGGTCAGTATTTTTTTTAGGTAGAACTTGAGCTAATAAGCCACCACTACAAATTACACTTTTATTTTGAATTTTTTCTCCAATAAATACAGCAGAGGGAGTTTGCTCTGAATGATATAAATATGAAGCTAAGTCTTCGGCAATATTTCCATTTACTAATTCAACAGTGCTTGTAAAGGGTTCTCCAAATCCACTATCTCTAATTACATTTAAATATCCTGTACCTAATGCTTTTGTAAAATCAAAAGAATATTTATTATGACCTATTTTGACTAGGTCCAATTCTAAATTAGGATTCCCTACATAACCCCTAACTTTTCCGTCTCTACCTGCATCAACAAGTAATCCTTTTAAAGGTCCGTCAGATCTAACTCTTAAAGTAACTCTCCCATGCATTATCTTCATCGAACTTGCTAAAAGGAGTGAAGCACTAAATGCTCTTCCTAAGATACAGGTGGTTAAATAAGTAAGATCATGTCTTTTTTTTGCTTCTAAAGAAGATTCTGTTGTTAAGACCGCAACTAATCTTATTCCTCCATTTGCTGCAGTAGCCCGAACTATCCTATCCTGCATGATATTCTTTCATAAATTTTTGATTTTCCCTTTTTCCAAGAATAATATCCTAGAAGGAATTCCCTCAAATAAGGCAGGTTCATGAGTAACAATAATAATTGTATTTTTATTTTTTAAATCAAGAATTAAATTCTTCACATCATTTCTCATTGAATAGTCTAATCCAGCAGTTGGTTCATCAAGTAAAAGAATTGAGGGGTTTCTAAGTAGTTGAACTGCTACAGCTAATCGCCTTTGTTGTCCTCCACTTAGTTGTTCTGGTGGTTGGGTCAGATTAATTTTTCTCAAACCAACTTTATTTAAAACTATTTCTATATTTTTTTCTCTTAAAGATTTATGGCCTATTTTTAATTCTTTCCCAATGGTTGTACCTATAAAGTATCTTTCAGGAAATTGGAATACTACTCCACAAAACCATCTTCTTTGTCTGGAAGATAAAATCTTATTCTTCCAAGTAATTTTTCCTTTTTGTGGATTTGTTAATCCGCTTATTATTTCGAGTAGTGTTGTTTTCCCAGAACCACTATTGCCGCAAATTAAAATGATTTCATTTTCATGAACTTTTAAATTTAAATTGTCTATTATTTTTCTTTCACCAGTTTGAGGTTGATAAGATATTTCTTTTAAATCAAGCATTATTAATTTAGTTATAGGTATGAATTTTAATCTAGTAATAACTTACTTATAATAGCTGTAGATCTAAAAAGCTATTAGTCAATATGAATATTATTTTTAGGGAAGTTGATCCTTTTAATTGTTGGATATGGATCCGGTTTTCAGAATCACCAACTCAAGATGAAAAAAATTATTTAGATGGTGTTTTTGATAGTTGGTACGTTTTAGGAAGGTTAGGTGGATTTAATTCAGAAAATTTGCAAACTCATGAAGAGGGTTCCGATCTAAGTTGGATGTCCTACGATAATGACCAAAAAAACGCATCTTTGCCAGCCTTAATGCATAATTTAGGAATTATGGAATATCAAAACCTGTGGGGAAGATGTTGGGTTGATTTTGGAACTTCAGACTCCATTTCAATAGATATATTAATTAATTCTTTGAATGAGATATCAAATAATTATGTAAAAATTGAAGAGTTAATTATCGGGGGTGAAAATAATGATTGGGCAATTGAAGAACATGAAGATTTAGTTTTCAAAGATTAAGTGTTTTAGATGGAAGACTTAACAAGATTAATTATTTCCCATGAAAGAATTGAAAATATTAAGAACAATAATTTAGAACTTTCTAAAGAAGAGGCTCATTATTTAAACAAAGTTATGAGGATAAAAAATGGTAAAGAAATATTTATAGCTAACGGAAAGGGTTCATTATGGAAAGCTATAAAAGTTAAAAATGATTGTTTAGAAATAATTAAAATAAAAAAACCTTTCTTATTTCAAGAACAAGAAATTTACTTATTAGGAATAGCTGTTGTTATACCAAAAAGTGGTTTTGAGGATATTTTAAAAATGTGTACTGAAATTGGAATTGATTTTATACAGCCATTATTTTCAGAAAGACAGGTAAACAAAAATTTAAATTTTTCTAGAAAACTTTTGAGATGGAATTCAATTATCAAAGAAGCAGTTGAACAAAGTGAAAGATTATGGAAACCATCTATTTTAAATGGTATGGATATTATTGAATGGCTAAAAAGTAGAGATAATCAAGAAAGAGTTTCAATTTCTATAACTAGAGAAGAAACACTATATGACTTAAATCAATGGTTAAGAAAACAACAAGAATTTGTAAATAAAAAAGGAGGTATTTTTTGGAATGTAATTGGCCCTGAAGGAGGTTGGTCCTCTAAAGAAATTGATTTTTTTAATAGAAAAAATATTGCCTTTGTTAAACTTTCCGACACTATCTTAAGAACTTCAACGGCTAGTATTAACGCATCATCAATTCTTAATCAGTGGAGAATTGATTTAAAATTAAGGCATTAGATAAATATGGATTTAATTAGAAATCAATTTTTTATAGGTTTTTGCATAAATTTTATTTTGATTTTTATATTTTGCAAGATTCCTTTGATGACGAAAAGTGGTTGGATAAGTGCAGGCATTTTAGGGACAATTTTGTGGGGATGTTTATCTTGGCAGGGATGGATGTCGGTGGTAATTTATTTATTATTTGGATCTCTCGTTACCAAAATAGGTTTTAAATTTAAAAAAGAACAAGGAATAGCTGAAAAAAGAGGTGGTAGAAGAGGTCCTGAGAATGTATGGGGCTCTGCAGCTACAGGATTATTTCTTGCCATTATGACTAAATTTAACGCTGCCAACGTTGTGATGTTTAAAGTAGGTTTTGCTGCAAGTTTTGCTGCAAAGTTAGCGGATACTTTTGGTAGCGAAATTGGAAAAAGATTTGGTAAAGACACATATTTAATTACTTCACTTCAAAAGGTTGAGAGAGGAACTGAAGGAGGAATAAGTATAGAAGGAACATTAGCTAGTTTTTTGGGATCAATATTTATGGCTTTTATAATGCTTCGTCTATCAATTATTTCTACAAAATTTCATTTTATAGTTGTTATAGTTTCTGGATTTTTGGCAACACTTTCTGAAAGTATTATTGGAGCTAAATTTCAAAACAAATATAAATTAAGTAATGAATTGGTAAATGCTATCCAGACAAGTATTGCTTCTTTTCTTGGAATCTTTGCTCTTGTTTTATATTCATATTTTTTAAATTAAAATATTTGGAAAGACCTAGGATTCTTTCCATTTTGTAAGAATCTCCCAGCTCTTAAGTCTTTGGAAAAGCCAGAAATGACCTTCGGAATTTAGATGAATTCCATCATGCGTAATCCAATTTTTACTCCTTTTATCAGAATACATTTCTCTAAAAGTAGGAAGAAATGGGACATTCTGATTTAGGCATACTTCCTCCATTCTTCTTTCATAAGAATTACAAAAATCATTTGAGTACCATAGACATCCTGCGAACGGCATTTTGCTTTCGTCAACTGGTGTCAGACCAATAACAAAGACATTTGTTTGAGAGTTCATTTCATTAATTAGTCTCTCTAATCCATATTCAAAGCCATCTATATCTAATTGATGTCTTCCGTTTTTCTGACCAATTGCTGCAGTGTCATTAAGACCAACATTTAGCAGGATTGCTTTAGGTTTATTTCTTCTCGTTTCTCCTCTAGATGACCATTCTTTTTCCCATCTAGATGAAACTTTTTCTATCCCATCTCCCCTTATGCCAAGTTGATAAATAACTGGCCCGTTTTGGTTATTGCACCAATCTTTTCTAAGCCTCTCACACCATCCACCACCTTCATTATCTCCCCATCCATAAACTGAGCTATCTCCAATTACAACTAGCTGTTTTGGTAAACTAATCACTATAACCGGAAAAAAAAATTACTTGATTTAACAAATTATTCTTACAAATCAAGTTAAACTATTTTTGATTTTACCATTTATTAATTCGCCAACTATTGCGATGGAGCTATAAGCTATCAAAACTATGGTAACTTCTTGCCATGCGAAGGAACTTAGTGATTCTTGCAATTGCCAACCTAGACCAACACTTCCAATGACCCCAACAATTGCAGTTTCTCTAATAATGATGTCAGATCTATAAGCGCAATATGATAAGTAACTTTTTGCTTGTTGAGAAAATAAACCTAAAAGCCAACTAGTCTTTTTTGAGATTCCTAGAGATTTCATTGCAATGTAATTCCTCCTGTCTTGACTATCTAGATTTGTAAAAAGTAATTTGCTAGTAATGCCAGCGTTGTGAAGACCTAATGTTAAAGCTGCTAAAGATAAAGAAGGATTATTAAAAGTTAATAGAGTTAGAAGTATTACAGGTGTAGGTATTAAACGTAATAAAAATGCAATAATTTTTATAGAAATTTTAGAAGTATTGTTGTTAAAAATTCCTATTATTAATGGAGGTAAACTAATTGCGATTCCTGTTGATATAAGACTTAAAATTATTGTTTCTAATATAAGTTTTAAGAAATAAAATAATCCTAAATATGAGCTTGATTTAAATAGAGAACTAACGGAATTAAAATTTTCAAAATTATTATTAAAAATAAAATAAAGAAAATATGAAAAAGAGAATAAAATTGTTATGAAAATAATTGCAATAAAAAAAATAGATTGGACTTTATTTGTAGTCCTAAATTTTGTTCTTTTGAATATTAATCCAGAAAGAATTATCAAAATTGCTAAGGACCATAAATAAGTCCATAACTCTCTAAAATTCAAAGTTTGGAAAGATAAGAAAATACTAGTACCTATTCCTCCAATCCCAAAAAGTCCTAAAATCACTGTACTTCTTATTGAACACTCTAATCGATATAAACCAAAGTTTTTAAATGTATTTATTATTGGATTCCATAGTAAAGTTAATAATGATGAAAATTTAGGTGCATTTATTTGATTTATAGATTCAAAACTTTTGTAGTCAATGGTTTCTAGTTGTTCAGCAAAAACTTTTGAATTTACAGCAATATAAGGTATACATATAGCTATTATTCCTATCGAAAAATTTATTCCATATATTTGAATTAATATTATTCCCCAAACCACTTCGTGTATAGATCTAATTATTGTTAGAAAAAACCTTATTATGTGGTAGAAAAAATTTGGAATATTAAAGATTTTATAAAAAATATTTGAGGAAAATATTCCAAAAATTGCTCCAAAAATAATACTTACTAACCAACTAAAAAAACCAATTAAAATAGTTTCATTTAATCGCTTAATTACGGTAATAATAATTTCATTATCGATCTTGGGATTAAATGCAGAAATTAAGAATTCTTGGAATAATTTAAATCCTCCAAAATGAATATTGTTTATTAATTGATACCCTAGAGGTATGCATACCAAAATTGGAAGAAAAGATAATGAGGTATAGTTTAATTTTAATTTGTTCAACTAATTAATATATTTTCTCTAAATGAATCTTCTTTAAGTTATTTCTTTTGATATTGAAAAAAATTTTACCATCCCTTATTCCAATAATTTTATCGAAATCGTTCAGCAAATCTAATCTATGTAATGCAACTAATACCGTCTTTGGGGATTTTTTTGTATTATTTTTATCTACATTTTCTAGCAGAAGGTTTTTAATTGTTGTTATCAATTTGGGATCTAGATTATTAAAAGGCTCATCTGCAAGTAATATATTTGATTCTTGAATTAATGATCTAGCTATAGCCACCCTTTGTTTTTGCCCCCCAGATAGTTTTCTGATTTTTTTGTCGTAAATAGAGTTGTGAAGTCTACATAATTTCATATATTTATGCGCCTTCTTAAAAGAACTTATATTTAGCAAATTTTTAAAAGCGAAATAAAAATTGTTTTCCGCTAGTAGTCCACAATTAACATTTTGTTCTGCAGAGAGATCTTCTATTAATCTTAAATCTTGCCATATAGTTGTTATTTTACTTTTCTGCTTTCTATCTAATTCCTCGAAACTTTCATTGAATAATTTAACCTCACCTTGAGTTGGCTTTATAGTGCCATTAAGTACTGATATAAGTGTAGTTTTTCCTGAACCGCTTTTACCTAAAAGTGCAATTTTTTCCCCAGAATTTATTTTTAAATTTATTTTATTTAGGATTAAATCATTTTTGTATTTATAAGATATATTCTCTAATTCTAAGACAGTATTATTCATCTAATTTTATTTAATTTCCTCCCGATTACCTCTATATTTTTATATTGTTTTGATTCTGCCTTGATAAATCTTTTTGCATTGAACATATCTAATATCTGTTTATGTGCTTTTTGCTTTATATCTAAATTTAGAATTACTGATTTAAGTTCTTTTGTAAACCCTTCCCCGAATCTATTTTCAAGATCACCTTGAGCTACCCAATGATAGTCAACATATTCTGGTGTGATCCAGAATAATTCTAAATTACTTGTTCTTTTGGGATTATTTTTAAGATTGTTTTCCCAAACCTGTTTATTTAAAGCTCCAGCATCAAATGCCCCACTATTAACTAAAGCTATAGTGGCATCATGACTCCCACTAAAACCTGCTTTTTTTCCTTTAAAATGTTTAATTTCTACCCCTGCTTGATTTAAAAAATATTCTGGCATTAATCTTCCAGAAGTTGAGTTTTTAGAGCCAAAAGTAAATCTTAAATTCTTTAGTTTTTTAAGTCCTTTAATGTTTGAAATTGAGTTAAGTTCTAAATTTTTGTTTACTATAAAAACACTTTTAAATTCCTTATCGATATCTCTTTGAGCTATGACAATTGAATTAGGCGTTTGTAATCTTGCTTGAACTCCTGATAAACCGCCAAACCAAACTAAATCTAAATCTTTAGTTCTAAATCCAGTTACTGCTGCGACATAATTAATAACAGGAATGTATTTAACTTCTACATCAAGTTGTTTGGCTAATTCTTTTGAAAATAAATTAAATCTTTTGTCCAAAACATCTTGGTTTTGATCAGGTATTGCACCAACTTTTAAAACTTTGGGATTTGAAAATACAGGTGATGAAAAAACAGAAAATAATAGAGATGAACTTAGTAGGAAATTCTTTAAATTAAACATAACTTCGTTAACTTAATAGTATTCAGAGATTGCTTTTTCAATCCTCTGTAGTCCATCTTTTATTATAATTTCTGAAGCTGCACAAGATATTCTTATACATTGATCAGCTCCAAAAGCTTTTCCAGGTACAATAACTAATCCGAAATCTTGAAGAGCTTTATTGCAGAAATCAACAGAAGTAATTGAGGAGTTGGGTAATTTTGGAAATGCGTAAAATGCTCCGTTAGGTTCTTCAATATAAATCCCATTTATATTATTAAGGCCCTCATAGAGAAGTCTTCTTCTTTGATCATAATGGCTATTTATCATTGAGAAAAACTCATTATTAATTTTTAAAGCTTCTAAAGCACCTTTTTGAACAAAAGAGCAAACATTACTTGTACTTTGACTTTGTAATGCTGAGGATGCTTTGATTACATCTTTGGGACCTACTAAATACCCTATCCTCCAGCCAGTCATAGCCCATCCTTTCGCAAACCCATTTATTATAAAAATTCTATCTTTTAAGTCATTTGCTAATGAAGATAAACTGTAATGTTTAAATTCTTTTTTAAGGATTAGTTCGTAAATCTCATCAGAAAGAATATTGATATTTGGATATTCTCTAGCTAAATCGGCAATTTGTAATAATTCTTCCTTTGACATAACTCTCCCAGTAGGGTTATTAGGAGAATTGATAATTATAAATTTAGTTTTTGAAGAGATTTTAGACTTCAAATCTTCTATATTTATCTTGAATCCATCTTCTGCAGAAGAATTTGTAAAAATTGGCTTCCCACCCGCCAATCTAACCATCTGGGGATAACTTAACCAATATGGAGAAGGAATAATAACTTCGTCTCCAGTATTTAACAATACTTGGAAAAGATTATATATTGCTTGCTTAGCACCATTTGTGACCATTACATTTTCAAATTCATAATTTAAATCGTTTTGAATTTGAAGTTTATTTGCAATTGCTTTTCGGAGATCTAAATTCCCCGCTGCGGGCCCGTACTTTGTAAATCCATCAAATATAGCTTTACTTGTAGCCTCTATAACTTCTTTTGGGGCATCAAAATCAGGTTCACCTGCACTTAAATTGCAAATATCTACTCCTTCTGCAGATAATTGATTTGCTTTAGCACTTATCTGCAATGTAAGAGAAGGCTCAATTGAAAGTGCCCGATCAGATAAATTAACTTGACTCATTGACTTATGACTTTTCAAATATGACTTTTAATAATGACAAATGCATAAATTAAGAATAAATAAAACTATCACACTATGGTTTAATTTAGTTCATTTTCTTAATCTATTTTATTTTCATGTTTTGAGTTCTTAAGATAAAGATATTTAAAGTTTTATTTTCGGTGAAAAGGTTAGTAATTGGGAGAGGAAGTGTATTTGCAGATTTGTTAGTAATTGGTGAGGCACCTGGAGCCCAGGAAGATTTAGAAGGAAAACCTTATGTAGGTAAATCTGGTAAGTTATTAAACGAATTATTAGTACAAGCTGGAATTGATTATGAGAAGGATGTTTATTTTTGTAATGTAATTAAATGTCGTCCACCAAATAATAGAAAACCCACTGCGGGAGAAATTAATATTCATAAACCTTGGTTATTACAGCAAATAAAGTTAGTCGATCCAAAATTTATATTACTTACTGGTTCTACTGCTATGAGAGCTATTTTAGAATTTAAAGATCCTATAAGTAATTTAAGAGGTCAATGGATTAAAAAAGATGGGAGAGAAATTATGGTAATTTTTCATCCATCTTATTTGTTGAGATTTCCTTCAAAAGAAATCAATAAACCTTACCATCTAACTTTGAAAGACCTAGAGAATGTAAGTGGTAAACTATATGCCGTATAATTTAGTGAAATCCTTTTTGAATATCAAGAATTTTAATGTCATTAACTCAATCTAAAGAGGTTAAGAGTCTCTCCAAAAGATATTCAACTCATATTGAGAGAAGGATAACTAGAACAGTAATGGTGGGTGATATAGCTATTGGAAGTGATTATCCAGTAAGAGTTCAATCGATGATAAATGAAGATACTATGGATGTCGAAAATGCTTACTTAGCTATCAAAAGACTTCATGATGTGGGTTGTGAAATAGTAAGGTTAACTGTCCCTTCTTTAGCACATGCCAAAGCAGTAGGAGATATAAAGGCAAAATTACTAGAAAATAATATCAATACTCCCTTGGTGGCTGATGTTCACCATAATGGTATGAAAATTGCAATGGAAGTTGCAAAACATGTTGATAAAGTAAGAATTAATCCTGGATTGTTTGTTTTTGAAAAATCAGACCCTACAAGAACTGAATATACAGATGAGGAATTTGAAACTATTAAGCAAACAATACTTAAAAGATTTACTCCTTTAGTTGAAGTTTTAAAGGCTGAAAACAAAGCTCTAAGGATTGGAGTTAATCATGGATCTCTATCTGAGAGGATGCTTTTTACTTATGGAGATACGCCATTAGGAATGACAGAATCTGCGATGGAGTTCGTCAAAATTTGTGATGAGCTTGATTTTCATAACATAATTATTTCTATGAAAGCTTCTAGGGCTCCGGTCATGATGGCAGCTTACAGAATGATTGCAGATAGGCTTGACTCAGAAGGATACAACTATCCCTTACATTTAGGAGTGACCGAAGCTGGTGATGGTGATTATGGAAGGATTAAAAGTACTGCTGGAATTGGAACGCTTTTAGCAGAGGGATTAGGTGATACCATCAGGGTTTCCTTAACAGAAGCTCCAGAAAAGGAAATACCAGTGTGCTATTCAATTTTGCAATCTTTAGGATTAAGAAAAACAATGGTTGAATACATCAGTTGCCCCAGTTGTGGTAGAACACTTTTCAATCTAGAAGAAGTTGTAGATAAAGTTAGGAACGCTACCTCACATTTGACGGGTCTAGATATAGCAATAATGGGATGTATTGTTAATGGGCCAGGAGAAATGGCAGATGCTGATTATGGTTATGTTGGAAAAGGTAAAGGAACTATTGCCTTATATAGAAGAAAAGAAGAGATAAAAAGAGTACCTGAAGATGAGGGTGTTAATGCTTTGATCCAACTTATTAAGGATGATGGGAAGTGGATTGATCCTTAAGAATTTGTCAAATTTTTGAATTATAAATAAATTCTTTTTATAATAAAAAATATCGAATTATTTGAAGATAAGAAAATTGCTTAAAAAAAAATATATATTTCTGTTTGCGACATCCTTTTCTGGGTTATTTTTAAATAATTTTGCAGAGGCAACAGTTTTAAATAATAGTTATAAAGAAGTAATTGATCATGTTTGGCAAATTGTATATAGAGATTTTCTTGATTCAAACGGCAAATTTCAAAAGTCCAATTGGATTAATCTAAGAAAAGAAGTTTTATCAAAAAGATATTCAGACAGCAGTGAAGCATATGATGCGATTAGAGATATGCTTTCTAATTTAGATGATTCTTATACAAGATTTTTAGAACCTAAGGAATTTAATCAAATGAGAATTGATACCTCTGGAGAATTAACTGGAGTTGGTATCCAAATAGTAAAAGATAAAGAATCTGATGATTTAATAATTATTTCTCCCATAGAGGGCACCCCTGCATTTGATGCTGGAATTAAAGCTAGAGATAAAATATTATCTATAGATGATATTTCTACTGAAGGTATGAATATTGAGGATGCCGTGAAATTAATAAGAGGACAAAGAGGTACTAAAGTAAAGCTTGAAATTCTTAGAGGTTCTCAATCCTTTTTTAAGACTTTATCAAGAGAAAAAATTGAAATAAAATCTGTATCAAGTAAAGTCAATCAAACCAAAAATGGCTTATCAATTGGCTATGTAAGAATTAAACAATTTAATGCAAATGCATCCAAAGAAACTAGAGATGCTATTAAGGATTTAGAAACCAAAAAAGTCGCAGGATATGTTCTTGACTTGAGAAGTAATCCAGGAGGTTTATTAGAATCAAGCATTGATATCTCAAGGCACTTCATTAACAAAGGAGTGATAGTAAGTACAGTAAGTAAAGATGGTTTAAAAGAAACAAAAAAAGGAAACGGTCAAGCTCTAACAAAAAAGCCCTTAGTTGTCTTAGTTAATGAGGGTTCTGCTAGTGCTAGTGAAATAGTTTCTGGTGCAATAAAAGATAACAAAAGAGGAAAATTAGTTGGGAAGAAAACATTTGGTAAAGGTCTAGTTCAATCCATGAGAACTTTAGTTGATGGTTCAGGTCTAACTGTTACAGTCGCTAAGTATTTAACTCCGAACGGCACTGATATAAACAAATCTGGAATTATTCCAGACATAGAAGTAAGAATGAATATAAACCCTATACTTCAAAGAGAGATAGGAACTAGAAAAGATAAACAATATAGAGCTGGTGAAAAAGAGCTAATAAATATAATTAACAGAAAGAATCAGATAAGCGAATTTAATCCCGACACCACAAACCTTAATGCATTCCTAAAAATTAATAAGGAAGATAAAGTATTTTCATTAAATTAATTACTCATATCCAGCATTCTCTTTATTGGCACATAGGCTCTTCTTATTATTTCTGGGTCTAGTTCAATAGACGGGGAATTATTTTTCAAACAATCAAGAATTTTTTCTAAAGTATTTAATTTCATATATGGACACTCGTTACATTTACAACCTTGTACATCGGGAACTTCAATAAAAATTTTATTAGGTTCTTTCTTTTTCATTTGATGAATTATTCCAGGTTCAGTTAGTACCATGTAAGTTTTAGATGGATCTTTACTTACGAAATCAAGCAGCTTACTTGTTGATCCAATAAAGTCTGAGAGAATTAGTAAATTTTGACTACATTCAGGATGAGCAATTACTTTTGATCCTGGATTTTGATATTTTAATTTTAGAAGTGCTTCTTCACTAAATGATTCATGAACAATGCAGCTGCCAGGCCATAATTTAAGATCTCTTCCTGAATTTTTCTGTACCCATCTCCCAAGGTTCTGATCTGGTGCAAATATTATCTTTTTATCTTCAGGTACCTTTTTAATTAATGAGACGGCATTACTGCTTGTACATATCAGATCACTTTGAGCTTTTACTTCTGCAGTGCAATTTATATAACTTACGACATAGTGATCTGGATTTTCTTCCCTGAATTTTTGAAATTTATCTGAAGGACAATCGTCTGCTAATGAGCATCCTGCGTCAATATCTGGTAATAGGACTGTTTTATTAGGGCTAAGTATTTTTGCGGTTTCGGCCATAAAGTGCACACCGCAAAAAATTATTATATCTGCGTCATTATTTGCAGCTTTCCTAGATAGATCTAATGAATCGCCAATAAAATCTGCAATTTCCTGAATCTCTGGAGCTTGATAATAGTGCGCAAGAATAATTGCATTAGCTTTTCCGCAATGCTCCTTTATTTCAGAAATCAAATCCTCTTCGTTTTGAACTGATTTCTGTTTTGCAGTAGAAGTTATACTGGTCAGGATTTAGAATATCTCTAAATAGATTATATGCCTTTAAACAGAAAAAATTCTGACAAATTTAAAAATTGCTATTGTTGGTGACTGTCATGGTCAATGGTCTGAATTAGACTTGAAAGTTTTATCGATTATTAATCCAAATATTGTTTTATTTGTTGGTGATATTTCTGATGGAAGTGTCAGAATAATTAAAAAAATCAATGAGATCAAAATTCCTACTTTTGTGATTTTAGGAAATCATGATAGAGGGAAAGATTCTACAGGCGAAACTCTCTCAAAGCAGATACGTGTTCTTGGTGAAAAATATTGTGCATGGGATTTGAAAGTTTTTAATAATCAAATAAATTTATTGTCTGCTAGACCATGTAGTTCTGGCGGCGGCTATTATCTTTCAAAAGAAGTTAAAGGCGTTTATGGACCTATAACCAAACAAGATTCAATAAATAAAATTATCAAATGTTCAGAAGAGACTATTGAAGAAATACCACTAATAATTATGTCTCATGCTGGTCCTTCGGGTTTAGGTTCAGAACCTAAAAGCATTTGTGGAAAAGACTGGAAATTACCCTCTTTAGATTGGGGAGATATAGATTTGTCTGCTGCTATTTCTCAAATACAAAAGAGAAGAAAAGTTGATCTTGTAATTTTTGGTCATATGCACAACCGGCTTAAAAGAAATCTTGGTTTAAGAGAGATGTTTAAAATTGATAGCAAAGGAACAATTTATTTCAACACTGCTGTAGTACCAAGATATAAAACTGATGAAGATGGGAAATTGCTAATTAACTTTTCATGGATTGAGTTTGAAAATAAGGAATTAAGGCATGTTTCTCATCGATGGTATTCAGAGTCTGGTGAAATTCGTGAAGAAGATAAATTTTTTTAGGATTAAATATCTCTGATCATATTTTAAGTATTATTGGGCTTTTCATATCTTGAAAATAATGTTTGAGACAAGATATAACCCGCAATTCCTGCGGCGGTAAAAGCTAAACTATTTTTAAATAAAGGTAATAAATCATTTGTTCTGGATATTATCGGTGCCAAACCAAAAATTCCAAATAACATTCCCCATAAAGGAGAAAGAAGAGCTAGAAATCCAATTGAAATGACTTGACCTTCTTTTCTTGGGGCAGATGCAAAACCTGCTACTAAACCTCCAAGAATCGATGTACATAAAGTCCATACATATTGCTCTTTGGGTAGGCCAGGGACAACTTGGCATCCTCCTCTTTCGAGACAAATCTTTACTGAATCAATTGCATCTAATACTGCACCATCTTCACCGTGATCTTTAACATAGTATTGGTTGCCAAATCTTGTTTGAAGTTCAACCCAAAATAACCTTGGCATAAAATTAAAATAAGCCTCTCCGACATTAAAGTTCAGCAAATTTCCCCCTCTAGGATCCGCAACTATCAACAAACTTGTCTCATCTAAATCCCAATAGTCCTTTATTGCACTACCAGGTGAACTTTCAAACTGAGATAAATATTTAATTTTCCACCCACTTTCAATTTCTAGATTATTGAGCTTTTCCTCTAAAGATTTTTTCTGATTAGGGCTTAATGTTTTAGCTAAATCAATTACTGGTGTTTTTTCTTCTGGTAAAAGATTTGGATTATTTATAGCGAAAACTGGTTTATGTGAAATTAAAACTAATATAGATAGAAATATTCCTAATAAATAGTT
Source organism: uncultured Prochlorococcus sp. (assembly GCA_902622705.1). GTDB lineage: Bacteria > Cyanobacteriota > Cyanobacteriia > PCC-6307 > Cyanobiaceae > Prochlorococcus_A. The sequence continues at coordinate 18,234 of CACNQT010000011.1, read as the reverse complement.
AATCTTTGAAGGCATAAATAAGTTCTGTCTTTTTATATTTTCGCCGATGAATAGCTTACCCGCGAATAATCCAGATTGGATAGTAAAAAAAATAATAAAAATGGGTGGGATTATAAGTTTTTATGACTTTATGAATTTCGCATTAAATGATCCTATTAATGGTTATTACGGCAGCGGTAAAGCTGAATTAGGCGTTCGAGGAGATTTTGTTACATCACCCTCTTTATCTGATGATTTTGCTTTTTTGGTTGGTAAACAAATAGAAGATTGGTTGATTCAGTTCAAAAATAGTTTTTTTTCTAATCAGAAATTAGCTGTAATTGAATTTGGAGCAGGAGATGGAAGCTTTATGAGTGGATTAATTAAATATTTTTTAAAAAATAACAAGAATTTTTTGGAAGGAGTTTCTTTTGTAATTATTGAACCTAATGAAGGGATGGTAGAAAAACAAAAAAATAAATTGGAAGAATTTTTAAACTTAGGCATTGATATTTTATGGAAAGGTTTGGATGAAGTAGAGGAAAACAATATAAATGGAATAGTGCTTGCAAATGAGGTTTTGGATGCTTTGCCAGTAGAGAGAATAACCTTCTCAAAAGGAAAATTACTTCGACAAGCAGTTTCTATAGATAAAAAATCTCATAAATTATATTTTGATGAAATGCCAATTACAAGTGAATTAAGAAGAAGTATTGAACTTGCTAAAAGTGAGTTGGGAATCACTATTCCGCCTGAAGATGCTCTTGAAGGATGGACCACAGAATGGCATATTGATAACTCAAAATGGTTAAAAGCTATTTATCAAAAAATTAATAATGGTATTTTATTGATTATTGATTACGCTAAAGAAGCCAAAAAATACTACACCTCTAAGAATTCTGATGGGACTTTAGTTTCTTATGAAAATCAAAAAATGACGAATAATTTCCTAGATTCTCCTGGAAATTGCGATTTAACATCTCATGTGTGCATAGAAACTTTAATTAATGATGCTGAAACTCTTGGATTTGATACTGTTGGAATAACTAAACAAGGAGAGGCTTTGTTGGCACTTGGATTGGCAGAGAGACTTTATGGGATTCAGAAAGAATTTAAGGAGGATTTATCGAATGCCCTTTTAAGAAGAGAGGCATTACTTAGACTCGTTGATCCTGTTTGTTTAGGTGATTTTAAGTGGTTTGTTTTAAAAAAGTTTAATGAGAAGAAAATGAATATAAATTCACCCTGTTTGCGTTAAGAAAAAAACTTTAAAAATAATGAATCTTCTACGTCATCATATATATCAACATCACCAATTTCTTTCGGTAATATGAATCTCATTTTGCCATCACGAACTTTCTTATCGCCCATAAGTATTGTTAGAACCTCTTCTTTATTTATTTTGGGGATTTCAGTAGGAAGATCGTAACTCTCTAATAGAATTTGCTGTCTTTCTAATTCTTCTTTAGACCATAACCCTTTCTCAATTGCTATTTTCCCCGCAATATTCATACCAATTGATATTGCCTCACCATGTAGAAATTTGCCGTATCCACATAAATTTTCAATAACGTGACCAAAAGAATGACCATAATTCAGTATTGCTCTAACACCATTTTCATGTTCGTCTTGCGAAACAATATGTGACTTTGTTTTTATTGAGCTATCAATTATTTTAATTAGATATTCATTCTTGAGATTTATAAGCTCATTCTTGTTTCTTTCAATTTCTAAGTATTCGAAAAGTTCTTTATCTCTTATTACTCCGTATTTTATTACTTCGGCCATGCCTGCACTAAATTCTCTTTTGGGCAAACTTTTTAAAGTTTCTGGATCAATAAAAACTGCTTTAGGTTGATTGAAAGCTCCAATTAAATTCTTACCTTTTGGATGATTTACTCCTGTTTTTCCTCCCACAGATGAATCAACCATTGATAATAATGTTGTTGGAATCTGAATATATTCGATACCTCTCAGCCAAGTCGCAGCTGCAAAACCACTTACATCTCCAACAATTCCTCCTCCAAGGGCAATAATTATTGAATTTCTATCTAAGCCAAATTCAAATGCTACATCATATATTTCACTTAAGGTTTTTAAGTTTTTATATGATTCTCCAGCCTTGATAAGGAACATTTTGGCCTGAAATTTATTATCCTTTAAATTATTTAAAAATTTTTCTCCATACAAATTTGATATTTCTTCATTTGAAATCACAAGTATTTTTCTATTTTTTGTTATTCCAATTTTTAAAAGTTCTTCGCTGATATTATTCAGTATCCCTGCTTCTAGAGTTACTTCGTATGACTTATCACCTAATGGGACTAATATTTTTCTCTTATTCACAATTGATTACCTAGTTAAAATTTATAAATATTTGGTATTAAATACTTTATATATTAGCAAAATCTAAGCTCTAGATCCTTAAAAATTCAGTTGTTAAGAATTAGAAATGGTAATAAAATCATGCTATGAGTTTTAAAAAAAATATAAACGATATTAAGAAAAATTATTCCCTAGGAATAATTGGAGGTGGTCAATTGGCTTTGATGTTAACGGAGGCAGCAAAAAAAAGAGATCTAGAAGTATGTGTGCAAACAAAATCTTGTGATGATCCTGCTGGTTTAAAAGCAGATCATGTCATAGAAGCTGATCCTTTAAAGATTAGAGGTAATAAATCATTAATTAATGAGTGTGAAAAAATAATTTTTGAAAATGAATGGATAAAAATTGATAAATTAAATTTAATTGGCAATAAAGATATTTTTGTTCCAAGCCTTAATGCAATTAAGCCATTAGTAGATAGGTTTTCTCAAAAAAAATTAATAGATAGAATGAATATTCCCTGTCCAAAATGGATAAGTATTGAAGATTTTAAAAATCTCTCGAATGAGGAAATTAATAATTGGACTTTTCCTCTAATGGCAAAATCAAATAAAGGTGGATATGACGGCAAAGGGAACAGAAAAATAAAGACAAAAGAAGATTTAGATTCTTTTTTAACAGATAATAATTCTGATGAATGGTTAATAGAAGAATGGATAGAGTATGAAAAAGAACTGGCTCTTGTTGGTTCGAGAGATAGGACCGGAAAGATAAGATTCTTTCCAATAGTTGAGACATTCCAATCAAACCATGTTTGTGATTGGGTTCTTGCACCTGGAACAAATGAATATGATTTGAACTTATTTGCAATAAATATTTTCTCTTCAATAGTCAATGAACTTAATTACGTTGGAGTTTTAGCTATTGAATTCTTCTATGGCGATAATGGTCTTTTAATTAATGAAATAGCTCCTAGAACACATAACTCAGCTCATTTCTCTATTGAAGCTTGTACTTCAAGTCAGTTTGATCAATATGTTTGCATTTCTTCTGGGATAATGCCACCTGAAATTAAAATGAACTGTGAAGGGGCAATTATGATAAATCTACTGGGATTAAAAAAGAATTTCCCAATCTCATTGGAAACCAGAATTAAAATGTTATCTGAAATTGAGGGTTCTAATATTCATTGTTATGGCAAATCTCGAGAAATTCTGGGAAGAAAAATGGCTCACATTACATTTTTATTAAATGGTAAAACGCATTCAGAAAGATATGATGAAGCTCAAGTTTTATTAACTATGGTAAGAGACATTTGGCCATCTCCAAATGGATAAAAAAATGAGTTAAAGTTATGTTACTGGATCTTTGGTTAAGTTCTTCTTTATGTGCTCTGATCTGACTTTCTTTCGACGTGAGGAGACTGTCGTGATGCGGTAGTAAACCGATCTTGTAATCGGAAACGAAAGCCCACTTTGAATCCTCTTCTGGCTTTTCCAGGTCGATGCAGCAGAGAACTGACGGGGATCCGGTTAACCTTTCAAAAGCTTGTTATTGCAACAGTTTTTGAGAGGTCTTTTTTTTGCTCTTAAGGGGTGCCTTACCACTATGCCTTACCACTTGCTCAAGGTTGGCGTAGAACTCCTGTAGTTTGGTAGTTACTTTTAAGCAGCATCATATTCTTCCCTATCTTCGAGCTCTCTCATAAATCTTTTATCTAATAAATAATTGTCTATTAGCTCTGCTGCCATCACTATCTCAGCAGCATTTTTAGATAGTTCTTGGGGATCTTTGTCTAATAAGTAATTGTCTATAAGCTCAAGATTGTACTCGTTTTCTTTAATTGGTTTATCGCTGTCTAATAGCTTTCTTATTTGTGTAAATACAAGCTCTTGATCGTATCCACTTTCTCTAATTTCTTTCAACATTTCGTCTGGAATTTCCATAATCGTCAACCCCTATGTGATAGTTTTTTAGAGGAAAATAAGCCTAAATAAGCCAGTAATAGAGCTATTTAGAGCAAATTAGAGCCTATATACTCATACTTACGAACAAATAAGAAAAAAGCAAGAAAGGAATATAAGCAGTTATTGGAAGAGGGTTAGTGGAAGACAAGTATATTTAAAAGCTATTTTTAAAAAAGTTTTAAATTGGGGGTTGTTCCATTTTATTCAACTGGAGTTAGTGAATAACAAATATCTTTATAACCATTTTCTTTATCCCACTCTTTCATCTCTGGAGTACTTGTAGCAGCAGCAAATCCTTCTAAGTCTTTTACTTTAAGTATTAAGTGACTTTTATGATCATTTACCTTGATGAGCTCATATTCTTCGACATATTTATGTCCCTCCTCTTCGTGGAAATCAGCTACAAATTTATCGAAATCTTCAAAAGAACAATCAAAAGTAGAAACTATTAAGGTATTCATAAAAAAGAGGGTTTTATCCCTTCAATTTTAGATCGACTGTCAATCATGTATTGAATTTGATGAGTTAAATAATTTGTTTACCAAAATACTTGACGATCCATTTCTAATATACTTATATTAGTAGTACACATGTATTATCAATTAATGACTTTAGGAGGAGCTAATGTTTGGACTAATTTTTCTTACGGTTATCGTAATGAGTCCCCAAGTGGTTGGTTGCTTAGTCCAGACCGCAGCAGATTAATTTTATTTACAAAGAATAAAAAATCTCCAAGAAATAGTATGAGAATTTTTGCTCATACATATTATGCAAATGATTTTGGTGAGCCAATGGCAATTAAATCGTCCACTCAAATGTATTTGGATAATGCTTGGGATAAATGGCATGACCTTCAATTAGAAGGTTGGACTTTTGAAGAACTTGAATTACCTGAATCAGTATGACTAACTTAAATCCAATCAAAAAGAAACTATCAAAAGCAGATAGAAAGATATCTATACAAGACCCATCAAAATCATTAGCAGAATTTTTTAATGGTGTTGTCATTGAACTTGATGAAGAATATAAATATGTCTCATAAAGAATTGATAGATCAAGTTTCCGCAAATTTATTTAAACAAAGTGGAAAGTTAGAAAGCAGAAGATCTTGGTTGGCAATGAGAAATTATCTTGAACAATTAGATACCGAACAACTTAAATCCATGCTTAAGGACCACGGATGATTTAAAAACTTTATTTAGTTTTTATTTTTTTCTTAATTCTCAGAAAACCGTAAGTTGCAAAGCCAACCAAAAACATATCCAAGTAAATATGCCAAGTAGGAAAAATCTGGTGTATTAATTCCATTAACGTTTTATTGCCACTTGCCAATAAGGATAATCTAAATTTGATTTTTCTCTAATTAATTGTAATTTTCTAGAATTTATTTTTACTACTATTCCATCTGTTGGATATTTAGTAAAAAGCTTCCCTTCTAGCCATTGTTTTCTAAATACTTCAACTTGGCTAGTAAAGTTGCATAAAATATCTTGAGGGATAGTGAATCCTAGCTTAGTAAGACTCTTTTTGGACTCAAATTGGTTAAGTTTTGAATTAAGTATTTGAAATGCGCAGAAGCTAAGACTTCCAGAAAATCCTTCTTTAGCTCTTAGAAATCCAGAAGCAATTCTTTGGGAGATTTTTGGACTTTTGTTGGGTGAATATAATTCACCTCTAACTTGAAGAACGCCTCGTAAAGGGAGATTATTAGGAATATCTTGGATGTTAATAAGCTTACTAGTAACGTCTGTTCCTTTTCTTGAAATTGCTTTCTCCAAGGTTCCATCCCTATATTGCAAAGCAACAGCACAACCATCAATTTTCGGTTCAATTAATAATCTGGTATCTACTAATAATCCTTTCAAAAATTCATCTATTGAATCCTTTTCTAATGAAGGTAAAACTAGTTTATTTTTCTTTTTAAAGTAATCACAATTAGGGTTTGTTCTTAATAAATTCTTCTCAAGTTGGTCGAACTGCTTATCAGAGATTAAAGCATTACCATTTCTATAATTATCGTCATACCATTCAATTCGTTCTTCTAAATAAGTCTTCATTTAATACGATGGCTTAAGTTTTTGGCTAGGCATCCAACTTGGTTTATCTATAATCCATTTTTCTCTATCTTCATATTTAACAGTCCATAAAAGAAATGAAGAAATTTCTTTTAGCTTTATGCCAACCAAATATCTTGTTTTTGGACTTATTGATATAAATCCAAATACTAATATTAATATAAGAAGTTTAAACATGCCTTTTATCATTTAAAAACTCAGCGTAATTTTTGCGAACTTTTTAATTAATGCAATTCTTATAACCCTCAATCTTTGCTAGCTCATCAATGTTCAAACCTGTTTCCTCTAGTAAAGTTTCTCCTATACCGTCCTTATTAAATTTAGTTAAAGCTCCTTTAGTAGAGTACTTAATACATTGGTTTTTGTATTTTGCTTCTTTGATAACAGGAGATAAATAAAAACCAAACAAAATGATAAAAGCTCCATAGGTTACAACTTTTCTATAGTTTTTCCACCGTTCATAAAATTTATTGGACACGAAAAATAAATATCTAATTTCTATTTTAAATTGATTGTCAACAAATTACTTTAGTAATTTGAGGATTGCTTAATTTATTGTTTTTTCATTAATAGATTTAACCCAAGAATAATATCTTGATTTTCTAATCCTTTGCTCTTTCGAGACTAATCTGTCCGCAGATTCTAGGGGGGATTCTCCTTTTTCAACTTTTGTCGTAATAGATATACCAAAACCTTTTGCTTCAATTTTTGCAGTGCCACCCTCAAAAAAAAATAAAAAAGACCAACCTTTATTCCATCCTAGATAGAAGGGATTTCGATACATTCCATTCTTTTGGATATATTCTTTAATGATATTTTCCTTTTCAATGAGTTACTTGTATACACTATTACCAAATAAGAAGTTTATGGCTGATTATTTCTGGAAAAATTTTAGTATTTATATAAATGTTTTGATGAATACTTGACGTAGACATATAGTACATTTATACTAATAGTACAAATGTTTTATCTTTATGATTTCAGGAGTCGCTAATGTTCGGACTTATTTTCATCATGGCAGCGTTATTGACCCCCCAAATGGTTGGTTGTTTAACAAAAACAGTGGTTTCTTAATTTTTTTTGAGAGTTATAAGAAATCTGTATCTAATAACTTAAAAGTATATACTCATCTTTTCTATGCAAATGAACTAGGTGAACCACAACAAATTAAAAATTCAAGACTTCATTCTATTGAATGTGCTCGTGAAACATGGAATGAATTAATTTTCAGTGGTTGGCAAATTGTTACGCATAAATTCCAATAATCATGATTAATGTAAATCCTTCATAATGGGAATATCTAAAAGAATCTATCCTAAAACGAAAACGAACAAAGATTTGTATTACTTGCAATCACTTTCACTACACAACTACAGAAACTTTTGCTACTGTCTTGAGCTTTCCAAAATACGAAAAACTTATATCACAGGGTGATCATTTACTTAAAGCTTGTGAGTGTGGGCAAAAAAATAGTACAATTTTTTATTCTGAAGCATATTAATTATCCTCAAATTAAATTTTTCTGGGCAGAGATATTTAATTATGTAAACAAAGCATTATTTTATACAACTTAAAAAATTCTTTTTAAGTAGGTTTTAAATTATGATTCAATTTTATTTTTCCATATTTTTATTAATTGTGCTTACATTTTTTGCACTTTTATTAGACGCACCAGAATTGGCTTCTTTGATTCAAACATTTTAGAAAATAATAAATCAGCATTTTTACTGATTTACTTTCTTTATAAGTAAGGCGTAGGTTTAAGTGGATGAATCGGAGGGATCTAATGATTGACAGTCCACCAGAGGAGTTAGATTATAAAATTTAAAACTAGATAAAACTAATGCTAAATTTGGAATGAATCTTCTATTTGAAATTCATTCCTATTTATTTAAAAATGTAAAATTACGAATATTAAATTTTATAGTGAAAAAATATCCTATTGAAATAATCTGATGCCAAAGTCAATTCTAGAAAGAAGCTAACTTTACCTGAATCCAAAACCAGTTTTTTGTCCTTGCTTTTCTTCCCACTCATTTATAATTAGTTTTAGTAAATCTTCAACTTCTAAATTCGAAGCATTAGTATCTTTTTGGAGATTTATACAAATATTTTTGATTTCCTTATAGGCATTATCAATTAATATTGTTTTTTGATCTGGATTAGCCATTAAATATTAAAATGCCCCATTACAATTGAAACCACTGCAGTTAATAAACCTAAAAATATTCATTACAAAGTTGTGGAACCTTTCGTCATAAAAAAATGCCCAGGTTGTAAATATAGCAAAACCAGAGACAGCAAAAGCAGCATATTGAAGCCAATGTATTCCATAGCTGTCTAATCCATTTTTATCAAAATCAGAATTACTCAATTGTTTTTTTACTTATGATAAAAATTTTTTTTTTAAAAGGAGAGTATGTTTTGAACGAGAGATTTTTATTTTATTAAAACTTTAGTATTTTGATAGTTAAATAAAACCAGGAATTATCCACCCAAAAAAACCGTAGTTTATTACTAAAGCTAAAAAACCAATCATAGCTAGTCTCCCATTTGTAATTTCTGCATTTTTCCAAAATTTACCCATATAGTTTTTAACTTTTTTCGAATTTTTTTCTATCAAATAATTTGGTTCTAAAGGTTCCTGTAACCTTTTGATGGCGTATAAAGAGAATTGGATTGTTATCGCGATGATAACAATTATAAAACTAGTAAGGGCATCCATTTTTAGATTTTATATGTGATCAATTTAGTAAGCTAAAAAGTAAATGAAGTTAGTATCAAACATTTTCTTTTTTCTGCTTTATTTACAGAGGAAATCTTTATTTGAATTATTAAAGAATGTAACATATTTAAATAAAAAATAGTATGAATTCTTACTTTTTCTTTGGATTTCACATATCAGAGAACTTTAATGTTACATTTATGTGTCATTTATTTTTATATAGTAGCCCTAATTGAATTAATTTATTTTAAAGTCTTATTTCTCCACACAAAAGAAATTATCGAAAGTTTGCGATAGAAGTAAATTTTCAATATTATTTATTTAAATCGTTTTATTAATTAGGAAATATTACTTTTGTTTAGTTTCTGGAAGGTAGAATTTATTGCCTAATGTATAGCCAATTGACATAAGTACAAAACCAATAAGTTGAGGTAAATGAGAATTTGCAAGAGAGATTTTTTCAACCATTTCTCAATCTATAAAATAATATAATAATAAAAAAATTTTAATTTTGGTAAATCTATTTTCTTTTTGATTCTTTAATTTCACCAGATTTTTTTAGTGATTTAACAAGTCTTTCATTTTCTGTTTTTAAATTTTCTAATGCTGATTTTGTGAATTGTTCTTTAGCCTCAAATTTTGCTGAACTTATAACTTTTTTATTAGGTAATTTTTTCTTTGGTTCCTGCTTCATTTTTAACAGCTTTTTAAAAATATTAGAAGTTATTTTTTTCGTATTAGGTATTATTTTTTACAGTTTTCTGGTTAATAATATTTGTTTACATAAACAAATTTAATCTTTATCTTTTGGAAGCCTCAACCATCCTGTAGTCCATTCTGATTTTAGTTTTGTCCATGAGATCCGTTTTATATCTTTTTTATTTTTAGTAGGAAAAATATCAACCCATCTATCTTCATTTTTACCACCATAAGCTTTAACTTGAAAATGCCTATTACCATTAATTGTCTTTGGTGCTGTCCAACAAAGAGTAGGAGGCCATTTCATGAGGAATTTTAAAAAGTTAAAAAACTAAAGGTTGCTTTGCTCTGTCAAAACTAAACCATAATATGCAATCGTACCAAGGATAAGTACAATACCCAGTATTCTAATAATCATGCTTTGATATTTCTAAATTCAAATTATATTAAAGAAGTTTTATAAATTTGAGTTGAAGATTTAATATTTTCTAATTTTTCCTTTTTTTATTTCTAACTACTGAATGGCAAGATTCAGGATGCCATTCATTCTGAATCTTGCCAATAAAATCATAAATAAATGAATCGGGACATCCAGTTTCTTTTTGAAGTTCTGAAAGTTCTTCTTTAATGAATTCATACACACTCGTTATTACCCCTAAATTTTCTTCTTGGGAGGGAGCCCATCTTTTTTTCTCCATTGATATTTTTAATTTTTTTCCACAATATCGTAATAGGTTATGTCTCCATAATCAGCATCTGAACAACAAAAATCTCCATATATTTCTTCTAACAAATCGTATGCATCTGAATATTTATCAAAACTTTGAACGGTTAATTCGTCATCTTTCCCATCAATTCTAATTATTTTGTAGGTCATATTTAAGTTAGATTCAAAAAGTATTTTTTTTGGTTCATTGGATCATCTTATAAATAAAAATCTTATTTAGGAGGATTGGTTGGGTAAAGCTTCTGAATTTTATTTTTCTGAATTTCTATTTTTCTTTGTTCATATTTTTTTGCCATTATTTTTCTGATAAATAATTGTGGGATAAGCCAAACTAATGCAATAGCTATAGCCATGAAAGCAGGATTTCTCCACGTTAACCTAATAATCTCTTCTATAAATTCTTGATTGAAAATTTCCATAAATTATGATGATAAAAATATCTTCGCTTTCTTTTTTTAAATCTTTGAAATATCACAAATTATTATAACCTTAAAAAATCTTATAAGGAATTTTATAAATTTTTTCTTTTTCTAGTTATCTTTATTTATATTTGGGTTTAAAATTAATTTTTTAATTTTAGAGTTTAAAGATGCCGAATTATCTTATTACAGGATCAAATAGGGGCATTGGATTAGAATTATGTAGGCAAATTCATAAGAGGGGAGATAATGTAATTGCAACGTGTAGGAAAGCTTCAAAAGAACTTAGAGATTTAGGAGTGAGAATTGAAGAGAATATAGAAATTTCTTCAAATGAGTCGATAACAAATTTGTGTAAAAAATTATCTGGAGTTAATTTAGATTGCTTAATTCATAATGCAGGAATTTATGAATTTAATTCTTTCGAAAACTTAGATAAAAAAAGTATTTTGCGTCAATTTGAAGTCAATGCATTGAGCCCAATATGTATGACTCAAACACTTAAACATCTTTTAAAAAGATCCTCTAAAGTTGCTTTTATAACAAGTAGAATGGGATCTATTGAAGATAATACATCAGGAAGTTCTTACGGTTACAGGATGTCTAAAGTCGCCCTATCGATGGCAGCCAAATCACTTTCCATAGATTTATCAAGACAAGATATTTATGTAGCTATTTTGCATCCTGGGTTAGTGAGTACAAGAATGACTAGCTTTACAAGAAATGGAATTAGTCCTGAAGAATCAGCTAATGGCCTTTTAAAACGTATTGATTCTTTAAATAAAAATAACTCGGGTTCGTTTTGGCATGCCAACGGAGAAGTTCTGCCCTGGTAATACTTTAACCTTTGTGTTGAAGAGATTTATATCGTTAATTTGTTAAAAAACTTTTAAATTTTTAACGAATTTCTTTCCTTGTTCAATTCTTTTAGTTATGTTTAAAAAAACATTAGTAAAGGAGGTGATTCATTGTCGTATCTACCGAAAAATGCGGTTATCAAAGAGACCGTGAATTCAGTATCTTCATCATATTCATCGGTCTCTTTTTCTTTAATTAAGAAAAAAGGTTTTACCATCAATAGATTTATATAAATCAATCACTTAATAATCAAAAGCTCTGCATCTTAAATATTTGCAGGGCTTTTTTTATGAATTTAAATAGTCTTTGAAAATTTAATCTATCTTTTTTGGCCGAAATAAATTAATGCTAAAAAAGATAAAGTGCTTACCAAAGCGATTAAATACCACCCAGTTGAGGAGTTGCTAGTTACTTCTGTCATTTATTCTGGTTTTTTCTATGGAATTTATTATTTGAGTAAAAAACACGATTGAACCCATTAAAAAAATTAAAAGTATGAAAGTTACGTTCATTTATAGAAAAATGCTAATTATTAAAAAGATTATACCTAGAACTACCGTTACAATTGCTCCATCAACTAATAAGTCTTTCCATGTATAACTTTTAAGCATCCTTGTTTTATCTTCTTCACTCATGAGGTTCTTCAACCACCTCCAATCTAAAAGCTGTGTCAGTGCAACACCAAAAATTATATGACCAATCAAAATACCAATTAGATCAATTCTAGAAATATCTTTAGTGAAACTTGTAATAATAAAAAAGTACACTAGCTTTTTTCTTTATTAGATAAAGCTCCACCTTCATCTTTGTATTTTTCCCAAGCTTCACTTATTTTTGTTTTAGAGAAATTCTTTTTTCCTTCAGAGAATTTATCTTTGAGGTTATTAAAACTTTTAGCCAACTCTTTTTTTGTTGGTTCATCAAGAAAGTTTGATGTTAATTTCCATAAATACCAGCTACTAGCTAGAAGAAGGATTAATCCCAATAATTGCATAAAAGTTTTCTAACATGTTACAACTTTTTAAACGATTTCGATAGATTAATTAATTTAATACCTATAGAAATTTCTAACGTTGAATCAGAATTAAAATTTTAACCAGTGAAAAAATATTTTATCAAGAAACCAAACAGTTAAACCCCCTTCTAGGAATGCAAGCCAGTACATACCATAATCCGAAAAACCCATTTGCTGTTTGACTGTTTTAATTAATTTTTTATGAGTTTGAATGAGATCTTTCATTAATAAATCAAGATTGTTTTAAAGCTTTAGATTTTCTTTATTTAAGAAACCCTTCCCATAACAAGATAAACAGGTTTTAGTTTCAACTATTGAAACCCTTAAAAAACCTACTCCATTACATCTAAAGCAGTTCACTTTAGTGGTTGAATATAGCTTTGACTTGATTTTAGCAGCACGATTTAAGTAAAAAACAGTTTCTTTACGACCGTTTGCTTGAGCAGCTTTATTTAAAAGCTTTTTATAATTGACCTTTAGTTCTTGATTATTCATCTTTTGCAGAGGCTATAGAGTGGATACAGGGAAAACTGTTGTTAAATAATTTAAATAAAATTTAGAGTTTTCCGTTTATATTTCTAGTCTGATCTCTAACTGAGATTGGATTAATATAACTAGAACTTATCTTAAATGTTTAGTGTAAAGAGTGTAAATTTGTTTATTTAATAGAAATTTTATATTTGATAGCTTAAAATTATTAATTTAGGAAAACATTATTTTGTCTTGAGTGGAAGTTTAGAAAATTTATTTAAAAAATAATTTTACTTTTTAGTAAATCAACCAGCTTTTTTAAGGTTTTTTACTAAAAAATCATTTTCGTTAGTAAGTACTTCGAGCTTAGATCTTTCCAATTCTCTTTTAACTTCAGGAGTTAAAATTTTTTGTGTCTTATTTAGATTCATAAAATTTGAAATTTTAAATTATTAAAAGACGATTAAAATCATAGTGATCCCCAAAAAAATTTGTGGATAGTTTTTCTTAAAAGAAGATAATATTTTATTTTGCACATAGAAATTCAAATTTAATCAACACATTGTGGAAAACCCTGTTGAAAAACGCTCAAAAAGTGGATAACTCTCCGGGAGCATTATCAAAACAAGCTTTTCTAGAAAAATTTTTAAGTATTAATACTTCATCAAAAAAAATAAAATATAGTTTAAAAATCACATAATCTCTTGTTATAACTGTGGGATCATTACTTTTTAAAAAAGATAAAATATCTTTTCAGGAAGCTCATGTTGATAAAAAATTTAAAGAGTTTTTTCTTCGTGATGTATCAATTTAAAAATTAAGGTGAAGAAAAATCAATCTAAACTTGAAATTTTTAAATTTTGTCTTAGATGATCAAAAAATTGTTTAATTCGGTTTTCTCTATGCAAATATTTCTCAAACCTAAAATTATTCAGATAGATTAAAGCAACTTAAAAATTACTAATGACAGAAGAAAAAAAAGATTCAAAAAAAAGTTCTAGAAACAAAAAAATTATGTACGCCTATGGTTTTATACAACTAGGTTCTAGTTTCATATCTGCAGTAGCTTTAGCTGCAATTGCTTTTGGATTCTGTTCAGTAAAAAAAGAGTCTAAACTTTTCAATAAATGTGTTGCCGAAATTATTGAAGATGGTGGGACCATTTCTGAGTCAATAAGGTATTGCAATGGGGGCATTTAAAAAATATCTTATAAATAAATTAAATGGATTCAACATATGATTTGATCAATGATTCTTTAAAAGATGAGCCAATTGGAGAAACTGATCACTTTATTTGGTTCATAACATATATTGGTATTGTTGCCCTTATTAAAAGAGAGAAGAACTATGAAACTTGTAGTTCAAACGTAGAGAATGAGGCTAATAAAATAGGTCTGGATATTACTAAAGAAGAAAAAGAGTTTCTTAAAATAAAAGAGAAACGACTTTTCTTGTTCTATTCATGATCTTGGATTAAATTCTTTATTTAGAAAGATGGATCAAGGTTAAATGCCGGCTCGTTAATATTGCTTTCGCTAATTAATTCATAAGTCAGATCTTTATTTAAGGCATTTATATAAGAAGTATAAAGTTTTCCCCAAACAAATTCGAATTCATCTTTACTTAAATTCTTGAAAAGAATCTCTCCTTTGAAGTAAATGTGATAAGAATCATTCATCATGGAAAATAAATCTTATCCTTTTTAACGCGGTGAAATATGTATGTAGTATTAGGTGCTACTAAAAAGAAATTTATATTTAGGAGTTAGGAATATTTTTAGACTATCCGTGTATTCATTTTTTGTTTTTTGAATAATCCGACTGTCTCATCAAGATCCATACAAGGCTGAATACTTATATCCATTAACCTTCTCCAAGGATGCCATTGCTTCCAAATTGTCTCAAGAGAATCTGCACTTACTACAGAATGTCCAATCCCATTTTGAACCATAAAAATCCAAGAATGAACCTCATAGTTTTCAGGTCGGTTTTGGGGACCACCTGATTCGTACCAATTAATTAACATTTCGGCCCCTTCTTCTTGATCCTCGCCATCTGTAAATTCGTAGGAAATCAAATACCTTTGCATATCGATTATTTTTAAAACCTCTTAACTATCTTAACTCTATATTTAGATATTGCCTCCCAATTTAATTAATGCTATGAAGTATATAGAAGTGATTGTTTTAAATGACCGAAAGATTTGGGAAAATTAAAAAGAATATTTTGACTAATTTATCTTTTATAAATAAGACAATTTTGAAGTATTTTCAAAACCATGATCTGTTCGTATAGCTCAAGTTAACAGATAAAATTTGATACTTTTTAAAATACCTTAAATTAGTTACCATATTTTTACTGAAGAAATTTCAATGAAAAATAAAAAGGACAAAAGTGATCCAATTGATAATTTAGAGTACGAAAAAGTTCTAGAAGAAGAAATAATTAATTCCTACGAAAGTAAATTTCTGAAAGATAATGAATCAGACAAAAAAAAGGCTAAATTTTACAGACTTAAAAGAAGTCCATTAGAAATAGTAAATAGGACATTTTTCTTTTTCTTTATAGGCAGTTTTCTTTTCTCTTTGTTTTTAGCTTATTCAGAAAGTAAGTTGTGGTTCATACTTTATTTAATAAGTGCATCGTCATGTATTTTCTATACTCCTAATAGAAAGGCACTTAAAGAATTAATAGCAGCTTGGCCAAATATAGAGGATCTCATTAAAGGGAGGAGTATGTGGAGAAAAGGCAAGTAAATAGACTATGAAACCGTTAAAATCATTTAAGAAATGGTTATTAAATATCCTAGGACCATATTATAGAAGGCACCAACAAGAAAAAAGAGGATAAAAAATGAGTTTAATAAAGGTTGGAATTATTGTTGAAATATTTTTGTTTGCGGGAGTTTTTTATTGGGTTAAGAAAATAAATAGTAAGCAAAGTAGGCAACCATCTTTATCAAAAAAAACAATAAAAAATCTCAAGTTTTAGAATTTTGAACACAAAATAAGGAATCTTTATAAAGAGATCAAATTTATGGGTAAATTCTTTAATTTTTCCTCTCACTTTGTGTATGAAATCGGTTAGAACATCTACATCGTTCTTAAAAAATATGGTTTCTTCCATCCAAGGTCTTGCTCCAATAACTAATCCATTAAATAGTGTCTTAGTAGAAAAGAAACTTATAAATGTTGATCAAAAGTTTATTCAACTTGTTTCTCTAGCAGAAGGTTTACCTCGTACAGAAGTTATTGAAAGTGGTAGAAATTATTGGAGAGGTGTTTGTAGAAGCTTAATTTTTAGATTTCCAGATGACCTCGAAATTTTAAAGCTTGATTTAAGAAGTTATGTAGATAGGTCAAAAGGCATTATTCAGATAAGATCTGCAGCAAGATTAGGTCAATCTGATTTAGGTGTAAATCTTAGAAGAGTAGAATACTTATTTAATCAATTAGAGAAATTTTAATTAATCTATTTTTTATAAATTAAAGGTTCTTTTTACTAAATAGTTGTGCTTTAATTCATAAGAATATTTGAAATGCCATGGTAAAGATAATCTTAGTTGGAATTATTGTCGCGCTTGTATATTCTCAACCTGACCTTCGTCTTACAGTCGCTGATTGGTTAAAAGCAGCTTCTGATTTTCTAATTGAATCGGTACAAGTAAAACCTTAGTTTAATTTTTAATGAAGCATTAAATAAGAGCTGAGACAGTTACCATTTGTTTAATGCATACAGCTACGAAAATAAATATTATTATCCTGCTTAATATATATATCACTTAAAAAAATAAACAGTTTTAAGAACATAATAGAAAATTTTTTTGAAATTTTTGAATAGTTAACGATAATAAAGGATATGAAGCTTAGATTATTTGAGTTCTATTTCATTAAAGACTATTTAAGGCCTTGGTTTGGTCTTATTTATTCTTTATTCTTTCTGTTTTTTTTAGGTGCAATTGGTTATCGAATAACAGAGGGATGGGAATGGAGTGATTGCTTATGGATGGTTCTGATCACAATAACCACTATTGGTTTTGGAGAAGTTCAACCTTTAAGTCCTGAAGGCAGAATCGTAACTATTTTAGTAATCGTTGGCGGATTGATATTTATTCAATTTACCTTTCAAAAAGCTGTAAGATTATTCGAATCCGGCTATTTTCAAAGAGTAAACGAATTACGTTTTAAAAGACTTCTTAGAAAAATGGAAAATCATGTAATTTTGTGCGGATATGGGAGGGTAGGTCAGGAAATATCTAATCAGATAAAAACGCAAAACATTCCAATTATTGTAGTTGAGAGTGATGAAGATAGAAAAAAGATTGCTGAAGAAAATGGTTTAGAAGTTCTTTGTGCTGATGCAACTCTTGATGAGACGTTAAAACTGGCAGGATTAGAAAAATGCAAAAGTTTGGTTGTTACTTTGCCCAATGATGCTGCAAATTTATATGTGGTTTTAAGTGCTAAAGGGATAAGAAGTTCTATAAGAGTAATAGCAAGAGCAGGCACTGAAGAAGCTGCAAGCAAATTGAGATTAGCTGGAGCAAGTATTGTTGTTAGTCCTTATATAGCTGCTGGAAGAGCAATGGCATCAATGGCCTTAAGACCGATTGCTATTGACTTTCTAGATCTTCTCGCTGGAAGTGAATGCGAAATTGAAGAGTTTGAATTAAGTAATGATATTAGTCTTTTTGAAACTGCAGAGAAAAGATCACTTTCTGAACTAGGCATAGGGAAAAAAAGTGGGGCTAAAATATTAGCTATTAAAGAAAATGAAAAGTTGTTTACTAATCCTGGAGGTGATTTCATACTTCAACCGGGTCAGGTGTTAATAGCATTTGGTAGTAAAGAACAACTAAATATTTTGAACGGACTTTTAGGAAATCTTGTTGTAGCAGTAGAATTATTAAAATAGATAGATCGGGATTAAGAATTAATAGCTAAATTAGTTGTGAGTGAAATAAATCAAATGAAAA
>CACNQT010000010.1 GCA_902622705.1 uncultured Prochlorococcus sp. | reverse complement strand
AATTGCAATTCTTCCATTATCGTTTAAAACTCTTTTTATGTTATTTAGAAGGTTATTTCTAGATTTTGGACTTACCAAGTTTAAAACGCAATTACTTAAAATAATATCAACTGATTTATCTGCGATTAATGGATTTAAATCTTTATCTAATTCATCAAGTTTTTCAATTGAACCTTCTAGAAATTCTGTATTGTTGAAACCTATATTTTTTGTAACTTCTTTAGAGGCTGATCTTGATAAAGAAAGCATGTCAGGATTCTGATCAACTCCAATAACTTTACCTTCTTTCCCAACAATTTGGGCACAAATGAAAGCATTTTTGCCGCTACCACTTCCAAGATCTAAAACTATATCATTTTTTTGAACATATTTTGTTGGATCACCACACCCATAGTCTCTTTCTATAACTTCTTGAGGAATTGCTTCAAGTAAAACGGGATCAAACCCAACTGGTGTACAAAGACAACTTTCTTTTTCTTGTGCAGCTGAGCCATATCTTTCTTGAATAGCATCTTTATGATCGAATTGATTAGGTGCTCTATTCGATGTGTTTGTATTACAGCAACTTTCAGACATATTTTTTAAAGGACTCTTGATAAATATAGCCAAAAAAAAAGCCCCTAAAAAAGAGGCTTTTAATTTGTTTAATTAAATTATTTAGTGTAATTAACACCTCTGTAATTTAATTCTGCTTTTTCATTACTTGAAGAAGCGTCATCCATTCTGTTGGTGTATACGTTTCTTCTGTAGGTAAGTTCAACAAGTTGCTTTTTAGCAGCTTCTTTGTTTTGAACGTAGTTTTTACCTCTGTAAGTTAAAGTAGTCATGTTTCGATGTGACAACACGGCCATCCCCCGTTCCATGGTATGACTCGAACTGCGCCCTCAAATGAGGGTGAACGAAAAAGTAGCTATTGCTACCAAATAATTATAAACGTATTTTTGATTGCATGTCTAGCTTTTACAAATAGAAACGAAGATTTAATGTTTTTTTAATTATTATCTTAGGTAAATTTTTTTATAAATAGTCTCTAAAAAGGTTTATGTTTATATTTGGTTTAATCTTCATGTAACTATTTATTTATGACAGGTTTTTTATATTTCTTGGGAAATACTTTAAGGTGGCCAGTGTTAAAGCCAAAAGAATTTTTTTCACTACATGCTTATTTTTCAATTATTTATTTGATAACTTTTACTTTGAGTAAATATGATGTAAGCCAATCAAATTTAGTTTTTACATTAGGAATTCTTGCACCCCTTTTAATCGCTATTGGTCAAGGACTTCCAATTGATTGCCTTGATATGGAATCATCTTTGTTGAAGGAATTAAAAACTAAATAATATATTTCAGTTAAAAATTTTTATAAAACTTGGACAACTTCGCTTATTTCAGGAATCATTTCTTTTAACTTTCTTTCAATACCCATTTTGAGAGTCATAGTGCTACTTGGGCAACTACCACATGCTCCTTGAAGTCTGACTTTGACAATTGGACCATCTATTTCTGCAATCTCTACATTACCTCCATCAGAAATTAAAAAAGGTCTTAGCTCGTCAAGGACTTTTTCTACATTTTCGTTTGTCAGCGAGAGTGTTTCAGTACTCATAATTTTGGTTTAACTTTATAATAAGCCTAGAAAGAAATCTGATTAATTGCAAAAAAGATAATTTTCTGTTGTGACTTCATCTAAAAATCCCACTAATGACAATAGCTACTTTGATGCAGTCTTGGTAGGAGCAGGGATAATGAGTAGTACTTTAGCCCTCCTAATTTCAGAAGTTTTACCAGATATAAAATTTCTTATTATAGAAAAATTAAATGCTCCGGGAAGTGAAAGTACTGGCGCTTTTAATAATGCAGGTACAGGACATGCGGCTAATTGCGAATTAAACTATACCCCTTTAGATGAAAAAGGAAATTTAAAAATTGATAAAGCGCTCTCAATAAATCGTTCTTTTGAAACATCCATGTCTTTATGGGCCTCATTGTATGAAGCAGGGAAAATTGATATTAAAAAGTTTCTGAAATTTATTCCTCATATTAGCTTTGTGTCTGGTCAGGATAATATTTCTTTTTTAAAAAAAAGATTTCAGAAAATGACCGAAAATCCTGAATTTATCGATATGGAATTTTCTACATCTTTTGATGAAATTTCATCATGGGCTCCTCTAATAACAAAAGATAGAAATCCATCTACCCAAATTGCTGCTACCAGAATAGTTAGAGGAACTGATATTAATTTTGAGGCTTTAACTAAAGAGTATTTGTCATTAGTTTCTTTACACAAAAATGTTGAAATTAGATACAAAACAGAATTAGTAGATTTAAAGAAAATTGATAAAAAACAATGGGAACTAGAAATCAGTTCTGAAGGTAGAAAAACTTCAATTAGAACTGACTACGTTTTTCTTGGTGCTGGCGGAAAAACAATTAATTATTTACAAAAATCAAAAATTCCAGAAGCAAAAAGTTATGGTGGATTTCCTGTTAGTGGTAAATGGCTTATTTGCGAGAAAAAAGATCTAACAGAAAAACATAACTCAAAAGTTTATGGTAAAGCTGATATTGGATCGCCACCAATGTCTGTGCCTCATTTAGACACCAGATGGATTGATAATAAAAAACTTCTTTTATATGGACCTTTTGCTGGATTTACAACGAAATTTCTAAAACAAAGTTCATACTTTGACTTATTTAGTTCTATTAAAAAGAATAATATTTTTTCTATGTTAGACGTTGGTTTCAAGAACAAAGATTTAATTAATTACCTAATATCACAATCATTAAAGAACCATAACTCAAGAGTTGAGAATTTAAAGAATATGATGCCATCAGCTAATCCTTCTGATTGGTATTTAAAGAATGCTGGTCAAAGAGTCCAAATAATTAAAAAAACTGAAGGTGGTGGTTCTTTGAAATTTGGAACTGAGATTGTAAATTCATCTGATGGATCATTGTCTGCTTTGTTAGGAGCCTCTCCGGGAGCAAGTACTGCGGTTTCAATTATGGTTGAGGTTCTAGAAAAATCTGTTTTATTTTTAAACGATAAGCGTAATCTTAAGAAAAAAATAAATGACTTAATTTATCCAGAACTATCAGTCTCTGAAAATTACAGTATCTTCATAAAAGAAATTAAAAAAAGAAATAATTCCATTTTTGGTTTCCATCCATAATTCTAATTAGCTAATATTGATCAAGATGTAATAAGAGGAGAATTTTTCTTTCTATATGACTGATATATTGGTTTCAAAAATTAGAAATTTTTGCATAATCGCTCATATTGACCATGGTAAATCTACCCTAGCAGATAGGTTGCTTCAAGATACTGGTACTGTGCAGCAAAGGGATATGCAAGAACAATTTTTGGACAGTATGGATCTTGAAAGAGAGAGAGGAATTACTATCAAGTTACAAGCCGCTAGGATGAAATATAAAGCTGACGATTCCCAAGAATATGTTCTGAACTTAATAGATACTCCAGGGCATGTTGATTTCTCTTATGAGGTTAGTAGATCTCTTCAAGCTTGTGAAGGCGCCTTACTTGTTGTTGATGCAAGTCAAGGAGTAGAAGCTCAAACCTTAGCTAATGTTTATCTTGCCTTAGAAAATAATCTTGAAATAATTCCTGTTTTAAATAAAGTTGATTTACCAGGGGCTGATGCTGAAAAAATAAAACAAGAAATAGAGGAAATTATTGGACTTGATACATCTAATGCAATAAATTGTTCAGCAAAAACTGGAGTTGGTATTAAAGATATTTTGGAAGCAATCGTAGGAAGAGTACCTCCTCCTCAAGATGAAATTAAACTACCTACAAAGGCGCTGATTTTTGATTCTTATTATGATCCGTACAGGGGAGTTATTGTTTATTTCAGGGTGATATCTGGGTCTCTAAATAAGAGAGAAAAAATATTATTAATGGCAAGTAAGAAAAATTATGAACTAGATGAAATAGGAATAATGGCTCCTGATCAGCAGCAAGTTGATGAATTACATGCAGGAGAAGTTGGATATTTAGCTGCTTCTATAAAATCAGTTGCTGATGCAAGAGTAGGAGATACGATTACTCTTTTAAATTCACCTGCCAATGATCCTTTGCCTGGATATAAGACAGCAAATCCTATGGTTTTTTGTGGCTTATTCCCGACTGATGCTGATCAATTCCCAGATTTAAGAGTATCACTTGAAAAATTACAATTATCTGATGCAGCTTTAAAATATGAGCCCGAAACCAGTAGCGCAATGGGCTTCGGATTTAGGTGCGGATTCCTAGGACTTCTTCATATGGAGATTGTTCAAGAAAGATTAGAAAGAGAATATGACTTGGATCTAATAGTAACGGCACCATCAGTAATTTATAAAGTTAATTTAAATCAGCAGGAACATATCTTTATTGATAATCCTTCTACAATTCCTGATCCACAACTTAGAGAATCAATAGAAGAGCCTTATGTGAAAATGGAAATTTATGCTCCCAATGAATTTAATGGAACATTAATGGGTTTATGTCAGGAAAGAAGGGGAGTATTTATAGATATGAAATACATAACAACAGATCGAGTTACCTTGATTTATGAAATTCCATTAGCAGAAGTTGTTACAGATTTCTTTGATCAAATGAAAAGTAGAACCCAAGGTTATGCATCAATGGAATATCATTTAATTGGCTATAGAAAAAATGACCTTGTTAGATTAGATGTTCTAATAAATTCAGAAAGAGCAGATCCATTAACTTCTATTGTTCATAAAGATAAGGCTTATGGAATTGGCAGAAGTTTAGTTGAGAAATTAAAAGAACTTATTCCAAAACAACAATTTAAAATACCTATTCAAGCATCAATCGGTAGCAGGATTATTGCAAGTGAAAGCATAAGTGCTTTGCGAAAAGATGTTTTATCTAAATGTTATGGAGGGGATATTTCTAGGAAAAAGAAACTTTTAAAGAAACAAGCCAAAGGTAAAAAGAGGATGAAGGCAATGGGTAAAGTTGAAGTCCCTCAAGAAGCTTTTATGGCAGTCTTGAAATTAAACCAGTAATTTCTTTTAATTTAAAATTTATAGCTATTTATTTTTAAAAGAATTGGGTATATTTCATTTATATCTTTAAAAAAAGATTTTGGATATTAACTCATTTAATCGTGTCGGCGCAAATATCAGAAAAGCTGGATTTTTAATTGTACTTTTTTATCTTCTTGTTGTTTTAATAATGAAATTTTTAGAGGCCAATAATTTTTTTGGCTATTCATTTTCAATGTTAAGCAATGATATCTTTGCCCCTCCTTCTCTTAATCATTTTTGTGGCACAGATAGATTAGGAAGAGATGTTTGCTTAAGAACTTTGCAAGGATCATCATTAGCTATAGAAGTTGTATTCTTAGCTATTCTTTTTTCATTAAGTTTGGGTTTGCCATTGGGATTATTAAGTGGGTATTTTGGTGGTTTTTTTGATAAATGCTTATCACTAATAATGGATACTATTTTTTCAATACCTGTAATTTTGCTTTCAGTTGTTGTGGCTTTTGTATTGGGTAAGGGTATCCTTAACGCGGCTTTGGCATTGTGTATTGTTTACTCTCCTCAATATTTTAGATTAATCAGAAATCAGACAATATTGGTTAAATCCGAAACTTATGTGGAGGCAGCTCAAGTTGCAGGAGCTGATGTTAAAAAAATTATTTTTAAATATATTCTCCCAAATGTAATAACACCATTGCCTATTCTGCTTACCCTAAATGCTGCTGATGCTGTTTTGGTATTAGGAAGTTTAGGATTTTTAGGCCTTGGCGTTCCTGCAGATGTCCCAGAGTGGGGAAGTGATTTAAATCTGGCTCTTGCCGCTTTACCTACAGGTATCTGGTGGACGGCTTTGTTCCCAGGTTTGGCAATGTTTTTTTTAGTTTTAGGTCTTTCTTTTATAGGAGAGGACCTTGAAGAAATTTTTGATAGTCAAAATTCTGAATAAATTTAGTTATCTGTAATAGGATCAAGTTCTCCTTGGTCATTCAACTTTGGATATTCCTTAGCTGATTTTTTATACACCGCAGCTAATTCTGGGTAACACCATTCAAAAAGTGTTTTTTGATATTCATCCATATTTAACCCTTCTCCATTATCGGGCAATATACCTTTATTTTTTCTTTGGCGAACAGCTTCAAATAATAATATAGAAGCAGCAACTGAAACATTCAGAGATTGAACCATACCTCTCATAGGTATAAAAATTGATTGATCAACCATTGATATAAGTTCATTACTTAGTCCCCATTTTTCTGCTCCTAAAACAAAACATGTATTTTGAGAATAATCAAAATTTCTATAATCTACTGATTCACTATTAAGAGTCGTTCCATATAATTTAAAACCCTTATTCTTTAAATCAGATATTGCCGTGATAGTGTTTTCATGATTATTCAGCTTTACCCATTTTTGACTTCCTTGAGCAGTACTATTAAAAGTCTTAACGGCATTTGTTTTGCTAATAAAATTTGCTTCGAAAACTCCTGCTGCATCACATGTCCTTAATATCGCAGATAAATTATGTGGTTTATTTACATCCTCAACTAAAACAGTCAAGTTTTTCATTCTGCAATCTAAAACACTTTTGATTCGTTCAAATCTTCTTGGCAAAATTGACATTATATAATTTTTTCACACCTTTAAATTATATTCAAAAAATATTGATTACCTATTAAATCTCTTGGTTTATAATATTTTGGTAGTTTAAGTTAACTCAATGGCATACATAGAATGGGACTATACAGTAATAACAAGTATGGTAGAAAAACAAGGGTGGGATTTACCTGATCGTGAATCGGAAGAATGGAATAAATTTAACGATGAATTAGGAGAAAAAATGAGAGGTGTTGGACTTATTTTCGAAAAATATTGTAAATTTACTCCTGACGTAGGAGAAGGGGTTCATCTTCTAGATGACTGATTATAAATAGATTTAAACCATTGATGTATCCCTTAATCAATGGCTTATTAATTAATAAGATAATATAATTTCACTAAATTAGAACTAGCAATTATTAAGGCTTTATAAAGCTTGTACTCAAAAAAAAATTTTTTATTCCACAAAAAAGTTATTTAATTTCTATATTTGAATAAAAATATGAAAAATAAATTAACTTTTTTATTCGATGGTGGTTGCCCACTTTGTTTGAGAGAAACAAATTTTCTTAAAAAAAGAGATACCTTAAATCAAATTGCATTTATAGATATTAATAGTAAGGATTATGATGGAAGTCTTTTTAATGACATCTCATATTCAGAAGCTATGTCAAACCTCCATGGGATTATTGAAAATGGTGAAATTATTAGGGGACTAGATGTACTTGCATATTCTTATGAATTAGTTGGTTTAGGTTGGGTTTATTATCCCTTGAAGATTAAGCTCTTATCTCCATTATTGAGATTGGTTTACAGATATTGGGCAAAATATAGACTTCAAATTACAGGTAGATCCGATATTGAAAAACTTTGTACCTCACAATGTGAACAATAAATATGGAAATTATCGATATAGACAGAATAATAGAAATGTGTTGGGAAGATAGAACACCCTTTGAAGCTATCGAGTATCAATTTGGATTAAAAGAGGAAGATGCGATAAAAATAATGCGTCAAAATCTTAAACCTAAATCTTTCAAAGTCTGGAGAAAGAGAGTTTCGGGAAGAAATACAAAACATATGGCCCTTAAAGATTCAACTAGATTTAAATCTACTCATAAAAGAAAATTATAAATTTTGAAAAATCTTTCTACTAAAACTTGTCCTGTTTGCAATAGGCCGTTTGAGTGGCGTAAAAAATGGAAAAACTGTTGGGATGATGTTATCTACTGTTCAAAAAGATGCAGTAACAGGAAGTCACAAAGATGAAACAAGTATCAATTATCTTCCCGAATCAACTTTTTAGAGAAAGCCCAATCTTAAAAATAAATTGTGAAGTTTTGATTTTGGAAGACTCATTATTTTTTGGAAATGATAAATTTCATAAATTAATTAACCATAAAAACAAGTTAGTTTTTCATAGAGCATCTATGCTCGCTTATAAAAATTATTTAGAAATATCTGGCTTTAAAGTTTTATATGTCGAAAACAAGAATAATATTTCTACAGTCGACTACTTATCTGAATTTATTAAAGATAAATATCAGAAAATAAATATCATTGACCCTCATGATTTTTTAATAATGAAGAGGATTAATGATTTTGTTGAAAGTAATAATTTAGCTTTAAATATTTTGCCTTCTCCTATGTTTATGAGCAGTGAAGATTTAAAAGATTTATTTGCATCAAATACAAAAAAACCTCTTATGGGGAGATTTTATGAGAACCAAAGAAAGAGCCAAAAGATATTAATTAATCCTGATGATACACCTGAAGGTGGTAAATGGAGTTTCGATGAAATGAACAGAAAAAAATTACCAAAAAAAATAAACATACCTGATAAACCTAAATTACAAAAAAATAAATTTGTTGTTAATGCAGAAAGGTCGTTAGCCAATTTTGATATTAAGTTTATTGGAGAAAGTGATAACTTTTTATATCCAACTAATTTTGATGAAGCAGATGAATGGTTAAATGATTTTTTAAAACATAGATTTTTCTTGTTTGGAGATTATGAAGATGCTATTTCTAAAGAAAATTCTTTTTTATGGCATAGTTTACTTTCTCCTCTTTTAAATAGTGGCTTACTAACGCCAAATGAAGTAGTAAATAAAGCATTACTTTATGCCAAAAATAATAATGTTCCAATTAACTCTTTGGAGGGTTTTATTCGTCAAATTATTGGATGGAGAGAATTTATTTGCCTTGTCTATAAGAAGTATGGAACAAAAATGCGAAATAGCAATTTTTGGAATTTTGAAGATAAGCCAATTCCAAAATCTTTTTATCAAGGAAATACAGGAATTGAACCAGTAGACGTTGTTATAAAAAATATTATTAAATTTGGTTATTGTCATCATATTGAGCGGCTAATGATTGTTGGCAACTTTATGCTTCTATGTAGAATTCACCCCAACCAAGTTTATAAATGGTTTATGGAAATGTTTATTGATTCCTATGATTGGGTTATGGTCCCAAATGTTTACGGAATGAGTCAGTTTAGTGATGGAGGTATCTTTTCAACAAAGCCATACATATCAAGCTCTAATTATGTAAAAAAAATGTCTAATTTTAAAAGTGGCCCTTGGTGTGAAATATGGGATGGCTTATTTTGGAAATTTATTAAAGACAATGAGAGCTTTTTTAGAAAGCAATATAGGCTGGCAATGTTAACGAGAAATCTCGATAAAATGTCAGAGGAAAAATTAAATAATTACATAAAAACGGCCGATAAATTTTTAAGAGATATTCAATAAATCAAGAGCAATAAACTACAGTTTTCTTTGAAAAATTAAAAGAATATTATGTTATGACGAAATATTAAGTACGGATGTTAGCTTATGAAAAATTATATCTATCTAATAGAAATTGGTATACTTTTTTTTAAAAAGTAATTCGACAGGTATAATCACTTTTTCTGAATTAGATTGGATAACTACCCATCAATCTAACTTCACAAGGTTGGAGGAATCCATAGCAATTAAATTAGGCAGAATGCTTGATGCAGGATCTGTAAATATTGGTTGCCGTTTGAAATCATGATTATTTTTTAATTTTACTAATGAAGTATCAAGAAGAAAAAAAATATTTTTTCGAGAAAGAATCCATTCCTTAAATATCTTCCTTTTTTTAGGATTTAATCTGTCACTTATTTCTATCTTAGGTTTATTTGGTTTAATACTGCAATTGAAAAAGTAGTTTAAATTTTTGAATTTTTTGTATATTAAAGTTATCTTTAAAAATAAATTTTATTTTGAGCATAGGATATTTACAAAGAAAGGCAGCTTGGGAAATTTTATTAAAAGTTAGTTCTGGTGATTTTTCTGATCATGCTCTTGAAAAGGTTTTAAAAAATTATCAATTTAATCCTCTTGATATAGCTTTTATTACAGAATTATCTTTTGGATGCATAAGGTATAGAAAATTTCTTGATCTTTGGACGGATCATACATCAAAAATTACTCATAAAAAGCAGCCTCCAAAGTTAAGATGGCTTCTACATATAGGTTTATATCAACTATTGAAAATGGATAAAATCCCATTTCCTGCTGCTATTTCTACCACTGTAGAAGTAGCTAAAAAAACAGATTTAAATGGTTTAGCGGGTACTGTAAATGCGATATTGAGAAATGCATTAAGAAAATTAGAACAAAAAATTTTTCCGGAATTATCTTCTGATAGAAAAGAAAGAATTTCATATATTGAATCATTTCCATTATGGCTTGTGAAGGATCTTTATAAATGGGTCGGTAATAGCGAGGGTGAAAATATCATTAAGGCTTTTAATAAAAAACCATCAATTGATTTGAGAATTAACCAATTAAAAACTAATTTACATAACTTTTTGAAAGTACTTCATGAAGATAAAATTGATGCTGAAATTATCAAAGATTTACATAATGGAATTACTTTAAAATCTAATCCAAGATCTATAAAAAATTTACCAGGATATAACGATGGACTTTGGACAATTCAAGATAGATCTTCGCAGTGGATAGCACCTCTCTTAAATCCAAAAGAAGGTGAAAAGATTTTAGATGCTTGTGCAGCTCCAGGAAGTAAGTCTACCCACCTAGCAGAATTAACAAATGATAGTGCTGAAATCATTGCAGTAGATAGATCAGCAAAAAGATTGAAAATACTACAATCAAATTTAGAAAGGTTAAATTTGAAATCTGTTACAACCCTTAGGGCTGATGCTACGAGTTTGATTGAATTAAATCCTAAGTTTTTATCTTATTTTGATAAGATTTTATTAGATGCTCCATGCTCAGGCATTGGAACTCTGAACAGGAATCCAGATTCTAGATGGTCTTTAAGTAAAGAAAAAATAAAATCTTTAACTTTATTACAGGAAAAACTTTTGGAGAGTATTTTTCCTCTTTTAAAAAAAAAGGGCACTTTAGTTTATTCAACTTGTACTATTTGTCCCGATGAAAATAATCTATTAATTGAACGATTTATTGAAAAACACAAAACTTTAAAATTGGTTAGCCAAAAGCAAATTTTACCTAGCTTGGATTATCCTGGTGATGGATTTTATTCTGCAATAATTTCTTATAAATCTTAAAAATATAATTTATTTTTTAATTGGAATTTTATAAATTTCAGATATGAACCTCTTCCATAAATAAGCTGCATTCCCACTAGATAATTCAGATTCCTTGTTATCGTCGTAACCTATCCAGATCCCTGTTGTAAGGTTATCAATGGAACCAATAAACCAGAGATCTTTATTTCCATCAGATGTTCCTGTTTTCCCATAAATTTTCTTTCCTTTTATAGAGGCTGCTTTTGAAGTGCCTTCTTTTACAGATTTTTCAAGAAGGTTATTTATTTTCTTGTTTATTTTTAAATCTAATATTTTCTTGGAAATAGATTTGTTTTCCCAAATAGGTTGTTTTTTAAATGATTCTATTTTTTCTATGATTTCAGGGCTTTGAATCTTCCCATTATTGTTTATTGCAGAATATGCATTTGTGATGTTTAAAAGATTATCTCCGTAGGAGCCAATAGCTAATGATGGGAATTCCTCAAACTCTTGCTCGTAACCTAGTCCAAATGAATTCGCTAAATTAATAATATTTTTTAAGCCGATTTTTTTTGTTAGTGATATTGGAACTATATTGGACGAACTTTTAAATGATTCAATCAAAGATATTGAACCTCTATATTCTTCTGAAAAATTTTTTGGGCAATAACTTTCCCAGCATCTTGGTAAGTCTTCAAATTTATCTCTTAATTTTATTCCTTCTATTAATGCAGCAGCATAAGGAATTATTTTAAAAGTAGAACCTAAAGGTCTTACAGAAGTAATTACTCTATTATATTCATTAATTGATGGATTTTTGCTGGTTATCATTGTCCTTATTAGTCCTGTGCTTGATTCAATTGATAACAGAGCAAACTCAAGTTCTTTAGGCCCAGCATATCTTGATATTTTTTGGGCTTTTGATTGCCAATCTTTTTTGATAGAAGATTTAATTCTTAAAAACTTATATTCATTTTTATTTTCAATTTTTTTATCTGTTTCCTGAAGAATAAAATTTATTAGTAATTTATCATCTAAAAAATTATCAGCATTTTGATAATTTAAGTTTATTTTCTCTTTTAAAGCCTTATTCTTATTTGCAAGAGAAATATATCCATCTATATACATTGATTCAAGGACTTTATTTCTATTTTTAATAGCTAGTTCTATATTTTGATAAGGTGAATAAATTGATGGAGCTGGAGCTAATCCTGCAATTAATGCGATCTCTGATAATGTCAACTCTTCTATAAGTTTTCCAAAATAAACTTGGGAAGCCTCGTTAACTCCATATGCTCCTGACCCTAAATAAATATTATTTAAATATAATTTTAAAATTTGATTCTTGTTATATCTAAATTCAAGTATGAGGGATAAAAATATTTCTTTGATTTTTCTTTGAAAACTTATATCATTATTTAAAAAAAGTAATCTGGCAACTTGTTGAGTAATCGTACTCCCACCCTCTTTAACATAACCACTTCTAATATTTTGAATAAGAGCTCGTGAAATGCTTTTTAAATCTATTCCATTATGTTTATAAAATCTTTTATCCTCCGAAGATATAAAAGAATGTTTAAGAAAAAATGGAATTTTATTTTTACTATCATCTACTTCAAATTTGCGGCTTAATTTGCTAAGTATCTTATTATCAGAAGATGATATTACATAAGAATAATTGGGTTCTCGAAACTTTTTATTTTTAGATACGTCAAATTTTAACGTAGTAAAAATTAGACTAAAAATATAAAAAGATATTCCAGAAAAAATTAATAATGGAATTATTAAAACAAAAGATTTGGATTTAATCTTTTGCACCTTAAGCAACTAAAAAACTATGTCCTATCGCTAAAGCTGTAACTAACATTCCAGTTATCAGGAATGGTTGGGCACTTGCTTGGTATTTGACATCAAATTTTAGAGGATCTCTTAGTAACCACATATCTTGAAAAGTAATTTGTGGTATTACCAATAAAACCAAAATTACAGAGGCTAAATGTTGACCAATAATGACTAATACTACAACCATTGCTAATTGAAAAATGTCAATAAGTCCCGCACTTATTCTACTTGCATTTTTAATTCCAAATACTACTGGTAAAGAATTTAAGCCTAATTTTGAGTCTCCTTCAACGCTTTTGAAATCATTAATAACAGCAATACCAAGTCCAGAAAGGCTATAAGCAAGCGTTAGTAAAGCCGTTACTATAGTTAATTTCCCAAACAAGGCTTGTCCTGCCCACCAAGGTAAAGCTATATACGAAGCGCCTAATGCATAATTTCCAAGCCAACCATTTTGTTTTAATTTAAGTGGTGGAGCAGAATATATATAACTAACAAAAGATCCCCCTAATGCTAAAAGTAAGACAGAAGGAAAGTTGTGCTTAGCATATAAATCTAATAGAAAAGCAACTATTAGGCCTGCAATCAGTAATACCCAGATTTGAATTTTTACGTCTTTAATTGAAATTTTTCCAGAAGGAATTGGTCTATTAGGTTCGTTAATTGCATCAATTTCTTTATCAAAAAAATCATTTATGGTTTGAGTATAACCTGCTAGAAGTGGCCCACTCATTAACATGCATGCTAGTGAAGCTAAAACATTGCTAAATGTCCATTCAAAATTTCCACTCGCAGCTGCTCCGCAAATAACACCCCATATCAAAGGGATCCAAGTAATTGGCTTCATTAACTGTATACGAAGTTTCCATATACTTGAAGTTTCAGATGCACCCTTAATTCCTAAAAGTTGTTTTGGATCATTCACTTTAATCTTTAACCTTTCTCAATTTCTTCTGGGAAAAACCAGTTTTGCTCACCATTCTGAAATTTTGCCGTAATTCCAATACTCCTGCCATCTGTCATTTTATAGCCTGTTATTACGGCTTTAGGATTAGAGGATATTTGATCAATTAATTTAGCTGGTAGTCTATCTTTTAATTTGTTAATGTTAATTTTGATTTTACTACCGATTTTGGGTAATAATTTTGTTTCAGCCATAAGAGGTAAAATGGAAGCTATTATGCAAGATTAACAGCATTTGGACAATTTTTACTAAAATGGTAGCTCTTCGTTTAATTCCTTGTTTAGATGTCGCCAATGGCAGGGTGGTTAAAGGTGTAAATTTTGTTAATTTGAGAGACTCAGGCGATCCTGTTGAACTGGCTTGTAGGTATTCTGATGAAGGCGCAGATGAATTAGTATTTTTAGATATAAGAGCAAGTGTGGAAAATAGGAATACATTAATTGATCTTGTTTCTAGAACAGCAAAATCAGTCAAAATCCCTTTTACGGTAGGTGGAGGGATAGATTCTGTTTCTTCTATTAATGATCTTTTAAGAGCGGGAGCGGATAAAGTGAGTTTGAATTCCTCAGCCGTTAGAAATCCTGAATTAATTTCTAAAAGTTCTTGTGAATTCGGTACTCAATGCATCGTGATAGCAATTGATGCTAGAAGAAAAGTTAATAAGGTTGATGAATGGGAAGTATATGTAAAAGGAGGGCGAGAAAATACTGGAATAGATGTATTAAGTTGGGCAAAGAAAGTTGAGGAATTAGGCGCGGGGGAAATATTGCTAACTTCAATGGATGGCGATGGGACTCAGAATGGATATGATTTACATTTGACAGAATCCGTTGCAAATATCGTTAACATCCCAGTAATTGCCTCAGGAGGAGCAGGCTCTCTAGAGGATATCTATGATGTTTTCAAAGAAGGCAAGGCATCAGCAGCACTTTTAGCATCATTACTTCATGATAAGAAACTTACTTTACAAGAAATAAAAACTTTCCTCCTCGAAAAAAATCTTCCAATTAGACCATATGAATAAAAATTTAAATTTATCCAAAATAAAGTACTTTAAAATTTAAAAATGAAATTCACAAAAACTATCGAAGTCAAAAATATATTTAATAAAATTTCCTATAAATATGACTTTTTAAATAATTTATTAAGTTTTGGATTGCACAGATTATGGAAGAGGAAATTAGTTAATTTATTGGAACCTTTAAATGGTGAAGATTGGGCAGATTTATGCTGTGGAACTGGAGATCTAGCATTCTTAATTTCTCAGAGAGTTAGTCCAAGGGGCTCAATTACTGGAATTGACAGTGCTAAGGAAATTCTAAAAATTGCAAAGAAAAAATCAGATCTAAAAAAAAATAAATTTATAAAGTGGGAAATTAAAGATGTTTTAGAAATGAATGATTATTCAAAAAATTTTGATGGGATTTGCATGTCCTATGGACTAAGAAACTTAAATAATGTTGAAGAAGGGATAAAAAAAGTTTTTTACCTTTTGAAAAATAAAGGAAGGGCAGGATTTCTGGATTTTAATCACTCAACAAAAAATTCTTTATCCAATATTTTTCAAAAAATTTATTTAAGATTAATTGTAGTAACCATTTCGCGGATTTTTAATTTAGGTCCAGAGTACGCATATATTGAAAAAAGTATTAGAAATTTTCCAAGGAAAAATGAGCTTATAAAAATTGCTAAGAAAGTTGGATTTAAAAAAGCAGAATATAGAACAATTTGGGGGGGGGCAAATGGGAATACTTATTTTAGCTAAATAAAGAATTTAGTTATTTATTTTTCTCCAACAAAAAGAACACTTTCCCCATCTTTTGATTTCGCCCTCAGGAGTTGGGGAATTGCAGAGAGTACAAATGCACATATTATTTTGATTGACTCTGCTTGGATGCTTTGCCCAAACTATCTTTGCATTAGTAGCTATAGTATTATTATTTTTAATTTCATAATTTTGTATTATTTTTATTTCATTCAAAGTTATTCCAATTTTCTCTATCCTCTCTTTTAATTTATGCTTGTTATATATTAAGGCTTGGCGCCATTGAGGATGATTTACTGCAATAGTAAGTATTTTTTTTTCAATATTTAATGGTTTGCATTCTTGAAATAGTTCCAAACCGATTAAGTTCTTCCAGTTTTCGTTGATTTTAGAAAGTTTATCTAAGTCCCCACAAGATTTTTTGAAATTATCAAGACAATTTTTTAATGGATGTGGATTCCTTCTATTCAATATTGGCAAATACTTTTTGTACAATTTGTAAAATTTACTTATTAAGACTAAAGTTAATCTAATCTTCAAAAAGATGCTCGTTGTTTTAATAAAGAATTTGTGAAAGTTATTGGATCTGCAGCTAAGACAGTTTTTTATTTGAAAAAAATTCAGGGTCAATATCCAAGCTGGAGACTTCTTTACAAAATAAAATGTAAAAGTACTGAAAATGAGTTAACAAACTTGCTTGGATATTCTGAAATAAAGAAAAATCAGCCAGTAGCCATAATCGCAAGAGAACAGTTCGCAGGAGTTGGCCAAAACACAAAAACTTGGGTTTCTCCAAAAGGGGGGATTTGGCTAAGTGCAGCTTACCCAATATTTTCAAAAGAATTTGCAAGTCAAATATTTAATTTGTCTTTAGGAATTAAGATATGTGAAATGCTTAGACAAGAGAATATAAATGTTTGTTTGAAATGGCCAAATGATATTTTTTTTGGTTCAAAAAAATTGATTGGATTTTTACCGAGGGTAATAACTAGAGGCAAGGAAATTATTTATGTAAGAATAGGTCTTGGCATGAATGTTTTAAATTACACTCCATCAGAAGGTATTTCATTATCAAAAGTACTTCAAACTAAGAATATTAATCAACATTATTGGACAGCCAAAGTTCTTAAAGCATTAAATGAATCAGTTGAATGCAATAACAACAAAGAATATGTGATCAAATCTGCGAATAAGTTCCTCAATAAAACATTTTTACCTAGTGGTTTTTGTCCTAATACATGGAAAATTAGAGATATTGATTGGAATGGTAATTTAAGAATTGAAAATGAAACTCAACTTGAGGTAATAAGAAGGTTCTGAATTTAATTAACTTTTAATTCAACTATTCTTCCATCCTTAAATTTGGCTATTTTTTTTGCGCGATTTGCAACTTCATCTTCGTGAGTAACTAAAACTATAGTTATTCCAGATTCATGCAATTTATCAAAAAGATCTAGTACATCTTCGGTTGTTTTTGAATCAAGTGCTCCAGTGGGTTCGTCTGCTAATAATATTGCTGGATTATTGATGATAGCCCTAGCAATAGCTACTCGTTGTTGTTGACCTCCTGATAATTGGTTAGGGCGATTATTCATTCTTTCAGAAAGCCCAACTCTTTTTAAGGCATTCTTACCTCGCTCTAATCTTTGCTCAGGTTCAATACCAGCGTAAATCATCGGTAAAATTACGTTCTCAAGTGCCGTTGCGTCTGAAAGAAGATGAAATTGTTGAAAAACGAAGCCTAATTTTTGGTTACGTATTTCCGCTAACTCATCATCGGATAAATTCTCAACTGGGATGCCATTTAATTTGTAAATACCCTCAGATGGTCTATCTAGGCATCCAATAATATTCATTGCTGTACTTTTACCTGAGCCACTTGCACCCATTACAGCTAAATAATCACCTTTATGAATTTCTAAATTTATGCTGTCTAAGGCTTTAACAGTTAGATCCTCTTTACCGTACGTTTTAGATATTCCCTCTAAAGTTGCTACTTTTTTAGACATTTATTGAGGAAATTTTCTAGGAAATATTGGTTGTTATGGCAATAACATCCTTTAAAAAAGGAGTTTCTGAAACTGCTGTGTTAGCTAATCTAAAAAGAGGGTTAGAAAGGATGCCTCCAAGAGCTGTTACCGCTACGCAAGTATAAAGTGCAAATCTCAAGGGAGGCAATCCTACTATTCCCCAATTAATTTCAGGATATGATTTCACTATTTCAGAAGCTTCCTGCGGCTCTTTAACCACCATCATTTTTATCACTGAAATGTAGTAATAAATAGAGATAACAGAAGTTACAAGTCCAACTATTACCAGTAGATATTGATGATTAGCCCAGCCAGCGAAGAATAAATATATCTTTCCAAAAAATCCCAACATTGGAGGTAAACCACCAAGAGAAAGAAGACAGAGGCTTAGGCCTAATGTAATGAGAGGATCTTTTTGATAAAGTCCTGAGTAATCAAGAATTCTGTCAGAACCAGTTCTTAGAGAGAACAGTATTACACACGCAAAAGCACCTAAATTCATAAACAAATATGAAGCTAAATATAAAACAGCAGCTGACAAGCCATCTTGAGTCCCAGATACTATTCCAATCATTACAAATCCAGCTTGTCCAATAGAACTGTAAGCTAACATTCTTTTCATTGAGGTTTGAGCAAGGGCTACAACATTTCCTAGAGCCATGCTCAATATGGCTAATATTGTAAATAAGAGTTTCCATTCTTCATCGAATGAGGAGAAGGTAGTACTTAATATTCTTATTGCAAATGCAAACCCCGCTGTCTTTGAACCAACAGATAAAAAAGCTACTACAGGTGTAGGTGATCCTTCATATACATCTGGAGTCCATTGATGAAAGGGAACAGCAGCTATTTTAAATGCAACGGTTGATAATACAAATACAAGAGCTAGAGAAGTAATAAAAGATGGCTTATTGATAATCTCTAAACCAATTGTTGCTAAGTTTGTTGATCCGCTTAAACCATAAAGAAAAGAGGAGCCATACAAATAGACTGCAGCAGCAGCGGACCCAACAAGAAGGTATTTTAAGGCGGCCTCTGAACTTCTTGGATCTCTTTTTAGATAACCAGAGAGTAAATAGCTCGCTACTGATAAAGTCTCTAGAGAAATGAATACACTTATAAGGTCAGTAGATCCACACAAAAGCATTGCTCCTAGAGTTGCCGAAAGGATTATTGCTGCAAATTCTCCAATAGGACTACCACTTTGTTCTGTATAACGCCAACTAATAAGTAAGGAAATTAAAGTTGACAAAGATATTATTGCTCTAAATGCGATTGATAAATTATCTGAATTAAAGGACCCAAGGAATGCGCTTTCTACAGGATTACTCCATTGCAATGCCAAACTAACGAGAGAGCTGCCAATTGATAAATAGCAAATTATTGGTGCCCATTTTGATGCAGTTTTTTCTCCAGCTAAATCTACAAGAAGTGTTCCAACAATACCTAATAAAATAAAAGCCTCTGGAATAATGGCTTGAGCATTTAAATTAATTGTAAAGATTTCGTTGGGCACTTTATTAAATTGGATTAAATTAGATGTTTGATTGTAAGGGTCTAAGAGTTAATCTTAACTTGATTATAATTTGTGGGTATGATTTTTGAAATTTTCAGAAGAAAATACTTGAAAAAGCTTCAAATAATCATAATATGCCCTAACAGAACAAAAACACCAATTTTTGAAATAAACCTTGGATCACACACTTGTTATTGTTGAAAGTCCCACCAAAGCAAAAACTATAAGAAAGTTTTTGCCTCCTAATTATGAAGTTCTCGCTTCAATGGGACATGTAAGAGACCTTCCAAAAGGAGCTGCTGAAATACCTGCTGCGGTTAAAAAGGAAAAATGGTCAAGGATAGGAGTTAATACAACAGAAGATTTTGAACCACTTTATATAGTTCCAAAAGATAAGAAAAAGGTTGTTAAAGAGTTAAAAGATGCATTGAAAGGTGCGAACCAGCTATTACTGGCAACTGATGAAGATAGAGAGGGAGAGAGTATTAGCTGGCATCTCTTGCAAATACTCAAGCCTAAAATACCAACTAAGAGAATGGTTTTTCATGAAATCACAAAAAAGGCAATTAATAAAGCTTTAGACCAAACAAGAGAAATTGATATGGAACTTGTTCAGGCTCAAGAAACAAGAAGAATCTTGGACAGGCTTTTTGGATATGAATTATCTCCTTTACTTTGGAAGAAGGTAGCCCCCCGACTATCTGCTGGTCGTGTCCAATCAGTTTCTGTAAGACTTCTTGTTAGGCGAGAGAGAGAAAGAAGATCCTTTAAAAAAGCTAGTTACTGGGGGATTAAAGCTTCCCTAGTAAAAGATAATATTACTTTCGAAACTAAATTATTCAGTTTAAACGGTCAAAGAATTTCTAACGGTTCCGATTTCGACGAACAAACCGGTAAATTAAAAGAAGGAAACAAATCTTTAATAATTGGAGAAGAACAAGTAAATGATTTATTGAAGACTTTTTCCTCAGAGGATTGGTTAGTCTCAAAAATCGAAAAAAAGCCATCCACTCGTAAGCCAGTTCCTCCATTTACAACTAGCACATTACAACAAGAAGCAAATAGGAAGCTTCGTTTGTCTGCAAGAGAAACTATGAGATGTGCACAAGGTCTATATGAGAGAGGTTTCATAACATATATGAGAACTGATTCAGTTCATCTCTCCGAACAAGCCACAAGAGCTGCTAGAGAATGTGTCAGTTCTATGTATGGAAAAGAATATTTATCTAACTCACCAAGACAATTTAATTCAACTGCAAGAAATGCTCAAGAAGCACACGAAGCTATTAGGCCGGCAGGAGAGGTATTTAAAACACCAAAGGAAACTTTTCTAACTGGTAGAGACTTATCACTTTACGATTTAATTTGGAAAAGAACTGTAGCTAGTCAAATGGCGGAAGCTAGGTTAACAATGATTAATGCTGAAATTAGCGTAGGAGATGGATTATTTAAATCGAGCGGGAAAAGTATTGATTTCGCAGGATTCTTCAGAGCTTATGTCGAGGGAAGTGATGACCCAAGTTCATCCCTTGAACAACAAGAAATTATTCTCCCAAACTTAACAACTGGAACATGTCTTGAAGTTACTAATAAGGAATCTACTTTTCATGAAACTAAACCTCCTGCAAGATATACAGAGGCTGCATTAGTTAAAGTTCTTGAAAAAGAAGGGATTGGGAGACCTTCTACCTATGCCAGCATTATTGGGACCATAGTTGATAGAGGTTATGCGAATATATCCTCCAATACTTTGGCTCCAACGTTTACAGCTTTTGCTGTTACTGCTCTATTAGAAGAACATTTTCCTGATCTGGTTGATACTACTTTTACTGCAAAAATGGAATCTTCATTGGATGAAATATCTTCTGGTAATCTTGAGTGGCTACCATACCTAGAAACTTTCTATAAAGGTAAAAATGGTTTGGAGGTAAAAGTTCAGAAAACAGAGGGTGATATTGATGGTAAAGCTTATAGACAAGTTGATTTCGAAGACCTTCCTTGCGTAGTCAGAATAGGCTCTAACGGACCTTGGCTAGAGGGTACAAAAATTGATGAATCTGGTAATGAAATTCAGGCTAAAGGTAATCTTCCAATGGATATTACTCCTGGAGATTTAGATATAAAGCAAGTTGATCAAATTTTAAGTGGCCCATCAGATCTTGGAACTGACCCGAAAACTGGGGAAAAAGTCTTTTTAAGATTTGGCCCTTATGGACCTTACGTACAATTGGGAAATAATGATCAAGATAAAGCTAAACCAAGAAGAGCTTCATTACCCAAAGAGTTGAAAACTGATGATCTAACTCTAGATGAGGCGCTTGTACTTTTAAGTTTACCTAGATTGTTAGGAGTTCATCCTGAAGGAGGAATTGTTGAAGCTGATAGAGGAAGATTTGGCCCTTACATCAAATGGATTAAAAATGAATCTGACTCTGAAAATAGATCCTTAAAGAAAGAGGATGATGTTTTTACTGTTGACATAAAACGAGCATTAGAAATTCTTGCGATGCCAAAAATGGGTAGAGGTGGACAAGAGGTACTTAAAGACTTTGGAAAACCGAAAGATTTTAAAGAAAAAATTCAAATATTAAATGGAAGATATGGTGTCTATTTAAAATGTGGCAAAACTAATGTTTCTATTGCCAAAGATACTGACATAGAAAAATTTACCATAGATGAAGCAGTATCTCTTTTAGAAGAAAAATTAAAGGATAAAAAAGGCGCAATTTTAAAAAAAACAAAGATTAGTAATAAAAAAACTATAAGGAAAAAGAAAAGTTAGAAAAAATATGATTTTAAAAAAAAAAGAATTTTTTTTATTAATTTTTTTAATTTTCTTGCAATCATGCTCTGGAGGGAGGATTGGAAATTTTCTTGAAAGTAGTTTTAATGATTTAGAAAAAACAAGCAAAAATGAAGATTTACAAAATAACTTATTAAATAAAAAAGATATAAATTTAGAAAAAGAAAACAAAAAATTTGATGATAAAAAAAATAAAAAAATTAAGAATCTTTCAAAAAAAAGAAAAATTGAGCTTCAATCTTACAAAATAATTTTCATTTTAAAAGATGTAGATCCAAAAGATCCCACTGAAGAGTTGAGTTCCATATTGAGTAATTCTGAGGTAAATTTTGAAATAGAAAAGATTGAACGTATCTTAGATTCAAAAAACAAAAGTATGAATAAAAATTAATTAAAAATATTCAACAAAAAATGAAAATAACAACAAAAACTGAAGCATTAAATATTGTCGAGACCTCTTATTTAGCGTCTCTTTCGTCTTTATTATGGGTTGCATTATATTATCTGCCAATTGGGGGAGCTTTATTAAGGTTGATTTTACCCCTCCCAATGATCTTGTTGCACTTGAGAAGGGGAAGTAAAATTGCATTGGAAGGACTTTTAATACAATTTCTACTTTTATTCATAATTATGGGTCCTGTCAGAGGAACTTTATTTTTATTTCCTTATGGGATTTTGGCTTTTTGGCTAGGTTGGTGTTGGTTTAAAGAAAAGAGTTGGAAACTTAGTTTAACTGGGGGTGTTGTTATTGGAACCCTTGGCTTTTTAATAAGAGTAATAGCATTATCTACTTTGGTTGGAGATAATCTTTGGGTGTTAATTACTAGAGCGAGTTATGGTCTAATAGAAAAGTTAATTGGATTATTTAATTTACCTTTATATCCCTCAATTTTGAGTATACAACTAGGTGCAATTTTATTAATAATTTTTCAAGAAATAGTTTATGTTTTAACTGTACATGTAGTTGCCTATTCTCTGTTTCCTAGATTTAAATTAACCATCCCAGATCCTCCAAGATTGTTAAATAGCTTAGTTGATTTTAATAATTAAAAAAAAGTAAGAATGCACAGTACAGAATTAGGGATAAATTTTTTTGGAAATGAATCCAATAAAAAAAGACAACTCAATAAGATAGAAATACTGAAAAAGAATATTAAAAATTTAAAAATATTTCTTATAATTGCTGGCACTAACACATCACAAATTCCAGGAATTTCCGCAGCAGGTATTAATCCAAAATCGAGGAGAACAACTGCTCTCGCAGATGCTGAATTTTTACTTGAGGGTGCTTCAAAAGATCATAAATATAAATTGCCTCTTCTCAATGCAGGAGTAACTCCGGCCTTAATCAGTCATGTTTGTTCAAAGCTGATAAATACTTATCCAGTTATTGTTCCTCTGGGAATAGGAGCAAAGCCTTATTTTAATCATTTGGTTGTAGAAGATAGAAATTTGGGCCCATCAAATTGTCTTACTACTGGTAAATCGATGACTAAAGAGAGAGTTTTAAATCTCTATGAGAAAGGTTTTGCGATAGGAAAATCCTTAAAACAATCAGTTTTAATTTCTGAATCTGTACCGGGGGGCACCACAACTGCTCAGGCAGTAATGGAAGCTTTTGGTTTGCAGGTATCTAATTTAGTAGGGAGTAGTTTATTTAAAGCTCCAAGAGAACTAAGAAGACAGGTAATTAAAAGGGGACTTTTAAATGCGAATTTCAAGGCTGATTCTGACTCTTTTGATGTTGTCGCGGCAGTAGGTGATCCTTTCCAAGCTTTTTCTATGGGTCTATTAATTGGTGCCAGGTTAGCAAAACAACCTGTAATATTGTCTGGAGGGAGTCAGATGTTAGCAGTCATTTTGCTTGTATTAGAATTTTTAGGTGAAAAAAATAAAGATGAATTTATTGAAGATGTTTTTATTGCGACAACTAGGTGGCTTGTGAAAGATAATTCTCTAAATGATTTAGTAAATCTAATTAATGAAAAATATGATGTCAAATTATTAGGTTTAGCCAGTCCTTTAAATTTTAAATCTTCAAAATACAAAGAATTGAAGGATTATGAATTAGGTCATGTAAAAGAAGGTGTAGGTGCTGGTGGAATATCATTGCTTGCTTTCTTAGATGGATTTAAAAATGAAGAAATAGTTTCATTGTGTCAACAAAATCTGGAAATGATGAAGGGCCTAGGTCAAATTTCTTTAGAGAAGGATTGCTGAATGTTTTCAAAATTTGCAACCAGAAGAGAATTTTTAAATTGTGGTAAGCTTTCGCTTTTATTTTTCTTAAACTCTTGCAGTAATCTACCTAATAAAGTAAAAATTGCATTACAAAATTCTTTTTATCCAGAATCTTTTAAAGATACGATTCCAAAAGATTGGAAGCAGGAAAAAATTAATTTTGAAAATATTCAGCTACAAAAAAATAGAAACACAATTTTGAATTCTGACTTTACTTTAATAAATGATGGATGGATTTCTAGTATAGATTTTTCAGAATTTGAAAAAATAAATGAATATGCACTGTTCGAAAATTTGGATAAGAGATCGATAGATTTTTTGGGAAGCTTTAATCAAAATCAGAGGAGTAAATTATTTCCTATTGGCGTAGTACCCTATACAATCATCATTAAAAATAATAAAGAATTAATAACTTCAGCAAGAACATCTTGGGATTTTCTTCTTTCTGAAAAATTAACTGGGAAAATTATTTTTCCTCAAAGTCCCAGAATAATATTGTCAATTGCTCAAAAAATTAATTCATCTAATTCTTTAAAAAAACTCAAAAGCCAAGCTATGTTATTTGATGATAAAAATATGTTCAATTGGTTGATTAATTCTGATGCTATTGTCGCAATAGTTCCTTATAGTCTTTGTTCAAAATATTTAAAAATAGATCCAAGGCTTTCTTTAGTTTTCCCTAGCCAAGGCGTACCTTTGATGTGGCATTTCCTACTTAGTCGATCAAATCTAAATAATGCAATATTAATGAAATGGATTAAATCTCTAGAAAATAAATCAATAGTAAATAAATTAGTAAGCCAGGGTTGGTATCTTCCATTCAATAGTGATTATTTGCAAAGTAAATATAAAACTGAAATGCTCCCCATCTCAGGACCTTCTGAGAAATGTTGGGAAAATAGTTGGTCTTTTCCTGTCTTAACAAATGAACAAAAAATTAATCTTAAAAATATCTGGAATGAGTCTTTATCCCCATAATCTTTTTGTGGGATTTTCAATTAATAAGTTATGAGTTTCCTTTAATAAATTTGGTATATCTAATTTACTAGGACATTTAGGAACACATTTATTACATTCTTGACAAAATGAGGAATTTTTTTCTTCCCACCAGTGGCCAGCTTTTCCTATTAAATTATATCTTTCTTTTGCAAATTCTAATTGGCCATAACCAACAGATATATTTCTTAAACGAAGTATTTCTGGAATAGGCACTTCATTTGGACATGGAAGACAAGATCTACATTGTTCACATTTGGTTGAGTTTAATCTTTCATTAGCAACTTCCTCAATTTTATTAAGGGCGCTTTTTTCAAGTTTTGTAAGCTTCTCAAATGAGTTTCTAAGTTTATGTGCAAATTCAAAATCTTTTTTGTTTGTCGCCCCCAAGGATAAAGTTGTAATGCCTTTTGCGAGAATAAATCGATACGCTAATTCTAATGGATGAAAAGGCTTAGAGGCCTCTATCAAAATATCACTTGGAGAATACAATCTACCGCCTTTATCTGCAGGTGATATTGCTAAAACTCCCATACCTTTTTTTATAGCTTCCTCTGCTAAAGCAATCTTAGATTGATCTAAATAATGTAAATGAAGACTACAAAAAGTAAAAACTTCACAGTTAATTGCATCTTGAATTAGTGAATAACTTCCGTGAGAACTAAAACCGACTTGATCAACTAGTTCCTTCTCAAGTATCCAAGAAATGAATTTCTTACCCTCTCCAGAAAGAACCCAATCTAGATGTTGTTTTAAGTTGAGTCCGTGAATTGCAAGATTATTAATTTTCTCGCGATTTAAATTTTTAAGAGACTTTTTAAAATTATTTTTTAAAAAGTCAAAATCACCCTTTGGTAAAACTTTGGAAGTTATTACCCAATTTTTT
This sequence comes from uncultured Prochlorococcus sp., assembly GCA_902622705.1. Lineage (GTDB taxonomy): Bacteria > Cyanobacteriota > Cyanobacteriia > PCC-6307 > Cyanobiaceae > Prochlorococcus_A. The sequence goes on along the minus strand of CACNQT010000010.1, from coordinate 11,106 downwards.
TCTTTTATATTCTCTTCTATTGCTAATTTTTTTATTGAATTTCCAATAAGTGATTCAGCATCACCATAAGAGGGTGCTGTTTCTATGTGGTTAATTCCTACATAATATGCATTTTTTATTATGCTATACATTTTTTCGAGACTTTCAGTTGCTCGCATTGTCCCCAAAGTGAATAAGCTCACTTTCGCCCCTCTACCAAATGATCTTTTTTGTGAATTAATAATCATCTAAATATGATCAATTTCTTTTTATTTACTCTTTAATTTATTTATAGTTGAAAATGATTTAAAGTAAATTAAAGTAAATACAAAATTTTGCAAAAATATTTTTTTAAACTATGTTTACAGGAATAATTCAATCAGTTGGAAAACTAAGACAAGAAAAAAATATTTTAGAAATTGAAATTCTAGATTCTTTATTTGATATGGCAATTGGTGACAGCATAGCTGTTGATGGAATATGTTTGACAGTTAAAGAGATTTTTCAAAATAAATTTACTGTTGATGTTAGTGAGGAGACATTAAAAAAAACAACTTTAGGAGTAAAGTCGAACCTGAATCAGATTGTTAATTTGGAGCCCGCTCTCAGGGTGTCTGACCGTCTAGGAGGGCATATAGTCAGCGGACATGTTGATGGCCTTGGAATAGTTGAGAATATAGAAAAATTAGAGAAATCTTGGCTCTTATCAATAAAGTGGAAAAATAATAATTTTTCAAAATATGTAGTTAATAAAGGTAGTATTTGTGTAAATGGTATAAGTCTTACGATTGCAAAATATGAGCAGGAAGGAGCAATATTTACTATTGCGATAATTCCTCACACTTGGCATAAAACAAATCTGAATAAATTAAATATAGGAGACAGCGTAAACCTTGAGGCAGATGCACTAATTAAATATGTAGAGAAATTACTTTTATTTAATAAAAATAGTAATCAAGATTTATCTTCAAATAATATTTCTTCCGAGTGGCTTAAAGAAAACGGCTGGTAAAATATATTTTTTAATTTAATGGAATCAGATAAATTGTTTTTGATTCTTTTTTTAGATCAATTTTAAATTCCTTCCCAGGTTCTAGACCTAATTTCTTGGTGTATGTATGACCTATTAGTAGATTGCCATTACCATGAACCTTAGTTTTAAATTCTGCTTGCCTGCCTCTTGAAGCTCTATTACCAGTTTTCCCTTGACGACCATTTCCTCTTTTGTAACCCTTGGCTTCGATAAGCGCCCTATAAAAACTTTTTCTTAAGACTCTACCACTGGGACCTACATAACCACAGCCTTTTGCTATTTCATCTTCAGATTTTTTACTTAATAATTTTGCTTTTTCAAGAAGTTCTTTTCCTTCTAGCATTATCTGTAAAATTTATAATTATATATTCTTACTAAAAAAGAGGTCTGTGGCAATATAAATTAATAAAAAATATATTTAATTATTAAAATTTTTTTCCTTATAAAAGGTACAAAATAATAAATAAAATAACCCATATTCCATCTACAAAATGCCAGTACAATTCAACAGCTTCTAAAGGAAATATATTTTGACTAGTGACTCTTCCGCCATTTGTTCTCGATTGCCAAGCAATAATTAAAATCATTAAAGTGCCTAAAGTGACATGTAGTCCATGAAAGCCTGTAAGAGCATAAAAAGTACTTGCAAATAAATTGTCGGTTAATCCAAAAGGTAAATGAAAATATTCAAATAATTGACATATTAAAAAAATTATTCCAAGAAAAGCAGTAAAAAATAACCACTTTTGGGAATCAGAGTTTTTATCTTTCAAAAGTGCTTTACCTGCCTTATGAAAAGTTGCACTACTAACAAGTAATAAAATTGTATTTAGTGTGGGTATTGGGAGCTCTAATTCATAGATAGCGCCATCAGGTAATGGATTTACAGCTTTATAAGTTAGATAAGCAGCGAAGAATCCGGCGAACGTCATCCCGTCAGCAATTAAGAAAGTTATGAGACCAAACATCCTGAAGTCTTCATGTTTTTCATTAACTTCAGAATTATTTTTTTGAATTTCTTTTGAGCTATCTAGAGTTGTCATATGTTTTTATTTTTGTTCAAAAATTTCTTTACCATAACCATAAGGTTCTTCAACTAATGGAGCTTCTCCTTCCCAATTTTCAACTGGAGGTGGCGAAGATGTTAACCATTCAGGTGTAAGAGCATTCCAAGGGTTATCTCCAGCATCTTTCCCATTTCTTAAACTAAGGAATACATTAATTAAAAAAGGAATTGTACTTATAGCCATCAAAAGAGCCCCAAGGCTACTAATTTGATTAACGAACTGGAATTGAGGATCATATTCTGCAACTCTTCTAGGCATTCCATTTAAACCAAGCCAATGTTGAGGAGCAAAGCATAAGTTAAATCCAATAAAGGTAATGATAAAATGTGAAATTCCTAATTTTTCATTGAACAATTTTCCAGTTACTTTGGGGAACCAATGATAAATTGAAGAGAAAATAATAAAAACAGTCCCTCCATAAACTATGTAATGAAAATGGGCTACAACGAAATAGGTATCATGTACGTGAATATCGAAAGGTACCTGTGCCAACGCAACTCCTGTAATACCTCCAAAAACAAAATTTATAATAAATCCGCAAGAGAATAACATTGCACTATTGATGGAAATTTTACCTCCCCATAATGTTGCAACCCAATTGAAAAATTTTATACCTGTTGGAACAGCAATAAATGCTGTGGCAATAGTAAAAAATAATCTCATCCACGGTGGAGTTCCACTCGTAAACATGTGATGCGCCCAAACAACTAAACCTAAAACTACTATTCCCATTATTGAAAAAACCATTGTTGTATATCCAAAAAGTGGTTTTCTAGCATGTACAGGAAGTATTTCACTAACTAAACCAAAGGCAGGCAGTACCATAATGTATACAGCTGGATGAGAATAAAACCAAAATAAATGCTGATAAACAACGACATTCCCACCTAAAACAGGATTGAAAAACCCTGTATTAGCGACGATATCGAAGCTAAGTAGAATTAAAGTGCCTGCTAAAACAGGAGTTGACAAAACAACTAATAGACTTGTTCCAAGCATTGCCCAACAATACATTGGCAATTGCATAAGTTTTAATCCTGGCCTTCTTAATTTTATAATGGTCGCGATAAAGTTTATTCCACCAAATATAGAACTGCCTCCAAGTAAGAGAACACTCAGAATCCAAATAATTTGTCCCGATTGAGGAGTAGTTATGCTCAAAGGTGGATAAGCCGTCCATCCAGCCTGAGCAGCACCCTCAACAAAATAGCTTGCTACTAGCATCAAACCTGAAGGAGGAATTAACCAAAAAGCTACGGCATTTAATCTTGGGAATGCCATATCTCTCGCACCTACATAAAATGGAATCAAATAATTTCCAAAAGCACCGTTAACTACCGGCACTATCCAAAGGAATATCATTATTGTTCCGTGTAAAGTTAAAACTTGGTTATAAACATCTCTTGGCATAAAATCAGACATTGGACTGGCTAATTCTATTCTTATAGCGCTTGCTAAGGTTCCTCCTATTAAATAGAAGAGAAAACCACAAACCAAGTATTGTATCCCAATTACTTTATGATCAAGGCTAAAACTAAAGTATCTAAGCCAGCCTTTGGGTTGAAGACTTTTATTATTAGTTTTTTGTGGATCAATTGATATTGTCATAAATTTACCTCAGGTTTTTTATTTTTGTTAAACCATTCGTTGTAATCAGATTCTTCTTCAACAATTATCGATGCTCTCATTCCTCCATGATATGGGCCACATAATTCTGCGCAAATTATCGGATATTTTCCTACTTTTGTGGGAGTGAAATTTAGAATAGTCGGTTGTCCAGGAATAATATCCTGTTTAATTCTGAACTCTGGTACCCAAAAAGCATGAATGACATCTTTGGATTCCATTTTCATTGATACTTTTTGATCAACAGGAACGTGTAGTTCTCCTGATATAAAATTGCCCTTGGGATAATTGAATAGAAATGCAAATTGCATAGCTGAAACTTCAATTGATAAATTATTTATTGCTATTTCTTTATCAGAAGTTTGACTTATTCCAGCCCATATTTTTTCAGTGTTAGAACTCATCATTTTATGGTTATGATTTAGTTCTTTCATCCCTCCCATTCGATCGTAGATGTTGTAGCTATATAAACCTATTAATAAAACAATTATTGAAGGAATAATTGTCCATACAATTTCTAGGCTTAAATTTCCCTCTAAAGCTATACCATCGCCTATCTGATCATTTCTTTTCCTAAATTTAAATAAGCTATAAATAACTGCTATTGTCATTCCTATAAAAATAATTAATCCAATGATGAAAAGAATTTTAAAAAGTTCATCGTAAATAGGTGCATTAATACTTGCTTCCGCCGGAAGCAAATTTACATTAAAACCAATCCAAAAAGATATAGCAAAAACGAGCGAAATAATAAGTATTAAATAAATGTTTTTATTTAACAATTGATTTATAAAATTTGTATTTATATCCTCAAGATATTCTATTTTTTTAATCCTGCATCCTTTGTTAAAAGAAAATCATTTAAATTCACAACTTCTTAAGATTTTTGAAATAAAAGGCGTATTATTAATAACTTTTTAGAGTTAATTGTCAGGGAAAAAAGATTAAATTAGTAAATTATTTTTTAAATTAAACATATTAATTTTTAATTAATGTTTGGTTTTTGAATCTAATTTATTATGCAAAATAATAGATTTTATACATTTGATTAATAACCAATTATATAAATCAAAATATCTGACAATTTTTAAAAGGTTGGGAAGTCATAGTGTAGTTGCACTAATAGCACTAATTGTAATTGGAGGTGCTACTAGAGTCATGGAGGCGGGACTTGCCTGTCCAGATTGGCCATTGTGTTATGGATCTTTTTTGCCTTTTAACCATATGAACCTAAGAGTTTTTCTTGAGTGGTTTCACCGTCTAGATGCTTTTCTTGTTGGGATATTAATTCTTTTTAAATTTACGCTTTCAATTATTTTGAAAAATGAAATTCCAAATTGGTTACCTAAAACTTATTCATTACTACTTTTTCTTGTTATTGTCCAAGGATCTTTTGGAGCTTTAACAGTAATAAACCTTCTTGATTCATATACTGTTACGGGCCATCTTTTAATTGCTTTTCTACTTCTCATTACAACAATTTCAATCAATCAACATTTAGAAAATGACGAAATAGAAGAGCCATTTATTTGGTGGAGATTGTTTTTGTATGTTCCTCTTTTACTTACTTTGATTCAATCTTTTATTGGAGTAAGGCTTTCATCAACCTGGTCAGCACATATTTGCTTATCTTTTAATAAACAATGCCTAATTCTAAATACTCATAAATTATTTGCTTACCCAATTACTTTTTCAGTTCTATTGATTATTGCTACTGCAATTTATAAGAAAAGTTTGCTTACTGAAAATTGGAAATATCTCTCAGCACTTATTTTTCTCTTGTTTTCCCAAATTGTTTTGGGTGTTTTAAGTCTTAAAACAAATTTGAATGAACCTATTTTTATTATCGGTCATCAACTTAACTCTTCTTTATTTATTGCGATATTAACAACATTAATTTTTAGAAATCCTTTTACCAAAAAAGGTCTAAACCACTCCATAAATTCTCAAATGGTTGGTATCAATTCATGAATAGTAGTAACTTAGAAAACTTGAACTATAAATCTTCAATTAGGGATGAAGTTGTACCTTCAAGAAAAAGATTAACTTTGCCACCTTGGCTTGAAGTAGCAAAACCCAGATTAATCCCACTTTTACTGGCAACAACTTTAGGAGGAATGGCTTTAACAGATGAATGGCCTTTGTCTTCACCGAAGCTTATCTGCACTTTAGGAGGTGGCGCTTTGGCAGCAGCAGCAGCAGGAGCTCTTAATTGCTTGTGGGAAATGGAATTAGATAAAAGGATGATAAGAACTAGCAAAAGGGCCTTGCCAGCAGGAAAGTTGTCATCTGAGACTGTATTTTTAGCTGCCGTATCATGTACTTTGGCAGCTTCGATGCTTTTAGTAAGTGGTGTAAATTATTTGGCTGCGGGATTAACTCTTCTTGGTTTATTTAGCTATGTAATTTTATATACAGTTATTTTGAAACCTCGTACAACCAAAAATATTGTTTTCGGAGGAGTTGCTGGCGCGATACCACCTTTAGTTGGTGCATCTGCCGCCACAGGGCATGTAGGCCTTAGTGGTTGGTGGTTGTTTGGTTTAGTAATGTTATGGACTCCAGCTCATTTTTGGGCACTTGCAATTTTATTGAAGGATGATTACGCATCTGTTGGTATTCCTATGCTCCCTTCTGTTAAAGGATCTGTTTTTACTGCGAAAGCGATTTCTCGTTACGGATGGGCAACAGTTTTAATGAGTATTATGGGAGTCTTTGCTTTACCTGAAGGGGGTCTATTATATGGAATTATGTTATTGCCATTTAATGGAAGACTTTTGCAATTAATAAATCAATTAAAGAAATCTCCTGATGATCTTTCAAGAGCAAAGTCTCTTTTTAGGTGGTCTATTCTCTATATGTTTGGTATTTGTCTTTTGTTATTAATTTCCAGAGCCCAACTATCCGTAGAATTTGAGCAGCAATCTATGCAAATATTTTTATCTACATTATCCCTGCTTAGTAATTAAATTAGATGTAAAATGTTTTTTAAGAAATAGTAAGTTTGATGAATTATATAAAAGTTAAAGGGCTCTCAAAATCTTATTCAGAAATCAAGGCTTTAAAAAATTTATCAATGGAAATTGAAGCTGGAACATTATTCGGAATACTAGGTCCAAATGGTGCTGGCAAATCAACACTTATAAAAATACTCGCAACTTTAATAGAGCCTGATAGTGGAGAAGTTTTAATAAATAACATTAATCTGATAAAAAATTCAAGGAAAATTAGAGAATTAATTGGTTATGTTGCCCAGGACATTGCACTTGATAAAATATTAACTGGACGAGAGCTTTTGGATTTTCAATCAGATTTATATCACATCAACAAAAACAAAAAATTAGAAAGGATAAAGAAATTAATAGATCAATTAGAAATGAATGACTGGATTGATCGTAAGTGCGGAACTTATTCAGGGGGAATGAAAAGAAGAATAGATCTTGCCGCTGGACTTTTACATTTGCCCCAAGTATTAATATTGGATGAACCTACAGTTGGTTTAGATATTGAAAGTAGAAATATCATATGGCAACTTTTGAAATATTTGAGAAATAATGGAATGACTATTATTTTAAGCAGTCACTATCTTGATGAAATAGATAAATTGGCAGACAAATTAGTGATAATTGATGATGGAAGAGTTATAGCACAAGGGGCTCCTACAGAACTGAAAAAAAAATTAGGAGGAGATAGAGTAACTTTGAAAGTAAGAGAATTTAGTAATCAGGAAGAAGCAAAAAATATATGCAAAATTTTATCTTCAATAGATGGAATTAGTCAGATTATCATAAATGAAGCTCAAGGTTTCTCGATAAATTTTGTAGTAGATAAGGAAAAAGATTTACTTACGAAGCTCAAAGTGGAATTGGCCTTCTCAAAGTTTGAAATTTTTTCTCTTACCCAAAGTCAGCCAAGCTTGGATGATGTATATCTTCAGGCAACCGGGAAAACATTATTGGATGCCGAAATTTCTATGGCAGGGAAAAGGGACCTTAAAAAAGAATCAAAGCAATCAATGCGATAAAAAACTTTTGGTTAACTAACTATAATGAAAATTAATTACTGCTAATTATGGAATTACAACAATATAAATTATTTTTTTTATATCAAGAAACATTTGCCTTAACAAAGAGATTATTTATTCAATTAAAAAGAAGACCATCAACTCTTTTAGCTGGAATATTACAACCTATAATTTGGCTTTTTTTATTTGGGGCATTATTCTCTAAAGCTCCTGAAGGTTTTTTACCAGGAGTTGGTTCTTATGGGAATTTTTTAGGAGCAGGACTTATTGTTTTTACTGCTTTTAGCGGAGCCTTAAATTCTGGTCTTCCTTTAATGTTTGATAGAGAGTTTGGATTTCTTAATAGATTACTTGTGGCTCCTTTAACCAGTAGATTATCCATAGTATTATCTTCTTTTTTTTACATAACAATCCTGAGCTTTGTTCAGAGTATTGTAATAATGATTGTTTCATACACTTTGGGTTATGGATGGCCCAACTTATACGGTTTAGGAATTGTGTTTACAACACTAATTCTATTAGTTCTTTTTGTGACATCAATAAGTTTATGTTTAGCGTTTGTTTTACCCGGACATATTGAATTAATAGCTCTTATATTTGTGATAAATTTACCTCTTCTTTTTGCAAGTACTGCTTTGGCTCCAATTTCTTTCATGCCAAATTGGCTTGGGTGGTTGGCTTCATTAAATCCATTAACTTTTGCGATCGAACCTATTAGGACTGCTTATTCAGAAACTATGAATTTAGAATTAGTGGCTTTACATGCTCCATATGGTGATTTAACTTGTAAGAGTTGTATATCAATTTTATTTTCTTTAACAGTTTTATCCTTGATAATCATAAGGCCCCTGTTAAATAAGAAGTTAAATTAATAAATTTATGCTTTTAAAAAATCATCTATTAGAAGTTTTTAAAAAAGCTTCTTCAGAAAATAATTTTTTGCTTAAAGAAAATATTGTTCTTAAGTGGGTCCATAGATTTGGGATTGATTCTTTAAATGATTTATTAATCTGTAGTCCAGTACAAAAGGAAAATAATAAAGAAGAAAATCAAGAACAAATTAGGCTTAAATCTTTTAAAACTTTAGAAAATTCAGAAGAAACAAATTGTGAATCAAATTACTTAAAAAATTTCTAACAATAATAAAGTCTTTAATATTAAACAAGATTCTAATCAAATAAATCAATATTTCAAAACCCCAAAATTACCATTACCTAATATTAAAAATTTAAGAAAATGGATTAATAAAGATAAAAAAGCTAGTTAGCTTTTTACATCATACCTGGCATACCCATGCCTCCCATACCTGGCATACCCATGCCACCCATTCCTGGCATGCCCATACCTCCCATACCTGGCATACCCATGCCTCCCATACCTGGCATGCCCATGCCTCCCATACCTCCCATTGGATCTCCACCTGGCCCTCCTGGTGGTGTGGCTTCAGGCTCTGGAATGTCAGCCATCGCAACTTCTGTTGTGAGGAGCATAGCTGCAATAGATACTGAATCTTGAAGAGCTAATCTTATTACTTTGGTTGGATCTAGTATTCCTGAATCTTTTAAATCCTCATATTTTCCTGAATAAGCATTAAAGCCTTTGTTAAGTCTTTTGATTTCAGCGACAACTACATCACCATTAAAACCAGCATTTTTTGCTATTTGTTTAGTAGGTTCCAAAAGAGCTTCTTTTACTATATTTATCCCTGTTCTTAAATCATCGGAAGATGTTTGACTTAAATTTAAAAGTTCATCTGATATTTCAATTAAAGTTTGTCCACCTCCAGAAACTATACCCTCTTCAATAGCAGCTTTCGTAGCATTAAGGGAATCTTCGATTCTTAACTTTTTGTACTTCATCTCTGTTTCTGTTGCAGCTCCAACTTTGATAAGAGCTACTCCTCCAGCTAGTTTTGCTATCCTTTCATTGATTTTGTCCTGATCATACTCTGAGTCTGTTATTTGAACTTCTCTCTTTAATTTTTCTACTCGCGCTTTAACCAAATCTTTAGTGTCTTCGAAGGCAACAATTGTAGTTTTGTCCTTAGTGATAGTTATTTTTTTTGCTTTGCCTAAATCATTAATCGATACTTTATCAAGTGTCATCGATTTATCTTCACTAATTAACTTAGCTCCAGTAAGAATAGCAATATCTTCAAGAGCAGCTTTTCTTCTCTCGCCAAATAACGGAGCTCTTACGGAAGCTACCTTTAAAACTCCACTATTCTTATTCAAAACCAAGGTGGTTAAAGCCTCTCCTTCAATATCTTCAGCAAGAATTAGAAAAGGTGAGCCTGATTTCTGAATTTCTTCAAGTATTGGTACCAGATCAACTAAAGTTGAAATTTTTTGATCAGTTATTAATATTTTAGGGTTTTCAAGGTCACAAACTTGTCTTTCTTGATCTGTTACGAAATATGGAGAACTATAGCCTCTATCAAAAGACATTCCTTCAGTTATCTCTAATTCTGTATCTAGTGATTGAGATTCTTCGACAGTTATTACACCATCTGAAGTAACAATATCCATTGCCTTCGAAATTATAGATCCAATTTCTTCATCACTTCCAGCACTAACTGTTGCAACTTTTTGGATATCAGAACCACTTAATGAAATACTTTTGGAACTTAATTTTTCTAGAACAAAAGCCAGGCCTACTTCCATACCTTTTTTTAACTCCATGGGACTGGCACCAGAAGCAATATTTTTTAATCCCTCTTGAACCATTTTCTGAGTCAAAATGGTGGCTGTGGTTGTTCCATCTCCTGCACTCTCTTTTGTCTTGGACGCAACTTGTTCTATTAATTTCGCACCCAAATTAGAAATAGGGTTATCAATCTCAATCTCTTTAGCGACTGTGGACCCATCTCTAACTATATCTGGGGAGCCAAATTTCCTCTCTATTACTACGTTTTTTGCTTTTGGCCCAATAGTGACCTTTACCGCATTAGCTACGAAATTTACACCTTTTTCTAGCGCTTCTCTTGATTCATTAGAAAAACTCAACTGTTTAGCCATGTTAACTCGATCTTTAGTCTTATTCTAATCTCCCATAGAATCATTTTTAAGGGATATTTAATTAAGTGGGGAAAGCCGAATTTCTTTTAATTAGACATACAAAATAACTCAAATAAGAGTATCTTTAAGTTATGGAAGAAACAAATAATCTTATTTTTACTCTTACCGCAATCCTCGCGATTGCTATGACACTGATATATTTTCCTTTAAGATTTTTCTTGACATTAACTGCTAGAAGTCGAAGACTAAAACTCTTACAAAAAATTAGAAGGTTGAGAGATGAATTAGGTCAGCCTTATGAAAGTACATAACTAAATACTCATACCCCCGTCTATACTGATTGTTTGCCCAGTAATGTAA
>CACNQT010000009.1 GCA_902622705.1 uncultured Prochlorococcus sp. | reverse complement strand
ATCAATTTTATTAGACAGATTTAATATATCATCTAGGTTTTTTTCTGGCTTAATTTTAAATACGATTAAAATATCATCTTTAAGCTTTTTATCATTCTCAAAAATTGAGATTATAAATTCATTATTATAAATATCCTCTAATTTATTGTTGCCTAGATCTATACCTAAGTAATCCAAAATAGAATCTTTTATTAAAAGATAGTTATCTCGATTTTTTGGATTTTTATCTTTTTCAATATTATTATCAATATTAGAAATATCTAAATTTGAAATAAATAATAATTTATTGTTTTCAGGAATATATTTTAAGATATTTATCTGCTCAATATTTGTACTTTGCTCTATATTTTTATTAGCAGAAATTTTTTTAAAACCAAAAAAAAGTAATAAAGATAATAATATTATTATTGATACTACTCTAAGTCTCATTATCAATGTTTATTTTTATTTTTAACAATAAATTCTATACAGCAACTTAATTTATTAAATTGTAAATAACATATAATTTATCCTAGCAATTGGGAAATTATCCAAAATCTATAAATGCTTCTAGTCTCAATGATTGGTTTAATTCTGAAAAAGAAGATCCAGTCTTGATTGATGTAAGAGAACTCTCAGAGCTTGAAATAGCTAGTTTCTCAAAAGAATTTTTACATATACCAATTAGTAAAGTTACATCTAAATACGTTGAAGAAATATTGGCTGGTCTATTAGACAGAGAAATTGTTGTAACCTGTCATGCAGGAATAAGAAGTTATAACTTTTGTCAATGGTGCTTAGATAATAATATTGTGAGCGAAATATGGAATTTGGAGGAGGGTATTGATGGATGGAGTAGATACATTGACACATCAATTCCAAGGTATTGATTAAATTTCTAATGAAGATGCAACAGTATTAACATCTTTATCACCTCTACCAGAGCAATTGATAACTATATGAGAATCTTTTTCAAGAGTAGGGCATAATTTCTCTAACCAAGCAAAGGCATGGGAAGTTTCAAGTGCTGGTATAATTCCTTCAAGTTCACTGACAAGTTTCAAAGCATCTAAAGCTTCTTGATCAGTTACTGATCCATATTCTGCTCTACCTATATCTTTTAAATGGCTATGTTCAGGCCCAACTCCAGGGTAATCTAAACCCGCACTTATTGAGTGAGCTTCTTGTACTTGACCATTATCATCTTGTAGTAGAAGACTCATTGATCCATGCAAAATTCCAACTGACCCTTTAGTTATAGTTGCAGCATGTTTGTCAGTATCAACTCCGCTTCCTGCAGCTTCAACTCCAATAAGTCGTACAGAAGGTTCTTTAACGAAAGGATGGAAAAGACCCATTGCATTTGATCCCCCACCTACACAAGCAAGTAAAATATCGGGTAAAGATCCAAACGATTCCAAACATTGTTTTTTAGTTTCTTCTCCTATAACTGCATGAAAATCCCGCACAATCTTTGGGAAAGGGTGTGGACCTGCAACAGATCCTAAAATGTAGTGTGTGGTTTCGACATTAGAAACCCAATCTCTAATGGCTTCACTGGTAGCATCCTTAAGTGTTGCAGTTCCTGAATTTACAACTTTAACTTCAGCTCCTAGAAGTTTCATTCTGAAGACGTTAAGGGATTGTCTTTTTATATCTTCAGCACCCATATAAATAATACATTTCAAGCCAAATCTCGCACAAACAGTAGCCGTAGCAACTCCATGCTGACCTGCTCCAGTTTCTGCAATTATTCTTTTTTTGCCCATCCTTATTGCTAATAAAGCTTGTCCAAGGGCATTATTAATTTTGTGAGCACCAGTATGATTTAAATCTTCTCTTTTAAGCCATATTGTTGGAGTTGCTTGTTTAGTTTTGTAATGTTCAGTGAGTCTTTTGGCTTCATAAAGTGGTGTTTCTCTGCCTACATAAGTCTTAAGAAGATGATTTAATTCTTTTACAAAAAGTTTATCTTTCCATGCATTAGACGCAGCTGTTTCAAGCTCAAAAAGAGCAGGCATCAGCGTTTCAGGAACATATTGACCACCAAATTTTCCAAATCTTCCCTCTTTGGAGGGTTGATTTAAATCGTCTTTTTTATAATTTTGATCTTGGCGAGAAAATGTACTTACCACTTTTTCTATAGAATAAGTATTAACTAACTATAGATTATATTTAAAATAATGGGAAAAAAGAATTGGATCGAATTTGATAATCAAGAAAAAATATCTGAAAAAACAATTAGGGTAAATGCTTTTGATAAAGAATCAAAAATAAATATTTCAAAACAAAAAAAAGGTAAAAAGGGTAAGACTATAACTTTAATTAGAGGGTTAGGAACTGAGGATGAAATCTTATTAAAAGAATTACTAAAAAAAATTAAAGTTTTTTGTGGTACTGGAGGAACATTAATTGATAGAAATATCCAGTTACAGGGAGATATGGTATCGAAATCAATTGAGTTTCTTCGTAAAGAGGGATTTCATAATTTATAAAGCAAGGGTTAGGATAGGTTTTAATTTTGGTGATCCAAATAATGAAAGAACAAGATCAAACAAAGTCAACCAATATAAAGTGGCACAATTTAACAATTGATAGAGAAAAGTTAGAGAAAATGAGAGGTCATAAAGGAATGGTTATCTGGTTTACAGGTTTATCTGGCTCTGGTAAAAGTACTTTAGCTAACGCTTTAAATGAAGTTTTACACTTAGATGGTTTTTCAACTTATGTTTTGGATGGAGATAACATTAGACACGGTTTATGTAAAGATCTTGGCTTTTCGGATGAAGATAGAGAAGAAAATATACGAAGAATTGGAGAAGTTGCGAATTTATTTATGAATGCTGGGATAATAACTATTACAGCATTCGTTTCACCATTTATTAGCGATAGAGATAAAGTGAGAAAAATTATTGGATCAAAGGATTTTATTGAAGTTTATTGTGCTGCTGATATCACAGTTTGCGAAAATAGGGATACTAAAGGTCTTTACAAGAAAGCGCGTTTGGGTGAAATTAAGGAATTTACAGGGATTTCTAGTCCATATGAAGCGCCTCATAATCCCGAAATTGTTGTTGATACAGGTTCGTTAGATTTAAATGATTCCGTTGAGAAAGTTATCAACTACCTTAAAAAAGAAAACTTTCTTAACAAGGCCTAATAGAAAATATTACTTCATTTATTTTGAAGATAATTGTCAGGTCCAATAGTTGATAACTTACTATTTTTAGTTCTTACCTGTTTATGAAGATTATCTCTAAATTTTTTTAAATTTTCTTTCATAGATTCATCAAATAAACTGATCATCCCAATTGCTAATAATCCAGCATTTTGTCCTCCATTAATTGCAACTGTTGCTACTGGTATCCCTGCTGGCATTTGAACAATTGATAAAAGAGAATCAATCCCCTTAAGTGTCTTACTCTCTACTGGTACTCCGATTACAGGAATGCAAGTTATTGATGCTAGCATTCCTGGAAGATGAGCAGCACCACCAGCACCGGCAATTATTACTTTAATCTTTTCTGATTCTGCATTTTTTGCATATTCCATCATTTCAATAGGTGTTCGATGGGCAGAAAGTATACAAACTTCAGTTTTTATTCCAAATTCTCTTAAAATGTCAATAGCAGGTTTCAGTGTTTTTAGATCTGAATCACTACCCATTATGACAGCGATTTTATAAATATCTTTGGAATTCAATTCTGACAAAATAACAAATCAATTCTTTCCTATAATGGCGTGCAATTAATTTGGCGCCAGTTGGTTAGTATAAAAAGAAGAAATTTTCATAGAATATTATGCCGTCAAATAAGATTATCGAAAAAAGTGAAGTTAGGGAATATTTTAATGGTACTGGTTTTGAAAGATGGAATAAAATTTATAGCAAGTCTGATGAAATTAATACAGTTCAGAAAAATATTAGGAAAGGACATCAAAAAACTGTAGATGATGTAGTCTCATACATCAAAGATTATCCTGAACTAACAAAAAAAAGTTATTGTGATGCAGGATGTGGTGTTGGAAGTCTATCAATACCATTACTTAGACTAGGTATAAAAGAATTACAGGTAAGCGATATTTCTTCTGAAATGATTAAAGAAGCAAAGAAACGCATTAATGAATTAGGTTTGAATCAAGGTAGGATTAAATATGAAGTCTGTGATTTGGAAAAATTAAAAGGGTTATTTGACGTTGTGGTTTGTTTGGATGTGTTTATTCATTATCCTCAACCAGTCGCAGAGGAAATGGTCCAACATCTGTGTGACTTAAGCAAAGAAAAACTTATCGTAAGCTTTGCCCCATATACCCCAGTTCTTGCTGTTTTAAAAAATATTGGGAAATTATTTCCTGGGCCAAGTAAAACTACAAGAGCCTATACATTGAAAGAGAAGGGAATTATTAATGCTGCCAAAGAAAAAGGATTTAAAGTCGTTCAAAAGAAATTAAATCAAGCTCCTTTTTATTTTTCAAAACTAATTGAATTCGAAAAAATTAAATAATTTATATTACTAAATGATTTTCAAGTGCATAACGGACTAATTCGGTTCGGCTAGATGTACCTGTCTTAATAAAAAGTCTACTTACATATTTTTCAACATTTCTAATAGATGTTTCAAGCTTTCTTGCAATTTCCTTGTTCATTAATCCTTCTGCTACCAGTTGAAGTACACTTGCTTCTCTTGGAGTGAAACTAGGAAGATTTATCTTACTTTCTGAATTAGTAGGATTTTGGTCTGTCAGCATAGATTTTATTTCAGTAATTTGCTTCGCCATTTTGCTTACATCGATATCTGCGAATCGTGCTGCTTCTTTTAGTAAACGTTCTTGTCTATTGATTACATTTTTAACTCTTGCAGCTAATTCATCGGGGTCGAAAGGTTTGGAAATATAATCATCAACTCCTGCAAGATAACCTTCTGTTCTGTCGAGGGTCATTCCTTTTGCAGTTAGAAAAATAACTGGAGTTCCTCCTAATTTTTCATCCTCTCTTATTTTTTCTAATAAAGCATAACCGTTTGCTCGGGGCATCATAATATCGCTAATTATCAAATCGGGAAAAATTGTTTGAGCTTTTTCCCAACCATCCTCTCCATCAACTGCAATAAATATTTCAAAGCCTTCATCTTCTAGAAATGTTTTAACAGCTGTTCTTAAACCAGGCTCATCATCAACTAATAAAATTCTTGATTTTCTTACTGGTTCATTATTTATTTGATTAATTTTATTCATTTTTTAAATTCTTGAATTTGATTTTCTAGTAATAATGAGAATTTTATATACTAAAAAGAATGCTATCAACTCCTATACTACTAGACTATCAATCTTCAACTCCTTGCTCTAAAGATGTTGTTGATTCTATGAAGCCTTTTTGGAGTGAGATATTTTCTAATCCTGCAAGCAAATCTAATTTGGCGGGTATCAACGCAAGCGCTATATTGGAGGCCTCAAGAGAAAAAATAGAACAAAATTTATTTCTTAAGAATAAAAAAGTTATTTTTACAAGTGGGGCAACAGAATCTAATAACTTAGCTTTATTAGGCTTTGCTAGAAATTATCATAAAAAAACAGGAAATTTTGGACATATTATTACCTTAAAAACGGAGCATAAAGCTGTTTTAGATCCCCTCAACCAATTAAAAAAAGAGGGATTTTTGGTTACAGAAATTAATCCTGAGAAAGATGGCTTAATTTCGGAAGAACAATTCAAAAAAAATATAAGAGAAGATACATTTCTGGTTAGTGTCATGTTGGCAAATAACGAAATAGGAGTTATTCAGCCCATAGAGAATATTTCAAAAATATGTAAATCTCGTGGAATAACTTTTCACTCTGATTTCGCACAATGTTTAGGTTATATCGAGTTAGACAATCTTTTATCAGATGTAAATATGATTACAATGAGTTCTCACAAAATATATGGTCCCAAAGGGATAGGACTTCTCTTAGTTGATGAAGGAATTAATCTTGAGCCTTTAATTTTTGGAGGAGGTCAGGAATATGGTCTAAGGTCTGGTACATTACCTCTTCCTTTAGTAGTTGGCTTTGCTAAAGCAATAGAGATAGCAGTTTTTAATCAAAAAAATAATGCTGAGAAATTACGTTTATACAGAAATAATCTTTTAGAGGGTTTGTTAGAAAATAATTCTGGTTTATTAATTAATGGCTCCATAGAAAAAAGATTACCTCATAATTTAAACTTGACTGTATTGGATTTAAACGGAGCAAAGTTTCATAAACTTTTAAAATCTAAAATAATTTGTTCTAGTGGATCTGCATGCAGTAATGGTGAACCATCTCATGTTTTACTAGCCTTGGGTAGATCTTTTAGAGAAGCAGAATCTTCAATAAGGTTAAGTATTGGATTAAGCACTAACTCAGACGATATAAAACAAGCAATTCATATTCTTACAAATACGATCAAATCATTACGTTAGAAACTATTGGCTCTTTAATTTAATTGAGCAATTCTTAATTTTCCACTTCTAGCTCTTTTATTTAGTTCGACTTCTTGTATGGAAGGAGTTATTGGCTTTTTTGTTAGGTTTTTTAGTCTTTGATCATTTTTAAAAGAACTTTTAATTAACCTATCCTCCAGGGAATGAAAACTAATAATAGAAATAATTCCTCCCGGTAAAAGCCATTCAGGAACAACTTTCAAAAATTTTTCTAATACGTCAATTTCTTTATTAACGGCAATTCTTAGTGCTTGAAATGTTCTTGTTGCTGGGTGTATTTTTTTATATCTTTGTTTTGGTGGGAAGCAGCCCGCGATAGAATAAGCTAACTCTTTTGTCCCAGAATATTTCCCCTTTTCCTTCAAATCCATTTTTATCTTCCTAGCAATTTTTCTTGATAATCTCTCATCTCCATATTTATAAATTAAGTTAGCTAGATCTTTTTCATTTAAAGCCTCAATTAATTTCTCTGCATCAACCTCAAGAAAAGGATTCATTCTCATATCAAGTGGACCATCTTTTTGGAAGCTAAATCCTCTTTTAGGGTCATCAATTTGATTACTATTTACTCCAAGATCAGCAATTACAAAAGAAACTTTTTCTTTTGGTACAAAATCCGCAAAATTTGAAGCCCTAATATCAATCCTATTTTGAAATTCATCAAGTTTTTTTGATGCTGATTTTCTAGCGAATGGATCTTGATCAAGTCCAATTATATTTAAATCCGAATATTTTCTCAACAAATGATAAGAGTGCCCGCCTCCTCCTAAAGTTGCGTCTATTCCTTTAAGTTTGTTGTTATGTATTAAAGGGTAATGTTCTAATGAGGCCATAATCTCATCTGTCATAACTGATTTATGATTGAAAAAAGATGAATCAGATAGGTCAGTTTGCATAACTTTCGACTAAGATTTGTTTAGAAGTTAAATTTCGAATGGCTCAGCTAGAGACTAGAACAGAACCAATGGTGGTCAATTTTGGCCCTCACCATCCTTCAATGCATGGGGTTTTAAGGTTAGTTGTAACTCTCGATGGTGAGAATGTCATTGATTGTGAGCCAGTAATTGGATATTTACATAGAGGAATGGAAAAAATAGCTGAAAATAGGACAAATGTAATGTATGTCCCTTATGTAAGCAGAATGGATTATGCAGCAGGAATGTTTTATGAAGCTATTGTAGTAAATGCTCCTGAAAGATTAGCTAATATTCCAGTTCCTAAAAGAGCTAGTTACATCAGAGTTCTTATGCTCGAACTTAATCGTATTGCTAATCATCTTTTGTGGCTTGGTCCTTTTTTAGCAGACGTAGGGGCTCAAACTCCATTTTTCTATATTTTTAGAGAAAGAGAAATGATTTATGACCTCTGGGAAGCTGCTACTGGACAAAGGCTAATAAATAATAATTTCTTTAGGATAGGTGGTGTCGCATGTGATCTTCCATATGGATGGTTAGATAAATGTATAGATTTTTGCGATTGGTTCGGCCCTAAGATAGACGAATATGAAAAATTAATAACAAATAATCCAATTTTTAGAAAAAGAATTGAAGGTCTCGGAACAATACAAAGAGACCAGGCAATTAATTGGTCTTTATCTGGGCCAATGCTTAGAGCTTCTGGAGTTTCCTGGGATTTAAGGAAAATCGATAGTTATGAATGTTATGACGATTTTGATTGGCAGATTGCTTCAGAAAAAGAAGGTGATTGTTACGCGAGATATCGAGTAAGAGTCGAGGAGATGAGACAATCACTAAGCATAATTCGCCAAGCCTGCAAAATGATTCCAGGAGGTCCAACAGAAAATTTAGAAGCTCAAAAAATGGCGACTGAAGATAAGAAAAGTGAAATATTTGGTATTGACTATCAATATGTAGCTAAGAAGGTTGCTCCAACTTTTAAAATTCCTAACGGAGAATTGTATACAAGATTAGAGTCCGGTAAAGGTGAAATAGGTGTATTTATTCAAGGAAATAATGAAGTTACTCCATGGAGATTTAAAATCAGAGCTGCTGATTTAAATAATTTGCAAATTTTGCCTCATATTCTTAAAGGTGCAAAAATCGCCGATATTATGGCAATCCTTGGCTCAATAGATGTAATTATGGGATCTGTTGATAGATAAGTTTTTTAAATGAAACCCGCTGATTGGTTAATATTGCAGAAGAAGGTAAGATTTGGCGATTGTGATTCTGCAGGTGTAATTCATTTTCATAACTTATTAAAATGGTCGCACGAAGCTTGGGAAGAGAGTATTGAAATTTATGGGATTCCTTATAAAGATATTTTCCCAGATTTTTCTATACGAAAAAGTCAAATTATTTTTCCCATAGTAAATTGTGAAGCTAACTTTCTTGCGCCTATAAAAATTGGAGATTTTTTAAAAGTAAAAATTGCCCCTCATAAAATTAATAAACATTTGTTCCAAGTAAATAGCTTTTTTATAAAAAATGGAAATAAAGTAGCAGAAGGAAAAATAATACATTGTTCTTTAGATGTTGATTCAAGAAATAAAATAGAACTTCCCGATCATTTAGAAAGATGGATAGAGGCTTCAAATGTAAGCACAAATTTAAAAGAATGCTAATTATTATTTTTTAAATTTATAGTTTATTTTTTCTGTACTGGTATTTTTGTTTTTAACAATCCACTTTTCAGGTTTTTCATGTTTAGGCCAACTTTGAGAAAATTTTTTTAATAAATTTAATGAATTTTCAATATTTTTATTATTTGTATGTTCTTTATATTCAACAATTATTTTGATTTTATTTCCCCATAATTTGTCGGATACTTTTGAAATATTGAATTTATTAATTGGGATATTTTCTTTCATAATGAAATCATTTAATCGAGATTCAATTACTTTTGGAAAAACGATTTCTCCTCCTGAATTAAAAGCGTTATCACTTCTTCCAAGAAAGTTTAAATATAAAGAATTATTGATTTGATTAATTTCACCTAAATCACTGGTGCACCACCACCCATTTTTATTTTTGAAATTTTTAGTTTTTGAAGAGTCTATTATTTCGATGCCAATTCTGGCTGATTTAATCTCGATTAATCCTTGTGCGTTAATTCTTATTTTTGTATCAGGTAGTATTTCTCCAACATTTTTAAAACCCATTAAGAATTCTTTTGGTTTTAAACTCGTAACCATTGCTGCTGTTTCGGTTGAGCCGTAACAAGGTGCTAATTTTATTTTTTCTTCTATACATTGTTCTGCAGTTTCGCTTGAAATTGAAGCTCCACCTACCCAAATTAGATCAAAAATTTTTAGCCAACTAATACCATCTTTTTTAGCTAAAAGTCTTTGTAATTGTGTAGGTACTAATGATGTAATCAAGTGTTTTTTGTTTTTTTTAGACTTAATTGTGAAAAGTAAAAGTTCTCTAGTTTTTTTTATTAAATTCGGAGAAATATTAATACAATCACATCCCCAAGTTTGACTTCTAAAAATTGGCATTAATCCACTTATATGGTTCAGGGGTAAAGTATTTAAAATTAAGCAGTTTTGTAATTCAAATCCTTGCTCTATTAGCCATTTTCCTGATGTAATTGCAGATAATTTAAGATTATTTAAATGGTGAAAACATTGTCTTGGTTGTCCAGAACTACCACTACTGTTTAAGATAATTGCTGGCCCATGCTCAGTAATTGAATCTAATACATCTTCATATTTATAAAATTTGTTTTTTACATAAATAATTTTATTCTCTCTAATTTTTTCAATAATTTTCTCTACAGATTGAGTTTCATTATTTTCAACTTCAATAGTATGAATTTTATTTTTCATAATTGATCCCATATCTTTTTTGCTTCATTTAAAAATAGAAAAGAATTAGGGAATTTATTCATTGCTAAACCAGGAACTTTTGGAGTTGGTCCTTGTAATTGTAAAGACGATAAATGATAAAGCCATCTCTTCCCTATTCCAGTTTCAAATGAGGTACTTATAGATATTAAAGCTTTTTTATTTTCTAATTCTCTTAAAAGCTTAACTGGATTATTTTCTTGAGAAGGCCTTCGAATTTGCCAACCCTTCCACTCATCAATCAAAGTTGGACATTTTAAAAGTGATTCGTCTAAGGCTATTGGGATTTTTTTGTTGAGTTCTTTCATTCCTTCAATATCATCAACACAGAGAGGTTGTTCTAACCAATCTATATTTTTGTTATCTTTCAAAATATCAGCCCATCTATTAGCTATCTTCCTCCCCCAAGAACCATTAGCATCTATTCTTAACTGAAAATTATTGCCTATTTGGCTTAAAATTTCTTCCAAATTTGCTTCTTCCTCATTGTTATCTCTTAATGCTACTTTCCATTTTATGGTTACTGATTTTCCAATATTAGATTGTCTTTTTTTAATTTCATTTAGCTCTGAAATTACATTTTCAGAATTTAGAAGTATGGCTGTTTTATCAATTTCATCAAAGGCATAGTTTTCTTTAAAAATTATTTTTCCATTTATCTCAGCTAATGCAGAATTTATTGCAGATTGAATGCATGGGTGAAAAATATTTATTTGTTCAGATAAATTAAATACTTCTACATTCTCAGGGATCATATTTAGTTGTTTTGCACATTTTTTTAAATCTTCTTCTAGAAGTGGTGAAACTTCTCCAAACCCAATTTTTTTATTATTACTTGTTAATTTAATTATCCAACCCAGTTTTGTAAGATAAGTGGTTTTAGAATTTTCTACTTTTGTGGATAACTTAAAGCTATAAGGTTTTTTTTTAAATATTAAGTTCATTTATTAAGCAAGTAATTAAATATTAATCCTATGATTAAGCCAACTCCATTAAGAGTTTGAAATTTTATTGCGACGAATTTGGAATTTTTTATTGCAGAAGGTTTTTTATATGAAGATTTTAATAAATTTATAAGTCTTATAGCTTGAGGAAAACTAATCAAATAAAGGATACAAAACACTGGAATAAATCCAGTAACTATAGTTAAAAGTTGAAAAATATATATTGTAAAAATTATCCAAGGTACAAATTGAGAACCTTTTTCTGCTCCTAGGCGAACTAAAGGTGAATTTTTACCATGTTTTTTATCTTCAGAAATTTGATGAAAATGAGAACAAAATAATACAAGAGTTGTTGCTAATGAAGGTCCTGAACCAAGTAATAAAGAAACTTTCCAGGGAATTTCGTCGAAGTAAATATTAGAAGGATTTAACGCAATTAAGACTGCAGAGTAAGCAAAAGGTCCAAATGCAAGCCAGCATAATGGTTCTCCTAAACCTTGATAGCCAAATCTAAAAGGAGGTCCTTGATATAAATATCCTAAGAAGCAGCAACATGCCACCAAAATCAAAATGTTTATACTTGATGATACTGAAATAATTGAAATAATTAATAAACCAATAACTAAAGATGTATATGCAATAAATGAAATTATTTTTTTATTTTTTACAAGATTTACAATTGAATGGAATTTAAATTCATCGATTCCTGTTTCTGCGTCGAACAAATCATTAGTTAGGTTTTCCCAAAGTAATATAAAAATTGCAGCTAAAGTAAATGCAATAAAATTATAAATTTTTACCTTTTCATATTGATTGAGTATATAAGCACCTGTTATTAAAACCGGAAGTATGGCAACAGAATAAAGAGGCCATTTTATCGCTTGTTTCCATAATTTTTTTTTATCTTGGTCCATTTTTATAAAACTCACAAAATTCGATCATTATTAAATTTAGTTTATAAATTGAGTTACATTTTTTACTTTATTGCATGATTTTTAGTTATTTTCAATAAGTAATGAAAAATGATTTAAACTTAACAGATTTTTTAAAAGATGTATTTTCCTCTTTCGATAAGAAAGTGGAGAATTCTGGATTAGTAAGTATTTGTGTTGAGATTCCTTGTATTGATTTATTACAAGTATATGAATTCTTTATAAATAAATATCCTTTTTCTTCATTTTGGGAGGAATCTAATGGTATTTCATATATTGCTTTTGAGAAATGTAAATATGTTACTTTGGATGGTCCAAAAAGATATGAGGTGGCAAAAGAGTTTAATTCTGAGAATTTTAAAAATTTAATTAACTTAACTAATGAATCACATGATTCTGCACTTTCAAAAATAATTTATTTATTTTCTTTTTCTGAAAACTTGAATAATAAGAATTTATCTTCTGATGTCCCTAGTTTGGAAGCTATCTTACCAAAAATATTAATTATTAAAAGTAATAAGAATTGCTGGTTAAGAATCAATGGTCATGTTGAAGGTAAATCATCATTAAGAACATTAATTGAAGAAATATGGACAATTAGAAATCAAGTTATTTATTCTGGCTCACAATTAATAAAATCATCTGGCTTAAAAACTAGTTTTGATTTACCTATTATTGATGATTTTTTGAATTCCTTAGAAACTTCTAATGCAAATTTGAAAAAAGTACTAAATAGAGGAATTCAATTAGTAGAAAAAGGTATTCTCGAAAAGATAGTTTTAGCGAATAGGATTAAGATAAAATTTAAAAAAAAATTAGATTTAGTAGAAATTTTAAAGAGATTAAAAAAGAATCATCCAAATACATGCAGATACGTTTGGAAAAGAAATAGTAAGGATATT
Organism: uncultured Prochlorococcus sp.; assembly: GCA_902622705.1. Lineage (GTDB taxonomy): Bacteria > Cyanobacteriota > Cyanobacteriia > PCC-6307 > Cyanobiaceae > Prochlorococcus_A. Next base: position 26,293 of record CACNQT010000009.1, on the reverse strand, counting down.
TTGTTTGGAGCATCTCCAGAAAAATTATTTTCTTTTACTAGACCTAATTTAACTTTGGAGGCTCTTGCTGGAACTATCTCTACTAATTCAAATTTTAAGAAACTCTTAAAAAGTACTAAAGACTTAAAGGAACATAATTATGTAACACAGTATTTGATTAAATGTTTAGAAATTTCAAAGATAAAAAACTTTAAAAAAAGTGATATTAAGGTAAATTCATTTGGAGATATTTCTCATTTGCAAACACTCATTTTCTCTAAAGTTGAAAATATATGTCCTTTTGAATTGCTTAAAAACTTACATCCATCTCCGGCTGTTTGTGGTTATCCAAAAAATGTAGCATTGGATTGGATAAACACTCTTGAGTCTTTTCCTAGAGGAAATTATGCTTCTCCAATGGGTTGGGTTGATTCATCAGGAAATGCTTCATTTCTTTTGGCAATAAGAGGAGCTAGGTATGTTGAAGAAAATATTGAGTTTACTGCCGGTTCAGGTATAGTTTCAGGTTCTGTTTTAGAGAAAGAAATAGATGAGATTAAATTAAAATTTGAATCTATAATAAAACAAATATTTTTTGCTAAAAATCCTAGATAATTTCCACTAATTTTTCAATAACTTCCTCTGAAACATTCTTATTGGATAAATTTTCTATTTCTCGTAAACCTGTTGGACTGGTTACATTAATCTCGCTAAGCATTCCATTTATTACATCAATACCTACAAAAAATAAACCTTCATCTTTGAAGTGTTGAGATAATTCTGAGCAGATACTTTTTTCTTTTTCTGTTAATAAAGTTGGTTCAGCCTTTCCTCCCATTGCTAAATTACTCCTAAAATCGCCGCCTTGAGGAATCCTATTTATTGATCCAATTGCTTCACCGTTTACAATAATTATTCTTTTATCACCCTCTATGACTTCAGGAATAAATTTTTGCATCATAACGGGTAATTCTTCTTGAGAAGTGATTAATTCAATGATTGATTTAATGCCTGGAGAATTTTTATTTATCCTTATAACACCTTGACCACCTTTTCCTCCAAGAGGTTTTATTACTACTTCATTATTTATATTTGCAAAATTAATAAGATCTTTAACCTTACTCGCAACTATCGTAGGTGCCATTAAGTGGCTGTATCTCAAAGCACCTAGCTTTTCATTCCATGCTCTTAAAGATGAGGGTTTGTTGATTACTTTTACTCCTTTTCTTTCGGCAACCTCTAAAAGATGGGTTGCATATAAATAAGCCTCATTTACAGGAGGATCTTTTCTCATCCAAATGCAATTAAATTCGGCGAGAGGTATGCAATCATTATCTTTGAAAGAAATCCACGGATTTACTTCAACTTTTACGGAAGATGCCCATACTTCATCACCTCTAGCTTCAAGGTCCTGAGGAGTACAACTCCAGATTTCAATATTTTTTTTTGATGATGCTTGCATTAAAGCAGCAGTTGAATCTTTTAAGGGATTTATATTTTTTATTGGATCTATCACGAATAGAAATTTCATAAGATCTAGTTTAATAATGCATCTAATTTGTTTTCATTTTCTAATTTGTAGAGATCATCGCAGCCTCCTATACCCTCATTTTCTATAAATATTTGTGGTAATGTTCTTCTACCATCAGCTCTTTCAATCATCAATTCTCTGGCATCTTCGTCGCCATCAATTTTATATTCTTTAAAATTTATATTTTTTTTCTTTAGTAGTGATTTTGCTCGAATACAGAATGGGCAATATTGCCAAGTATAAATTTCAACTTTGGACATTTTTTTAAAATAATACTTAGTTTATACTATTAAACAAAAGTGCCTGTTAGATTATAAATAACGATTAAATTCTATTTTGATAGATATTACAGATTTCAAAAAAGATCTTTCTGAACTAACAGTGCGCCTGGGTAATGCTCAGGATTGTCTTTGACGTTCCAAGATTAAAAGCGAAAAGGAGAGAGTTAGAGCAAATTTCTGCTCAGCCTGAATTTTGGGAGAATCAAGAAGAAGCTAAAAAACAAATGTTAATCCTTGATGATGTTAAGGCACAACTTGAATTGTTGGATAAATGGAAAACTTTTATTTCTGATGCTAATGCCTCTCTTGAGCTTTATTCTCTAGAACCAGAAGAGGAAATGATTTTGGAATCCAAGCAGGGCTTAAAGAAATTAAGAGAGAATTTAGATAAATGGGAATTTGAAAGATTGTTATGTGGTGAATACGATAAGGAAGGAGCAGTAGTTTCTATTAACGCAGGTGCTGGTGGAACAGATGCTCAGGATTGGGTAGAGATTTTATTGAGAATGTATTCAAGATGGGCCGATAATAATCAAATGAGTTTAATTATCAATGAATTATCTCAAGGAGAAGAAGCAGGTATCAAAAGTGTAACTTTTGAAATTGATGGAAAATATGCGTACGGATATTTACAATATGAAAAAGGAACTCATAGATTAGTAAGAATTTCTCCTTTCAATGCTAATGGTAAAAGACAAACTAGCTTTGCTGGGGTGGAAGTCATGCCAAAATTAGATGACAATATTTCACTTGATATACCTGAAAAAGATTTAGAAATTACAACGAGTAGATCCGGTGGGGCTGGAGGACAAAATGTTAATAAAGTAGAAACAGCGGTGAGAATTGTTCATTTGCCTTCAGGGATTTCAGTAAGATGTACACAAGAAAGATCTCAATTACAAAATAAAGAAAAAGCTATGTTACTTCTTAAGTCTAAACTACTAGTGATTGCTAAAGAACAACGAGCTGCACAAGTCGCTGATATTAAAGGTGATATTGTGGAAGCCGCATGGGGTAATCAAATAAGAAATTATGTTTTCCATCCCTATCAAATGGTAAAAGATCTCAGAACTATGCAGGAGACTAACGACTTAGATAGTGTTTTAGATGGTGGACTTGAACCATTTATTCATGAATTATTACGCATGAATATTTCTTCTAACGAATCTATTGAATAACTAATGAAAAATAAAAACGAAAATATAGAAAAAAAAGTCGCTCCTCCAAGCTTTATAAAGCTAGCTATGCGAAATATGGTAAGGAAGGGTTCAAAAAGTATTTCTCATTTTTCAATAACCTTTCTAGTTTTAATTGGTATATTAATACTTGTAGCCACAATAGGTAAGCCTAATATTCCTGTATAAGAATGTATGACAGAAAAAATTATTTCTGAAATAAATTTAGATTTGGTTTTTAAATGTAATGAATTTTCTCAATTTTCAAATAAGTTAAAAGATTCTAAAAATAAGCTTATTTTTGAATCTAATTTTTGGGAGAAAGCTTTTTTATCTTGGATAAAAATAATATTAAAAAAAGACGATTATAAATTGCCAAATTTCATTTTTGAAAAAAAATCTTTTTCATTAGGCTTACAGATAATATCTAATCAGGAAATTGCTTTTATGAACCAGAAGTGGATGCAAAAAAATGGACCAACTGATGTTCTATCTTTTCCAATCATTTCTGATGAATCTGTAAATAATTTAGATCATATAGAGTTGGGAGATATATTTATATCATTAGAGATCGCACTTGAGCAATCTTATGAATATAAACATTCAATCTACAAAGAAATGCTCTGGTTGGCTAGTCATGGATTTTTACATCTTTTGGGATGGGAACATAATAATGATCTTGATTTAGAAAATATGTTAAATTTTCAGGAATATTTAATTAAAAAATTAGATTAAAAATCTATGGACAAAAAAATAAAATCTCTAAAAAATAGAATAGAGTCATATAAAACGTCTAGTAATGTATTAAAAAGTTTTAAGTATGCTTTTAGTGGAATTAGTTACGTATTAAAAACTTCAAGAAATTTTAAAATTCAATTAATTTTTGCAGTTACAATTTTAATGATTGGTTTTTTACTGCAAATTAGTCAAAGTAATTATGTAATTTTGATTGCTACAATTATGTCTGTTTTAATATTAGAAATATTAAACACATCTATTGAATCAATAGTTGATTTAGTAGTTAAAAAAGAATTTAGTAGTTTGGCTAAAATTGCAAAAGATACTTCTGCAGCAGCAGTGTTATTAGCTTCCATTAATTCTGTTATTATTGCTGTATATATTTTTGTTCCTAAAATTAAGTTGTTATTTGAATATATATAAATATGTTTCTTGTTATTGATAATTACGATAGTTTTACTTATAACCTTGTTCAATATTTAGGAGAACTTTCTGTTGAGCATGAAATAACTAGAGAATTAATAGTTAAAAGAAATGATGAAATTACTCTAGATGAAATTACTAAACTAAATCCTAGTGGCATCCTATTATCTCCAGGTCCTGGTAATCCAGATCAATCTGGAATTTGTCTGCCAATACTAAAAAAATTATCTAAAAATATTCCGACATTAGGAGTTTGTTTAGGGCATCAAGCTTTGGCCCAAGCTTTTGGAGGTAAGGTCATAGTTGGGAAAGAACTTATGCATGGTAAGACATCCAAAATATTTCATAATCAAAAAGGTTTGTTTAAAGATATCGAGACTCCATTTGTTGCGACTAGATATCATAGTCTTATAGTTGATTCAGGTTCATTACCAACTTGTTTCGATATAACTGCGACTTTAGAAGACTCAACTATTATGGCTATTTCTCACAAAGAATATAAGCATTTACATGGAGTACAGTTTCATCCTGAAAGTGTATTGACACAATTTGGTCATAAATTAATTAGTAATTTTCTAAAAATGGCTGAACAAAAGTAAAATAAAAAAAAATTAATAATATGATTTCTCAAATTAAAAACATTTTCTTTTTTATATTATTTAGCTCTTTTTTACCTACCACATTATTGGCAAGGAATTTAGTAATAAAAAATCTGGGACATAGTAGTTTTTTAATTAGTAGTGCTGAAAAATCGATTCTTATAAATCCCTTTAAAGCAATAGGTTGTGCAAGCAATTTAAAAGAGCCAAAAGAAGTTAACGCAGATTTTATTTTGGCTAGTTCTAGGCTTCCAGATGAAGGATATAACCCTAATAATAAATTAATGTTTGTAGAGCCAGGAATCTATCAATTTGAGGATATTTTATTAAATGGAATTTCCGTCCCACATGACAGAGTAGATGGAAGAAGATTTGGGATGGCAACTGTTTGGAGTTGGGAGCAGAATGATCTTAAAATCGTTCATATGGGAGGCGCTGCTGGTGATATTGATATCAATAGTCAAATTATTTTGTCTCGCCCAGATATCTTATTTATTTCAATTGGAGGAGGAATAAAATCTTATGATGGGCAAGAGGCTTCAAGAATAGTAAAGCTTCTAAAACCTAATGTAGTTATTCCTGTTCACTTTGCTCGTGGCAAAAAAATTAACCAAGAATGTGATTTCTCAAATGCTGATTTTTTTATCGAAAATATGAAAAATTTTGAAGTAAAATATGTTGAAAAAGATATTCAAATAAAACCTAAAAGAATCGATCAAAATATAATTTATATTTTTGGTAATTAATTTATAAAGTCTAAGACCTTGTAATTTTCCCAGAAAAAAATCATTTGTTCTTTAGTTCCAATACTAACCCTTATTGACTTGCCAATATCTTTTTTGTTTTCCATACTTCTGATAAGAATCCCTTTTTCTCTCATCTGTTGTATTAATATTTTAGGATCTTTTTTTGGCCAAATTAAGAAATAATTACCACCACTAAAATGAGCTCTGATTTTTGTTGATTTAAATTTATTTAAGATCCATTCCCTTGCTTTTTTTACTTCTAAAACATAATTATCAATATATGATTTGTCTTTAAGTGCTGCTAAAGCTGCCGTTATAGCAAAGCTATTTACATCATATGGTCCTGTAACTTTATTAATGTAATTAATTAAATTTTTATTGCCAAAAGTAAAACCTATTCTTAAACCAGCTAAACCAGCTGTTTTTGAGAGAGATTGGATTATCAGTATATTTTTATTCTTTTCAAAATCTATCGATTCAAGAAGACTATCTCCATTAAATTTTTCATATAGTTCATCAACAATTATCAATGAATCGTTTTTGATATTTGCTAAGTTAATTATCTTTTGAGCACTTAAAACAGTTCCTGTCGGATTATTTGGATTACAAATAAATATTAACTTTGGATTATACTTTGTAATTTTTTCACTAAATTCTTCGAAGGGAAATAGAAAACTTTCTCCGATGTAAGAACAAGTTATTTTCTTCATTCCTCGCATTTCTGAACAAGGAGAATAGTAACCAAAAGTTGGATTCGTGGTAAGAAATATTTGATTTTTTTCTCCAAAGCAATTGAAGATTGCATTTATTGCCGCGTCTGCTCCATTGAAAATTCCTATTTCATCATTATCAAATTTTCTTGAATCAAGATATTTATCACATAAAAATTTTTTTAATAAATTATATTCTGGATAAATTGCAATCTCATTTAATTTTATCGCTTTTAATGCTTCGAAAACATTAGGACTTGGACCTAGAGTATTTTCATTAAAGTCTAAGCGGAGTAAATTTCTTCTATTTTCTAAAGGTGCAGAGTAAGACTGCATATTTATTATTTCTTCTCTTGGTAATGGGGAAAGATTATTTAATTGATCAAAATCATTCATTACATTCTTTCTAAAGTTTCAATTCCTAGAAGCTCTAAGCTTAATTTTAGTATTTTTGCAGTTAGATCACATAAATTCAGTCTAGAAATTTTTATATATTTTTCTTCTTTTAGTATTGGGACTTGATCATAGAATCTATTAAAAGTCTGACATAGCTCAAACAGATAATTGCATAATCTATTTGGCATTAACTCTTTTTCAATAGATATTATGACTTCATCGAACTTAAGTAATTTTCTGATAAGTTTCCACTCAGATTTATCTTCATAATTTGTATATTGAAAATCTTTAGAGTCATAAACAAAATCATTTTTTCTTTTAATTCCTGCAATTCTTACAAGTGTGTATAACAAATAAGGAGCCGTATTACCATTTAGGGAGAGCATTTTATCAAAACTAAATTGATAATTTGTAATCCTATTTTGGCTTAAATCTGCATATTTAACAGCTCCTAATCCAATTATTCTTGATGTATTTGTAATAAAATCTTCTGTCTCATAACGATTTTCATCTTCTAATCTTTTTAATAAATCTTCTTTTGCTCTTCTAACTGCTTCTTTTAATAAATCTTTTAAACGTATTGTTTCACCTTCCCTTGTCTTTAGTTTTTTGCCATCAATTCCTTGAACTAAACCAAAAGGGACATGGTCTAATTGGCAATTGTCTGGGATCCATTTTGCTTTTTTTGCAACTTGAAAAACTCCAGCAAAATGATTTGCTTGTCCATGATCAGTTACATAAATAATTCTCGAAGCATCATCCCCATGTGGAGGCTTATTGAATCTGTATCTAATAGCAGCAAGATCTGTGGTGGCATAGTTAAAACCTCCATCTTTTTTTTGAATAATTAGCGGTAAAGGTTTGCCTTCTTTATTAGTCATCCCATCTAAAAATACACATTTTGCTCCTTGATCTTCTACTAATAATTTTTTTAAATTCAAATCCTCAATAACGGATTTTAAGAAAGGATTATAAAAAGATTCACCTCTTTCTTCTATTTTTATTTTTAAATTTTTATAGATTTCATCAAATTCCTTTCTAGATTGATCACATAATAATTTCCAAGCTTTAATCGATTTAATATCTCCACTTTGTAACTTAACTACTTCCTCTCTAGATCTTTTTTGGAATTCAGATTCATTATCAAATCTTTTTTTTGATTCTTTATAAAATTCAACTAAATCACTTATCTTAATTTTGCCTATCTCCTCTAAATCATTTGAATATAAATCTTTGAGCTGAGTAATAAGCATTCCAAATTGCGTTCCCCAATCGCCAACATGATTTAGTCTTAATACTTGATAACCTCTTAATTCGAAAATTCTGGATATTGAATCTCCTATTATTGTTGATCTTAAATGCCCTACATGCATTTCTTTAGCAATATTAGGGCTGGAAAAATCTACAACGACTTTATTTGATAAGCCACTATCTAAATCTTTTTTAATTTGAGGTACTCCACCCCTTTGGCATTGAATATTTGATTTAATTTCATTTATTAGAACTTCATCTTTTAATTTTATATTTATAAATCCAGGTCCAGCTATTTCTACACTCTTACATAATTTTGCTATGCTTTTATTTTTATTTAAAAGGTTAATAAAATCATGAGAAATAACTCGTGGGTTCTTTTTATATATTTTAGATAAACTTAAACAAACATTACATTGATAATCACCAAATTCCTCTTTTGATGATTGTGTAATTAAATTTTTTCTAAGAATTTCGAATTCTCCTTTTTTATCATTTTTTTCAAGACTATCTAAAAGAGATTGTTCAAATTGTTTTGTTAATTCTTTAAAAATGATTAGCATTAATTACTCAATTATTTATCTATATAATTAATTAATATAACGCATACTCAAATCAATCCAATTACTTTTGGTGATTGAAGAACTTGTTGAAATCAAATCAATACCTTTTATTAGATATTTACTAATTTCATCAGGGTTAATTCCAGAAACTTCTATTATCAAATTTTTATTGACTTCTTTTTTTAAGCTATTCATTGATAAATCTCTTAATTCTTGAACATTTTTTTTAATTATTTCAGGGCTAAGTTCATCCAATAAGACACTATCTGCTCCTGCTAATACTGCCTCTTTTGCCTGTTCGATATTCTCAGCTTCAATTATGATATGAGTTGTAAAAGGCGAACTTAGTCGAATTTTTTTTACTGCATTATTAAGATTATTTGTCCATGCAATGTGATTTTCTTTTATCATAGCTGCGTCGTATAATCCCATTCTATGATTCACTCCACCTCCGCATTTGAATGCATATTTTTCAAATATTCTTAAGCCAGGAGTAGTTTTCCTAGTATCTGCTAATTTTATATTTGTACCTTCTAACTTATTTACAAGATTCTTTGTATATGTTGATATTCCAGATAAATGCATTGCTATATTTAATCCTATTCTTTCACTAGCTAGCAAACTTTTTGAAGGCCCATATATTTCCAGGATTTTTTGATCTTTAACAAATTGATCTCCATCAGAGATATTAAATTTTGAACTAATTTTTAAATCTATTTTTTTAAAAATTTCTTTTATGATTTCGACACCGCAAAATATACCAGCTTCTTTTGCAATCCAATATGCATTACCATTCTCCTCCGTAATTGAAGGACTTGTAAGATCTCCCGTTCCTATATCTTCATCGATCCAGTTATCAATGATCTTACTTATTATTGAAGTATTTAAATCCACTAAACTAAAAAATAATTAATTAATAAAAATTCAACTGAAGTTAGAAAATCAACTATATATCACTATGTAATTTAACTCAAATTTATTTACCAATACAAAACTTAGAAAAAATATTATCTAAAAGTTCCTCCGTTAATTCTTGACCAGTTATTTTAGATAAGTTTTGAATTCCATCTCTCAGTTCTATTGATAACAAATCAAATGGCAATTTATTTTTAATGATTTCATCGGTATCATTTAAATTAGATAGGCAAGCAGACAAATTTGTTTGATGTCTTTCGTTTAAAAATATATTGATATTTTCTACTTGTTTTAATCCACATTTTTTTATGATTGTGTCGATTAATAATTTTTCACCATCATTATTCTTAATGCTCATAAGAATTGTGTTTTTTAACTCATTTGAATTAATATTCTTGCAATCAATTAAATCTTTTTTATTGGCCAAAATAGTAATTAATTTTTCTTTGGGGATTTCTTCTATTATTTTTTTGTCTTCTTCATTAAATCCTTCGTCAAGACTATAAATATAAATTATAAAATCTGACTCTTTAATTTTCCCAAAACTTTTTTTAATTCCAATACTTTCAATTTGTTCATGAGTTTCTCTTATGCCAGCAGTATCAATTATTTTCATTGGAATATCATTAATAGTTAAATTAACTTCAATAACATCCCTAGTTGTTCCAGGAATATTAGTTACGATTGCCTTCTCTTTTTTTGCAAGTAAATTTAGTAAAGAGCTTTTACCAACATTTGTTTTGCCTATAAGTGCAATTGATATTCCATTGTGAATATATGAATTTCTTTTTGCATTTTCTATTAGTAATTCTATTTTTTCTTTTACTTTTTCAATGTTTTTTAGATATTTGTTGTAATCAAAATCTGTGAAGTCTTCTTCAAAATCAACTCTCGCTTCTATTTCGCAAAGTTGATTTATAAGGTCATTTTTAATATCATTAATTTTTTTCTTTATTTCTCCTTGAATCCCACTAAAAGCCAACTCTGCTGATCTTGTATTGCTTGCATTAATTAATTGATTAATCGACTCGGCTTGAGTAAGGTCTATTTTTCCATTAAGAAAAGCTCTTTGACTAAATTCTCCTGGGTTTGCAAGTCTAACTCTAGAATTACTAGATAATAATCTCTTTAGAACTTTATTTACTATGATAATTCCTCCATGGCAATGAAGTTCAACAACATCCTCTCCTGTGAAGCTATTTGGTGATTTCATCACTAAAATTAAAACCTCATCTATAAATTTATTTTGTTTATTTTCCTCAATAAAACCATGAAAAACTCTATGTGATTCCCATGCATATTTAGATTTAGTTTGAACAATCTTTTTGCAAGAATTTATTGAGTCTTTCCCTGATACTCTTATCATCGCAACTCCTCCTTTCCCTATACTTATAGCTGAAGCAATGGCGGCTATGGTATCTTCTGTAGTAACTATCGAATCCATCTCTCGCTTTGTTATGGATAATTAAGTAAGATTATCAAGAATTTTGAAATTTTCTTTCTGAATGAGATTTAAAAGAGATATAACCTATAAGAAAATTCTATCATTATTTAGGAACCAGAATGGAAGTCCTTTCTTTAATGCTAAAGGTTTAGCTATAGGGGTATTTAGTGGCTGCTTTCCTTTTTTTGGGTTTCAGACTTTAATAGGTGTTTTTTTTGCGAAAATAGCTAAGGGAAATATTGTTCTAGCTGCAATTGGTACTTGGATAAGCAACCCTTTTACTTATGTCCCACTGTATTATTTTAACTATAAAGTTGGTTCGCTTTTTTTAAATTCTTCTTCCAATAACATTATTGAAAAAAGTTTGGTTATTAATGACTTATGGAAACAAGGTAGAATTTTTTCACTAAAATTACTCTTGGGTTCATCTTGTGTGGGTTTACTATTGGCTTTGATTTGCGGATGTATTGTTTTCTTTTTTTACAAGGTAAAAATTAAAAAATAAATATATCTGATTTTTAAAATTAACTTTGTCCAACTCTGGCAATATCTAAAACATCTGCCATTGATTTAATTTGTTCAATTGTTTTGTGAAGTTGATTATAACTTTCAAGACCTACACAAAGATTTATAATAGCTGGTTTACCAAAAGCAGTTTTAACATTGGCATCGCTAACGTTTATACCTTTATCAGATAACCGCATAAGAATATCTTTAAGAACTCCAACTCTATCAATTACTTCTATTCGTAGCTGAATTGGAAACTTATTATCGCCAGTTTTATTATCTTGATTCCAACCAACAGGTAATCTTCTCTCTATTGGAATTGGTATTACATTTTCACAATCTTCTCTATGTATGGTTATCCCATGGTTGCCGAGCGAAACAGTTCCGATAATATCCTCGCCTGGAAGTGGTGTACAGCATTTACCTATTCTGTAGTCAAGACCTTCTATCCCGGAAATTGGTGATTTAGCTGCTGTATTTGATTTATTATTGGATAAATTACTATTACTTTTAAGAGATTTTGCTATTTCAGAGTCAGAATCATTTTTTGCATCTTCTGTCTGTAATTTTATTTCTTCTCTTAGTCTGTTTAATACTTGATGCAAAGTTAAACCACCAAAACCAAGGGATGCAAGAAGGTCTTCAGTAGTTTTTAAATTGCATCGATTTGCAACTTTTTTCATGGCTTCACTAGAAAGTAATGCTTCAAAACCGTTTCGACCTACTTCTTTTTCAAGTAAATCTCTACCTCTTTTAATCGTTTCATCACGATGGCTTTTCTTATACCATTGGCGTATTCTATTTTTAGCAGTTGGCGTAACTACAAAGTTTAGCCAATCCAAGCTTGGAGTAGAATTATTACTTGTCAAAATTTCTATGAAGTCACCATTTTGAAGTGCTGTTGATAATGGAGAAAGCTTTTCATTAATTCTTATTCCATTACAGTGATTTCCAACTTCAGAATGAATTCTGTAGGCGAAATCTATTGCGGTAGATCCTTTCCTTAAACCAACAACATCTCCTTTTGGAGTAATCACAAATACTTCTTCATCAAATAAATCTTCTTTAATTGAAGCTAAATAATCATTATGATCCCCTTTATTACCTTCTTGTTGCCATTCTACTAATTGTCTTAGCCAATTAAATCTCTCGGCATTACTTTTAGCAGGAGAACCACCCTCTTTGTATTGCCAATGAGCGGCAATACCATATTCAGCAATTTGATGCATGGAAGTAGTTCTAATTTGAACTTCAATAGGTCGATGTCTTCCAATCACAGAAGTGTGTAAGGACTGATATCCATTGGGTTTTGGTAATCCTATATAGTCTTTAAATCGACCTGGAATTGGTTTGAAAGTATCATGAACGACTGCTAAAGCTCTATAACAACTATCTGAATTATCTACGATAATTCTTAGGGCAGCAACATCATAAATCTCGTGAAAATGCTTTTGTTGCCTTTCCATTTTGCTCCAGATGCCATAAAGATGTTTTGGCCTTCCTGTTATTTCAAAATTTTTCAAACCTGCTGTAACCAAGTTTTCCTTCATAAGATTCAAAGTTACTTTTAATCTTTTTTCTCTATCACTTCTTTTAACAGCGATTTGATCTTTAAGATCTTGAAATTCTTTAGGCTCTAAGAATTTAAAAGCTAAATCTTCTAATTCCCATTTAAATCTGTTTATTCCTAGTCGATTAGCTAATGGTGCATAAATTTCTCTTGTTTCTCTCGCTATTCTTAGTTTTTTCTCATCATTTAGCCATTCAATTGTTCTCATATTATGAAGTCGATCTGCAAGTTTTACTAAGACAACTCTGATATCGCTGGCCATAGCCAAAAACATTTTCCTAAGATTTTCAGCTTGTGCTTCAGTCCTGTTGTTAAAGTGGATGCCTCCTAATTTTGTTACACCTTCTACAAGTATTTTTACTTCTAATCCAAAATTTGTTTCTATTTCGGATAAATCAATGCCAGTATCTTCAACAACATCATGTAAGAGGCCTGCAGCAATAACAGATGAACTAGCACCTATTTCTTTAAGGAGATTTGCAACTGCAACCGGATGGATAATGTAGGGCTCGCCACTAGCGCGGAATTGTCCATCATGAGCTTTATAAGCAAGTTTAAAAGCCTTTGCTATAAGGTTTTGGTTCTCATCATTTTCTTTATTTGAATTTTCAAAATTATAAATATCTTTAAGAAGCCAATCGGGAATTTTTATTTGATAATGCAAAGATTCACTTTCATATTTTTTATTTTCAGGCAAAATAGTTTTGGAAACTTCAATTTCTTTTTTTTCTTTTGAATTTGCAGCTGCCTCGGACATTTTATATTGCTTTAGGTGTATTTTATTTAGGTCTAGAAAAATTTGCTATAAATCATGGAAATAAATAAAGAAAAAATTATTGTAGTTAAAAATCTTACTGTTAAATATGGTTTAAAACAGCAACCTATTATCAAAAATTTTAATTTGGAAATAGATAGTGGAGATCATTTGGCCATAATAGGACCTTCTGGATGTGGAAAGACCACTTTTGCAAAAACATTAGTAAATATATTGCCTGAAAAGGCGACTTCTAAAGGTTATTTATCGATTTCTAGTATAGATCCTAGGAAAATAAATAACAAAGATGCACAAATATTTAGAAGAAAGAATTTTGGATTTATTTATCAAGACTCTATAAAAAAACTTAACCCATTAATGAGAGTTGGGGATCATTTATATGAATTATTTAAAACGCATTATCAAACTAAATCATCTGTACTTATTAAAAAATTAGTAAAAGAAGTTTTTCAAAAAGTAGGAATTGAAGAAAGTAGACTTGATTCTTTCCCACATCAATTTAGCGGTGGAATGAGACAGAGAGTTTCTATAGCAATGGCACTTGCTTTGAAACCTAAATTATTAATAGCTGATGAACCTACAACAAGCTTAGATACCAAAACAAGTTTTGAAATTATGCAAGAAATAATTCATCTATGTAATGAATTTGATACTACTTTAATTTTAATTAGTCACGATATAAATCTTGCAGCAAAGTGGTGCAAAAAAGCTGCAATAATTGAAAAGGGAACGATTGTTGAAAAAGGGAATATATTAGATATTTTTCAATCACCAAAATCAAATATAGGGAAAAAGTTAGTAAATGCTTCAAAAATAGTATTAGAACCAAATATTAAAAATAATGCTCGAGATGAGGTCGTTCTAGAGGTAAATAACCTAAGACATTGGTATAAATTAAATTCTTCAATTTTCATTAATAAATGGAATAAGGCTTTAAATGAAGTTAGTTTCAAGTTATTTGAGAATGAGACTCTTGGAATAGTTGGTTCTTCAGGGAGCGGGAAAAGTACATTATGTAGGGCTTTAATTGGACTTCTTAAAGTAAGAGGTGGTGAAATCAAAATTTATGATAAAAACCATGCATCGAAAAAAAATAAATCTTTTAAAAAGAACAATAATGTGCAAATTGTTTTTCAAGATCCTTTTTCAAGTTTGAATCCGAAAATGACGATTAAAAATATATTGGAAGATATATTTTTTATTCAAAAAATTTCAGATAAAAGAAAAATCGAAAAAGAAATAAAATTAATGTTAAGAAATTTAAATCTTCCCTTAAATAATAATTTTTTTAATTCTTATCCTAGCCAATTATCTGGTGGTCAATTGCAAAGAATTTCATTAGCCAGAGCGCTATTATTGAAACCAAAAATTTTGATTTGTGATGAGAGCGTAAATATGTTGGATGCTTCAGTAAAAATAGAGATTCTTGAATTACTTAGACTCTTGCAAGAAAAAATGAATTTAACAATTATCTTTATTACTCATGATTTAGGCATTGCTAAAAGATTTTGTGATAGGTTGCTAGTTATGAATCACGGAAAGATAGTTGATGAAGGAGAAAGTTCTACAATATTCACTAAAACTCAAAACACTTATACAAAATCGCTTCTAAATTCCTCTCTAAATCTTATTTAACTTTAAGAACACTTAGTAATTTTTGAAAATTTAATGGTAGTTCTGATTCAAATATCATTTCTTTACCATTTATTGGATGTATAAGTCCAAGCTTAATGGCGTGTAAAGCTTGGCCATCTAATTTACATGGTAGTTTTTTACATCTTCCATATAACGGATCACCCACAATTGGATGATTAATGTGAGCGCAATGAACTCTTATTTGATGCGTTCGCCCCGTATCTAGTTTGAAACTCATTAATGAGTAATTGCCAAATCTTTCTTCTAATTTCCAATAGGTACAGGCATACCTTCCTGAAGTTTCTTCAACAACTTTATATTTTAATCTATTTAATTTATCTCTGCCTATGTGTCCCACTATTTGGCCTTCTTCAGAATTAGGTGCTCCATGAATTACTGCAATATATTCGCGTGATGCTATTTTTTCTTTAATTTGTTTCTGGAGATTAACTAATGCCTCTTGGCTTTTTGCAACCACCATACATCCAGAGGTATCTTTATCTAATCTGTGAACTATCCCAGGTCTTAGTTTCCCATTAATTCCAGGTAGATCTTTACAGTGAAAAAGTAATCCATTCACTAAAGTTCCAGATTTGTGTCCAGGCGCTGGATGAACAATTAGTCCTGATTGTTTATTGATTACAATAATATGTTCGTCTTCAAAAAGGATATTTAAATCCATTTTTTCAGGTTTCAAATAAATAAGAGGTTCTGGAGGAGGCATCCATATTTGAACATTGTCGCCGTTTTTTAATGGGGTCTTTGCTTTGGCGGTCTTATAGTTTACAAGTACTAAACCTGAATTTATAAAATGTTGAATTCTTGCTCTACTTTGTTCTGGCTTTTGACTTACCAACCATCTGTCTAGCCTCATAGGAAGAGGCAGCTCATAAATAATTTCTATAAGCTCACCTTCTCCAATGCCGAAAGAATTTTGATTATTTAATTCCATAGTGGGACTTCTAAAGCAATTTTACCCAGCATTTGATTTCTATAATCTTCCAATAACTTATGAGACATTCTCCTTTTATCGCCCGAGGTATGTTTTGAAGCCGCCTCGTCGATCCAAGCATAAGGACTCTTAAAGCCTTTTGAAATATCAACTCCATATCTATTAGATATTTGTTTAAGTGAGATATTCGCATTCTTATCTTTGTTAAGATTGGATATAATTTTGATAAATCCAATTGCGACACTCTCTATTTCATAAGCAGCTTCACCAATATCGTCACACAGTGCAAGATTAAGTGCTGATTTTTGATCTTCTAAATTTGGAGGTATAACACCTGGAGCATCTAGCAGATCTATACCACTTTCTAATTTTATCCATCTTAAATTACGAGTCACGCCTGCTTTCCTAGCGCTATCTACAACTCTTTTTTTTGCAATTCTATTTATTAATGCTGACTTTCCTACGTTTGGAAAACCAAGTGTAAGGGCTCTAATTGGCCTAATTCGCATTCCTCTAGAGAGTCTTCTATCGTCGATTGACGACCTAGAATCTTCAGCTGACTTACAAATTTCTTTTATACCTATTCCTCTTTTGGCATCACACCAAAGAGGATATTGATCTTTAGTATTAAACCATTTATTCCAACTTTTGATTGCATTAGGGGAGATCATGTCTGATCTGTTAATAACGAGAATATGTTTTTTATTATTTATCCATTTATTTAAGTGTGGATGTCCTGTTGACAAAGGAATTCGTGCATCTCTAACTTCAATAACTAAATCTACTTTATTGATAACTTCAGATAATTTCTTTTCTGCTTTTGCTATATGGCCTGGGTACCATTGAATTTTGGGTATGTCCACTTCAATAAATTAAATAAAATTTTGTATTCTTTTTAGTTTTTATAAGTTTCAAAAGTATTTACTTCTAAAGTTTAGTATAAATTTAATGACTAAAAAATTTTTATAATCGTTAATTCTTAAAATTTATTAAGGCATAGGTAACAGTAACTACTTTTTAACCCAATAAGCCCAAATTAACGTTAGGGTCTTAAGATTAAAAATTAAACTTGTTTAATGTCAAAATTATCTCTTTCCAGTCTTGATAAGACACATTTAGAAGGAAAAAAAGTTCTTGTAAGAGTAGATTTTAATGTTCCATTAAATGAAGATGGTCAAATAACCGACGATACCCGTATTCGTGCAGCGATCCCAACTATTGAATACCTTATTAATCATTCTGCAAAAGTTATTTTAGCTGCTCATTTTGGTAGACCAAGGGGTCAGGTAAATGAAAAAATGAGATTAACTCCAGTAGCATCAAGATTAAGTGAATTGTTGGGGAAAAATGTTGCTCTTACTAGCAGTTGTATTGGTGATGAAGCAGTTGCACAATCAAATAGCTTATCTAATGGAGATGTTCTTTTACTTGAAAATGTTCGTTTTTTTGGTGAAGAGGAAAAGAACGACCTAGAGTTTGCAAAAAAATTAGCATCACATGCAGATATGTATGTAAATGATGCTTTCGGTGCTGCTCATAGAGCTCATGCTTCAACTCAGGGTGTTACTAATTATTTAAGTCCCTCAGTAGCTGGATTCCTTTTAGAAAAAGAATTGAAATACTTACAAGGAGCAATAGATTCCCCAAAGCGTCCATTGGCAGCAATAGTTGGAGGATCAAAGGTTAGTAGCAAAATAGGAGTACTTGATTCTTTACTAGATAAGTGTGACAAAATCATGATTGGTGGAGGTATGATTTTCACTTTTTATAAAGCTAGAGGTTTAGATGTCGGCAAGAGCCTTGTAGAAGAAGATAAACTCGAGCTTGCTAAAGATTTAGAAGCAAAAGCAAAAGCAAAAGGAGTAGAATTACTATTACCGACTGATGTTGTTTTAGCTGATGAATTTTCCCCGAAAGCCAATAGTAAAATATCTGAAATTGATTCAATTAGTGGGAATTGGATGGGTCTCGATATTGGTCCAGATTCCATTAAAATTTTCCAGAACGCTCTTGCAGAATGTAAGACAATTATTTGGAATGGTCCAATGGGAGTTTTTGAATTTGATAAATTTGCAGAAGGTACAAATGCAATAGCTACGACTCTTGCGGACTTAAGTGCTTTTTCTGAAGTTTGTACAATAATTGGTGGCGGAGATTCAGTAGCAGCAGTGGAGAAGGCAGGATTAGCTGAGAAAATGTCTCATATATCTACTGGAGGTGGGGCTAGTTTAGAACTTCTGGAAGGTAAAACTTTACCTGGGGTAGCCGCTTTAAACGACGCTTAGACTAAATCTCATCAACTATATCAATACTCTTTGTGAATGTAATCATACCCAAAGGGTGAGCTATAACTCCTGACCATAATTGTATACCGGGTTTTGTTGGAGCTCTAGTCATTTTGAAGATCCCTCCAGATGCTAATGGTTCCAATAATATTTCTTGTTCAAATAATGAGTTAACTTGATGATGTTTTATAGCTCCTGCAATAATCACCTCCTCAAGAGGTTTATTTAGGATAATATCAATATCATATTTTGAACCAGTAAGAACTCTATCAGGAATTTTAAAAATAATATCTATTTTGTTATTATCAGTCCTTATTGTTGTGAATAAATTTTTGATAATGCCTTCATCTATTTTTCCATTTAAAATTGAATATAAATAATCAAAATTGGATTCGAGTATATGTATTTCTCCATTAACTATTTTTTCTCCTAACACTTTTACTCTAAGAATATTTTTATTTGGAACATTAGACTTTAATCTTATGATCTTCCATTTGCTGTCAGGGAAATCATTAATAATTTTTGAAAATTGTTTTGATATATTTTGGTTTTCATTATTTCTAAAATTTTTTCTAATAAATTCCAAATTTCGCCCATTTAAAGAGTTTTCTAGATTTTTTATAAAGTCAACTTTTAAAGTTTGCGTTATTGCTGAATAGGGAATAATGAGATAAATAAATAAGTAGAGAGGAACTCCTATATTTTTGAAAAAGTTTAAATTAAACATATTTTTTGTTTGTTTTTTTCATTTTACTAATTTAAGTTTTTATGTCTAAAAAAAATAATTTATTAGTTGCAGCTAGTGGGACAGGAGGTCATATTTTTCCAGCTTTAGCTGTTTCTAAAGAACTAGAAGATAAGTGGAATATCCACTGGTTGGGTGTTAATCAAAGACTAGATGCTAATTTAATTCCCCAAAAATATAATTTGAGGACTTTAAAAATAAAGACGCCAAGAAAAAATATATTTTTGGTTTTTCAATATATAGAAATCTTAATGTCAACTTTCCAAATAATTCGAATTTTAAGAGAAAAAAAAATTAACTTAGTTTTTACGACTGGAGGTTATATATCAGCGCCTACTATTGTTGCTTCAAAAATCCTAAGGATACCTGTAATTATTCATGAATCAAATTTAATACCAGGAATGGTCACGAAATATTTTGGTTTTTTATGTAATCTTGTTTTTTTAGGATTTAAGAAAACAAATTCTTATTTGAAAAATTGTAAAACTATTTTTACGGGTACCCCTCTAAGGGAGCAATTCTACAAATCTAATCTATTGCCAGAATGGGCCCCAAAAGGAGAAGGCCCCCTCTTGATATTTATGGGAGGTAGTCAAGGAGCAAAAGCTATAAATCAAATTCTTTACGAATCACTAGAATTTTTAATTAAAAAAAAGTTTCGGATAGTTCATATCATTGGAGAATGTGATCAACAATCTTTTCAGGTAAACAATTCAAAATATTATGTTAAAAAAAGATTTACTAATGAAATAGCAGCTTTAATTCAAAACTGTGATCTTGTAATATCAAGATCTGGTTCGGGAACAATAAATGAACTAATAGAGGCTGAAAAACCTTCAATCTTAATTCCATATCCTTTTTCTAAAAATAATCATCAGGAGAAAAACGCAATAATTCTTGCTGAAACTGGAGGTTCAGTCTTAATGAATCAAAATAAAATATCTAAAGAAGTTTTTCAAGAAACCCTGGACAGAATTTTTAAAATAAAATTAAAAAACGGAAAACAGCGATATGAAATATTAGATCTTATGAAGAAGAACATGGAAAAAAATAATAAAATCAAATCTAAAATTGAGATTAAAAAATTAATTAATTATTTTTTAAAAGAATTTTGAATTTCTTTACATAAAAGAATATTATTTTTTCTACTCTGCAAACTTATTCTCGCCCACTTTTCGTCAAGAAATTTAAATGAAGTGCATTCTCTAATTAATATTCCCTTATTTTCTAAATATTTAATGCTTGATGACAAAGAAGTGCTACTTTCTATTAAAAAAAAGTTGGTTGAAGAATTATGAACTTTAAGGTTTTCTATTTTAGATAAGTTTTCAAAAACTCTTTTTTTTTCAATATTTATCCAGCTGTGGATCTTCTTTATCCATCGTTCATAGAAATTCTTATTACTTAGAATGTCAATCCCGGCTTTAATAGCAAAGGAATTTAAAGGCCAAGGATCTCTATTAATTCCCCATTGCTTAAGTTTTTTTGATGAGCCTACAACATACCCTAATCTAAGACCTGGAATATTGAATATTTTGGTCAAGCTTCTCAAGACTAATAAATTATCATATTTTTTGGTTAATGGTATTAAGGATTCTTTTTCTCCATTAGGTGTGATTGATAAGAAAGCCTCATCACAGATAACTAATTTATATTTTTTTGTAATTTCCTCTAATGAATTTTTTTCCCATAATTGGCCGGTGGGGTTATGAGGATTTGTTATCCAAATAACATCACCTTCAGGATGAAGTGGAAATGTTTGAGGAAAAATATTATTCCAGTTTTTTGGTAATTCGCAATGTATGAACTTGCTATTCCAACAATTTAAAGATCTTTCATAATCAACAAAGCATGGAGCAGGAATAATACTTATTCCAAATTTTGATGCCTCATAACCTGCCCAGGTTATTAGCTCAGAAGCACCATTTCCAGGCAATACATTGTTGGGATTTATCCCGTGAAATTTGCCGATTATTTCTTTCAGTTCACTAAAGTCTCTTTCTGGGTAATATCTAAAGCCAAGATTCTTAATTTCCGCATTTATTGAATCTATTAGTATTTGAGGGGGATCAAAGGGTACTAATGAAGCACTTGCATCAATGACTTCGGAGGGTAATAAATTTAATTTTTTCGCAGTTGCATATACATTTCCACCGTGCTTAAAGTTAGATCCTTGCATGGCTAACGTTGAGGAATCATTAGGTTCAGATTTGTTCATTATTCATTCTCTAATTTTATTCAACCCATTTTAAATTTGATCCAATTGCATCTTTTATATTAGATAATTGATGATTATTGAGTTGCTTTATAATTCCCTCAAGTATATCTGGTACTAATTGTGGACCCTTATATATCCATCCTGTATAAAGTTGAATTAATGATGCTCCAGAACAAATTCTTTCCCAAGCTGACTCAGGACTATCTATTCCACCAACGCCAATTAAAATAATCTTTTTATCAATATTATGTATATGTTTTATTATTTGATTTGCTTTTTTTTGTAGAGGCCTTCCACTTAATCCTCCATTCTCTTGAGAGAGTAATAATCCGGTTTGCCTGATCTTTCTATTTTCAAGACCTAATCTATCAATGCTGGTGTTTGTAGCAATTATTCCATCGATGTTTTCCTCGATTATTAATTGGCAAATATCTTCAATATCTTTAAGGCCTAAATCTGGCGCAATTTTTACAAATAATGGTGGACAATTAGGTAAGTTTTTAATTTCGCTAAGAAGTTCTTTTAGAAGAATTGGATCTTGTAACTTTCTTAGTCCTTCAGTATTTGGAGAACTAACGTTTATTGCTGCATAATCACAATAGGGAATTAATAATTTTAAAGAAGTTAAATAATCATCTTTTGCTTGAGATAAACCTGTAATTTTTGACTTTCCGAAATTTATCCCTAAACAAATATTCTCCCTGTTTTTTTTAAACTTTATACCTTGTTCAAGAAAGTTTTTAACTAGATTTTCAGCACCATTATTATTAAAACCCATTCTATTTAGTGCCGCCTCTTCTTTTGCTAATCTAAACAGCCTTGGTTTGGGATTACCTTCTTGAGCAAACATAGTAACTGTACCAAGTTCAGCAAAACCAAAACCAAAATTTTTCCATATGTTTGCAGCATTTCCATTTTTGTCAAAACCTGCAGCTAAACCAATTGGATTACAAAAATTTATTCCACATATGTTTTGAGTTAACCTTTGGTCAGTTATAGAAAATTCTTCATTTAGATTTTTTAGGATATCTGAAACTAATGGCCAATTATATTTTCTTGAACTGAATGATAGAAGGTTAAGAGATAAATTAGTTAAATATTCTGCATCGATTCCGGAGTCTTTTTTTAGTATAGGAGTAACCAAGTTTTTATAAAGATTTTTAAATACCCCCTTTTGTTCATTCATAAAAAATCAGGATTCTTTTTTTTCTATTATCCAATATTTTTCACCTTTAGGAATCAACATCCAATTACGCCATTCAAAAGGTAAATATTGTTTTATCTTTAAGTGGTTTTCTTCCCCTAATAAGCTAGTTAGTTCTGGTGAACTCAACAAGTATTTTTTTTCTGCAAATTTTTGGATTAGTTCATTTCTTGAAAATAATTCCTGAATTTCTGTAGGGGCACTTTTTTCAAAAAATTCTACTAAAGATTCAGACTCTTTTAGGTTACTTTTTAGAGGTATACCTTTGCTATAGTTAACCGCGATTTTATCTACCCTATCATTTTGTTTGTCACCGCTATGGCCTTTAACATGTTCCATTACAAGACCTTTAATTCTTAATTGATCGATTTTTTGCCAGAGATCAAGATTTTGAACTGATTTTCCTGAGCTTGTTTTCCATCCATTTCTTTTCCAATTAGTAATCCATTTTGTATACCCTTCTATGACATATTTACTATCAGTTCTTAATTTAAAGTTTTCTTTTAATTTAAAGGTTTTTAATTTCTCAAGTGTTTTTATAGCCGCAGTGAGTTCCATTCTATTATTAGTAGTATTTTGCTCGGAACCACCTATTTCTAATTCACTTTTGTCGTCAAAAATAATTAGACCACCCCAACCACCTGGACCTGGATTACCACTGCAGGCTCCATCCGTTGCAGCTTCAATTGCAATACTATCAATATTCATAATTTTTGAAGCCGATATAAAGTCTATCGGCTTGAAAAAATATTCTCTTACTTAAGTGTAACTTTACCGCCAGCTTCTTCAATCTCTTTCTTTAAAGATTCAGCATCTGCTTTGGCGATTCCTTCTTTTACTGTTTTTGGTGCAGATTCAACAAGTGCTTTTGCATCGCCGAGACCTAGACCAGTTGCATTTCTAACAACCTTAAGTACTTTGATTTTTGCAGCTGCATCAAAGCTTTCGAGAACTACATCAAATTCAGTTTTTTCTTCAGCAGCGCCACCATCTGCTTCACCTCCAGCTGCTCCTGGAGCCGCCATTACTACACCTGCAGAAGCTGCAGCAGATACACCAAAAGCTTCTTCAATTTGCTTTACGAGCTCAGATGCTTCTAAAAGTGATAGAGATTTTAATGATTCAAGAATTTCTTCAGTTTTTGCGGACATTTTCTTAAAAGTTAATTAGGTTTTGAATTTAGGATTCTGATTTTTCAGAATGTTGTTTAAGTGATCTAGCAAGTCCAGAAGGTACTTCATTAATAGAGATCGCAATTTTTGTTACAACGCCATTAAGAGCGCCAGCAATTTTTGCCATCAATACTTCTTTAGATGGAAGACTTGCAATTTCTTTTATTTCAGAATCGCTTAGAAGTCTGCCTTCAAATAAAGCTCCTTTGGTTTCGGATTTTTTGGTGTCTTTTTGAAAGGATTGGATAGCTTTTACAGCACCACCAACATCTTCTTTGATTAAGACAAAAGCATTTGTTCCCGTCAGTAAAGATTCAAGATCGTTCCAATTACTATCCCCATCAATAGCTTTACGCATTAATGAATTTTTAGTAACTTTACAAATGCCGTTATTTGTTTGCAATCTAGATCGCAAATCTGACATCTCTTTGATAGTTAAACCTTTATAGTCAAGAACTACAGCCATTTCCGAGTCGTTTAATAGAGATTTAATCTCAGTAACGATTTGTTGCTTATTCTCTAGTGTTCGGCCCATTGATGTTTTTTGGATCGTAATTTAGGGAGAGCAGGAAATGCGGCAAAGTCCTTTTAAAGAGGCCGCTTTTATTAGATCCAAAAAAGAAATAATTTAAGACGAGTCCTCGGTAGGAATTAAAAATTTAGAATAACTAAATTAACCTACTTTCTTTGGCCGTATTGTTGCACTTTAAATTATACTACAAAGCGTTAACCTTCAGGTTGGTGATCTTGTACAGCATTTATGTCAACTTGAACTGAAGGCCCCATTGTTGAAGTTACATAAAAAGTTTTCCAATACTTTCCCTTAGCTCCACTTGGTTTATTTTTATCAATTGATTCTTGTAAGGTTTTTAAGTTGTCAAATAGAGCCTCTTTTGTGAAACTTGCTTTTCCAAAGCGGACATGAACGATTCCAGCCTTATCTGCTCTAAATTCGAGCTTACCAGCTTTGAATTCTTTTATTGCATTAGCAATGTCATTAGTTACTGTCCCAGCTTTAGGATTAGGCATTAAACCTCTAGGCCCTAAAACTCTTCCTAATTTGGCAACCTTTGGCATCATATCTGGAGTTGCAATAAGAAGATCAAACTCCATATTTCCTTTGTTGATGCTTTCCACAAGATCTTCTTCGCCAAATAAATCTGCACCAGCAGCCTTAGCTTTCGATACATTCTCACCGCTCGTAATAACTGCAATTTTGATGCTTTGGCCAGTACCATGTGGTAATGCAACAGTGGTCCTTAATTGTTGATCAGTATATTTTGGATCAATACCTAAACGTATATGTGCTTCAATAGTTTCATCAAATTTTGCATTGGCATTTTCCTTGATAATACTAAGAGCTTCAAGTGGTGCGTAAATGCGATCTTCTATCTTTGTTGATAGAGCCGCCATTCTTTTAGATAGTTTTTTCATAATAATATTGGGTGCAAACGGTTATTAACTAACCTCCCCTAAAAAGTGAGAAATTTTGTATTGAACTCAATCAGTGATGGAGACGCCCATATTACGAGCAGTACCTTCAATTACTTTCATTGCTGATTCAACACTAGAACAGTTTAGATCAGGAAGCTTAGTTTTGGCTATTTCTTCTAATTGAGCTTTACTTATATTCCCAACAGAGCCTTTTGCAGATTCACCTGATCCTTTCTCTATTCCAGCTGCTTTTGTTATTAAGACGGAAGCAGGAGGTGTTTTTGTGATAAAAGTAAAGCTTCTATCTTCAAAAACAGAAATCTCGACTGGAATTACAAAACCTGCTTTATCTTGTGTTCTTGCGTTGTATTCTTTGCAAAATGCCATGATATTTACACCATGTTGTCCTAAAGCTGGCCCTACAGGAGGAGCAGGATTTGCTTTGCCTGCTTGTAGAGCAAGCTTGATAACTGCAACAATTTTTTTTGCCATTAGATTAGAGAATTTAAGCTGAAGTAGAAAATCATAATTTTACTCGATAAACAAGAACAATTAGAAATTAATTTTGTTTATTGATTTGGGAGAATTCTAATTCTACAGGAGTCTCGCGCCCAAATATTGAAAGTAATGCTTTTAATTTATTTCTTTCTCCGGAAACTTCTATAACTTCTCCCTGGAAATCCTTGAATGGACCACTAGTTACAATGATTCTATCTTTTTCTTCAATATCCAACTTGATTACAGCTTTTTTCTCTGATGCGCGTTTAAATATTCTATTAACTTCTTGTCTTGATAATGGTCGAGGTTTGATATGACCTCGTGATCTTCCGCTACCTCTACCGTCTTCAGCGCCGACAAAGTTAATTACATTTGGAGTGCTTTTAACAGCCATCATTGTATCTTCATCCAAAATCATTCTTACGAGGACATAACCTGGGAAAACTTTTTCTTCAGTAGTTTGTCTGCTTCCATCTTTTTTTAATTTAATTCCTGGAGTTTGGGGAATTTCAATTTCAATGATTCTATTATTAACGCCTAAAGTTAC
>CACNQT010000008.1 GCA_902622705.1 uncultured Prochlorococcus sp. | reverse complement strand
CATCTTTTAACTTGTAAACATTACTCTTAAATTTCACTTTATTTATAAAAATTTAAAATTATCAATGCTGGCACTGTAAATGACATTATAAGTGTTAATCCAACCCCGTATTTTGCAATATCAAAAAATCTATATCTTCCAGGACCGAAAACCATTAAATTTGTTTGATAACCCATTGGAGTCAAGAAAGACTGACTTGCTCCGAATAAAACAAGCATTATTAAAGCGTTAGGTGAAATCTCTAAAACATTTGAAAATTCAATCGCAACAGGCAAAATCAAAGCAACAGAAGCAGCATTACTAATGAATTGAGTAAGGATAAGGGTCGATACAAATATTACAACTAGTGCAAAATAAAGAGGCATTCCATTAAGAGCAAAATTGAGATTAACTGCTATTAAATCGGCTAATCCTGTAACTTGCATAGCTACACTAAAACTTGATAATGAACCTAGTAATAAAATAACGTCTAACCGAATTGATTTTTGTATTTCTGCAGGTCTTAAACATCCAAAAGCGACCATTGCAATAACTGCTAACAGAACCGACCCCACTAATGGAATATTAGTAACTGAAGGCAAAACCACCATTCCTATTGCAATTGCAATAGATATAGGTTTTTTTATCAAAAAAGGTAAATCATCTTCAAATTGATCTAAAATAAGTAAATCATTACTGGCTTGTAAACCCCTAATAGAATCTAACGGCGCTTGCAATAATAAAACATCCCCTGCCCTTAAAACAGCTTGTCCTAATCTTTCCTGTACAGTTTGCTGACCTCTTCTGAGTGCTAAAACTGTTGCGTTATGACGCTGCCTAAATCTTAATTCTCTTAAACTAGCGCCAGCTAAAGTTGATCCTGCTGGCAACAAAGCTTCAAAAGTTTTTGTGCCTTCATCATCTGAGAAAACATTAGCTCCGTCGAAAGATGATTTATTTTCTCCTAATAGAATAGTATGTTCTTGTTGAAGTCTAAATAAGTCTGCTCTTGTAACGCGAATTATTAATCTATCGTCCGGTTCAATCTTTCTATCAGCCAAAGGAGGAAGGATAACTTTTCCATTTCGTTGTAATTCAAGAACATCAACGTCAAATCGTCTTTGCAATCTACTATTTCTGACAGATTGTCCCACTAATTCTGAAGTAGAAGGAATAGTAACTTCGGTAAAGTAAATATTCATATCCCCATTTTTAATAAACTCCCTATCTCTCCCTCTATCTGGCAAAAGCATATCAGAGGCAAGAATCATATAGGTTGTGCCTATAAGCCACACAGGAATTCCAACTGAAGTCAAACTAAATAATTCCAAAGCTCCATAACCTAATTGTTGACTAATATCACTCACAAGAAGATTCACTGAGCTACCTAATAATGTCAGAGTTCCACCTAGTAAAGTAGCAAAAGAAAGAGGTAACAAAACTTTTGATGGTGATATATTTCTTCGCTCGCACCAACTTTCAATTAAAGGTAACAAAGATGCTACTACTGGAGTATTAGGTACAATTCCAGATATTGGAGCAATCAAAAAAGCTATTAAAGAAATTAATTTCCTTGGCGATCTAATACTTTCAGAAGAAATCAATTCTCTTACTCTGTCTAAGGCACCACTTTTAAATAATGCAGAAGAAACTGCAAATAAACCCATAAGGGTAATTAAGGATGGACTACCAAATCCAGCTAAAGCTTTTTCAGGAGAAAGTACCCCTGTAGCAATAAAAATTCCAACACATAACAAACCAGTCAATTCTGGCGCGATAGTATTTTTAATAAATAAAATTATTGACATTATTAGAACAACTACCGTTATAAACGCATCAAAATTATTACTAACTACAGCAATTAAATTCATATGAAACTTATTTAACTCAATATACCCAAAAACAATATTTCAAAAAAGTTTAATTGGAATTATTTTTTTTAAGAAACTTTTTAAAAATAGATTTCTTTTGGAATATCCATGAAGATGCAGATTTTAAACTTTCATTAATATCAGGCAACTTAGAAGCATATATAAGTCTTCTTGCCTCAAAAGCTAATTTCCCAGATAAAGTAACCCCAAGCCCAGAAATTGAAGCTTCGCCTATTCCTAAACTTATCATTTCACCATTGTCTTTAAATTCAAAAGGTAGAGAATCCTTTCCTTGCATTAAAAGTTCTAAATTATTAGCCAGATGATTTCCCTGTTGCATAGCGACCTGAGCATTTATGGGTAAATCCTCCATTCCTTCAATCACTGCAATATCGCCAATAGCAAAACAGTTTTTATGGTTTTCTATTTGCAAATTATTATTAACTAAAATTCTTCCAAATTTTTTTGGTATTTGATCAGTTTCTAAGTAAGGGAAATTAGGTTTAACACCTGCAGTCCAAATAACAATATCTTTATCCAAAGAAGTTATTCCAACCTCACTAGAAATAATAATTTTAGTTTCTGAAACTTCTCTAACTGTAGAATTCAAAAGAACGTTAATTTTTCTTTTTTCTAATGCCTTCTCTGCTTGTTCTCTGTTAAAAATTTTGTTTTTATTAAGTATTTCATTTGATTTCTCTATCACACTAATTTCAAATTGGTCTTTAAATATATCTTTAATTTTGCATGCCAACTCGATGCCGGAGAGACCACCTCCAACTATGAATAAGTTTTTATGAACCGCATTTTCTTGTGATTTTTTTAAAAAAGAATTTAATTTATTTAAATCATGAAAATCATTAAAAAAATAACAATTTTCATCTATACCTTTTATTAAAAAACTATTTGGAATAGATCCTGTGCATATAACAAGAGACTTATAACTTAATTTTAGTTCGTCACTAAATTCTAGAATATTTTCTTTGAAGGAAATCTTTGTTAAACAATTTCTTAAAAAAGTTACACCAGCATCAGAAAAAATATTTTCAAATTTTGGGGTAGCTTCCCAACTTCTTATTTCTTTACTTAAAACTTCGTACATTAAAGGTTTAAATATAAAGTTAGTTCCAGAATCAACTACAAGAATCGGTAAAGAAGGATTAAGTTTCTTTAAACTCAAAGCAAATGTCATACCTGCAAAACCTGCTCCTACTATTACTATTGGTTGTTGTATTGATTTCATTAGAGAAATATTGTTATGCGTAAATGTATTATTAAACTATAAGAATAATTTTTAAATTGAGCGGAATAACATTAAACTCATAACCAAATTGAAGAATGATTGAAAACATCCACAAAGATATTCAAACTAACTTAAAAGAATATAACAAAGAGCTTGTAGATATGAAGCCTCAAGGAATGATTACATGGGGTTATGAAAAGTTTGATAATCAATTTGCTATTACAACAAGTTTTGGTATACAGTCCTCAGTCCTTTTAAATATGGTCAGTAAATTATGTCTACAAAAAAAAATCAAAATATTTTGGATAGACACAGGCTACCTACCGCTAGAAACATACCATTACGCTGAAAAGCTTATTGAAGATTTATCCTTAGAAGTAGAAGTGCTGCAAAGTGAATTATCTCCAGCAAGAATGGAGGCTAAATACGGAAAACTTTGGGAAACAAATAAAGAGAGAGATTTAGATAAGTATCATGAGTTAAGAAAAATACAACCTTTAGAAAATGGTCTAGAAAAATATAATATTTGCTGCTGGGCAAGCGGTGTTAGATCAAGTCAAACAGAAAATAGAAATAAAATGAAATTTCTAGACGTAATTCGTCAAAGACTTTCTTTAAGACCTTTATTAAATTGGACAAATAAAGATATTTTTTACTATATGGAAGAGAATAATTTACCTGCCCATCCACTTTTTATCAAAGGTTATTCTTCTGTAGGCGATTGGCATTCAAGCAGTCCCGATGGTATCGAAACAAAAGGCAGAGATACAAGATTTGGCGGGATTAAACAAGAGTGTGGAATACACACTAATAATTAAATTGATCATAGAACAATGGTCTCAGATATAAATTTTCTATTAGTAGGCAATAGTAGGCTTCATTGGGCAAAATATTCTAAAAATCAATCTAAATTCTTCCATACCAAAAAAGAGCAAAAAGTTCCAGAAAATATAGATCTTGATCAATTAATTTGGGCTTCTGTAGGAAAACTACCAAATTTTTTTCTGAAAAAAGAAAATGAAATAAAAACTAAAGATATTCAGTTATCAAATCTTCCTGATTATTTTGGAGTTGATAGAGCTCTTGCCTGTATTGCAGTTTTAAAAATTATTGAAAACCCTTGCAAAAAAGATTTGCTAATCGCAGATTTTGGGACAATATTATCAATAACAAAATTAAATTCAAATGGATCTATTATTGGAGGTCAACTTATTCCAGGTTTTCTAACACAATTAAAATCAATGGAACAAAATACAAAAAATCTTAAAGTTCCCAATAAATATGATATGCCGATCAAAGATTTTTTAATTAATACAGAAGAAGCAATCTTAAAAGGAGTTATCAACTCTCTTACTGGAGTGATTAATAATTTATTTAATCCCGCAAAGGATATTTTAGTAACTTGTGGAGGAGACTCTGAATTCCTTACAAAATCACTAAAGACTCAAAAAGAAAATATTATTAATGCTCCCAATTTAGTCATGGAAGGGATGATTATTCACCACATGTCCATAAAAAAATTATTTTAACCCAATGTCTGCAATTATATGATCAGCCATTATTGCTGCTTTTACCTTTAAGTAAATTTTTTCGATATTGCCATCAATATCAATTAAAAAAGTATTTCTCATCATTCCCATATATTCTTTCCCCATGAATTTCTTTAGTCCATAGCTATCGTAATCAGAAGAAACTTTAAAAGGTTCAGGATCAGTTAAAAGAATAAAAGGTAAATTAAATTTTTCTATAAACTTCTGATGAGAGGAGGCATTATCTTTACTAATACCAAGCACAACAATATTATTTTTTTGGAACAAATCCCAATTCTCTTTAAAATTACAAGCTTCTTTAGTACATCCTGGAGTATTATCTTTTGGATAAAAATATAGTATTATTCTTTTACCTTTAAAATCACTAAGAGAAACTTCTTTCTCAAAAGAATCTTTTAATTTAAATTCTGGTGCTTTGTCGCCAACCTTAAGAGCCATTGAAATTATTAAATGAGTATGCATATAAAATACCAAAAATTTGGTTTTATGAGATTAAAGGTGTGCAAGATATCGCAACGGTAGAAGAAATTAAAACTGCAAAAAATCTATCAATTTCAAGATCAAAGATTTTTTTAGAAACAAGAGCTTATTTACGAAAATCACTTTCAACACTTTTTGATTTAGATCCTCTAGAAATTCCGATTAATGCTCATCCTGGAGAACCTCCAAGTTTACCCTCTGGCATGGGCAATATAAGTTTAAGTCATTGTAAAGATGCCATTACTTTAGTCTGGCATAAAAGCAAAATAGGCATTGATATTGAGAGAACAGATAGAGATTTTAACCATAAAAAATTTGCAGAAAAATATTTTTTTGAAACCAATAAATCAAACCATAATAATTATTTGACAAAAAATATGATATTGAATCAATGGTGTGCAGTTGAAGCGGCTATAAAATGGGATCATGGAAAATTAGCTAAAGACATAAACTATTGGCAATATTTTGAAAAACCAAAAGAGTTAATTCATAAGAAGAAAAACATACATTTAAATTATTCACAGATTAACTTCCACAATTGGACTATTGCTTTAGCCTACAAAGAAAAACCTTCTTTTAATCCAGAGATTATTTGTTGTTCGAAAAATTTTTAGTTTTCTTTTCTTCTAAGCAGTTCTTCATATTTAGTTTTCTCCCATCCATTATTATTTGGTTCCCATATTTTTGAACCTCTTAAAGATTTAGGAAGATATTCCTGAGCAACCCAATTATCTGGATAATTATGCGGATTGTCATAACTATTAGAATTATTTTTTAAATGAAGTGGAACATCAAAAGCATCGGCATATTTGATTTTTTCAATCGCTTTAAAAATACTTTTAGTACTATTACTCTTTGGAGACAAAGCTAAATATAAAGAAGCCTGCGTTAAAAAATATAATCCTTCTGGAAAACCAACTCTATCAAAAGCATCACAACAGGATTTTACAACTACTATGGCATTAGGATCAGCTATTCCAATATCTTCACTGGCAGATATAAGTAATCTTCTAAAAATAAAATTAGGTTCTTCACCAGCCTCAAGCATATTCGCAAGCCAGAACAAAGTTGCATCTGGATCAGAACCTCTTATGGACTTGATAAAAGCACTTATTACATCGTAATGATTTTGCCCATTTTTATCATAAACAATATTTTTCTTTTGAATTGCATCCTCTGCAATTGAAAGATTAATATTGATTTCTTTAGCATCGTTTTCAGTAGTTGTCTCTATAGCCATCTCTAGAGCATTGATTAATGTTCGGGCATCACCGGCAGAAAATTTAATTAAATGACTTATTGCGTCCTGGGTTAAATAAACCTTTTTTGAATCTTTTTGATTTGAATAGTAAGTTATGACTTTTTGTATTATTTTCTGCAAATCAATTTCAGTCAAAGGAAGTAATGTAAAAATACGAGACCTACTAACAAGCGCTTTATTAACAGCAAAGAAAGGGTTTTCGGTTGTTGCACCAATAAAAGTTATGGTTCCATTTTCTATTGAAGGTAATAGAGCATCTTGCTGAACTGATGTAAATCTATGAACCTCATCGATAAATAAAATTGTTTTTCTTTTTGAATTTAGTAATCTATCTTTTGCATTAGCAATTTCATTTCTTAATTCTTTAACACTTGAAAAGACTGCATTTAACTTAATTAATTTTGAACGTGTATTAAAAGAAATAATTTCAATGAGAGTAGTTTTTCCAACACCTGGAGGACCAGAAAAAATAAAATTACTAATCTTATCGCTTAATATTGCACTTCTCAAAAGCGAATTTTTATTTAAGATTGGTTGTTGACCAAAAAAGTCATCTAAATTCTTTGGTCTTAATTTATCTGCCAAAGGTGCATTATTTTGTATTTGAGAATAATTAGTAAATAAATTTCCTGAATGCATATAAATAAAATCAAAAAATAATTACTTTAAAGTCTATGTAATTACTGTAGGAGTTTCCATTTGAGTAAGTTTTGAAATGTTTAATAAAGCATCTAAATCATTTATTAGAGGTTTCAAAGCGACCTGAGGATTCAACGAAAGATTCTGTTGAGGATTGAAAAATTTCTCAAAGTAAAGTCTTAATGTTGCACCCTTAGTTCCAGTTCCAGAAAGGCGAACAATTACTCGGGAATTATCATCAAGAACCAACCTTAAACCTTGATTTTCACTTATGGAATTATCAACGGGATCTAAATATGAAAAATTATCTGCAATCTTAACTAAATGGCCAGCAAAATTAGTTCCCTTTAAATTTTCGAGCATAGAAGTTAGATTATCAAAGATTTGATTAGCAATATTTGAGGGGATTGCCTCATAATCATGTCTTGAATAATAATTCCTACCAAATTGTTTCCAATGATTCTGCATCAAATCACTTACCGAACATTTTTTCTCAGATAAAATTTGTAACCAATACAAAACTGCCCATAATCCATCTTTCTCTCTTACGTGATTACTACCTGTTCCGAAACTTTCTTCTCCACATAAAGTAATTAAATTAGCATCTAAAAGATTTCCAAAAAACTTCCAGCCAGTGGGTGTTTCGAAACAAGGTATATTTAATGACCGAGCAACATTATCAACTGCTGAGCTGGTTGGCATTGATCGTGCCACACCTGTAATACCATCTTTATACCCAGGGACACATTTGGTATTAGCAGTTATAACTGCAAGGCTATCACTAGGATTGACAAAACATGCACTACCTAAAATCATATTTCTATCTCCATCTCCATCGCAAGCAGCACCGAAACTATAAGATTTTTTATTTAATAACAAATCCGCTAAGTGAGATGCGTAAGTAAGATTAGGATCTGGATGTAAACCTCCAAAATCTTTTAATGGGGTACCATTCATGACACAATCATGAGCAAGACCCATTTTTTCAACAAAAATATTTTTTGCATATGGTCCTGTAACCGCATTCATTGCATCAAAAATTAGCGAGAAGTCTTTTTTTAAAAAATCACTAATTTGATCAAAATCAAAAATTTTCTCCATCAAATTAGAATAATCCTTCAATCCATCAATAATTTCTAAGGTAGTTTCACCGTAAGAATATGTTCCATATTCACTAAAATCAGGTAATTGAATTTTACAAATTTTATAATTAGTTAGTGATTGTGAAGCATTAAAAATCTTATTAGTAATTATCTCAGGAGCTGGGCCACCATTAGAGATATTTAATTTCACTCCAAAGTCGCCATCAATCCCACCAGGATTATGGCTCGCAGAAAGAATAATTCCACCAATAGCTTTTTCTTTTCTAATTAAATGTGATGTCGCAGGAGTAGAAAGCAAACCAAATTTTGGAACAATAACCTTATGAACTTTATGAGCAACGCATATTTGCACAATTTTTTCTATTGCTTCAATATTGCCATATCTACCATCACCACCAACTACTAATTTTGAGCCTTGTAAATCTTCCATTGATTGTAAGATTGCTTCAACAAAAATTTCTAGATAATGATCTTCCTGAAACTTTAAAGTACTTTTTCTTAAACCAGAAGTTCCTGGTTTTTGATCTAAAAAAGGAGCGTTTATATTAATTACGTTAAATTGATTCATATTTTTTAGAAACTTTCAAAAATCTAACTAAATTAATGAGGCATTTCGGAAGTTCTTAACATAGCGATAAACCATAATGAAGAAATTAATAATGCAATCAGAATTCCGTAGTTAACACCAAATTTAGAAATTGTAATTGGAACTACTAGTGGAAATGTTAATGCTCCAAACAAGGGAGTAAAAGCTACAATTTTTTTTAGCATTAATTTAAATAATCAAAACCATTCTGTCTCAGCATTATCTTTTTCGTTAGTATCGTCAAGTGGTGTTGTTCTTTCAAATTTCATTGATATGCTCTTTTCTTGCTCACCAGATACATCAATAGCCTTAATGTCATATTTTTGAGTCCCATCTCTAAATGGAACTTGAATTCTAAAAGTACCATCTGCAGCAAGGGGTACCTCTTCTCCACCTATTGTCAATTTTGCAGAAGGCTCCGTAGCTCCATAAACTATTAATTCAGCATCAGCAACTAGCCAAAAGGATCTATTTTTAACAATTCCACTTCCAGAATCATTTAAACCAGATGACCATTTACCAACACCTGAATCTGTAAGATTATCATTTAGGGTTGTTGAATTCACGTTTTCCATGAATTCTTCAGAACCTACTTTTCTTCTAAGAGGAATATTAGTTGCTGCTTGGTATAACCTTTCATGCATACCATTTTCTTCTGAAACAACAGGATTTGAAATATCTGGGATTGATTCAGGATTAGAATCCAAATTAAAAGGTACAAATTTATCAAGAATTTGCTCAGAAGGATGAGATCCAGGTACATGACTTACAGAAGAGAATGCCAATGACATCCAGTTAAAACCATATTTATAACCTAACTCAACTTTATAATCTCTATCTTCAAGTGGAATTGGCAAGTACCACTCAGTACTATAGCTATCTACTGCTATCTCTCTAAGTGTTCCTTGATTCAAATTACCTCCTTCAGAACCAGATGCATCAAATAATCGTAAACATAATTTATTTGCTCCCAATGATTGCGCTTTTTCTCTATCTGCATCAGAAATCTGCCAAAAAACATATGCCCAATCTGGGTCTCGGGGTAGGAATACTACATTTGTTTTGACTTCTTCGCTACTGTCAAACGTATTGGACTCGAAAGTTTCTTCGGTTTTTGGCTGGGATGAACTGATCGGTGCTTTTTTGGAAGATTTTTCTTGATATTTAAGTATTAAGTCAACTAATACACCCTTTGTTTTACGGCTATATAGAGGTACTGATAATTTACTTGCTTTTTGACGTAATTGTCTGAGGGTAAGTGAGAGTAATTGATCTTTATTCATGATCCCATCAGCCACTTTAAAATCTCCGTTTTTGTTTGGGATCAGTATGTTCTTTTTTTTTGGGAATTGTGTGTCTTTTTGACCTGTCGTCAGCATCCTCTGACTACTCAAAAATTCTAGTAATTGATATTTCTCGTCAAAACAGTTGGTATCAATACAATTAATCAATTTTCAGGATTTTGAAAATATAAATTAATTTTCTTTTTTTTTTAAATTTTATTACCTGAATTTGTTAACGACTCAACAAAAATATATTTTTTCTTCGGGATCAATTCAAAAATAATCTAGTGTTGTTTAACTAGAAGTACTAAATCATCTATCTCTAAATCTTCAATACTTTTACCTATTTTTTTTGAAAAAGTACTTAATTTTTTCGAAGTGGATTCTAACTGTTCATAAAAAAGATCACTAAATTTTTTATCATCAAATCTTTTGGATTGGTTATCACACCATTCTCTCAGGGGATTTTTATTTTGATATTTCAAACTATCATCAAAATTGATAATTTTTAAAATCTGAAGGCAATGAGCGAGAATTCTTAAATGATGTTTCTGCATTATAGGAAGATCAAGATTATCAATTTCTTGAATAGTTTCTAAGTTTAATGGGTTAGACAAGGGATCAAGATGATTAGACATTAATTTTTAGTTTTAATAAAGAAAAAAAACTCAATATTGGGGGTATCTTTCGTTAAAGTATATAAAGCTAATTGTAATAAGTTATTTTTGATAACATGGTCAACGAAAATTTAGTTAAAGATGTAGTAAAAGAGCCTTACAAATATGGTTTCGTTACTGATATTGAAACTGAAAAAATAGAAAAGGGATTAAATGAAGATATCATAAAATTAATTTCACAGAAAAAAGAAGAGCCAAAATTTCTTCTTGATTTTAGAATAAAAGCCTTTAAAAAATGGCAAAAAATGAAAGAGCCCGATTGGGCAGCATTAGGATATAAAAAAATTGATTATCAAGATATTATTTATTACTCTGCTCCTAAGCAAAAAGAGAAAATTTCTAGCTTAGATGAAGTTGATCCCAAACTTCTTGAGACTTTTGACAAATTAGGAATACCTCTCACGGAGCAAAAAAAACTCACAAATGTAGCAGTAGATGCTGTCTTTGATAGTGTTTCTATTGCCACAACTTTTAGAGAAGAACTTGCTGAACATGGAGTTATATTTTGCTCAATTAGTGAAGCAGTAAAAAATCACGCGGATTTGATTGAAAAATATTTGGGTACAGTAGTTCCAGCTAGTGATAATTATTTTGCGGCACTAAATTCTGCAGTTTTTAGTGATGGTTCTTTTGTTTATATCCCAAAAGGTGTTACCTGCCCTATGGATCTATCTTCCTACTTCAGAATTAATAGTGGAGATTCAGGACAATTCGAAAGAACACTAATCATTGCTGAAGAATCAAGTTCTGTAAGTTATCTAGAAGGTTGTACAGCTCCAATGTTTGATACAAATACCCTACATGCAGCAGTTGTAGAGCTTATAGCATTAGACGACGCCTCAATAAAATATTCAACAGTGCAAAATTGGTATGCTGGTGATGAAGAAGGTATTGGCGGAATTTTTAATTTTGTCACCAAGAGAGGAAAATGTTTAGGTAAGAGAAGTAAAATTAGCTGGTCTCAAGTTGAAACAGGGTCTGCAATTACATGGAAATATCCTAGCTGTCTTCTTTTAGGAGAAGAATCTGTAGGAGAATTTTATTCAGTGGCTCTCACCAATAATCTTCAGCAAGCAGACACCGGCACAAAAATGATCCATATTGGTCCTAAGACTAAATCAACTATTGTAAGCAAAGGTATTAGTGCAGGTAATTCAAAA
This sequence comes from uncultured Prochlorococcus sp., assembly GCA_902622705.1. Lineage (GTDB taxonomy): Bacteria > Cyanobacteriota > Cyanobacteriia > PCC-6307 > Cyanobiaceae > Prochlorococcus_A. The sequence continues at coordinate 32,991 of CACNQT010000008.1, read as the reverse complement.
AATAGCTACAGAGGTCTTGTCAAAATGGGAACAAAGGCTACAGGATCAAGAAATTACAGTCAATGTGATTCAATGTTAATAGGGGATCAAGCTTCTGCAAATACATTCCCTTACATCAAATCTCAACAACCCAATTCTGAAATTGAGCATGAAGCAAGCACATGTAGAATCTCAGAAGACCAACTTTTTTATCTCCAAAGCAGAGGTATAGAATTTGAAGAGGCAGTATCTATGATGGTCAGCGGTTTTTGCAGAGATGTATTCAATCAATTACCTATGGAATTTGCTGCTGAAGCAGATAAGTTACTGGCACTTAAACTAGAGGGATCAGTAGGTTAATTAATCAATTTCTAAACTGATATGCAAAGTAAAATGAAAGAATCAGATCCAATTTTAGAAGTTGAAAATCTCTGTGCATCTACTGATAATCTTCCAATTTTAAAAGGGGTTTCACTTACTGTCTATCCCGGAGAAATCCATGCCATCATGGGAAGAAATGGATGTGGCAAAAGTACTCTTTCGAAAATCATTGCAGGACATCCCTCGTATAATATTACAAATGGCGACATAAAATTTTTAGGTGAAAACATCAACTCTCTAGAACCTGAAGAGAGATCTCAATCAGGAATTTTTCTTGGTTTCCAATATCCCATTGAGATTCCAGGTGTAAGTAATCTTGAGTTTCTTAGAGTTTCAACTAATGCTAGAAGGAAATTCCTCAACAAAGAAGAATTAGATACTTTTGATTTTGAAGAATTAGTTAAAGAAAAGTTAGAAATCGTGAAAATGGATCACGCATTCCTATCAAGGAGTGTAAATCAAGGCTTTTCCGGAGGTGAAAAAAAAAGAAATGAGATTCTGCAAATGGCTTTACTTGAGCCCAAGATAGCAATACTAGATGAGACTGATTCTGGTCTAGATATCGATGCTCTAAGAATAGTGGCATCAGGAATTAAAAAAATATTTAATGCACAAACTGGAATTATACTTATTACCCACTATCAAAGATTATTAGATGAAATTAAACCAAATTATGTCCATGTCATGTCAGACGGGCAAATCATAAAAACTGGTGAGAGTGATCTTGCTCTAGAGCTTGAGGAAAAAGGGTATGAATGGACTGATAACTTAATAAAAGAAACCTAAACAAATGAAAATTATTGAAAAAATAAAAACTAATAAATCGGATAATAACTTAACAGAAATACAAAAAATCTGTCTTCATAAATTACAATCAAGCCCTCTCCCTAATCCTAAAAGTGAACTGTGGAGACTTTCAAATAAATCAAAATTATCAACCTTCTTAGATTACTCAGTTAATGAAAAAGATTCAAAATTTGAAATACCATATCCGAAAAATTATCAAAGTGCTATTAGATTTATAATTGGTGAAAATTGCCAAATTCAATTAATAGAGAAAAATTATTCAATTCAGCAATTAAGTGAGAATGAATTACAAAAATATATCAAGGAACAAATATCTTTTTTTAAGCAAAACGAAAATTGGAGTGACCTACTAAATCTGTCTTTAAGTTGTAAAAATAATATTTTGGGATTAAAAATAAATGGATCAAAAATTCCTCCTATTGAAATTTTTAGTCACGCATCTAGTAATTCTTTAAACGCAAAAACCCTCGTGATATTTTTAGAAAAGAATTGTGATGTTGAATTATTACAAGTAAATCTTGGTGAAGAAAACTCTTCATTATCTCAATCAACTTTCTTTTGCTTGAAAGAAAATAGTACCGTAAATCATGGCGTTGTTTCTTACGGTGAAAACAGATCCAATCTATTAAATTCTCTCAATGTAATTCAACAAAAAAATAGTGCATACAACTTAGGATCTTTACATTTCAAATTCAATTACGCGAGATTTGAAATTAGTATTAAACAATCTGCGGGAAACGCTAAAACAAATATCAAAGGTATGCAAATAACAAAAAAAGATGAGCAGATTTCAACCTATACCAAAATAGAATTTAATGGCCCAAATGGATTTCTAGATCAAATTAATAAATCACTTGCTGATGATAAATCACATGCAATTTTTGAAGGTTCAATAATAGTTCCAAAAATTGCCCAGAGAACTGATGCTTCGCAATTAAGCAGAAATTTACTTTTGTCAAATCTCGCAAAAATAGATACCAAACCTCAATTAGAAATAATTGCTGATGATGTCAAATGCAAACATGGGGCTACAATTTCGCAACTAAATGAAGAAGAACTTTTTTATATGCGAACAAGAGGGATCACATTAACAGAAGCAAGTAAACTACAATTAAGTTCTTACTTTCAAGAAATAATTTCATTTATTCCCATTTCAAAAGATAAATGGGATTTGCTTGATAAACTTTTAAACGAGAATTAATGGAAACGAATCAAAATTTTCCTGAAATAACGAAGAAAGATTTTCCTCTTTTAAATAAGAACTTAAAAAGTAATGAGCAAATTATTTATTTAGACCATGCTGCAACCACACAAAAACCAATCCAAGTCTTAAAAAAAATTGATGAGTATTACAAAAACTTTAATGCAAATGTACATAGAGGGGCACATCAATTAAGTGCTAAAGCAACAGAAGAATTTGAAAATGCACGACATTTAATTAGCCAATATATAAAAGCTAATTCAGCAAAAGAAGTTATCTTCACAAGAAATGCTACTGAGGCAATCAATCTAGTAGCTAGATCATGGGGCGAATATTCATTAAAGGAAAACGATGAAATTCTCTTATCAATAATGGAGCATCATAGCAATATTGTTCCATGGCAAATGGTTGCAGCAAAAAATAAATGCAAATTAAAATTTATAGGTATAGATAAAGATGGGAAATTAGATATAGACGACTTTAAATCAAAACTAACATCTAGAACTAAACTTGTTAGCCTAGTACATATTAGTAATACTCTAGGTTGCTGTAATCCAATCAAAGAAATAACTAAATTAGCTAAACATAAAGGTTCTTTAGTGTTAGTAGATGCATGCCAAAGTTTGGCTCATCAAAAACTGGATGTGATTGATCTTAATATAGATTTTTTAGCTGGATCAGGGCATAAATTATGCGGTCCTACAGGTATTGGGTTCCTCTGGTCAAGAAAAGAAATCCTAGAAAAAATTCCTCCTCTCTTTGGAGGTGGCGAAATGATTCAAGATGTTTTTGAAGAGACAAGTACATGGGCAGAGCTACCACACAAATTTGAAGCTGGAACTCCAGCCATTGCAGAAGCAATAGGTCTTGCAGAAGCAATCAAATATATTAACAATATTGGATTGAATGAAATTCATATATATGAAAAGACTATTACTAAATATTTATTTGAAAAATTAAATCAAATAGAAAATATTGAAATAATAGGTCCATCGCCGGAGGTAGATCCAGACAGAGCCTCACTTGCCACCTTTTATATAAAAAATATACATTCAAATGATATTGCTGAAATTCTTGATTCACAAGGAATTTGCATTAGAAGTGGACACCATTGCTGTCAACCTCTTCACAGATACATTGGAATCAAATCAACAGCTAGAATCAGCATGAATTTCACAACCAATAAGGAAGAAATTGATGTATTTATAGAAAAATTAAAAGATACTATTGATTTTCTAAAAATCAATTCTTAAATATTCAAAGCATTTTTTAAAAATTCCTGAGATTTTTGCATTACTACTTTTTTATTTTCAATATTTCTAAAACCATGCCCTTCGTTATCAAAAAAAATAACTTCTGAATATTTATTATTCTGAATCAAAATTTCTTGAATTTTTAAAGTTTGTTTATAAGAAATAACTGTATCTTTTTTTCCATGAAACAATAAGATAGGTTTTTTTATTTTGTTAATATGATTTATCGGTGATCTATTTATATAGTCATCATGGTCTTTTGCATAATTTCCTACCAAAGAATTTAAATAATCTTTTTCAAACCTATGAGTGTTGTAATGCATATCCTTCAAATCAATAACAGGATATTTACAAATTGCTGCTGTAAAAATAGAACCATATAATAAACAATTCAGGGCAGTTAACCCACCAGCACTATTCCCAAAAATTACTACTTTTTCACTATCAACTTGATTTGATTTAATCAATTCGAGAGCTAGTGCTTTGCAATCATAAGAATCAACAACACCCCATTTATAATTCAACCTCTCTCTATATGCTTTGCCAAATCCTGAGGATCCTCCGTAATTGACTTCAGCAACCAAAAATCCCTTCGACGTCCAATATTGAACTTCAGAATTATATGATCCATCAAAACATGAAGTTGGTCCACTATGTGCTCTAACAAGGAGTGGTGGCTTTCTAAAATTTTCAACAAGCGGTCTATAAAGAAAACAATGAGTTGATTTATCTTCAAAACCTTTAAACCAAAATGTTTCAGGTTTTGAACAATCTTTTATATGATTAAAAAATATCTGCTCAGCAAAATTTGATAAAACTTTTTTTTCAAAGTCAATTTCAAATACAATTCCCAAAAAATCAGATCCATTACCTTTTAGAAGAACTTTTTTTCGAAAAACACTGAAATCACTAATTGAAGTAAAAGGAGTAGAAAATTCTTTAACAAATTCAAGATCTTTATATTGTTCCACTATTAAAGTATTTTCTTTTTTTGCTACACAAAATAAATTCTTTTTATTCCCTGAAAAAAATGTTATTCCAGTGACCCATTGTGGTGCTCCATATTCAATCAAATTTCTCTCTACTCTTTTCTTAATAAAGATATTCTCAATTTCACTAACATCGAAAAACAATAAGTTCCACCATCCAGAACTATCTTCAGAACATACCAAAAGTGTTTCACTTATCCAATAGGGTTGAAAAAAAGAAACGTTTTTTTTGGAATTTATCAGCTTATTTGAGAATTTTTTTATTTTTTGTATCTCACCATCTCTATCTATTTGAGCAAAAAACAGCTCATTGTTCTCCCAGGGCATATATGGAGAATCCCACTCTATCCAGGAAAGTAAGTTAGCAGATCTATTAGAAGATAATTCTCCAGCAAAATTTTTAAATTTTATAATTCGATGAATATCTTGTTTAGTTTTTTTTAAATTTAAAGAAAATAAATAATCTCTATTATTTATTTCGCAAATTCCGTACAATAAATTTTTTTCAGAAATGACAAATGAAGAATCAAAATTTCCATCAATTGATTTTGATAGTTGATTAGGTTCTTGAACTGAAATGAGATATTTATTTTGGCTTCTATCAGTTGACGCTGCCTCTTTAAAAATTTGAACCCATACTGCTTTGGTAATCTGATCTATCCATATCAAATAAAAATTATTTTTAAAATTTACACATTTATAAGATTTACCACCATATCCATGAAAATTATTTTTAATTTTATATTTTTTACTTGTTAATTGCTGGGGAATAGCTTCTTTGTTATTAAATGGTCTTGCAAAAATGGCATTTTCATTTTGACCTTCACCAACAACATCAATCCAAAAAATGGTATCCTTAATAATAGTTAATTCCTTGCAAGTATTTTTTTTTGATTCAGTTTGCCGAACTTTTAACTTATCATCATTACTCATTTAAAAAAATATAAAGAAAGTAAATTAAAGTGCTAGTATTTTTATAGCTAAACTATTATCTAAAAACTTTTTTAACGTGGCAAACCATTTTTCACAACTTGCAAAAAAGTCAAGAACAAATGGGAGCTCAGAAAAAATTGCAAAAGAACAAACAGGTAAGCCATCTCTTGATATTTATAAACTTGGTGATGATGTATTAAGACAAAATTCCAAAAGAATAACTAAGGTTGACGAATCGATTAGAAAACTTGCTAGAGAGATGCTTCAAAGCATGTACGCAGCTAAAGGAATCGGACTTGCAGCACCTCAAATTGGTATCAACAAAGAGCTTCTTGTCATAGATGTAAATTTTGAAGATTCAGCAGCAGAACCTCTAATATTAATCAATCCAGAAATTTCAGACTTTGGAACAACCCTTAATTCATACGAAGAGGGCTGCTTAAGTATACCTGGCGTATATTTGAATGTAGTAAGACCATCAACTATAAAATTAAAATTTAGAGATGAAATGGGGAGACCACGTAAAATGAAAGCAGATGGACTTCTGGCGAGGTGTATTCAACACGAAATGGATCACTTAAACGGAATATTATTTGTTGATAGAGTTACGTCAAAAGATGATTTGAACAAAGAACTTATAAAGGAAGGGTTCAACGAAAAAGACGTAATTTCTATTAATTAATCTAATGACTGAAACTACAATATTTCAAAAAATAATTAATGAAGAAATACCCTGCGATAAGCTTTATGAAGATGATTTTTGTATTGCGTTTAATGATATCCAAGCGCAAGCACCAGTACATTTTTTAGTGATTCCCAAAAAGCCAATTATTAGTTTATTTGATTGTATTGAAGAGGATGCAAATTTATTAGGACATTTACTTTTTGTTGGTAGCAAAATAGCTAAATCAAAAAATTTAAGTAATTGGAGAACAGTAATTAATACTGGAGCAGAATCGGGACAAACTGTTTTTCATTTACATATTCATTTTTTATCTGGCAGAAAAATGAATTGGCCCCCAGGTTAAAACTCTCGAAAGAAATGTTTATAGGTTATAAATAAAGAAAAAACACAATGAATACCCCAGATTCCTTAAATACAGAATCCAAAAATTTATTCAATTTAATATCAAAAAATTGGGAAGAGCTAGACGATTCACTCAAAACTAAGTTAATAAAAATTTGGAGAGTTTTAACTTATAAATGGCAATTACAAATTCTATTTAATCTACCTTTTCTTTTATGGTGGGTATTAGATAAATCTTTTCCAATAGTTCATAAATTTGATAGAACAATCTTAAATTACTTAAATTTACCTGACTGGGCACTTTCATTTATTGGCTTTGGTCAATAGACTGCTAAAAGTTATAATTTCCCTTATAAATCTTGTCGAGTAATGAATAAAACAGTTAATAATAAATCCAAAATACTGTACCAATTACAAAAATTAAGGAAGCTATCTCAGCCTTTTTTTCTTCCTATAGATCAATGTAATGGATTGCAATTCATATGGCTTTTGATTTCTCTTTTATTTTGTGTTGGTGGAGTAGTACTTGTTGGTCTTACAGGAATAATCAGTTTTTTTGAAAGCTTTCAACCAATTTTTCTTGAAAAGTATTTCGGAGGTGTCGTAAGTACTGTCAATTCAATTTGGGCTGGTAGTTGGGGATTGCTTTTCTCTGCCTTATTTCTAATTGGTTCAGGGAGCTTTTTTAGCTTAAGACGTCAATTAAAAAATCGTAGATGGTTACATTGGTTATTCCTTGCGATAATTGTATTAATGCTTTTAGCTGTAAACGGAATAAACGCAGGTATTGGATTTATTGCAAGGGATTTAACAAATGCTTTAGTAGAAAAACAAGAAGATGGATTTTATCGGATATTAGGGATTTACGCTTGTTGTTTCGCTGTGGCTCTACCAATACGTGTTTCCCAAATATTTTTTACATATAAGTTAGGAATAATTTGGAGAGAATGGCTTTCAAAAAGTTTAGTCAAAGATTATATGACTAATAAAGCTTATTACCAATTAAATCCCAATGATGAAGAACAAACCGATGTAGATAATCCTGATCAAAGAATCACAGATGATACCCGAGCTTTTACTGGGCAAAGTCTCTCTTTCACATTAGGTATTTTTGATGCCCTACTAACATTTTCACTTAATATTCTCATTTTATGGAGTATTAGTACAACACTTACTTTTTCTTTATTTGGTTACGCTGCATTTGCAACTTCTATCCTTTTAATTGCTGGAAAAAATCTTGTAAAGATTGACTTTGATCAACTCAGATATGAAGCAGATTTTCGATACGGCTTAGTACATATTAGAGATAATGCTGAATCAATAGCCTTTTATTCTGGGGAGAATCCTGAACGAAGTGAAACTGAAAGGCGCTTAGGAGAAGTGGTGAGAAACTTTAATTTACTGATTATATGGAGAGTAATAATAGACGTCATGAGAAGATCCATTAATTATGCTGGAAATTTCTTTCCATATTTAATAATGGCAATCCCTTACTTTAAAGGTGATATTGATTATGGACGCTTTATTCAGGCAAGCTTTGCATTTGGAATGGTTGAAGGTTCGTTATTTTTCATTGTTAATCAAATCGAAGAACTTGCAAAATTTACTGCTGGCATTGGCAGATTAGAAGGATTCCAATCAAAAGTTGAATCCATTAGTCAAACCAACCCAACAAGCAATCAAAACGTTATTTCAGATTACCCCTCAATTCTTATTAATAATGCTGACCTTTGCCCACCAGGATCAAATAAAACAATCATTAAAAATTTAAATTTAAGTATCGACAATAATCAATCACTTTTGGTTGTAGGACCATCTGGGTGCGGAAAAACATCTTTACTAAGAATGATTAGTGGTTTATGGGAACCCGATCAGGGAGTAATTAAAAAACCAAAAATTGGGGAATTATTATTCATACCTCAAAAACCATATATGTTACTTGGTTCTTTAAGAGAACAATTATGCTATCCCACAGAAGTTAAGAAATTTAGTGATGAACATCTTACTTCTGTACTACATGAAGTAAATTTAAAAACCTTAGTGGATCGGTATCCTAATCTTGATATCAAACAAGATTGGCCAAGAATTCTTTCCCTAGGCGAGCAACAAAGATTGGCTTTTGCAAGACTCTTACTAAATTCTCCAAGATTTGCAGTACTTGATGAAGCAACAAGTGCATTAGATATAAACACTGAAAAAAAACTATATAGTTTACTAAAGGAACGAGAACTTTCTCTAATAAGTGTTGGACACAGACCTAGCTTAAAAGATTTTCACGAAAATATTTTAGAATTAAATGGACAAGGAGACTGGAAATTATTGACTTCTGATAAGTATAATTTTAAGGATTAACAAAAAATATGAATTCTAAAGAAGAACAAACTAACTCAGAAGTCACTAATTTAGAGAATGAGAGTTTTATAGAAGAGCAAAAAGATCCGAATCAGATCAATGAGCAAATTGAAGACAATAAATTAGATGAAAAATCTATAGAAATTAAAGATGAATATAATTTTGGATGGAGTAATTATTCTGAAATAACTAATGGAAGATTCGCAATGATTGGATTCCTTGCAATAATACTAATTGAATTATTTAGTAAGCAACCATTTCTAAAATGGGCAGGCATCTTATAAATTAATCGTCAAATCTTGAACTGTTGTCTCTAGGTTTCTTTTTGTTTGTTCCAACTGTATATCTACTATTTTGATTTTTTGAGGTTGCTCTCGCTGAAGAGCTTACTCTGCGAGTCTCACGAGGTTTTTTTACTGCATTAGTTTCTTTAAATGATGCATCCTCTACTTGCTCTTGTGAAGTTTGCTGCCTAACTGAAGATCTTGTAGATTTCTTTCTTAAAGGAGAGGATTCGGGTGATGATGAAATGTTGTCCTGTCTAGATACTCTCTGATTCATTCTTGGTCTTGACCCAGTTTTAACTTCAGTGCGAGATAAGTTTCGTCTCTCACCAAAATTATTTCTTACTGATTCTTTACTATTTCTGTCTTCAGAAGTCTTCCTTCTTCTTATAGGTTCGTCATTCTCAAACTGATTTCCTTCTCTTGAAGATGGCCTTCTTCTACTGACAGCAGAAGCTGGGATAGCTCTTGAAACATCTCTTCTACGAGATCTCTCATCCATATATTTTTCTTCAAACTCATCTTCTTGAGGTTTAAATCTTCTAGATGGTCTTTCCGCTTCAAACCTTTCGAAATCTTCATCAAATCGACTCCTAGAATTTCTCGGAACATCAGGAACAGCATCATCATCAAAATAAGATGACCTTCTAGCTTGATCAGTAGCAACTCCCCTCAACCGAACACTTTCATATGCAAAAAACACTGTTGTTCCCGCCAACAAAAACTGACCAAACTGAAGGATAGGATCTAATCTCCAGCCTTGAAAAAATAATATTCCTCCGCATAAAAGTCCTATAGCAGCAAAGAAAACATCATAATCTCTTGCTAATGCGGGTTTAAAAGACCTTAAAAAGTAAAGGCCACCCCCACATACCGCGAGAACTATACCAACAATACTGGCCCAATTGAGACTAGCATTGACCACATTCTTTCTCCAAAATTTATATTTTAAAGGGAGATATAAATCACCCTACATATATAGTGTACTTAAAACTTCTACAAAAACTAGCGTCTACCCGTAGAAGTACGATCAAGAGAGTCTTTCTGACTGACAAAAATTAAGAATGCAGTAGCTGGAATAACGATAAGTAAAGCGGCTGCGATAAAACTCCCTATCATTCCAACTGCGGAATTATTTGCAACTTCAGCAGAAAAATCTGCAGCTAGTAATAAATTTGAGATTTGAAACACTTTTTAAATATTAAATTCTCAAATTATAATACGAATTAAATACGATTAAGTGGGTTATTTATTAAGATGAGTTAAACAATTGTGATTTCCTTGATTGAAAACCCTCTCCAAATCTTAGATGTTTGTTTAGGAATTTTTCTGTCTTATTTAACTGTAGTTTTTTTAATAAGATTAATTCTTACTTGGTATCCAAATATTGAATTAAATAAAGGTTTGTGGTTATTCATTTCGATTCCATCAAGTTCTATCCTTAATTTAACTAGAAAATTAATTCCCCCCATTGGAGGTGTTGATGTAGGACCTGTAATTTGGATTGGAGTTATAAGTTTTTTAAGAGAAATTTTAGTTGGTCAACAAGGACTTATAAAGCTTGCGATGCATACACATATCACATAACCATAGTTTAATTAATCCTCATTAATTTGGTAATAATTCTTCTTCAACATATTTAGTATGTATTTTCCCTTCCTTAAATTTAGCTTTATTAAGTAAAGTTAAATGAAAATTAATTGTAGTAGGAATGCCAGTTACCGCACATTCATTTAAAGCCCTATTCATACGTTTAATTGCAGTATTACGATCTTTTCCCCAAACTATTAATTTTCCAATTAAGGAGTCATAAAATGGTGGTATTTCGTAACCGGTATAAACGTGACTATCAACTCTTACACCAGGGCCACCAGGAGGAAGCCAACCAGTTATTTTTCCAGGTGATGGCCGGAAGTTATGAGAAGGATCTTCAGCATTAATTCTACATTCAATGGCATGGCCATTTAAATGAATATCATCTTGATTAAATTCCAACTGAGAGCCGCTTGCAATTTTTATTTGCTCAGCTATTAAGTCAACCCCTGTAACCATTTCTGTGACAGGATGTTCAACTTGAATCCTAGTATTCATTTCCATGAAAAAAAAGTTATCATCATCATCAACTAAAAATTCAACTGTACCAGCTCCTTCATAACTAATACTTTTTGCAGCGGCAATGGCTGCATTTCCCATTTTTTTTCTTAGTTCAGTATTAATCGCAGGACTCGGAGACTCTTCCAATAACTTCTGATGTCTTCTTTGAACTGAACAATCTCGCTCTCCTAAATGAACAACATTACCCAACCTATCTGCCAAAATTTGAATTTCTACATGTCTTGGCTTCTTTATAAATTTCTCCATGTAAAGACCATCATTACCAAAGGCTGCTTCTGCTTCACCTTGAGCTGCTTTAAACATTTTTTCTAGACTCTCAGCGTTTTCAACCAACCTCATACCTCTTCCACCTCCTCCAGCAGTCGCTTTGATAATTACGGGATAGCCAATTTCATCTGCCAATTTATAAGCCTCATCTACGTTTGATAGCAGGCCTTTACTTCCAGGTACTGTTGGGACCCCTACCGCTTCCATAGTTTCTTTAGCTGTAGATTTATCTCCCATAGATCTAATAGCTATAGGAGAAGGACCAATAAAAACAATGCCATGATCATTACACATCTCAGCAAATTTATCATTTTCAGCAAGAAATCCATAACCAGGATGAATAGCATCTACTCCTCTAGATGTAGCAGCAGCAAGTATATTTGGAATATTTAAATAACTCTTATTACTTAACGAGTCCCCAACACACACTGCTTCATCAGCAAGCTGTACGTGCAATGCTTTTTTATCTACTGTGCTATATACTGCCACTGTTGCAATCCCTAGTTCTCTACAACTTCTGACGATTCGTAAAGCTATTTCTCCACGGTTAGCAATTAAAACTTTTTCAACCATTATGAAAATTAAATTGAAGAAATGAAAAATGACTTAAAATAAAAAATTCTTTGCCAAAATAATCAACAAAATTTTTTAGTAATCAGAGGACTTTTTTACAATACAACCTAGAACGTTATATATGTATAAATATTTGTTTAATGCAATAGAAAAATAATTCCCATGATTCAAAAAATCTCTCTGAGAACTACATCCTTATTCCAGTCAGTAATGTATGATATTTCTAAGGTTTAGACAGCAACCGGTTGCCGAAAACCCTTTGCGGACGTGGCGGAATTGGTAGACGCGCACGTCTAAGGAGCGTGTGGCTTAGGCCTTGCGAGTTCAAGTCTCGCCGTCCGCATTTAATGTATTCTGGTTTATCTGCAATGAAAAAAAAATCACTTGCAGTAGTTATAGTTTCTAATGGTCCTGGCGAATTAGCTACATGGGTAAGACCTGTAGTAAAAGAGCTTGACAAAATAAAAAAATTATCCTGTGATAAGGATAAACTAGATTTCATTATTAGGTTAATCCTTGTTCCTTGCCCAAATGCGACTGGTAAAGAATACAAAGTTGCAAATTCATGGAATCAATTCGAATTAATTACAAAATCAAACTGTTTTTGGAAATTATTAATAAACCCATGTTCTTTTGCTTATTGGCCAAAAAAAGGTGTAGTCATCTTCCTTGGAGGGGATCAATTTTGGAGCATTTTATTAGCTAAAAGATTAGGTTATTTAAACATCACGTATGCTGAATGGATTGCACGATGGCCTCAATGGACAAACGAAATTGCAGCTATGAATACAAAAGTAAAAGAATCAATCCCTAAAAGGCATAAAAGTAAATGTCATGTAATAGGCGATTTAATGGCAGATGTAAAACTAAATAGTGAAATATCATTAAAAAATAAAGAAAAAAAATACCTTGCACTATTACCAGGCTCTAAAAAAGCCAAGCTCTCTATTGGAATTCCGTTCTTTTTAGAATTAGCAGATCATATAGCTAGAAAAAATCAAAATATAAATTTTATAATCCCCGTTGCCCCAACCACCAATAAAAGTGAATATTTATTCTTCCAAAGTGAGAGAAATCCTATTGCAAAATATTACTCATCAAAAATCAAAACAATTAAAAACATTAAAGACTCCTGTTTTGATTCTGTCATTGAAACATCAAATAATACAAAAATTTATTTAATTAAAAAAAGTCCTTGCTATGAAATTTTAAAAGAATGTGATTTAGCGATTACAACTGTGGGGGCAAATACTGCAGAATTGGCAGCAATTTCTCTTCCCATGTTAGTTGTTCTACCAACTCAACATTTAAATATGATGAATGCTTGGGATGGTCTTTTTGGAGTAATTGGAAAAATTTCATTTATAAATAGATTGCTAACTTTTATAGTTAAATCTTTATATTTAAAAAAAAAGAGATTTTTTGCTTGGCCAAATATTAAAGCAAAGAAATTTATTGTCCCAGAAAGGATAGGCAATATTTCTCCTAGAGAAGTTGCAAAAGAAGTATTATTTCTAATTGAAAACAAGAATAAATTAAAAAGTATTAGTGATAATTTACTTAAACAAAGGGGGAGAAAAGGTGCCGCCAACAAACTCGCTTTTATGATTGTTAATTCAATAAAAAAAATTTCATAATTACCATGGATCATCAATTTCAAAATTTTCTAATTTTTTATTATCTTTAACTAAATTTTTTTCATCTACTGGTTCAATATCTAAAGTTTCTTTTGAATTTTGAATTGGTCTTTTCGATGCCAAATTAGTATTTGATTTTTGCTTTTGTTGAAGATCAATATTTTTTGCTTCATCTATTGGATTAACGTTATTTAGATTCTCATTCTGACTAGTATAATCATTCTCCATGTACAACTTTTTTCTATTATTAATTTCTTCAGAAGAATTCTCTATTTCAACATATTCAAGTTCTTCATCATCTTCATAATCATCTTGCTCGAAAACTTCTTCTTCATATTCTTCAACTAAATTATTTTGTCCTTCTGATTCCAAACCAGAAAGTAACTGATTCTCAACTGGTACAAGATTTGCTGAGTATCCATTTACTTCCCTTTCGTCCCATGAAGAACCTCCTACTCCAAGTTTCTCAAGTATTCCACTACTTAATTGGTTCAATTTCTCTTCAGCACCTTCATAAACAATAATCCTATCCGTACCACTACTTACTATTTCCTCAACAGGAATTTCCCAAGTACTTAAAACTCCCTCGCCTAAAAGGGGAACACCAACTGCACCCATTACAAGAGAAATCAAATCGCCAGTCTCAATATCAAAAGAAAACCCTAGAACCCTTCCCAAAAGTTGTCCAGATTCTGTAATCACCTGACAATTTATTACCTTTCCATATCTTTCTGGAGAAAAACCTTCACTCAATGAATCTAGGGAATCAACTAATATGACATCTCCAACTTGCTTAATGCTTTCTAAGGGCATCCATTTTGGTAAGCCCGGTAAAAACCTTGTAAGTGGATTATCTCTAAGACCTAAAGCAACTACTTCTCTTCTATCAATATCAACAACAACTTCTCCAACTACACCTAAACGCCTCCCAGTATCAGTAGTTATAACTTGTGTTCCCATTAATTCTGACCTTAACCATAACCGTTCGCTAGGAACAGAATTTGGACGATTCTTATTTGCAGATGTGTTAGACAAACTCATAAATAGCTTTTTTTCATTCTGACGTATAAATTTAAAAAAGTGTGTTTATGCAGCATTTGGTAACCCAACAACTTGAGTATTAGCACCTCTCGCTTGCGCAACACCAATTGTTCGTTCAGACGCACTTATCATAGGCCTTCTATGACTTACGACTATAAATTGAGCATTTGATGACTGATTAGATATTAATTTGGACAACCTTTCAACATTAATGCCATCTAAAAAGCTATCAACCTCATCTAATGCATAAAAAGGGGAAGGTTTATACTTTTGCAAAGCAAATAAAAAACTTAAAGCCGTTAATGATTTTTCACCACCAGACATAGAAGCTAACCTTCTGACATTTTTCCCCTTAGGATGCGCCACTAAAGTTAAGCCTCCTTCCAAAGGAAAATTCGGATTTTCAAGCTGAAGGAAACCATCTCCATCGGATAAATTGGCAAAAATCTCTCTAAAGTGTTTGTCAACTTCTACAAATGCTTGCATAAAAGCCTCTTGACGCATAGTAGATACTGTTTCTATTCTCAGCAATAATTCAGATCTTTCATTAGATAGAATTTCCAATTTTTCACGTAAACCATTTAACCTATCAATTAATTCTTCTAATTCATCAAGAGCCAACATATTTACAGGTTCTAAGCTTTGTAGTTTTGCATTTATGATCGAGATTTCTGATTGCAAAAATTCAAGACTCTTACCTTCATATTCTCCAAAATCCGGCAGAGGATTAGGTAGAGCTTTATTATAATTTTCTAATTTTATTTTCTCACTTCTCATCTCTTCTTTAAGAGAATTCATGTCCCTTTCAAGATATTCAAGCTTCAATAAAAAGTTATTATGCTCTTGCCTTTTATTTGAAATTGAAAAGTTTAATTTATCTCTTTTCCTTCTCAATAATCCTAAATCCTTTTCTAAGGCATTTTTTTGATTATCGAGAACTAAAAGCTCTTTTTTAAACTTATCTCTTTTTTCTATCCATTCACTATGGGAACTTGCAAGTTCTTTGATAGATTCTTGCAAGTTTTTTTCTTGTAATAAAGTTATTTTTAGTGAATTATTTATACGCTCTTTTTTTAAAGCAAATTGATTTTTTTTATCTATTAATGCATCCCTCTCATTAATAAGTAATTCGAGTTTTTTATCAAGATTATTAAAATCGTTATTAAAAGCTATTAATGATGATTTTTGATTTTTTTCATAATTTGCCTTTTGAATGGTTTGTAGTTGATCAAACTTATCGTGATAAGGCTTTAAATGATTTTTTAAATGACCTAACTCTCTAACTAATAAATTATTAGCAGTATCAAGTTTATTTAATCTCGATTTACAATCCTCAACTCTTTGCGAGACAGCTTTAAGAGAATCTTGATTTACTTCAATTTCTTTATTAAATGAGGCACAATCCTCAATTATTCGACTGCGGTTAGAATTTAATATACTTAATCTATTATTTTTTAGTATTAAATCATTATTTGACTCTTTTAAAGCTTCTTCGATAACTAATAATCTCTCTTTTATAGGACTAGAATCATCAATATCATTATTAATTCCAAACCTATATGCCAAATCTTTATTTAACTTACTGCCTCCTGTAATAGCACCACTTGCTTCTAATAATTCACCACTTAAGGTAACCAACCTATTTTTTTGTGTAGATAACCTAGCTGAGGATAAGTCTGAAAAAACCAAAGTATCTCCAAAAACATATCGAAAAACATCTGAATAAACTTCATCAAAAGAAATTAGATTAATAGCTTTATCAATAAATCCATTCTCCCTATTATTTTCAAATCTTGAAATTGCATAATTCTTTTTTTGACTTTTAATTCTATTTAAAGGTAAAAAAGTTAATCTTCCCGCTTTCTTCTTTTTAAGAATTTCAATTGCTTTTGCAGCAATATGATCATTATCAACAACAATTTGTCCTAACCTATTTCCAGCAGCAATTTCTAATGCATATCTATTTTTCTCACTGACCTCTCCAAGTTGAGCTACATAACCATGTATACCCTCTAACCCTGCCTCTAAGAGAATTCTTAGAGCATATGAACCTCTAGATTCGTTTAAAGCTTCCTTCCTACTTTCAAATCTAGATAAATCCTTTTCAAGCCTTAATTGCTCGTTATTTAGCCTTGATTTAGTTTTAATTAATAAATCGATTTCATTTTTTAAAGAATTAATTTCTGCGCTATTACTTGCCAGGTTTTTATTCTTTGTATCGGATGTCTCTTTTTTTCTTTGATTTCCCTGCAAAAGTTTCTGCTTTTCTAAGTTTAAGGATTCGATCTGTGACAATATCTCATCTTTTTGAATATTATTTTGAATTGTTTCTTCTTCAATTTTCCTTTTTTTTATTTCCAAAGGATTAATTTGATTTTTTATACTTTCAAGCTCAGCATTTAATTTAATACTTTGTTTTGAGAATTCTCCAGATTCTCCAGCCGCATCAGAAAGTTTTTTTCTGGATAGTTTGTGTTTTAAAGTGAGAGCATCAATTTGCAAGTTCAATTGATTTAAAAAATTATCATCGAAATTTTCTTGTCTCATCTTTTCTGACTCGATATTCCTCTTAGAAATTGCAATTTCATCTCTCTGTTTTTGTAATTTAATACCTTCTTCTTTATTCAGAATTGATATCCTATCAAGTTCTCTCAAGCTAGAGTTAATACTTCCAATATCAGAATTAACTTTTATCAATTTATCCTCTCCTTTCTCTTTAAGCTCATCAACAAGTATTTTCAAAGCATCTTCTAAAACCGATATTTCTTTACTAATAGATTCTTTTTGTTTATTAAATAAGATTTTATTTTTTTCAATTTCACTTTCTTTTTTTTCTATAGATTCAACATGCTTAACTTGTTTTTCAAAAATAAGAACTTTCTCTAATTCTATTATTTGTAATAGTTTTGCCTTTAACTCTTTATATCGCTTTGCTTTTTCACATTCTTTTTCAAGCTTATTTTTACTAAATTGCAATTCATTTTCTAAAATTTCACATCTTTCTTGTCTTTCGAAAACGTCATTTAATTTTGCATTAGTTTGTTCTATTCTTGTATCAAAAAGTGCCACTCCTGCTAATTCATCAATAAGATTTCTCCTCTCCTTATTATTCATTGATACTATTCTTGTTACATCACCCTGCATGACAACATTGCTGCCCTCAGGATCAACACTAATATCTCTTAATATTCTCTGTATTTGTTGCAAGGTACATTGTTTACCATCAGAAGTATAAGTAGAAGCATAAGAACCACCTGGCATAAGCCTTAATTTTCTAGAAACTACCCATTCTTTTTGACCTTTATTAAGGGAAATTTCTTCTTCTTCTAGTTCCAAAGGCGGAAGGTCCTCTCTGGGAGACCAATCTTGAATATTAAATTTTACTGATACAGATGTTTCTGATGACTTACCCTCTTTAACTTTGGAGTTATTTATTAGATCTGGTAATCTTTCAGCCCTCATCCCTCTACTATTAGCCAGACCTAAACAGAATAAAATTCCATCTAAAATATTACTTTTCCCAGAACCGTTAGGGCCTGTAACCACCGTGAAACCTTCTTCAAGAGGAATTTTTACATTTCCCCCAAAAGATTTAAAATTTTCAAACTCGACCTGATTGATATGTACCAATCTCAAGTCTCAATAGCTAAATAAGAATAACTAATTTGCAAAAATTCTCAATAGAAATATTACGTTTATTTATAAATGAATATTAATAATTTTTGCTCAATCTACAAGTATTACCCGAAATTTCAAACAAACCAGAAAGAAGTTCACCATCCAAAATGAATCGATAATATTCAGAGTCCAATTTATCAGAAACATTTTTAAATATTCCATGATCAATTCTTTTTACAAACCCTCTATTATCAGAAAGTTCATGTTCTATCCTGGACAGCCATAAAAGTCTATGATTTGGCTGCTTAGAAATTTCTATAGAAGCTTGATTTAATAAAGGTAGTTTTAAAAATTTCCAAGTTAAACAATCTATCCCATTTTCAACAAGAAAATCATAATGAATATCTATAGCTTTAGCAGAATAAACTTTATGTTCAAGCAAAACCCATTTATTCATTATCTAGTTGATAAATAAATCGAATCTATTTTCAAAAAAAGTTGAGTAAAGATATATTATCTAAGAGATGTTTCCTGTTATTTAATTACTTGCATCGGGAACAAATCTTAAAGCAATAAATAGCAAACTTCCAGCTCCAGCGATAGCTGCAGCTACTAATCCAAAATCTGTAGGGATTGTGCGAGATGCAAAAATTAATGATGCAAATGTAATATCCATGATGAAATTTAAACTCATTTAATAAATTCAGTAATAGCTTAACAAAACCTTCTTACAGAACAGAGTAGATGAATAAAATGTAAATAAACTTTTATATGTTTTTATTCTATATAAATCGCACAATTCTTTAGATAAGGGTTCCGAATTAGGAAAATAGGGTCTAATCTTAAAATAAATAAGTTTGAGTAATGGAGACTTACCATCCTCCCAAAGAAGTAGAAGAAAAAGAAGATAAATCTGATCTTCCTGAAAAAGAAGTTATCTTGGAAAAATGGTTACTTGAAAAAATTGACAGTTTAATACCTTTAATAAAAGAAAAATGGCCTAACATTGCACAACAAACCCTTGAAGCCACAAAAGGGAGTATTGATGATTTAGTTGAAGTAATAGCTAGCCATAGTGGAACCTCAGCCATTGGAATAAAAAGCCAACTATTTGAAATCATTGATTCAATAAGAGAAAACAATTGGGAAATATCAGAAAAAATTGAGCCTATTGAAAGTCAATTAGAAGACTTATTAGAAGAGCTTAACAATACACTTAGACCAAAAATAGAAAGTCCAATAAGAAAAAAACCACTATTATCTATTGCTATTGCAGCTGGTATTGGTTTACTAATAGGAAGTCTCCTAAACAGTGGCAGAAAATAATATGGAAAAACCAAAAAATAAAAACTTTGCAAATACCGCTTCCAGAATTTCAGCGATTGCAAGTTCAGTTATGGATTTGCATGTAAGAATAGCTCTTCAAGAAGTAGATAGAGAAAAAAGAAGATTAATTAGTGGTGGAATATTTTTGGCAATTGGCAGCACATTATTATTATTAGTACTAATTTGCATCCATATTATTTTCTACCTTTTTCTCATAAAATATAATAATTGGAATATTGAATATAATTTATTACTCATAATATTTATCGATTTAGTTCTTGCAGGCTTAAGTTTAAAACTTGGAGGAAAATTAGCCAAAGGACCATATCTTCCTCAAACATTAGAGGGTTTAGGCAAGACAACAAAAGCGGTTTTAGGCAAAAAATAAATTACCTTATTAAATACTTTATCCATCTACAATCTATTCCCCCATTACTAACAGGAATTTTCAATGAAGATTTCATTTTCAAATATTTTGTTAGTTTTGGATTTCCACTTAGCAGCCAAAATTCCCAACCTGAAAAATTATTCTTTAGGAAGATTCCCATTTGTTCATATAAATAAATCAATTCATTTTCATCGCCTAATTTTTTGCCGTATGGAGGATTACATATGATTATCCCAGGTGTGCAACTTAATTGGAGTGATAAAAAATCATTATTTATAAGCTCAATATAATTTTTAGTCCAGCTAATGATATGTTTACATTCGCCTGCTCAAAAACCTTTTTATTAATTTCACATCCTATTATTGTTGGCAATTTTTCATAATTTATAATTTGATTTTTTGCCTTATTTTTTTCATTAAGATAAATATCTTTCCTAAAGTCCAACCAATTCTCAAAAAGATATACTTGATCAATATTTATAGGAACTCCAAGGTATTGGTTGACTGCCTCAATTAAAAAAGTTCCCGAGCCGCACATAAAATCTATTAATGGAACTTTGCCATTCCATTGAGTCATATTTATCAATCCAGAAGCTAAATTTTCTTTTAATGGAGCATTTCCTATTGCGGGTCTATAGCCTCTTTTGTGTAAGCTTTCAAAGCTGCTTTGAAGACTGAGAATTGCTTTATTATTATTTAAATGGAGATGAATTATAAAATCAGGATTGGCTAGAGAAATATTTGATCTTTTATTCCAAACTGCCTGTTGCAAATCAGTTATAGAATTTTTTACTTCAAGAGCAGTGAAATGAGTATGACTTAAAGAAGATGTTCTCCCAGTCACTTGAACATTAAACGTTTTATCAAAGTGCAACCAATTTAACCAATCAAATGAATCTCTAACCCCCGCATACAAAGATTGCTTGTCATAGCATTTAAAACGTGCAATTTCTCTATAAAAACGAAACGCTAATCTGGAATAGAAATGAACTCTATAAAAAGTTTCAAAATCACATTCAAAATTAATAAATCTTTTATAAGTATTAATATTAAATCCGCCTAAATTTGAAATTTCATTTGCTAAAGATTTCTCTAGTCCCTCCGGAGATGATGCCACTACATTCATATACGATAAAACTTAGTAAAAATAACTATTCAATAACCATTTTGCCTGTCAGAATATAAATGTCCAATTGGACTAGGTGATCTCAACCGATGTTTCGGACAGCGGTTCGATTCCGCTCAACTCCACTATTTGGGGTTGTAATGGTTTCGACGGGGCATAAGGAAGGTGACTGAAGCCGGCTCGGTTAGAGCAAAAACACAAATGCTAACAAAATCGTTAGTTTCTCCCGTCAAACAGCACCAGTTGCTGCTTGATCCAAAAGGAGATGGGGTTATATCAGCCTTATCAACCAAATGATACGAGGAGTCTGGAAGGACTCCACTTTTTTAAATAACTAAAGAAGTTGTAGTAGATAATTTATGAGTGTGTAAATATTGCTGCAATTACTTGTATTAAAAAGAATTTTTTTAATTTTATATGTATAAATACTGAGAAGATAAGTTTTAAATTAATTTATCTTATTAAGAAATCCAATCTTGCAAAATGGAATCTAATAAAAAACTAAATGACTTGATAATAAATCTCAAACCAAAAGTTATTAGATTCACTGGTGAAAAATTTCCCAATGAACTATGGAATAGTGGTTGTCAAATCAAAAAAAATAAGAAAATATCTAGCTAAAAATTTAATTAATTACTCGAAAAAGGATTTTTCGGCATTTTTTTTAAACATTTTTTTGAAACTTCCTGAAGTACTTTAAATTCATTTTTTTTTAAATTCCAATTAAATACATTAGATACATCTATAACTTGAGATTTTTTTCGCATTCCAACAAGTGGAATAGTTCCTTGATAACAACACCAATTAATTGCTACTTGCGCTTGGGAAACTGATCTTTGATGCGCAATTCTTTTTAGACACCTACGCAATTCATATGTTGGTTTTTTATAGTTTTCAAATAAGGAATTACGAATAAAACTTTTTTCTTTATTTTCTTCTTTATCTGGATCAATACAAAGTATTCCAAAGGACAAAGGACTATAAGCAAAGAAATCAATATTATTTTCGTCGCAAATTTTTTTTACCTGATATTGTTTTCCTAAATCGGGAGCAAGCAAAGAAAACTGTATTTGAACACTCTTTAGGTTCTGATTTCTTTTTGCTAAAAAATTAATTAATTTCATCAATCTTTTAGGGCCTATATTTGATAAGCCTATTTGAAAATCAAAGCCTTCATCTTTTAAATCGCAAAGATTATTCAACAGCCCTAATTCCTGCCAAGGATTGTATTTTGCAGTTGACCAATGTAATTGCACTATATCTAATTTGTTATTAAGTCTCTCTAAACTTTTCAAAAAAGGTTTATTAAAGCCTCTGTTACCTATTCTCCAGGGATAAGGTGCAAGTTTGGTTGCTACTTGAATGCTTTTTTTCTTTGCTGAAGGAGTATTTAGTAAAAATTTTCCTATCAACAATTCACTTCTGCCCTGAAGATTCCCAGTACCGTAAGAATCTGCAGTATCAATTAGATCGAAACCTCTTCGTAACGCTTCATCATATGTCTCACGTAAATCATCGTCATTTGTAGATTGGTAATTCCAGAAAAGCTTATTCCCCCAAGACCACGTACCTAATCCAATTCTTTTCTTCACTAGCCGATTTAAATAAGGAACTTTATAAGGTTATCTAAAAATATTAACTTCTTTAGAATGTTTCAAAAAATAAGTTTTAAAGCATTAAAAATCAGTTTCTCTTGACATTAAGAAATTATTCTCCAAAGTAAGAGAAATTAAAAAAAAAATTGTTCATTACCGTTTGCGGACAAAAAGGGGGGGTTGCCAAGACCTGTACAAGTATTCACCTTGCAAGTGTTTGGCATTCTGAAGGTAAAAAAGTTTGCATAGTCGATGCCGACAAGAATAGATCTGCTTTAGCATACGCATCAAGAGGCAATCTTCCATTTCCAGTTTTCCCCGTCAGTTCTGCTGCTAAAGCATCAAGATCATCAGAAATTGTAATAACTGATGGTCAGGCTAGCAGTGATCAAGAAGAACTTAAACACTTAGCGTATGGTTCAGATTTAGTTATCTTGCCTACAACTGCAAAAGCAAGATCAGTAGAATTAACTGTTGAACTAGCTAATTTATTAAGCAACTTAAAAGTTAACCATGCTGTAGTAATAGTAAAAGTTGATTTTAGACAGCAAAAAGCAGCACAACAAGCCAAAGCAGCTCTAGAAAATTTTGGTTTATATGTTTTTGATACATTTATACCCTTACTCTCAGCATTTGATAAAGCAGAAGCCTCTGGCAATGCTGTATTTGAAGCTGTAGACGATTTAGGCAGATCAGATCCTCGTCGAATGACGGGCTGGTCTGCTTATTGTTCAATTGCCTCACAAATTCCATGCCTGATTTCGAAGCCCTCATCCGACACCAACAACTTAAACAACCAACAACCAATAAGCGCTTAAAAGTAGTTGATTCTCCTAATTTTGAAGAAGAAGAAAAAAAAGAAGAAGCAGTAATTAGACAATCTGGATTATTAGTTAATTTTTTTGGAGGTTTTATAGGCTCTGTAATTGGAACTTTAACAATACTGTTTCTCTATATTAATAAATATTTACCATTAGATTTACTAAAACTTAAGTAGTATATTCGCTATTTATTTCAACATATTTTTTAGAAAGATCGCACCCCCAAGCTGTGCCTTTCGATTCGCCAGAATTTAGATTAATCATAATTTTTACAATATCATCTACCAAATATCTACCTTTCATTCTGGACTTAATATAGTCTGTGACTTTTTGTGGATCATATTTATTTAACTTGCCTTTTTCCAAAATGTGGGCGTTTCCTATATACAAGTCAACGTCATTTAAATTAAATTTAACTCCAGAATTACCTGCAGCAGAAATGATTCGTCCCCAATTTGGATCACAACCATGTATCGCAGTTTTTACCAAGGCAGAATTACAAATAGATTTCCCGAGCATAATTGCATCATCTGTATTTTTTGCTCCTTGAACCAAAACTTCTAATAAACAATTTGCTCCCTCTCCATCCCTTGCAATATTTTTTGCCAAGTTCTGACATACAATATCAATCCCTTGTTGGATAATTGGAAAAAACCTTTTTTCAATTTTCTCTCCTGCATTTATTCCAACAAAAGAATCATTTGTGCTTGTCTCTCCATCAACTGATATTGCATTAAAAGATTTTTGAACCGCAAAAGCAATCATTTTGTCCCATTCTTCTTTTTGAATACCCGCATCACAGGTTAGAAACGCAAGCATTGTAGCCATGTTGGGGTAAATCATTCCTGAACCTTTTGCAAATCCTGCTATTTTTATTTTTCTACCTTGAATAATCGTCTCTATTGACACTTTTTTCAAAGTCAAATCAGTAGTTAAAATTGCCTCCGCTGCATTTGCAAAATTATTACCCTTTAAATCACTAACTAAATTCGGTAAATTTTTTACTAAATCATTTATTTGTATTGGAACACCAATTACACCAGTTGAGCACATTAAAACTTCTTCTTCTTTTATTCCTAAAAGTTCCGCAATCTTTCCAGTAGCAATTTGAAAATGTTGAATGCCAAGATTTCCTGTACATGCATTTGCTTGACCAGAATTAATTAATATTGCTCTTACAAAACCTGAAGTTTTTTTAATCCTTTCCTCGCAAATATCCACACATGAAGCTCGAACAATTGATTGGGTAAACATCCCACTAAAAATACTTCCTTCTGGAGCGAGTATTAGTGCTAAATCTTTTTTATTAGAAGCTTTTAAACCAGCAGATATCCCAGCAAAAAGAAACCCCTTGGGTGTTACCTTACTGTCATCAACAAACGACCAATTGGAATCTAACTGGCTCAAACTTTTTGGTATTTTAATTCATACTAACTACTCTTTAAAACTAAAGAAACTAAGTAATTAGATTATTATTAATTATATGGATATTCTTCAAAAATTAAAAAACAACCAAAGAAGGATTGGTTTAACAGGAGGTATTGCAAGTGGGAAGACAACCATAACTAATTACATAAGAAAACATAAAAACATACCAATATTAGATGCAGATCATTTTTCAAGAGAATTAATCAAACCAAACACATATGGATATAAGAAAATTTTAGATTATTTTGGAAATAAAATTATTGATAATAAAAGTAATTCAGAAAGGGAAATAAACAGAAAACTTTTAAGGAACATTATTTTTAAACATTCAGCAAGCAAGGAATGGATTGAAAAACTACTTCACCCTTTAATTAAAGAAAGAATGATAGAAGAATGCAGTCAATACAGAAATAATCAAACTATAGTATTGGTTATTCCATTATTGTTTGAAGCAAAATTTGAAGATATTTGCACTGAAATATGGTTAGTTAAATGTCCTAAAGAAATACAAAAAAACAGACTTATCACAAGAGATAAAATTAGCGAAAAAGAAGCATATGAATTGATAAATTTTCAATTAAGTTTTGAAGAAAAAAGAAAATTCTCAGATATTATTTTAGAGAATTCGGATGATCAAAATAAATGGATCAATACGATAAAAGAGCTTCTTTAAGCTTTAGCTATTTAATTTTTCCATAAGAAGTTTATTTGCAAGTTTAGGATCAGCTTTACCTTTTGTTCTTTTCATAAGTTGACCAACAAAAAAACCAAGTAACTTAGTTTTGCCATTTTTAAATGCTTGAACTTCATTTGGATGTTCATTTATAAGTTCATCAATTATTGGTGAAATACTTGAAGAATCAGATATCATTGCCAACCCTTTTTCTTTAACTAATTTTTTCGGGGAAATATTTTTTTTAATAAGTTCAGGTAAAATTTCTTTTGCAATTTTTCCACTAATTATATTTTTTGAAATCATTTTAATCATTTCCGCAAGATTTTCAGGACTAAGCGTTAATTCACTAAAACTTAGTTTGTTTGATTTTAAATAGCCCACAATATCACTTGTTACCCAATTTGAAGCTAGTTTAGCCTCAGCACCATTTGCTACTGTTTCTTCAAAAAAGTTTGCCATGCTTATTTCATCAGAAATTACCCTTGCATCATATGCAGACAACCCAAATTGACTGACGTATTTATATCTTTTCTTTGAAGGTAATTCTGGTAGTTCTTTAAACCATATTTCTTGTTGGGCTTTTGTTATTTCAATTGGACCTAAGTCAGGATCAGGAAAATATCTATAGTCACTGCTACCTTCTTTTAATCTCATACTTTTCGTTAATTGCTTAGCTTCATCCCATAACCTTGTTTCTTGGAAAATTTTTCCTCCATTTTCATAAACTTCTATTTGTCTGGCTATTTCATAATCACAAGCCTTTTGAATTGCAGAAAATGAATTCATATTTTTTATTTCCACTTTGGTACCAAAAGGAGCATTAGGTCCTTTTCTAACTGAAATATTGACATCGCAGCGTAATGAACCCTCTTGCATATTTCCGTCTGATACCCCTAGATATCTGACTGTTCTTCTAATCTCTGAAGCATATTCAGATGCCTCTTTACCTGATCGAATATCTGGTTTACTTACAATCTCACACAATGCTATTCCGGCACGATTGTAATCAACTAAAGAATACTTAGAGCCAGCTAATCTATCACTTCCTGAATGGACTAGTTTTCCAGCGTCTTCTTCCATATGTAGCCTTTCAATACCAATTTTTTTTATATAAGGTTCTTTGTCCTTTTCAATTATTTCAACCTCTAACCAACCATTTTCAGCTAGTGGCTCATCAAATTGTGAAATTTGATAATTTTTAGGAAGATCAGGATAAAAATATTGTTTTCTATCAAATTTACAATGTTCTGCAACGCTTAAATTTAATGCTAACGAAGTTTTTACAGCATACTCAAGAACAGTCTCATTCAGAACTGGAAGAGTTCCTGGTAAACCACAAACTACAGGATCTATATGGGTATTAGGTGCATCACCAAAAGCTGTTGAAGCAGATGTGAATATTTTACTTTTCGTATTAAGCTGTACATGAGTTTCCAAACCAATCACAGCTTCCCAAGATTCCAAATTGTTCATTATTAAAAGTCTCTTTATTAATATTATTGGATATAAAGGAAAAGAGGACCAAAACACAAATAAAAATATTAATTTTTAAATGGCACAAGAAACCAAAAATTCAATATTAATCATTGGAGGTGGACTTTTAGGTTTATCTATTGCTTATGAATTTTCTAGAAATAACTTCAAAGTTTTAGTTTTAAGCAAAAACAGAAATGAATCAGCTGGATTTGTTGCTGCAGGAATGTTAGCTACTCATGCCGAAGGGCTCGAAGATGAATTACTAAAATTTGGCCAAGAAAGTCAAAATCTAATTCCAAAGTGGATACAAAGTATTGAACAAGATAGTAATATTAAATGCGGTTTAAAAAAATGTGGCATAGTAGTTCCTTTTAAAAACAAAGAAGATCTTGAAGAGTTTCCCACTTATGAATATGGAAAATATTTAAATCACAAAGATCTTCAAACAGAAATCAATGGAATGAATTCTATTTGGAAACATGGTTTACTTTTTGAACAAGATGGTCAAATAGATAACCGAAGAAAACTGATGCGTGCACTTGAGAGAGCATGCTCCTTGAATGGAGTCGAATTTCAAGAGGGGTCAGAAGTAGAGGATTTGACATTCGAAAAAAACAAAATTACAGGTGCAACAGTTTTATGTGCCACTGGGGAAATAAAAAAAATTAACTGCAAAAAAGCAATTATATGCAGTGGTGCGTGGAGTAAAAAAATTTTTAATAAGATTCCAGTCTTTCCTGTAAAAGGACAAATGCTCTCAATACAAGGTCCAACAAATTTTTTGAAAAGGGTTATTTTTGGTCCAAAAACTTATCTAGTTCCCCGTGATGATGGACTTATTATAGTTGGAGCGACAGTTGAAAAAGATTCAAAATTTAATCAAGGTAATACTCCCAATGGAATAAAACAACTGCAAGAAGGCATTCGCTCTTTATTGCCAGAAGCTATTAATTGGCCACAAATGGAACATTGGTGGGGCTTTAGACCTTGCACACCAGATCTAAAACCAATAATTGGAAAATCAAAAATTGAAAATCTTTATATAGCTACAGGACATTACAGAAATGGAGTTTTATTTTCTGCAATAACAAGTGATCTTCTTTTGAAAATAGTTCAAAATAAAAATCTCAAAAAAATAGAGAAAAGCTTTTTAGAAAAATTTAGTTTAGATAGATTTGCGATTTAAATTTTAATTTTCAGATCGCCATTTCGAATCAGAAGTTTCCCACTCACATAATTCCTCTACGTTAAACCAAAGATCAATTTCAAATTTTGCTGTATCTTCTCCATCAGAACCATGAATAATATTCCTCCCAATATCAATAGCTAAATCACCTCTAATTGTTCCAGGCTCTGCTTCCAGAGGTTTTGTTGCACCTATTAGTTTTCTAGCACTCAAAATAACTCCTTCGCCTTCCCACACCATTGCTACAACAGGACCACTTGAAATAAAGTCTACTAAATCACCAAAAAAGGGTCTTTCTTTATGTACTCCATAATGATTTTGAGCAAGTTCTTTTGAAGGAATTAATTGCTTTAATCCAACCAATTTAAATCCTTTTTTTTCAAATCTGCCAATAATCTCAGAAACATATCCTCTTTGTACTCCATCTGGTTTAATTGCAATAAAGGTTCTCTCTTTGGTCATTTAGTTAATAATCACTCTATGTATATTCAACTTTTGGGTGGTAACTTGGCAAGTAATCATTAAAATAAAAGATATTGTTTTAAGTTATTTTCAAAAACATTTATTAATCACTAAGACATAAATTGACCAATTTTGAGCCGAAAAAATTCAAGAATATTTGGACTATTGAAGATAGTATTTCTACTTATAATATAGACAAATGGGGAGATAAATATTTTTCTATAAATTCCAAAGGAAATATATCAGTAACTAAAGATATAAAATCTGAAAATAAGATTGATCTTTTTAAGCTTGTCAAAGAACTTAAGAGTAGAGAAATAAATCCTCCATTAATCATAAGATTTAATGATATCTTGAAAGATCGAATAAATGCATTACATGACTCTTTTTTAAAAGCAATAAAAACCTATAAATATAAGAACATTTATCAAGGCGTTTTTCCTGTCAAATGTAATCAACAGAAAAATGTCCTAGAAAAGATAATAGAATTTGGTAGCCAATGGAATTTTGGTTTAGAAGTAGGAAGTAAATCAGAACTATTAATTGGCCTTGCACTTCTTGAAAACCAAAATTCATTACTAATATGCAACGGATATAAAGATAAAAAATATATTGAGATTGCTACTTTGGCCAGAAAACTCGGCAAAAATCCAATAATAGTTATTGAACAACGAGATGAGGTAAAAAGAATTATTCAAGCAGTTCAAGAACTTAACGCGACTCCATTGATAGGAATTAGAGCAAAGTTATCAAGTAAAAGTAGTGGTAGGTGGGGTAAATCTATTGGAGATAATTCCAAATTTGGATTATCAATCCCAGAAATTATGTTGACAATAAAAGAACTAAAAGAAGCAAATCTTATCAACGAAATGAAATTGCTCCATTTTCATATAGGCAGTCAAATAAGTGATATTGCTGTGATCAAAGACGCATTACAAGAAGCGAGTCAAATATATGTTGAACTATGCAAATTAGGAGCCCCAATGCAATATATCGACGTTGGCGGTGGATTAGGAATAGATTTTGATGGAACTAAAACCTCCTCCAACACTTCTACTAATTATTCTCTCCAAAATTATGCTAACGATGTAATTGCAACTATTAAGGATTCATGTGAATTAAATAATATCAAGCATCCAACCATAATCTCAGAAAGTGGAAGAGCGATAATTAGTCATTGTTCAGTTTTAATTTTTAATGTCTTAGGAACAAGTCATGTCAATTCCAAACTACAAATTTTTGATAAAAAAAATCAACAATTAATAATTTCAAATTTACTTGATACTTTCTATGAATTAAAAAAACTTAAAAATAAAAAAATAAATTTATCTCAAATAATTGAACTATGGAATGATGCAAAAAAGTTTAAAGAAGATTGCTTAGTCGCTTTTAGATTAGGATTTTTAAGTTTGGCAGAAAGAGCTTATGCCGAAGAACTTACTTGGGCTTGCGCAAAAGAAATTTCTAATAACCTGAATAATAATGAAATCAATCACCCTGATTTATCTGAAATTACAGAAACTCTTGCATCAACTTATTATGCAAATTTATCTATATTTAAATCTATTCCTGATAGCTGGGCAATAAATCAGATTTTTCCAATAGTACCAATACATAGGCACTTAGAGGAGCCATTCTGCAAAGGCAACTTTGCAGATTTAACTTGTGATTCAGATGGGAAACTAAATAATTTTATTGATAATGGAAAAATTAAATCACTACTAAATTTGCATAAGCCAGAAGAAGATAAAGATTACCTAATTGGGATTTTTATGACTGGAGCTTATCAAGAAGCATTAGGAAACTTGCACAATTTATTTGGCAGTACCAACGTTGTTCATATAGACATAAATCCAGATAATTCATATAAGGTCAGAAATATTATTAAAGAGGACAGTAAATCTGAAATTTTACAATTATTAGATTACAGTTCAGCTTCTTTGGTTGAATCTATAAGAATTAATACTGAATCAGCAATTGATCAAAAAAAATTAACTATTGAAGAAGCGAGGAAATTAATAGATCAAATCGAAATTAGTCTCAGAAAAAGTAGTTATTTATCAGAATAACTAGCTAATATTTTTTGCAAATAATTTTTAGCATAATCTAAAGCATCACTTAACTTATCAATATCTTTAGCACCTGCTTGAGCAAAGTTAGGCTTTCCTCCTCCACCTCCCGAACAAATTCTTGCAATCTCATTAATTAATTTACCTGCATGCAATCCTATTTTTACTACATCATCACCTAAAGAAACTACAAATAACAACTTTCTATTTTCTGGATTTGGTATTCCCCCAAGAATCACTATTGCTTTATTTCCTAAATGAGAAGTTAAATTAAGTGCTGCAGATTGCAAAGAATTCCCATCTAAGCCATCAATCTGATTTACTAAAATTGAAAAAGAATTTACTATTTCTGCGGATGATTTTATAGAAGAGTATTTAAAATATGCAATTTCATCTTTCATTTTTTGTATCTCTTTATTCTTATTAATAAGCTCTGCTTTCAAATTATTAACCCTTTCAAAAAGTTGATTAGGATTTGCTTTTAACAAATCACTTAGTTGGTTTACTAATGCATTTCTATCACTGAAATAGTCTAATGCTGATTGGCCTGATAATGCTTCGATTCTTCTGACTCCAGCTGAGATTCCTTCCTCACTAATTATTTTGAAAGAACCTAATTCGGATGTAGTTTTAACATGTGTGCCACCACAAAGTTCCATTGAAACTCCTGGTACATTAACAACGCGCACTTCATCATCATATTTTTCTCCAAACATGGCGACTGCGCCCTTTTCAAGAGCCTCAGTCTTAGACATATTTTTTATTTCTAGGGCATGATTTTCCATAATCCAAGAGTTAACTAAAGTCTCAATCTTGGAAATTTGATCTTTAGAAATAGGATTAGAGGAATTAAAATCAAATCGTAATTTATTAAAGGCTACTAATGAACCTTTTTGTCCAACACTTTCATTAATAACTGATTTAAGTGCAGATTGTAATAAATGAGTAGCTGTATGATTTGCAGCAGCCTTAGCTCTATTGGAGGAGCTAACATTAGTCTTAACTTTTTGTCCAATAGTTAATTTTCCTTTTTTGATCGTTCCATAATGTAAAAAAACATTTTTCTTTCGCATGACATTATCAACCAAGACCTCAACATCGTTTGAAAATATCGTTCCAATATCACCAACTTGCCCGCCAGATTCTCCATAAAAAGTTGTCTGATCAAGAACAATTAAAACTTTCTGACCTTCACTTGCTTCCTTAACTAATGTTGAATCTAAGAATATACCCTTTATTTCAGCTTCCGAAAGGAGTGACTTATAACCATTAAAAACAGTTTTGTTAAAAACATCTATTTCTCGCTCTAATGATCCTTCTAATGTCAAATCAATATTACTTGAAACAGCTTTAGCTCTCTCTTTTTGTACATTCATTTCTTCTTCAAAACCCTTTACATCTACACTGATACTATTTTCTTCAGCAATTTCTACAGTAAGTTCTAGAGGAAATCCATAAGTATCATAAAGTTCAAAAGCTTTAAAACCAGAAATTAATTTCTGCCCTGAAGAAATTAACTCATCTAGCAATTTCTCTCCTCTTTCAAGAGTTTCCCTAAATCTTATTTCTTCAATTTTTATCTCATTCAAAATTAAATCATTATTATTTTTTAAATCAGGATAATTATTTTGCATTAAGTTAATTCCGACAGTAGCAATATGAGGTAAAAATTCATTTGTTATACCTAATAATCTGCCATGTCTGACCATTCTTCTAATAAGCCTTCTTAATATATATCCCCTACCGAGATTACTTGCTGATACTCCATCAGAAATTAAATGAATAACAGCTCTTGTGTGATCACCAATGATTTTTAAAGAAATTTTGTTTGTATCAGCTGAAGAAAAATAATCAATATTTGCAATCTCACAAGTTTTTTGAATAATAGGAAAAATCAAATCTGTCTCATAATTATTTTGCTTTTTTTGTAGTATTTGAGCCATCCTTTCAAGACCCATTCCTGTATCAATATTTTTAAATTT